>JBILBU010000059.1:0-7574 GCA_044353505.1 Chitinophagaceae bacterium | reverse complement strand
TTGATGAAATTTGGCATCGCTATAAAACAAGCTGGCAACAACAACACCAAGGCTCAAAAAAGATACGAGAAGTGCAATGGTTTTGGCAGCTGTTTCAGACCTTACAAAAAAGGATAGCAGTGCGCCTGCTAGAGGCAGCCAAATCAATAAGGCCGGGAAATTATCAAATGCTGAGAACATAGTTGGTGCGTTGATTAAAGCTTCCAAAACAATTGGAAGATGAAGAAAATTATGATTGAGATCATCATGATCAAAATATAAGAACCTACCTGACCACTCTGTAAGTAACGGAGTTGCCTGCTGCTAAACTGCACAGCCTTACCCACCCCAACAACTACCCCATCAATTATCTTTGCCTCCACTATCCTGTCTAGAAAGCATGAGAATCGATTGAAAGGTTTTACAATAACAGCATTATAAATCTCATCAACATACCACTTATTGGCAAGAAAAGAGGAAATACCACGATAAGGGGCTGGTGTTAGATTTTCTTTATCAAACATCTTGAAAGCAACAAATATCATAAACACAATGAGCAACACCAAGCCACCCATCATTGCCAGTTCAGAACTGTGTGTTAAATGAAAGGCCCCATGTTCAACAACATGAGTCCCTAGCACTGGAGATAGAAAGTTTGATAGATGATGTGCATTTTCTGCAAATACTGGCGGGATACCAATCCATCCTGCTGCGGTAGAACATAATGCAAGAATAATCAACGGCACTGTCATGGCCTTAGGTGATTCATGCAGATGGTGTGCCTGTTCGTGTGTACCCCTGAAATTTCCAGTGAATATCAAGAAGTATAGCCTAAACATATAAAAAGCTGTCATTAGTGAGGTAAGGACGCCAAGTACATAATATATTGGATTCTTTGCCAACGCAGCAGTGAGAATTTCATCTTTAGAGAAGAAACCTGAGAATGGCGGTAGACCTGCTATTGCAAGACAGCCTACCAGAAAAGTAATATGGGTGATGGGCAACTTAAGTTTTAGTCCACCCATTTTCATAATGTCTTGCTCATGGTGCATGGCATGAATAACACTTCCTGCTCCAAGGAACAACAAGGCCTTGAAGAAAGCATGTGTCATTACATGAAAAACTGCAGCAGTATATGCTCCAACTCCTAGCGCAAGGAACATGAGACCGAGCTGACTCACTGTCGAGTAAGCCAATACTTTTTTAATATCATTTTGCTTGAGCGCAATGGTAGCAGCCAGAAGTGCAGTGGATATACCAATGATGGCAATGATATGTTGTGAAAATGGTGCCAGTGAGTACAAGACATTGCTTCTTGCAATCATGTAGATGCCAGCAGTAACCATGGTTGCAGCATGGATCAGGGCTGATACAGGCGTTGGACCAGCCATGGCGTCTGGTAACCATGTATAAAGGGGTATCTGTGCAGATTTACCCATTGCACCGATAAAGAGAAGCAGGGTGATGCCAGTAATAACTGTCACAGGGGCTGTTGATGCCTTTGCAAAAACATCGGCATAGGCAATTGAACCAAACTGGGCAAGCATCCAAAAAATAGCCAATAGAAAACCAAGGTCTCCAATGCGGTTCATCACAAAAGCTTTCTTCGCTGCATTGTTATACTCATTATTGCCAAACCAATATCCAATCAATAAATAAGAGCATAGTCCAACACCCTCCCATCCAACAAACATCACTACAAAGTTTGAGCCCAGGACGAGCAAGAGCATGGAGAATACAAAAAGATTTAGGTATGCAAAATATCTTGCGAAGTGAGGAGCAGTCTCCTCTTTCATATAGGCAGTAGAGTAAAGATGAATCAAGGATCCAATTCCTGTAATCACTAGGAGAAACAGTACACTCAGCTGATCAACCTGGAATGAAAATGGGATATCTAACGTTGAGGTCTTAATGAAATCAAACAACTTCACCACCTGTGGGGTAAACCCAGGAGCAGAAACTTCTTGCAAAAGAACAAGACTGATTACAAAAGAAATGAGGAGCACGCCAGTACCAATGATGCTTACCAAGGTTTTTGATAAAAAGTTTCTTCCCAAGCCATTAAGCAGAAAACCAATCAAGGGAAGCAGCGGAATCAGAAAAACGTATTTGCTCATATCAATAGTTAAGTAAGGTCAATCAGTTGGTCAAATGACTAATGCTTCAATCGGTTTAAAAAATTTATATCTACAGAATGTATATTTCTAAACAGCATCACAATAATGGCCAATCCCACTGTCACTTCAGCAGCAGCCACCACCATGATGAAAAAAACGAACAATTGTGCTTCAGTACCAGCAGTAGTTGCCCGATCAAGAATATAGGCATTAACATGGTGCATCTTTGAGAAGGCAACGAGCAATACATTCACTGCATTCAACATCAGCTCAATGCACATAAATATAATAATTGCATTGCGTCTGGTGAGCACCCCAACGATCCCAATTGAGAAGAGGGCTACTGAAAAAAAGATGTAATAATTTACTGGTATAACTGGCATATGAAATAGAATTCGTTATTTATGATACTACCGGTGATTTTTCTTTTTTAGCCAACACCACTGCCCCCACCATTGCACTCAGAAAAAGTATACTGCTGATCTCAAAAGGAACAACATATTGAGTGAACAATACCTTCCCGAGATTTTTTATCAACCCGATATTTCCTTCACCGCGAAGGCTATTGATAAATCCACCGTTGTCTTTGAGTGCAGCAACCAAAATCAACATCAGGCTTCCCCCTGAAACAGCTGCGGCAAGCCTAAGCCAATTGCTTTTCTGTGGCTCACTCTCTTTGTTCATGTTCATAAACATGATTACAAATAAAAACAAAACCATAATGGCACCTGCATATACAATCATGTTTACAATAGCGAGAAACTGTGCGTTCATTAAGATGTAATGCCCGGAGATGGTGAAGAAAACCAAAATCAGCCACAACACACTATAAACAGGATTGCTGCCAAATACCACCATCAATGCACTAAACAATGATAGTGAAGTCAGGAACCAGAAAAGTATTTCAGTGATGTGCATAGACTTTATTTATTTATTTTTTAATTGTGCATCACGTTTGCCTTTGGCTATCTTGTATTTTTCTTTTTCATTAACTGGATCAGGAATCAACAATTCTTCCTTGGAATAAATAAAACCTTTTCGCGTGAAATTTGAGGGAGCAAAAGTTTCAGACATGTAGATTGCGTCTTTTGGACAAGCCTCTTCGCAGAGTCCGCAAAAAATACAACGAAGCATATTGATCTCATACTTGGCTGCATATTTTTCTTCCCTGTATAAATGCTTTTCACTTTCCTTGCGCTCAGCGGCTTCCATGGTAATGGCTTCAGCTGGACAAGCTACCGCACATAAACCACAAGCTGTACAATTCTCTCTTCCATACTCATCCCGGTTCAATACATGAAGTCCCCTGAAGACCGGACTAAAAGGTCGCTGTTCCTCCGGATAAGAGATGGTAGGTTTCTTCTTAAACATATGAGAGAAAGTGATCGCCATCCCTTTGAGAATAGCCGGCAGGTAAAGCCGCTCCATGAAGGTCATCGGCTTTTGCTCAAGTACTTTAGCTCTATTTGTCAATAACCCCATACATTATTTATTAAACCACAGTATTACTATGGCAGTGATCAACATATTTGCCAGTGCAAGCGGAATCAATTTCTTCCATCCGAGGTCCATCAACTGGTCATACCTGAATCTTGGGATTGTCCATCTAACCCACATGAATAAGAAAAGGAAGAAAATGATTTTTGCAAACAACGCAACGAATCCCAAGATTGCGACCGTATTTGCACCCAAGGTTAAAGAAAGCGTTGCTTCATCCACAAATGGAATATCATAGCCACCAAAAAATAAGGTTGCCATCACTGCACTTGAGATGAACATGTTTACGTACTCAGAGAACAAATACAGACCAAGTTTCATTGAAGAATATTCTTGATGGTATCCAAAATTGAGTTCATTTTCTGCCTCAGGCAAATCAAACGGAGTTCGATTGCACTCAGCAAACACACAAATTAAAAAGATAAGAAAGCCAAGGGGTTGATATAAAATATTCCATCCTAAAAAACCGCCCCATCCGCCAGTCATTTGCTGCTCCACGATGGTTTTCAAACTCAAAGAGCCTGTCATCATGAGCAGGGCAATAAGGGAAAGTCCCATAGCCAATTCATAAGAAATGATCTGGGATGCACCCCTTACAGCAGCGATCAAAGAAAATTTATTGTTTGAAGACCAGCCTCCAATCATAATGCCATATACACCTAGGCTCACCACACCAAAAATATAGAGGATTCCAATATTCACGTCTGCAATCTGCAGGCTTACATCACGACCAAATACATTAATGCTACTACCCCAAGGAATTACTGCACTGGTAAGCATTGCAGTAATCATCGCGATTGCAGGGCCCAGCACGAAAAGGAGCTTGCTTGAGGCAGTGGGGATAATTTCTTCTTTAAAAAATAATTTCAAGCCATCAGCAAGGGGCTGAAGCAAACCAAATGGGCCAGCACGATTCGGACCAATACGGTCTTGCATGAACGCAGCAACCTTTCGCTCTCCATAGGTTGTATACATGGCCACGATCAGCGAAAAGGTGATGATGCCTCCGATTAACAAAAGTTTTTCGAGGGCCAATGATAAGTCTATTGCCAATAAATCCATACCGATCATTGTTTTTTTCTTGAAAGTTTGAATGTATCACTTGAAGCCGGCCCATTGATTTTACTCAAATCGACAGACGGATCATTTACCTCACTCACACTGTGAATATCCATTAATAACTTCGGACTCCTCCCGTCATGTACCGCGAAGAAAATTTCTTTAGGCTTTTTCATATTTTCATAATGCCCTTGGGAAATTACAGAATGTCTGCTGATGTGTGTCGGACCTTCAATCACCCAGTCACTTGCAGATTTTTTCTCAAATCGGCATTCGTTGCATATCCACTCTTCCACTTCGCCCCACTGGTCTTTTCTTGCAGTAACGCGCAACACTTCTTCGCCGCGCTGCCAGATGGTTACTTTTCCTGAGCAGCATGAACAATCGCGGTGTGCATTCTGTGGCTTGGTAAACCAAACACGATTCTTAAACCTGAATGTTTTGTCGGTCAGTGCACCAACCGGACAAACATCAATTACGTTTCCTATGAAGTTGTTGTCAAGCGACTTTTCTATATAGGTAGCAATTTCAGAATGATCGCCTCTGCTCAATATGCCATGAACTCGATTTTCAGTGAGCTGATCTGCAACATACACACATCGGTAACATAGAATGCAACGTGTCATGTGCAGTTGAATGTATGGACCTAGATCATGCTTCTCAAAGGTTCTACGCTTGAACTCGTAACGCGTGGCTTCTTTTCCGTGCATATAGCCAAGGTCTTGAAGATGACATTCGCCTGCCTGATCACAAACCGGACAATCCAGCGGGTGATTTAACAACAGAAATTCAACTACCCCATTTCTTGCATCAGTTACGCGTGGACTAGTAATATTCTTTACTTCCATGCCATCCATTACACCAGTTCTGCAGCTGGCAACCAGCTTGGGCATTGGGCGTGGATCTGCTTCACTACCCTTGCTTACTTCAACAAGGCAGGTTCGGCATTTACCACCACTTCCCTTGAGCTTGCTGTAATAACACATGGCAGGGGGCGTAACATCACCACCAATCATCCTTGCTGCATTCAGGATACTCGTGCCCTGAGGAACATCAATGGTGATGTTGTCGATGGTTACTTTCACTGTTTTAACTTCTTCGGACATAGTTATTTTTTTTGGGCAAAGCCCATTCAAATTATGCGCTTAGTTCCAATGCGTCTGCATACTTGGCAATTCCATAGTTCTGCGTCAAGCATTTGGTTGGGTTATTAATATGCCATTCAAATTCATCCCTGA
The DNA here is from genome assembly GCA_044353505.1 of Chitinophagaceae bacterium. Lineage (GTDB taxonomy): Bacteria > Bacteroidota > Bacteroidia > Chitinophagales > Chitinophagaceae > Pollutibacter. Next base: position 1,684 of record JBILBU010000059.1, on the reverse strand, counting down.
AATGCCTAATGGCAGCTGCTACAGGCCATGCTGCGGCATCACCTAAGGGACAAATTGTATTGCCTTCAATTTTTCTTTGGATATCCCAAAGCAAATCGATGTCAGCGATAGTACCTTTTCCAGTATCAATCTTTTGAAGGATTTTTTCCATCCATCCAGTCCCTTCTCTGCAAGGTGAACACTGTCCACAACTCTCATGTCTGTAAAACCGCGCCAAGGTATACGTGTGTTTGACGATACATTGATCTTCATCCAGCACAATGAAGCCGCCAGAGCCCATCATTGATCCTGTAGCAAAGCCACCATCAGACAGACTCTCATAGTTCATGTACCTTGTTTCCCCTTTTGCGGTTTTCAACAAAAGGTTAGCAGGCAGGATGGGTACAGATGATCCACCAGGAATACAGGCCTTAAGTTTTTTCCCATTAGGAATACCTCCACAATACTCATCACTATAAATAAATTCTTCTACTGATATCGTCATGTCAATCTCATATACACCTGGCTTATTGATATTGCCGCAGGCGGAGAGCAGTTTTGTTCCGGTTGATCTTCCTACACCAATCTTAGCATATTCCTCGCCACCCATGTTGATGATGGGAACAACAGCGGCCAAGGTTTCAACGTTGTTTACAACAGTTGGGCAATCCCACAATCCTTTGATTGCAGGAAAAGGCGGCTTGATGCGCGGGTTACCGCGCTTACCTTCCAATGATTCAATCAATGCAGTTTCTTCACCACAGATATATGCACCTGCACCACGTTGCACATAAATTTCGCAATCAAATCCTGATCCTAAAATATTTTTTCCAAGAAAGCCATGCTGCTTTGCTTCAGCGATTGCTTGTTCAAGAATTCCTACGATCCATGCATATTCCCCACGGATATAGATGTATGTTCTATTGCTTCCAAGAGCGAAAGAAGAAATGATTAGTCCTTCAATTAAGAGATGCGGAAGAAATTCCATCAAGTATCTGTCCTTGAATGTACCAGGCTCAGATTCATCAGCATTGCATACCAGATAGCGAGGTACACCTTCTGGTTTAGCAAGAAAGCTCCATTTCAATCCTGTTGAAAAACCTGCACCACCACGACCACGAAGTCCACTTTTCTTTACCTCTTCTACAATCGCAGCGGGGTCCATCTTTAACGCTGTTTCTACAGCTGCATAGCCACCTTCTTTTCTGTACACATCAAAATGACGTATGCCTTCGATATGCGCTTTTTCCAGTAATAGTTTTTTTGCCATGTTGCTTTATGCTTTTCCGGTCTGCTTATTTTTTATTTCTGCACTCGTCAATTATTGCATCTACCCTTTCTTTGGTCAGGTGCTCCCTATAATTCATGCCCATTTGCATCATGGGTGCGTAACCACAGGCTCCCAGGCATTCCACCGTTTTCAAGGTAAACATCCCTTCTGAAGTGGTTTGTCCAACTTCAATACCCAATGTCGCTTTGATATAATCCAGGATATGATCACTGCCGTTCAACATACAGGGACCAGTATGACATACTTCAAATACATGTTTTCCAACCGGCTTAAGGTTGAACATGCTATAGAAGGTTGCCACTTCGTATGCTTCAATAGGGTCAATCGTTAGCAGAGAGGCAACATAATCCATCGTATCGGGCTTGAGCCAACCGCCGAACTCCTCTTGTGCTAAATGCAACAAAGGAATAAGCG
>JBILBU010000058.1:0-7587 GCA_044353505.1 Chitinophagaceae bacterium | reverse complement strand
GCTAAGTTTAAACCACTAAACAATCTCTGTTCATTCGAGGGTGAACGTCCATATATACTTTCAAATGTATTAAGGTTTATGTTTTCAAAAGGAAAATTGGATCTGCTCTTAAGATAGCCACTGACAACCTGAAACTCAAAAACACCGATAGGGGTTTTCCATGGACGATTGGTATGGAGACGAACATGATTAAAACCAGGCGCATTGTTGCTCATCATTAATGAGTTGAAAACTCCTGGGCCCCACCAAATATTTTCGGAAGACAAAGAAATTGAAAATGGCAGTGGCCCTAGATGTAAACGCAGAGCAGATTGCCCAGTAGAAAGGAGATTGTTAATTTTTTGTGTACTTGAAACTTGAGATGCAATATGTAGCTCAGGTAAAAATTGAAATTCAATCCATTTGGTAGATATGATTCCGCCAGTAACTATTTTTTGCTGATACCCTTTTGAGGCTAAAAAAACACCATTGTTCCTCCCCCAGGCAGAATGAGTATTTAGTTGCTGCCCCCATTCTAAGGGATATGAGATAATCTTAATGTTTTTTTTAGAAACTTTTTTATTGAGACTACCATATTGTGATACAAAAGGTCCTATAGAGTCTAACTCACTTTGATTAAAAAGTGAAATAAAAATATTGCGAACATTAAAAGAGTATTGCTTATTGAATTTATTTAATAATTGAAGGTCCCTAATCGTATTTTCATCATCACTTCCAGCAATTAATGCAGTTTGAGCTTTTAGGTTGAGTGGACAAGAAAAAACAAGAAGGGCAGATAAGTAAAAAAAAATAATCGACAATTTCACTTGAGCAATTTGCATAAAGATATAAAATTAAATTAATCAGCCTAGGGTTGGGCGGTCTTTCTATGGGCTGTAAATAAGAACATGCCTTGACAACAGGTAGCTGCTTGACAAGATTGATTAAATTGATTCAATTAATTCGATGATTTGACTATGATATCGATCAATAGAAAAGTATTCAAGGGCCCTGCTACGTCCCTTTTCGCCCATTGACAACATTAAATCTGGATTATCAATAAGCTCTTGGATCTTATTGGCAGCTTTTTTTGCATCATTCCAAGGGATCAGCAATCCAGTTTCATCATCAATAATCATATCAAGTGCCCCTCCAATATTTGTAGCAGCTACAGGCTTAGCAGATGCCATAGCTTCCAAAACTACTGTAGGTAAGGGGTCGGGAAGAATAGAGGGTACAATCAAAAGATCAATTCTTCTAAAGAATTCAGTATTGTCAGACACATAACCAAGATCCTTAATATGTTGTTCAAGTCCCAATTCAATTTTCTTGAGCGCAATTTCTTCCAAAAGATATTCATACCCCTTAAATACATCCCCAGCCATAATGAATTCAATATGCGGGTTAACCAGATTTAATTCATGTGCTATTTCTAAGAAATAAGACTGCCCTTTCCAAAAGTGCACCCTGCCAATCATACCGATTACCAATGGGTGAGTTAATGATGGCCCAAAAGCAGAATAGGGTTTGGCATCAATACCATTAAAAATAGTTACTAGCTTATGTTTTTTTACCAAGTTCGGATTGATGGAAATCCAATGATTAAAAGTGGCTGATGAAACTGCAATACTGATATCAGAAAAGTATTCCATAAAGTAAGATAAGATCTGCAGTAAAAATCTGGGCTCTTTTATTATTTCATGAATATGCCAAATATGCCTCACTCTCAATAGCCTACTGGTTATTGCACCTACCAATACGGCAGTTGTATTTGAGTAGATGGTATTTATGCTATCGTTTTTGATTATTTTTTTCAATAAAAAAAAAGCCTTCCCCCAAAAAAACACCCTGTTAATAAGTCCACCAATATTGTTGTACTTTCTTCTCAATATACCGAGTCGTATTATATAAACGGGGATAGCTAATGTAGTCAGCTGGTCAAATAAAGGACCTTTCTCTGACAAGACCACGACGATATGAAACCCCTGTTGCTTACAAGCAATTACAGTTTGCAACAAGACTCTGCTGGCTCCATATAAATCCGAGGAACCATGCAAAAATAGGATTCTATGTGCTGAAGTATTTATTGACATACGTATAAAAAAGGTATAAATATTCTTTCGCTAAGTTCAAAAATTAAGTCTGATTTAAAAATTAGACATTACCCTTGACATTCATCAAATAAGTAAAAAACTCATTGATCAATCAAGGAAGTTACATTATCCTTTTATTGACTGAACGATATGGCTAAGTTCGGTTATTTTAATAAAGAATCTATTTGTATTCAAACACTGGTAAATACAGCGCTAGCTCTAAGCGTTAGTTTGGAAATCATAACTTAAAAAGGTTCAATTGCTGGTGAAGCGATTCATTCATGCCTTTTCACACCATTGTGAATCTTTAACCCTTGTCTCCAAATCCAAGATCAATATTTTGATTACCTTACAACTAACTTTTAGTCGCTTAAAAAATCATTACATAATAGCATGAATACATCGCGCATTGCTGTAATCGGACTAGGATATGTTGGGCTTCCACTGGCACTTGAATTGTCGAAAAAATACGCCGTGTTGGGCTATGACATCAACCAGAGCAGGATTGACGAGCTTAAAAGAGGTGAAGATCATACTAAAGAGGCAGAACCTGAAGAGCTTTCACTTTCCATTGACAGGGGCATTGTTTTTTCTTCTGATGGAACAGAGCTTGAGAACGCCAGTGTATATATTGTTACCGTACCAACACCCATTGATGGCAACAACACTCCTGACCTCAGGCCACTAATCAGTGCCTCAAAAATGATTGGGACAACCATGAAAAAAGGAGCTGTGGTGATTTATGAATCAACCACCTACCCCGGGTGTACGGAAGAGGATTGCGTGCCGGTGCTGGAAAAAGAAAGCGGACTCGTCTTTAATAAAGATTTTTTCTGCGGGTATTCACCAGAGCGGATCAATCCGGGTGATCGCATCAACACACTTACTAAAATAAAAAAAGTAACCAGCGGCTCAACACCTGAAGCAGCAAGGTTTATAGACGATCTGTATAAGAGCATCATCGACGCAGGCACACACCTTGCACCATCGATCAAAGTAGCAGAAGCATCCAAAGCAATTGAAAATGCACAGCGTGATCTGAATATTTCATTTGTAAACGAACTTGCATTGATCTTTGATCGTGTAGGAATCGACACCAATGATGTACTTGAGGCTGCTGCAACAAAATGGAATTTTTTGAGGTATAGTCCGGGGCTCGTAGGGGGACATTGTATTTCAGTAGACCCCTATTATCTCTCACACAAAGCAGAGCAGCTCGGCTATCATCCTGCTGTGATTCTTTCCGGAAGAAGGGTTAACAATGCCATGCCCTTGTTCGTTGCCAATAAAATTGTGAAGTTGTTGATCGACAAAGGCAATTCCATCAAAGGCAGCAGGGCCCTGATCCTTGGTGTTACATTCAAGGAGAATTGTCCGGATATCCGCAACAGCAAGGTTGCGCAAATTGCCAAAGAGCTTACCGGGTTTGGTATAGAAACAGATGTCCATGACCCTTGGGCACATCCTGAACAAGTGAAAAAAGAATTTGGATTAACATTAAACGGTGCTTGGCCCAAGCCAGAATATTATGATGCGGTATTGCTCGCTGTAGCACATAGAGAGTTTCTCTCCATTGATGTACGTAAGCTTCTCAGAAACCAGTCGGCCGGAATTGTGTATGATATTAAATCGGTGTTGAATAGAGAAGCGGTGGATGGGAGGTTGTGAGGTTGAAGGGAATACAGGTTGAAGGGGTTGAAGAGATGCGTGATTTTCTGAGTGCATTGATTTTGAATGAAAGAGCACATACCAGATTTCTTAATTTTTCAAATGTCTTCTCATCAATATAACTCAAGTCAAGTGCCGTGTAGAAGTGGTTCAGCAACTCCAAATTACTGGAATAAGATATTTGATAAAAATGAGCTTGGTCCTTTGTTGAAGATCTACCAGAACCCTCTGATAGGTTTGAGCTAATACTTGATGCAGCACGTCTCATCTGACTGACAAGTCCATATATTTCATGTTTGGGAAAATCTGCAGTTATCGAGTAAACCAATTTAACTAAGCCCCTTGCATCTTGCCATGTGCCAAGTTTCTCAAAAGAAAAAGAATAGTCATATTTCATGACATCTAAGAAAGTTCAAGCCTGTCGACTATGCAAGTGTAAAATATCAGAAGCGAAAGTATTTTTCCCTTAAACTGCTTCAACTGCTTCAACCTCTTAAACCTGTATTCCCTTAAACTGCTTCAACTGCTTCAACCTGTATCCCCTCACGACACCTTCGCCCCCGGCGCAACTAACCCATCCGGCTGTACAAAATGCAGCTTCCCCGCTGCGTCTTCGGCCATGAGGATCATGCCGTTGCTTTCAACGCCGCGCATCATGCGTGGAGCGAGGTTGGCAACGACAACAACTTGCTTGCCGATAATTTCTTCGGGTTGAAAATGCATGGCGATACCTGAAAGAATGGTGCGTTTTTCGAAACCGAGGTCTACTTCAAGTTGAAGGAGCTTGTCGGCTTTGGGAACTTTCTGTGCAGATAATATTACACCTGTGCGAAGATCAATCTTTGCAAAATCATCAAATACAATTTCGGACTTTATATCTTTTTCAGGAGCTTGAACTGCTGCTGATTGTTCCTGCGGTTTTTCCATAACACCTGATTTGAGTTTTTCAATTTGAAAGGCAATCTCTTCATCGTCAATCTTCCTGAACAACAACTGTGGTTCACGAAGGGTATATCCTACACTGAGCAACTTCATGCTTCCAGCATTTTCCCAATCCAACACCTTATCCACCACCTTCATCATATGACAGATTTTTCTTGCGGTTGCTGGCAAGAATGGATTGATCAATACGGCAAGATTTGCAGTGAGCTGCAAGCAATGGTGCAGGCAATTATCTATCTGCTGCTGGACTGCAGGATTTTCAGCAAGTGATTTCGCTACAATCCAAGGTTCTTTTTCCTGCATGTACTTGTTTCCCTTGCGTGCAAGATCGATTACATCAAACATCGCCTCGCGGAATTTATATTGCTCAAGAGATTGCTCCACACGTTGTTTGATATCAGCAATATCTTTCACCAATTGCCTGTCTTTCTCATCCTCTAATTCACCAGAAAATCTTGGCACTTTTCCACCGCAAAGTTTATGCATCAACACAAATGTGCGGTTGATATAATTACCAAAAATCGATACCAATTCACTGTTGACTGCATCCTGAAATCCTTTCCAGGTAAACTCACTGTCCTTGCTCTCCGGCGCAATCTGCGTTAAGTAATAGCGAAGCATATCCACACACTGCTCTCCCCCATTTTCCTTCTTCACAAAATCATTAATGTAATCACGCATGTCTAGCTTCCAGTTTCTGCTGGTGCTCATTTTATCCCCTTCAAGGTTCAGGAACTCATTGGCTGGAACATTAGTGGGGATAATGTTTCCATGCAATTTTAACATCACGGGAAAAATAATGCAGTGAAACACAATATTGTCTTTCCCTACAAAATGCACCAGTTGTGTATCCTGATCGTACCAGTAAGGTTTCCAATCTTTGTTGTGATCAATGGCCCACTGCTTGGTTGCAGAGATATATCCTATTGGTGCATCAAACCAAACATACAATACTTTACCCTCCGCCTCTGGCAATGGCACCTTAATTCCCCACTCCAAATCGCGGGTAACGGCACGTGACTGCAAGCCTCCGTCAATCCAGCTTTTGCACTGTCCAACTACCGAAGCACGCCAATCATTCTTATGATCTTCCAATATCCACTGACGTAAAAAATCTTCATGACGACCTAGTGGCAGATACCAATGCGTTGTTTTCTTTTTTATGGGGACTTGTCCACTGATGGTACTCATCGGATTGATGAGTTCATCAGGACTCAACGCAGTTCCACAGCTTTCGCATTGGTCGCCAAAAGCCCTATCGCTTTTGCAATGTGGACAGGTACCTTTTATATATCGGTCTGCAAGAAATGTTTGCGAACCTTCATCAAAATATTGTTCTGTTTCTTTTGTTTCCAGCTCTCCCCTTTCATGCAGGTAGGTAAAAAATTCCTGAGAAGTTTCATGATGCAAAGGATCAGAGGTTCTGTGATAGACATCAAAACTAATCTGAAGATCTGCAAAATCTTCCTTCATCGCCTGATGATACTTGTCGATAATCGCCTGCGGAGTTGTTCCCTCTTTCATTGCTTGAATAGGGATAGCAGTACCATGCTCATCACTTCCACAGACAAAAACAACATCCCTTTTTTGGGCTCGCAGGTAACGGGTATAAATGTCTGCAGGGATATAGGCACCTGCCAGATGTCCTACGTGTTTTAATCCATTGGCATAAGGAAGTGCGCTGGTAATCAGGTATCGTTTGGGAGCTATATTCATTATCTTTTGTTCGTAGCTGCAAAAATAGCCAAATAGCTTGATTAAAATGTTTAGGTGAATAGGTGATTAGTCGTTTAGCCCTAAACAACTAAACAAATCAACACCTAACCCCCCCCCTCAACTTTCTGAACCTTGTATTGGTCACAAGAAGTACATTTGATACATGAAAATGCCCCCATTTCTAAAGCCCGGTGATACCATAGGATTGGTTTGTCCAGCTGGCTATATGACTGCCGAAAAAGCCAAGAACTGCATTAAGGCCCTCAAAAAGTGGGGGTATAAGGTAGTCAAAGGCAAGAGCCTGGGAGGGAAGTCGAAAAATTATTTCTCTGGCACTGATGAAGATCGGCTGAAAGACTTTCAACACATGCTCGATAACCCTAGGATTGCTGCGGTATTATGCGCCAGGGGTGGCTATGGTACAACCCGGATCTTGGACAAGATCAATTGGAGTGAATTCAAGAAGAAGCCAAAATGGGTGATTGGGTATAGCGACATCACCATCTTGCATGGCTTAATGCATGAGCAGGTTGGTGTGGCGAGCATACACGGTCCAATGGCAGGCGCATTCAATGAAGATGAACCCGAGAACAGATTTACACTTTCATTGAAAGACAGCATCGAAGGCAAGCCTGTGCAGTATATGGCAAAGCCACATCAGTTGAATAAAATCGGGAAAACAAAAGCCCCAGTCGTTGGTGGCAATCTTGCGTTGCTTGCCCATGCCATTGGCACAAATGCCGCTTACAATACAGACGGGAAGATTTTGTTTATTGAAGATATTGGAGAGCAGTTGTATAATATTGATCGCATGATGCAACAACTCAAACGATCGGGCAAATTAAAAAAGCTCAAGGGTTTAATTGTAGGAGGATTTACCGATTGCAAAGACACCACAAGACCATTTGGGAAAACTGCTTATCAGATAATTTCAGAAGCCGTTCAAGAATACAAGTATCCAAAGTGTTTTGGGTTTCCAATCAGCCATGAGAAGGAAAACGTAGCCATCGTTATTGGACAGGCGTATCAGTTGGTGGTTGATGAGGAGATGGTGAGTTTGGTTGGTTGAAATGGTTGAAGAGGTTTAAGGGGTTGAGGGGGTTGAAGGGAATACAAAGTTGAAGGAGTTGAAGGGGTTGAAGGGGTTGAGGGGGTTGAAGAGGTTTAAGGGGTTGAAGAGGTTTAAGGG
>JBILBU010000033.1:0-24387 GCA_044353505.1 Chitinophagaceae bacterium | reverse complement strand
ATGTAGTTGGCACTGGTAGCGATATAAATATCATTGATGTTTCCTTTGCTGGTAATCGTTTGTTCTTGGGTTAAGCCAGTCAGGGAAGTCGCATTGCTTCTGTAGCCTTCGATCGTATTGCCTATCCCAGCAATAGTATCAATCAAGAATGTGTTAAACGCAAGGCTTGCGCCATAGGGGTAATTACTGGCTGCAGTATTGGGATCAGTTACATTGTTGTTGATGAGTTCTTCAAGATATTTTTCCGAGTAGGAGCTTTGGTTGTTGTTGCCTTTTAAAGTTATGCTGTTGCCAAAATTTATTGTCTTGTTCATGCCGAGTCCCCAGGTGAAATTTTTCCATTTTCCATTCCATGATCCAGGCCTTGGTATGATTAACCCAATATTGCTAAAATCAGGGGTTGTTTTTTTATCCTTCACCTCACTGTTTAGGTAATTTGTTTTTGTATTATTAAAGGAGAAGGAGGGCGTAAATACCAATTCAGAGGTTTTGAAAAGCGCCAATCCGGCTGGATTTACTGCTATGGCAGAGAAGTCGCCCCCAAGAGATGTTAGCGCACCGCCTATGGCCCGCGCCCTAGCTGTTCCGCCATGTCCAAGCATAGAGTACCGAAGGGCGTCAAGAGGCTCCTGGGCCTGTAATATGAGCACAGAGGCAAGCGTAGTTATAATAAGAAGGAGGCGCTTCATGTGGAGATAATTTATGTTTCGTTTAAGGTTTACATGTGCTTTGTATAAGCAGCATCTTAATCATTGCCTTGATGAGCAAAGAAAATCAGCTGCCTCAAACCATAAACGGATTAATTGTTTCTTTTTGGAAAGCTTCTTACTGGCGCAGCAGAGGGTTTGCTGCCCGAGGAGCTGCTTCCTGAGCTTGAATTGCTTGTTCCGCTTGAGTTTGAGCTATTCGAGCTGTTGGAGAATGTTCGAGACGGACTGCTTCCAGATCCTGATTTGGAATTATATCCTCCACGAGGTGAACCCGAATTATTATAGTATTGGTTGTTTGACCTGAGGGTGCCACTTCCAAACTTTGGGTTAACTGGTGTTGAGGTTGGTTTATAATTGTTCAGACTGTACGTTCTTGGTGCATTTGCTCTTGGAGCGGAAGGCTTGATGTTGTTGATGATGATTACAGGCTGTCCGTAATAGACCGGGGAGAATGGATTTCCATAATAGGAGTTCCCCATGATATAGTGACTGCCAAAAAAGGGCTGACTTAATCCTAGTCGACCTGGCGGAGTGTAGAAGTCAAAGTAACTTCTATTGTTCCAATATGGGTTATTCCAGTATGCATAATCGTCATCAAAACTGTTCCACCTCGATCTACCTTGAGCTTTCATTCGCAGATAACGATCTTCCATAGGTACGGCAGAAGCCCTGTACTCATCGTTTCTTTCAGTATTGAGGTACTCGCTTTCCCCTCTTACTGGTGAAAAATAGACATCGTCAGGCGTTTGGCCACTCCTGTAAGTGGTGCTGCATCCCATCATGATGGAAGCAAGCAAAACAACTAGGATGATCCTGTTCATATGTAAGGTTTAAAGATTAATCCGAAGTTACTACATTTGCGCAACGGCAACGCTTTTTAATAGACGATATTCGGTCGATAAAGTTGCAGTCAATTGTGCAATAAAATGTTAAAGCTTTAGTTTATGGGAAATGAGCTCACAACAAGGGCCGCGGATTACTCTCAGTGGTACAATGAACTGGTGTTAAAAGGTGGACTTGCAGATCACTCTGCAGTCAGGGGATGCATGGTTATAAAGCCATATGGGTATGCGCTGTGGGAGAACATGAGGGATGTGCTCGATAAAATGTTCAAAGATACGGGGCATGTCAATGCTTATTTTCCTCTTTTTGTTCCGAAATCTTTTTTGGAAAAAGAAGAAGGACATGCCGAAGGATTTGCAAAGGAATGTGCTGTTGTAACGCACTATCGTTTGAAAAATGATCCTTTACAAAAAGGAAAGTTAATCGTTGATCCTGAAGCAAAACTTGAAGAGGAGCTGATTATTCGTCCAACGAGTGAAGCGATAATTTGGAATGCATATAAAGATTGGATAAAGTCTTACCGAGATCTTCCTTTGCTGATCAACCAATGGGCAAATGTGGTGAGGTGGGAGATGAGAACTCGTTTGTTTTTGCGCACAGCTGAATTTCTTTGGCAGGAAGGCCATACTGCACATGCTACTTCAGAAGAGGCGGTTGCAGAAGCAGAAAAGATGTTGCATGTCTATGCTGATTTTGTTGAGAACTACATGGCCTTGCCAGTAATTAAAGGGAAAAAGACACCAACTGAAAGATTCGCCGGGGCATTGGAAACATATTGTATTGAAGCATTGATGCAGGATGGAAAGGCATTGCAAGCAGGCACTTCGCATTTTCTTGGCCAAAATTTCGCAAAGGCCTTTGACGTGAAATATCTAACGAAAGAAAATAAACAGGAGTTTGTTTGGGCAACTTCATGGGGAGTGTCAACAAGATTGATCGGGGCATTGGTAATGGCGCATAGCGATGATGAGGGACTTGTTCTGCCACCAAGAATAGCACCATTGCAGGTGGTGATTGTGCCGATTTATAAAGGGCCTGAACAGAAGGCACTGGTAGACGAAAAAGTGAATGTTATTATATCATCTTTGAAGTCTAGCGGGGTTACTGTGAAATACGATGACTCAGAAAATCAACGTCCAGGATGGAAGTTCGCCGAGTATGAATTAAAAGGTGTTCCTGTTCGTATTGCGATTGGTCAGAAAGACATTGAAAACGGTGTAGTAGAAATAGCGAGAAGAGATACGAAAGAAAAGAAGTCTGTGCCCGCAGAAGGTGTGAGTGATTACATTATTAATCTTCTTGAGGAGATTCAGCAAAACCTTTATAACCGTGCATTGGCCCATCGAGACAATCATATTACTGAGGTCAACTCTTGGGATGAGTTCAAGTCTATGCTTACTGAAAAAGGCGGATTTATTTCAGCACATTGGGATGGCACAGCAGAAACAGAAGAAAAAATTAAAGAAGAAACCAAGGCTACTATTCGTTGTGTTCCCTTGAACAATGCGGCTCAAGAGGGGGCTTGCGTTTATTCGGGAAGGCCAAGCACTCAGCGGGTATTGTTTGCATTGGCGTATTAAATAAACCAATTGGCTGTGAGCAAGGTGGGTATGGCGCTGACGGTTTGGCTGAGCAGATTTTACTACGCTGATCAATTTAGTTTCAACGGATTGAAGAGTTGCAGTTAAAGACTTGCCTTTATTTTTCCAATAAGGTCTTTTTCAATCATTGTTTGTGCAATCCCTATCATGTTCTTGAAAGCTTTTGCATGTGAGATGCCATGGCCAATGATAACAGGCTTGTTTACGCCTAGCACAGGAACACCACCATATTGCTCAAACTCAAACATATCAAAAAATTCATCTTTGATATTTCTGCGTTGTACAAGTCCGTGTATACTTTCTCCAAGCTTCAGAATGATGTTTCCTGTAAATCCTTCGCAGACCATTACATCTGCCTTATCTAGGAATACATCTCTTCCTTCTATGTTTCCAATGAAATTGATCGACTTTAGTTCCTTTAGTAAAGGGTATGCCGCCTGAGCAAGTAAATTGCCTTTTCCTTCTTCTTCACCAATATTGATCAGTCCAACTTTCGGGTTGGGGATATTCAAGACTTGCTCTGCGAAGATGGATCCCAGTAGCGCGAACTGAACAAGATTTTCGGGCTTGCAGTCAGCGTTAATTCCAACGTCCAAGAGCCATCCCAGCTTTCCGTTTTCGCGTGGCATATATGCCCCAATCGTTGGACGCTGTATCCCTTCAATTGCTTTTATGCTGAACAAAGACCCCACCATCATCGCACCTGTATTGCCTGCACTGATAAATGCATCGGTCATGCCTTTTGCCAAATAGCCAAAGCCAACAGCAATGGATGAGTCTTGTTTCTCTCTTAGTGCTTTTGTAGGATGCTCATCCATATCAACAACCTGACTGGTATGTACAACATGAATGCCAGCAAGATCTAGCTGATGCTCTTGGAGCAAATCATTGATCTGTTGGCTGTCGCCAAAAAGGGTTAGTTCGGCATTGGAGCCCAATTCTCTATAGAGTTTTATTCCCTTGATTGCTTCCAGTGGGGCAAAATCGCCCCCCATCATATCTAGTCCTATGTTCATACTATGAAGTTCATGAGATTTAGTCGAATAAAAAATTCCAATCCATACCATTTTACTGTGGTCGGGATTGGAATCTGTATAAGAGGTTGTTTAGGTTTACTTGATAGGGGAATGCTCCACGACCACTTTGCCCTTATACATCAACCTGCCTTCACTCACGTGGGCGCGGTGGCGTACATGTATTTCTCCTGTAGTTGAATCCTTACTTAACGTAACGGTTTCAGCCTTGTAATGGGTCCTTCTCTTTGCACTTCTTTGTTGAGAATGACGTCTTTTTGGATTTGGCATCTTATTTTATTTTTAGTTGTCTTTAAATTTATCCAATCCTTTCCAGATTGGGTTATCGTTGTTTTCTTGTTTTTCTTCTTCTGTTTCTTCAAGTTTGTGAAGCATGGCCAGCACTTCTTTGTTGCACTTAGGGCCGCCTACTTCATCCTCTGCGCAGGCAGGGTAGGTGGGCATACTAAGTTGAACGAATTCAACAAGCCAATCTTTGATATTCAGGTGGCTTTCTGTTTTAGAAATGAAAAACACGTCTGGGTCGTCATTGCTCTCATTCATTTCCTCTGGGTTTTCAACCTGTTTAACCACCATTTCAAAATCATCCCAAAGGACAATTTCTAAAGGATTGCCACATCGATTGCAAACCATTTCAGTTGTTCCACCCACTTCAAATTTAAGCTGCATAAACCCTACATTTTTGTCGAGTGACAATTTCACGTGGGCTTTGCATTGATTGAAGTCAGTTGGCTTTTCAGCCTCAAAGAACTCGTCCCCTATCTCGTATTCGTATACCGCTGTTCCGGGTTTTAACCCTACAAAAGCAATTTCAAAATCCCGAGGGTCTGGCATACCTAACCGTTTTAGGGACGGCAAAGGTACTGATTGTTCGTAAAATTACAAAATGAAGAAAGCAGAAAAGCTAGCCCCATGTTTATGCTGTCTGGGTAGCCTCTGGAATCTTAGTTTTAATCTAGGCGAGATGGCAAAATGCTGTAAATCAGTTGATTGTATTTATCTTTTAGCTAACACAGTTTCGAAAAATAGAGCAGGGATTAGGTCCACATGGTTTATTGTTAGTTTTGCAGGGTGACTAGCTTGAAGAAATATTGGTTTGGAATCCTCCTTTTTGTGCTGCTGGCTGCCGCAAATTGGTTTATCGCTGAACGCGAGCGGGTGGAGTATTGGTATGCTGAGGGTGCCTATGTTTATATTTCTTTGATGCTAAGGTGGATGTTTGGTTCTCTGCCGTTTAGTCTTGGTGATACTCTTTATCTGCTCCTAATTTTTTTGTTCATCAAGTGGCTGGTGGGTTTGATCCGAGCAATATCTAGCTCATCGCAGAAATTGAAGCAAGTTGTGTTTGGACTAAGGCAGTTGGTATTTTTCCTGGTGACCAGTTGGTTGGTGTTTCACTTTTTGTGGGGGTTTAATTATTACAGGCAATCAATTCCGGATCGGTTTAGACTTTCTAAGGAGAAAGTGACTGAAGCAGAGTTGGTCAACTTTGCCCATTATAGTTTAGTTGAAACCAACCGCTATGCAAAGGGTAGAAGAGATACGTATACTAGATCAAGTACTGCCTCGATTTTTCTTGCATACGATAGCTTATTGAATAAGTACCCTTCATTTGAGTTAGGAAATCATTCGTACAAGTCTTCTTTGTTTGGGGTCATTGGAAATTACATGGGATATGGTGGATATTACAATCCCCTCACTGGCGAGGCACAAATCAATGATGCGATGCCTTCTTTTTTATTGCCTTTTATTGGCCTGCATGAGGTGGCGCATCAACTTGGCAATGCCAAAGAGAGCGAGGCTAATTTTATTGGGTATTTGGCTGCTATGCAATCTACAGACAGCAGTTTGTTGTACTCTGCAAACCTGGAACTTTTTATGTATTCAGCTAGCGCTTTAAAGAGAAGCGATAGCATGGCCGCGAAAAAATTATTTGATGTGCTATCGCCAATTGCAAAACAAGATCTCAAGATCTACGAAAAATTTATTCAGCAATACCATGGGCCGGTTGATCAGTTCGTTGATTATTTCTACTCAGGTTTTCTTCGTTTTAACAATCAGCCTGAAGGAATGTATGGGTATAATAAAGGGATGATTTATGTGATGCGGTACCTACAAAAAAAGGGCCTATTGAGTAGGCCCCTTTGATTTGGTTGATTATTTTTATTGGTTGTCATTTCGGAATATCATTCTCATGCCGTCACGACCTTGCATGCTGCCCATGGGCTTGATGTCAAATCCTTTCGGTACATCAAATACCTTATCCTCAATCGTTGCGTCAACCTTAACACTCAAGACTGTCATGTGCAGTTTAAATCCATTGCCACGAACAATTTCGTATTCCATGGGGAACCCCTCAATCTGATCTAGTCCTGCAATGCCACCACCCATTGACATCATTCCCCTGCCTCCTCCAAATCCACCAGTAGCGGAGGTTGCAGTTGATCCAGCTGCCATTTTAAATTGTGGGTCATACCAAATAGTATTTTCTGTGATTGCTCCTTTTTGTCCCTTTGATTTGATGATTACTTTTTTACACTCAACACCAGATATTTTTTTTACTTCATCAACATAGACTAGCTCAGGTTTATTTTCGCTAAATGTGATGCCAAGTACAGCAAGGGAATCTTTTCTTAGATTCCGAATTGAATCCATACGCGCTTTCTGTTCTTCTGCTTCAGCATCAGTTGAAAAGAAGCCCGTTTTTCTGCCCATGGCCTCAATCAGTGTAGTTGTTTTTTTATTCTTCCTGTCGGTAATTACGATATTGTTTCCGAAGTCAGATAGGCTTTCAATTTTCATAAAATCCGGGGTGTAAAACATCGTTGAGGTTGTCTCCATGTCTCTTGGCATCGTGAATGCCCCACCTCCATTATCATTTGTGATGGTGGTGGTGCCGAAATTATCTGGAAAGGTGATCTCAGTTTTGGCTTTTACAATGGCCCGATCTATAACCTTTGGTTGGGCTGTTAATATACCTATGCTAAACAAGAAGGATGCGACTGCAATGGTTTTTTTCATAAAAAAATGATTTGTGTAAAGTTGTTTATAAAGATTTCAACTCCTTAGCTCGCTAAGATAGCTAGTTTCATCTCGATTAGATGTTAAAATCATCAATTTTCCTTATTGGTAATGGTGCAAAAAAACGACTGCTTTTTATTATCTTCCCAGCTCAAATTTATCTGATGAACAAAATTCTTTGCATTATTCTTGCGTTCTTTGTGGTTATGCAATCTCATGCTCAAGCTCCTCAGATTTCAATAATTCCTCAGCCTGCAGAGGTGAAGGTTGGAGCGGGTAGTTTTTTAATCAATACATCCACTTCCATTTTTTATGATGTTGCCAATAAAGAGGCCGCCCAATCAGCTGCATTATTCAATGCCGCGCTGAAGTGTGCAGCTGGGTTTGAATTGATGCCTATTGCTGAGCCTTCAAAAAATACCATTCATTTTTCAATTTCCGCTGATCATAATTTAGGTAAAGAAGGCTATGTGATCTCTGTGAAGGAAGATGATGTTCACGTAACTGCTTCGCAAGGAGCTGGCCTGTTTTATGGCATACAATCTTTACTTCAATTGTTGCCAAAGGAAATTGAAGGCCGTACAGTTGCTAATGATGTGAAATGGAAATTGCCGGTGGTAGAAATTCGCGATCAACCTCGATTTGGATGGAGGGGATTGATGTTTGATGTGTCCCGACACTTTTTTACTGTTGCACAAGTGAAGGAATTCATTGATGATATGGCCCGCTATAAATACAACCTGCTTCACTTTCATCTGACGGATGACCAAGGGTGGAGGATCGAAATAAAAAGTTTGCCTAAGCTGACTGAAGTTGGAGCGTGGAATGTAAAGAAGACTGGAAGATTTAATTTCTTCACGCCACCTGCTGATGATGAGCCAAGAAACCATGGTGGTTTTTATACCCAAGAAGATATTAAGGAAATTGTTCGTTATGCAAAAGAGCAGTATGTGGATGTGATGCCTGAGATCGATGTGCCAGGTCACTCGCTTGCTGCTGTTGCATCTTATCCAGATCTCTCCTGCACACCCGGTAAGTATAAGGTTAACTCTGGTGACCCATTTATGGATTGGCATGATGATGGAACATTTACTGCACGGATAGACAATACCCTTTGTCCTGCTAACGAAAAAGTGTATACGTTTTTAGATAAAGTATTTACAGAAGTTGCAGCACTTTTCCCTTTTGAATATATTCATATGGGAGGGGATGAGTGTGCAAAAACGTTCTGGGAAAACAATCCTCAGATCAAGGAGTTAATGAAGCGTGAGAAGTTGAAGGACATGCATGAAGTACAAAGTTATTTTGTTGGCAGGGTTTCAAATATTATCAATTCTAAAGGCAAGAAGATGATGGGCTGGGATGAAATTCTCGAAGGAGGTAGTCTTCCAACATCCGCTGCGGTGATGAGCTGGAGAGGAATTAAAGGGGGTATAGAAGCTGCAAAACTTGGTCATGAAGTGGTAATGTCTCCTACGACCCATGCTTATCTGGATTACATGCAAACAGACGGTGCAATCGAGCCTCCGGTCTATGCGATGTTAAGGTTGAAGAAAGCATATGAGTTTGAACCTGTGCCGGAAGGGGTTGATGCGAAATTTATTAAAGGTGGACAGGCAAACCTATGGACTGAACAAATTTATAACATGCGGCACCTTAGGTATATGGTGTGGCCAAGGGCATTTGCTACTGCTGAAGCGGTATGGTCGCCTAAGTCATCTCGCAACTGGAACAATTTTGTTGGACGTGTTGAAGATCATTTCAAGCGTTTTGACGTTGCTGATAAAAAGTATGCCCCTAGTATATACGACCCATTGGTGAAGGTCAATAAAAATCCTAAGGGGGGTTTGCTTGTAGACTTTGATAGTGAGGTTGACGGACTTTCAATTCATTACAGCTTTGACAATTCATTTCCCGATCACCACTATCCAGCATACGAAGGGAAGTCAATTGAAGTGCCTGTTGATGCAGCCCCTATCAAGTTGATTAGCTATCGCAATGGCAAGCCAATTGGTAGGATGATGACTATATCTATTGAGGAGTTAAAGAAAAGATCTGAAAAGAAGTAGTAATATTTCGGGTCAAAAAAATATAAATTTTATCCTGCACTTCTTGATTAATGAAGTTGCAAAAGGGGCATCAATTCCTCTATAATAATATCTAATACTATGGCTAATATGGCTAAAATAAAATGGGGCATACTTGCTTGTGGTAAGATTGCCAAAAAGTTTGCGGCAGATTTGCAATGGGTTGATGATGCAGAATTGGTAGCAGTTGCTTCTCGCGATATTGCTCATGCAAAATTATTTGCAGAAGATTTTCCTGCTAAACATATTTTTGGTTCTTACCAGGAACTTGTTGATTGTAAGGAGGTGGATGTAATTTATGTGGCTAGTCCACATAGCCATCACCATGAGCATACCCTGCTTTGTCTTAATCACGGCAAGGCTGTTTTGTGTGAAAAAGCCTTTGCCATCAATCTTCGGCAGGCCAATGAAATGGTTCAGCTTGCACGATCCAAGAATATTTTTTTGATGGAGGCCTTGTGGACAAGATTTCTACCACATTATCTAAAGGTCAGGGAGATGATTGGTGATGGTATGTTAGGCGAACTAAAAGGGGTGTTGGCTAATTTTGGGTTTAAGCCCATTGAGCCTGTTTCTCAAAGACTCTATGATCCTGCACTTGGTGGAGGCACGCTACTAGATATCGGTATCTACCCGGTTTTCCTTGCTCAATCTTTATTGGGTGTTCCAGATAAGATTTTGGCTACGATGGATCCTTCTTCTACTGGAGTTGACCAGCAGTGTTCAATGATCTTTCAATACAAAAACGGGGTAATAGCAACCTTATTTTCTACTTTTGAATCCAACTTGGAGACTGACGCAGATATTTTTGGTACCAAGGGGCGCATCAGATTAACTAGTCGTTTTTATGAGCCCTCTGCAACGATTCAGTACTATACTGGGGGCATTGATACACGCTCAATTGTTTCTTTAGAAAAAGAGCCAGGCTGGGGATATCAGCATGAAATAAGGCATGTTGGTGAATGTTTGAAAAAAGGGTTAACCGAAAGTCCGGTTCATTCGCTAGACGATACACTCTCGCTTATGCAAACATTGGACCGGGTGAGGGAGGTGATAGGGTTAAAGTATAAGCAGGATGCTGACTTCTCGAACTAGTTTTATTGGTTTTTTTAGGAAGTGGAAGTAGCCCATTTTTCTAGGTGGGGAAAGGTTTTCAGACATGGGCTGAGCAGCCCCTCCTTTCATAGTTGCTTTTTCAACTTTTTTTCCATGGCTTAGGGTGGTATTCGATGTTAGTTCATGTGCATAACTTCTGAATAACCCCAGTTTTTCAAGCCCTATATTTGTCGTCTGACTTAAATTTTTAGAAAGTGAGACTAAAGAGTTTAGAAATCAAGGGGTTCAAGAGTTTTGCGGACAAAACAGTCGTAAATTTTGACGAAGGCATTACCGGTATTATCGGTCCGAATGGATGTGGCAAAAGTAATATTGTCGATTCAATCCGATGGGTAATTGGTGAGCACAAGATTAGCAATCTAAGAAGTGAAAACTTAGAGAGCCTTGTATTTAATGGCTCAAAAACAAGAGGTCCAAGTGGCCTTGCTGAAGTTAGTCTTACGTTTGACAATACAAAAAATCTACTTCCAACTGAGTTCAATACGGTAACTGTAACCCGCAAATTTTATAAGAGCGGGGAGAGTGAATACAGGCTGAATGATGTGCAATGCAGATTGAAAGATATCCATAACCTGTTTCTTGATACAGGGGTGAGCACCGACAGTTATGCCATTATGGAGTTGGGCATGGTGGATGACATCATCAAGGATAAGGACAACAGCCGTAGAAAAATGTTGGAGCAGGCTGCCGGCATCAGTATTTACAAAACAAGGAAAAAAGAAGCCAAGTTAAAACTTGATGCTACTGCACAAGATCTAGCGCGTATTGAAGATCTTTTATTTGAGATTCACAACCAGCTTAAAATGTTGGAGAGTCAGGCGAAGAAGGCAGAGAAGTATTACGAAATCAAGAAAGAGTACAAAATCAAATCCATCGAGCTTGCCAAAGCAGCGCTTGAGGGTTTTAATGTTCAATACAAAGAGCTTACTGAGCAGCAGCAGCAGGAGTCTGATCGCAAGATTGAGATGGAGACTAAGATTGCCACTGCAGAGGCTGAACTTGAAAAGCAGAAGCTTCAGTTTGTTGAGGAAGAAAAAGCGTTACAGCAGTTGCAGGGTGTTTTTAATGAACTTGTCAATAACATCCGCACCAAGGAAAACGATAAGAATCTTGCTCAGCAAAGATTGCAATACCTCAGGGAAAAAGAGAAGTCACTGAATGATTTTTTATCCAAGGCAGGTGGTCAATCGGCAGGATTGGAAGAAAGCATTCAGTTTTCTGATCGTCAAATTGTTGAAGAAGAAATCAAGTTGGTATCGCTTCAAGAAACCATTGATCAGTTGAAATCAGGTGTTGATGAAAATCGTAAAGCCTTTGATGCAAAAAGGACTTTGGTTGATGAATTGAGGAGAAAGAACCAAGCTGTTCAAAGAAGTCAATTTGAAGCTGAAAAAAATGTGGCTATTCGAGATACTTCACTTGCCAATATCGAAAAATCCATTGGTCATATTAACGAAGAACAGGCTCAGCGACAGGTTCAATTGGCTGATCTTTCAACTCAACGTGAGAAGACCTCATCCGAATTGGAAGCCGATAAGTCTGGACTTTCTACACTTCAGCAGAAGCATGAAGAAGCCAAGGGTCAAATCCTTCAAACTCAGTCAAAGTTAGAGCAACTGCGCACCCATCTTGCAGATGAAAACAGGAAGCTTGATTCCAAAAAGAATGAACAGGCGTTGCTTAAGAGTTTGATTGACAAAATGGAAGGCTATCCTGAGAGTGTAAAGTTTTTGCATAACAACACGGGCTGGAAGCACACTTCTCCGATTTTATCAGATATCATCTATGTAAAAGAGGAATATAGGGCAGCTGTTGAAAATGTATTAGAGCCTTATTTGAACTATTATGTTGTCAATAACCTAACGGAAGGGTTAGAGGCTGTTCATTTGTTGGACAACAACAAGAAGGGCAAGGCCAATTTTTTCATGCTAGACAAGTTGGACAGCGTATTCGGATCCAAAAATATCGCTGCCCAAGCTGTTGCTGGTACTATACTTGCAACCTCGGTTGTTGAGTATGATCAGCAGTATGCGAACCTTGTAAAATATCTACTTGGTAACGTCCTGATTGCTGAAGATGAATCTGCACTTGAAATTGCCAATGGCAATGTGATCCTTGAGAAACACGGTAAATATGTCAAGGGTGAGTATTCCCTATCTGGTGGAAGTGTTGGTTTGTTTGAGGGTAAGAAAATCGGAAGGGTAAAAAACCTTGAAAAACTTGAAGAGGATATTGCATCACAGGAAGTTGTTGTTTCTGCTATCAAGGTAGATATTCAGAATAGGCACAACGAAGTACTTGAGTACAACAATATGCTTCAGGAAAGAGCAATTTCTGAATCGCAGAAAAAAATACAAGAGCTCACCAATACGTTGTTTGGAATACAGAACAGGATTGAGTCGATCACTGCTTCTGAGCAGACTGCTATTGCGCGTGTAAAAGATCTTGAGCAGCAATTGAATCAAGGAAGGGAAAGCATTCAGTCTGATCGCACCTCGCTTGAACATTTCAATGTTGAGCTTCTCGCTTTATCTGCACAGATTCTGGCAGTTGAAACAGACTACTCTGCAGCGGAGTTGGCTTACAATTCAATCAATGCGCAATTCAACGACTCTAACCTTCAATTGGCAAAGCAGCAAAGCAAACTCAGTGGAGTGAAGCAGGAGTCAGCTTTCAAAAAGAATCAGTTAGAAGAATTGAGGACGCAGATTGAAAGCAGTAATGTTCAGCTTAGTGAGGCTTCAAGCACTATTCAGGAAACGGCTGCTGAACTGCAACAAGCCGAAGAGGAATTGTTGGTATTGTATCGCCGTAAGGAAGAAGATGGCAAGCAATTAAACGGTGCTGATCAATCCTATTATAATCTGCGCAACAACCTCAATGAGCGTGAAACTGAATTAAGGGCACAGGTTAAGGCGAAAGAACTACTTGATCAATCATTGAACCTGATCAAGGATAAGATAAATGAATTAAGACTTCAGCTTGCAGGTATTAAGGAGAGACTTAATGTTGAATTTAAAGTTGATATTGATCAGATCCTTGACGAAGCCCGTGAAACAGATGAATCATTGGAAGATCTTCAAGCCGATTGTGATAAGATGAAGAAGCGGTTGGAGAATATCGGAGAAGTAAATCCAACTGCTATCGAAGCGTTCACTGAAATGAAGAAGCGTTATGAATTCATTTTGGAGCAGAAAAATGACTTGGTAAATGCAAAGGATACGCTCCTTCAAACTATACAAGAGGTTGAGGCCACAGCCAACCAAAAATTCCTAACTACATTTAATCAGGTTAGGGAAAACTTCCTCAAGGTATTTAAGGCACTCTTCACTGAGGAGGATACTGCCGATATGATTCTTGAGAATCCAGACGATCTTTCTGAAACAGGCATTGATATTGTTGCCAAGCCTAAGGGCAAAAGGCCAACATCAATTACCCAGCTCAGCGGGGGAGAAAAAACCCTAACTGCAACTGCCTTGTTGTTCGCGATATATCTTATTAAGCCCGCACCATTCTGTATCCTAGATGAGGTTGATGCTCCACTCGATGATGCCAATGTTGGTAAGTTTACCAACATGATCAGGCAGTTCAGCAAAGAATCTCAGTTCATTGTTGTGACGCACAACAAGACAACCATGGCTTCCGTTGATGTTATTTATGGTGTGACCATGCAAGAGCAGGGGGTAAGCAGGTTGGTGCCAGTTGATTTCAGAAATTTGGGATAGTGTATAGTTTCTAATCGAACGCCTAGTTTCTCGGTACTGTTGAACAGCATAGATGTCGGTTATTGACTATCGTTTATTCTTTTACACGCTTGAAAACTTTTCTTTTCTCTCATCTCATTTCTCCCTCACAATGAGTTCGATAAAGAGTTATTTCTTCATAGGCATTGCCGGAACTGGAATGAGTGCAATTGCACAATACCTTAAGGCTGCAGGCAATGAGGTTGCCGGATCCGATAGACAATTCATGCCGGGAGAGGATAATGAAATCAGAACTGCTCTTGAAGCTGAAGGCATTATTTGCTATGGTCAGGGTGGTTCTGGCATTTCACACAATACTGATACCGTTGTTGTTTCTACTGCAATAGAAGACAGTGTGCCTGAGGTTCAAGAGGCAAAGCGATTGGGAAAGACGATCTTAAAGCGAAGTGAATTGTTAGCTCAGCTTGTCACCACAAAAAAAACCATTGCCATAGGTGGCACATCCGGAAAGAGCACCACCACCGCCATGCTGTATGAAATTCTTGTTTATGCAGGGCTTAAGCCTTCAGTGATTGGGGGTGCTGGTTTAACCAGGCTAATCCGAGAAGGTAAAATTGGAAATGCATCGCATGGTGAAGGCGAGTGGCTGATTATTGAGGCTGATGAAAGTGATGGATCTATTGTTCAGTATCATCCTGAAATTGGTGTCTTGCTTAATGTCGATAAGGATCATCAAGACATTGATGTGTTGATGGATTTATTCAGTGTGTTCAAAAAAAATTCAAGTTCTTTTATTGTAAATAAATCTCAGCTACTTTCTGCTAGTCTTTCTTCGGACTCACCCTGGGATTTCGATTGCAGTTCAATTTCCACGACTCCAATATCTGCAACTGATTTTCATCAAACAGGATCATCAATATCATTTATGGTCGGAGGTGAATCCTTTCGCTTGAATTCGCCTGGCAGTCACAATATGGAGAATGCCCTGGCAGCAATTGCAGTTGCCCAATCGCTTGGCGTTGGTCTATCTGACTGTAAAGAAGCTCTGGCCAGTTACGAAGGGATATTCAGGCGTCATCAAGTATATGGTGAAAAGCATGGTGTTGTATTAATTGACGACTTTGCGCATAACCCTGTAAAGTGTGCCCGTTCAATTCAGGCATGTCAGCCTTTCTCT
Source organism: Chitinophagaceae bacterium (assembly GCA_044353505.1). Taxonomy (GTDB): domain Bacteria; phylum Bacteroidota; class Bacteroidia; order Chitinophagales; family Chitinophagaceae; genus Pollutibacter. The sequence continues at coordinate 9,094 of JBILBU010000033.1, read as the reverse complement.
GATAAGCTTATTGCATGGTTTCAGCCCCATGGCTATGGCCCAACTCGTTTTCTCAGGCATGACTTTGTTGAAGAGTTGGCAAAGGCCCTAAGGTCTGGGGATGAAATTTGGATGAGCGAGATTTATTATGCTGGTGGCACGGCTGTGAAAGATATTTCAGCGAATGATTTAATAGAAGATCTCAAGCTTAAAGGAGTAAATGCCTTTTTTGTGTTAGATCGAAACGATCTTGTTGAACAAATGAGGCCTCATTTCACAAATTCTACCACAGTATTGCTGATGGGTGCACGTGATCCATCACTTGGTGAATTTGCCCGCCAAGTCTGGGCTTCTTTGTAGAGTGCAAATTCATTCTATTCACTACTTACTTGATTAGTCTTCAGGTTTATTCCAGAATTATTGTCTTCTTTCTTGACGTGGGGAACTAATTGTTTTTTCATTATTTTGAATTGATTTATTACGTAATTTCCATTCTCATTTATAACGAAGAAAAAACAGGTTGATCATGCCGGATTTTGCGATAAAAAAACAGACCAAGGAATATGATGTAGTAATTGTTGGTTCAGGTGCAGGTGGTGGAATGGCCGCTTACATGTTGGCCAACCAAGGATTGAAAGTTTGTCTTCTCGAAGCAGGAGCTGATTACGATCCTGCAAAAAATGTAACACAATTAAAAAATCCTTGGGAGTCGCCTCGCCGTGGAGCCAGTACCAAATTCAGACCATTCGGTGATTTTGATGCGAGCTATTGGGGTTGGGAGATTGAAGGCGAGCCATATACAAAAGCAGAAGGCACCAATTGGGATTGGTGGAGATCACGCATGGTCGGCGGTAGAACAAACCATTGGGGAAGAATTTCATTGCGTTTTGGTCCACAAGATTTTAAAAGAAAAAGTATAGACGGTCTAGGTGAAGATTGGCCTATAGGCTATGAAGACATCAAGCCGTATTACGATAGGGTAGATCAATTAATTGGGGTCTTTGGTACAAATGAAGGATTGGAAAACGATCCAGACGGATTTTTTCTTCCACCTCCAAAGCCAAGGTTGCATGAAATCTTCCTTAAAAATTCTGCAAAGAAAGTAGGAGTTCCTGTTATCCCTTCAAGACTTTCGATACTAACGCAAAAGATTAATGATGATCGTGGTCAGTGTTTCTATTGTGCTCAGTGTAACAGAGGCTGTACAGTGTATGGCGATTTCTCTTCTTCTTCTGTACTGGTTAAGCCAGCAGTGAAGACTGGAAATGTAGATCTGATTACAGGCGCAATGGCCAGGGAAGTGCTTACCAATAGCGAAGGACTTGCTACTGGCATATCCTTTATCAATAAATTTGATCTTCAGGAATATGAAGTAAAAGGTAGAACTGTGGTTCTCGCAGCAAGTGCTTGCGAATCAGCAAGGCTCTTGTTGAATTCAAAGTCTGCCCGTCACCCCAATGGCCTAGCCAACAACAGTGGAGTTGTTGGTAAGTATCTGCACGATTCAACTGGTGCAGATATGGGTGGTATTATTCCTGAGTTGTTCGATCGCAAGCGTTACAACGAAGATGGTGTTGGTGGCATGCATGTTTACTCGCCATGGTGGGGAGATAATAAAAAACTTGATTTTCCTAGAGGGTATCACATAGAATATTGGGGAGGCATGCAACAGCCTGCTTATGGTTTTGGAATGGGAATGGAAAGTCTGAATGGTAAGTTTCCTGTAAACGGAGTTCAAAAAGAAGCTGGGGGATATGGGGCATCGCTGAAACAAGATCAACGCTTTTTCTATGGTGCTGGTGTAGGTATGTCAGGCAGGGGTGAATCCATCGCTTTGGAGTCTAACTACTGCGAGATTGATCCACAAGTGGTTGACAAATTTGGAATTCCAGTGTTGAAGTTCAATGTCAAATATACTGATCATGAAGTGAAGCAGGCCAAGCACATGAAGGAGACCTTCAAGGAAATCATGCATTCAATGGGTGCAGTGATTACTTGGGGTGATACCGATGGTCCACACAATGATTACGGACTACAAACCCCTGGTAAAATTATTCATGAAGCTGGAACAGTTCGTATGGGTAATGATGCAAAACGTTCTGCACTGAATAAACATAACCAAGCGCATGACTGCAAAAATCTTTTTGTAGTTGATGGTGGTGCGTTTGTTTCTCAGGCTGATAAGAATATTACCTGGACAATCTTAGCCCTCTCTATGAGAGCTTCTGAATATTTGGTAGATCAAATGAAGAGACAAAACATTTAAACCTAAGCGGAGATGAATGATGTGAGCACATGCGCTCCTTCTCTAATCTCCAGATCCTAAACTATAAACTCATTCATCATGGATAGAAGAAAATCGCTCAAAGCCTTAGCCGTAGGAACTCTTGGAGGTGCCCTATTGCTTGATGCCTGTAAGTCTCCCGCAGATAAAAAAGCAGGAGCTACCAGTAAATCACTTGCAGACGGGTTTACACTCGATAGGCAGCCTGAAGAACTGGCTCAGTATGATAAAGTTATTGCTGAAACATTCTTCACAAAGCATGAGATGGAGACTATTGCTGTTTTGTCAGACATCATCATTCCGAAAGATGACGTTAGTGGAAGCGCCACAGATGCAAAGGTTCCGGAATTCATAGAATTTATTGTAAAGGACATGCCGAGTCATCAAACTCCTATGCGAGGTGGACTAATGTGGATTGACAGGCATGCATTCAAAAAGAATGGCAAAAACTTCAAGGAGTGCAGCCATGAGCAGCAGATTGCCATTGTTGATGAAATTGCTTACCCTAATAAAGCTGCAAAACAGGTTGCACAGGGTGTTGCATTTTTTACATTGATGCGTGATCTTACCTGTACTGGTTTTTATACCACACAAATTGGCGTTGCGGATATCGGGTATGCTGGAAACCAGCCAAATCAGTGGAATGGTGTTCCTGATGAGGTGTTGAAACAACATGGTGTTGCCTATACTGAAAAAGAAAATAAAGAGTGCGTAAAATATAGTTAGTATAATTTAGTATCACATCACCAAACGATTGTTATGTCAAATAAAAACTACCAAAGAAGAAAGTTCATCAAGGCTGGAGCTGTGGGAATGGCTGCATTTACCATTGTACCCCGCCACGTTCTCGGAAAGGGCTATGTTGCCCCAAGTGACAAATTGCGCATTGCCGGTATCGGTGCAGGCGGAAAGGGAGAGAGTGATCTTACTTCCTTTGCCGAAAGCCCTAATGTAGAAATTGTTGCATTGGTAGATGTTGATGATCGCCAAGCTGTTGGCTCAAGAAAAAACTTCCCTAAAGCAAAGTTTTATCATGATTTCAGGGAGATGCTTGATAAAGAAAGGGATGTAATTGATGCCTGTTCAATTTCAACACCAGACAATACGCATGCTATTGCAACCCTTGCCGCCATGCAGCTTGGAAAACATGTATACACGCAGAAGCCGCTTACACACGATATATATGAAGCACGTATCCTTACGGAGGCTGCTAAGAAATATAATGTCATTACCCAAATGGGAAACCAAGGTGGTTCCGGTGATGGTGTTAGACGAACACAAGAATTGATTAACGCAGGGTTGATTGGAGATGTTACAGAAGTTAAATGCTGGACGAACAGACCAGTATGGCCTCAAGGAGTTCCAACACCTTCTGGAAATCATACGTTGCCGAAAGAGTTGAATTGGGATTTGTGGATTGGTCCAGCCAAAATGATTGATTATAATCCTGCCTATCTTCCTTTTAACTGGAGAGGCTGGTGGGCATTTGGAACAGGTGCTCTTGGTGATATGGCTTGTCATATCATGGATCCTGTTTTCCGTTGTCTCCCTATTCTTTATCCAAATTCTGTTGAATGTTCTGTTGCTTCCATATGGCAGGCAATGTGGGATGATACCGCAAATCCAGATTCATGTCCTCCTTCTACCATCATACACCTTAACTACCCTAGAACAGATGGCAAGAAGGGAGATATCAAGGTTTCATGGCATGATGGCGGGTTGCTTCCACAACGTCCTGATGAATTATTACCTGAAGAAGCATTCGGTAACTGGGACGGCGGTGTATTGTTCATTGGCACCAAGGGCAAACTACTTGCTGATTGCTATGGTGCAAACCCAAGGTTGCTCCCCACCAAATTGATGCAAGAGAAAAAGCTTCCTCCTGAAACAATCGAACGTGTTCCAAACGGAGTAAATGGTCATTGGATGCAATGGGTGAATGCTTGTATCGATGGATATGGTAAAGGAAAAACAAGTTCTCCATTTGAATTTGCGGGTCCTTTTACGGAAAGTATTCTTATTGGTAATTTGGCTATTAGAAGTTGGATGATGAGAAATCCAAACCTCACAGGTCAAGAGGATAAGTATCTAGGAAGAAAGAAGCTTCTATGGGATGCAAAAAACATGAAGATTACCAATTTTGAGCCAGCAAACCAATACGTGAAGAGAGATTATAGAGAAGGTTGGAAATTGGGCTTATAATAAATTTTAAGCTTTAAGTGAGGAGCATCTGCTTCTTGAAATAATTGTCAGCATGCTAGCATAATAAGAAAAGCCCCGTTTGGGGCTTTTCTTATTGTAGATATGTTAAGTATGAACTGAGTAGAAATTATTGCTCACGCTTTGATGAAAGCAAAACAGGTTTATAATCCGCTATTAATTTTTTCTCTGTAACAACCAAAGGCCGAAAAACATGAGAAATATTGCTATACCGGAAATTCCAAAAATGAACATGGTCATGAATTTCTGAAAAGGTACAAATAAGGTCATGCCCACTGCGATTATGAAATAAATTGCAAATAAGAAGATGAGGGTGTGTATTCTCTTGTCCATTGCGTAATGTTTAAATTGCGTATGCTGCAAATATCGTAAATATTTTTAATGATTTACATTCTATAAGCACTTAAAGATTGAGTGTATGCCTGTTAGTTTTTTATCTTAAAATCAAATATGATTGTTCCTATTTGTTCATCTGGGCCTTCGTCATCAGGGGTGAAGCGCAACTGCCGTGCCTTTTGAAGGGCAATCGATTTCATAGCGCTATTTCCGGTTGTTGTGCCACGTGGTTGTATGGTTGCGCTAATTACACTCCCTTTGGAATCAACTTTTACATCTACGGCTACTTTTGCGTTTTCACTGAACTCATCTTGGAACGATGGGAATCTATTGATTTTTCTACCCTGCAATCCTCTTGAAACCGATACTCCGCCTTTTCCAGACCCACCTGTACCGGTATAACTATCTGAGTTTGGATCTCCGTTTATTTTACCTTGGTCGCCTTTCCCGGATGTGATCCCTTGTCCACCATCACCCTTCACGAGCTCCTGGCTGTTGTTTCCACCCTGGGTTTTGTCACCCTGACCTTTATAAATATACTTTGGTTTTGGCGCGGGCGGAGCTTCTATGGGCTTTGCTATTTCTTTGGGCTGAACAGTTGGTTTTGGAGGTGCAGGTGTTGGGGGCTTAACGGGATCGGGGATTGGTTTTGCTTTTGGCTTGCTCACTACTGCAGGTGGAGCTTCCTTGTCGTTGTCATTGGTCTCGATTTCTTTTGGAGCGTCTTCTATCTGTTTTTGGGGAGGGGGTTGTATCGCTATATCCTCAGTTGGGGCAGCAGGTTCGCCGGGAATAAGGGGTTGTATTTCCCCAAGCCCTGTTTCGCTATCGCCCAAATTCACCTCCATGCCTTCATCCTCTGGCATCTCTGGGGCTACCGGTGGTGCCCATGATATGAGAAAGCAAAGGCTTAACAGTACGCCGATCAGTACTGCTGTATAGCCAGCGGCTTTAATGTTTTTTTGATTTTCGAAGGTTGACATGTTTGTTGGCTTTCTTAGCACAATACTATTCCTAAATCTCGCTTGCTATAAAATTACTGTAAACCTAAGATTGTCTGCACATCAATGTGCAAAATCTTTCTCAAAGTTTCCTTTGATTCTCTCTATTGGGGGGTTGTAGTAGCCGAACTTAAGCTTGGGGAATTCTTCCCTGATCATTTCCATCATGTTTTCAACTCCAATTATTTCTCCTGGATCGGTAACCGACATTCTGCCAAGGTACCAGTCGGGGTCGATATTGAAATTTCTCCACTGGATCATTTTAAGGTTGGTATCTGTGATCAGTTTCCGAAGTGCTTCAAACTCAGATTCGGTATCGGTAATGCCTGGGAATACAAAGTAGTTAATGGAGCTCCATCGTCCAAATTCATCCATCACTTTTAAGCTCTCAACAATGTCTTCGAAGCTGTAGTTATTGGGCCTATAATATTTTTCATACCAATGTTTTTGAACTGAATTGGTGCTTACCCGGATTGAGTCGAGCCCAGCTTCACAGAGCGCTCGAACTGCTTTGGGCATGGAGCCATTGGTATTGATGTTGATGCTTCCTTTTGGGGTATGCTTTCTGATTTGAATAATCGCCTCCTTAATTGTTTCCCACATGAGCAGGGGCTCACCTTCACAACCCTGTCCAAAACTGATGATGGGGTAGGGAGCATTCATAAGATGCGGAACAGTGAACTCTACAATCTCTTCTGCTGTTGGTTTAAATTGAAGTCGGTCTTGTGGAGATCCAATGGTTTCCTCCTCGGGTTGGAATGAAATGCACCCAATGCAGTTTGCGTTGCAAGCTGGGGACGTAGGCACTGGGCATTCCCATCTTCCTATGAAAAAATTTCTGGCTGCGGGGCAGGTGTAAGTTCTGCAGCACTTTTCTGCAAGGTGACTAACCAGCCTGTTGTTAGGGTATGATTCCAATAGTTTTTCTGTGCCGGCCTCAATTATTTCGGGGTCATACCCTTCAGATTCTTGCCTAATATCGGTTTCAATTCTCACTGCGGTAACATAGAACTCGTCGTTGTGCCAGCCTGCAGCTGTGTAACAAAAAAGAGGAAGTGTTTCTGCGTCTTTCTCAGTTTCAAAGGCCGCAACAAATGTGCCGGTATGCGCTGGAGGTATAAAAGCAGCTACCGCCCATCCCTTTTCACAAAGTCTCATTTCACCAGTCTGCACATCAATCCCTATCCCCTTTCTGCCGGGCAATTCATAGAGTGATCCTCCATCAGGAAGCTTGATCCAAGATTCCGTTGGAACGGGGAAGGCATCCCATCCTGCACGGCCAACAGCAAATAAGCTTTGGTCTTCAAAAATATTTCCCTCGCCGTCTGAATATAATATATAGGGTGACTGGTTAATGGCCATATGCAAAAATACAATATTATGCCTTGTTAAGTTGCGTTCTGCAATAGGCGTTAAACTCATCTTCAGTTACCTCATAATCTGCATTCTCCTCATCATCTGTATCAACTTGAATCAGGGTGTTGTTGTTAAAGTCGATTGTAAGTAGCCCATCTCTAAGCATAACATTGTTGAGTTCGGACCATAGAACTATTTTTCCTCGCTTATAGTTGAACTTTATACCCGCATCAGAAAATCCGATTTCTTTTTTTATTGATATTCGTCGCTCCACGATGGCCGCAATCAAGAGTAAGATTCCTATAAAGGGAATATCAGTTGTAAGAATCATTCCTGCACCTGCGATGTTAAGGAGTGGGAAAAATGCGATGTTCTTTTTTTGTTTTTTTCTAATTGCAATGATGATGAGTGCGATTATGGTTGCGATTGCAAACGCATAGGTGCCAATCTTGTTAGGATCTTGGTAAAGACTAAAAAAAAATAAAACAATTGAAAACAACGAAGAGAGCCAGCCAGTTTGCTCAATAATTTTTTTGTTGTTGCTCTTCAAGACAACAACATAGGGGTGTGTTTCATTCTTGTTTGGCCTGCTCACGCTTCTTGTTGACTAAGCATAAGATTGGATAGCTTGAACAAGACTCTGGCTCCAACATTCTCATCCCATCCATCAGGGCTTGTTCCAGTTTCACAGAGATCGAATCCGATAATTTGTCTTCCGCTGAGGATGATTTTCTTGAAGAGATAACTCAGTTGTTCCATCTCAAAGCCGCCTGGTACTGGAGTTCCTGTATGTGGACAAAGTTTTGGGTCTAGTCCGTCGATATCATAACTGATGTATACCTGCTGTGGTAACTGCCCAATGATCTCATCTGTCAGCTGTTGCCATGTTTGTCCTTCAAACTGCCTTTCTTTAATTTCTTTCTCAAAGTAGGTGGTCACCCTATATTCACTGTCGCATATATAGTTCCACTCTGAATCAGAGTAGTCTCGTATTCCAAGTTGAATAAGTTTTGTTACCTGCTTGAAGTCATTCAGTACATTGTACATGATTGATCCGTGAGAATTCTGGAGTCCTTCATAGGATTTCCTCAAATCACAATGCGCGTCAATCTGAAGTATTCCAAATTGCTCATACTTCTCAGAGAGTGCTTTGATTAATCCGTACGCGGTGCTGTGGTCTCCACCTAGGACACCAACTTTTTTTCCCTTGTTCAGTTGTTCAATGCACTGTGTGTATACCCATTCAGTCATCATTGCGCAACCCTCATTCACCTCTTTTAAGGTTTTGCACATGAACTTGTTGGTTTCTACTTTTTCGCCAGTATTAATGAAGTTTAGATAGAGCTCGTTTTCTTTTCTGAGGTAGTCGTTTTTTAGTAGTATTTTCTTGTCTACCGGCAGCATGTAAATGCCCTTTTTCCAGCTATTTTGAAACTGGCTATCGTATAGATCTACTTGAAGACTCGCTTTTAAAATATGCTCTGGAGCTCTGGCCGTTCCACCTTTATAGCTTACAGTTACCTCCCAGGGTACAGCAATGATGATCAGTTCAGCAGTTTCTTCAGTAAAGGGGAGACCAAACACATTGTTATTGGCTACACTCACACCATTTGGGTCAAACCGAGATAAATCTGCAATCATTCTGGGTATATTAGTTAGGGTAAAGGCACTTTTGGTAATTAAAACGCTGCAAGTTAGATAAAAAAGTAATCGGTTGAGATAGTTGAGAGGCCTGCGGCCAGTTGAGGAAGTTGAGGTTTGGCGTAAACCGTAACCTTCAACTCCCTCAACTTCTTCAACTCCCTAAACTCCCTCAACTCCATCAACCTCCTTCAACTCCCTCAACCTCCTTCAACTCCCTCAACCTCCTTCAACTCCCTAAACTCCCTCAACTCCCTCAACCTCTTTCAACTCCCTC
>JBILBU010000032.1:0-24852 GCA_044353505.1 Chitinophagaceae bacterium | reverse complement strand
ACGCTACACATCAATTAACAGCAGCACTGCTCAATCATCAACGTTTAGTTGGATGGATGTGCAGCTATCAGAACCCAAAGGGGCAGCACTATCAGCATTTGGTGTTGGCTTTGGAGAAGCCGGTGTTGCGCTAGGTAATATTGAAAAAGGAAACAATGCATATAAGCTAGGATTTAGAACAGGAGATCTAATCATGTCAATTGATGGTAAGAAGGTTGAGCATATTGAAGGAATGAAGAAAGTCATAGAAGATCTACAAGAAAACAAGGAATTTTATATCATCAACATCATAAGAAATCAAAAGAGTCAGAACCTCTTGATCAATAAAAAACCGCCACTGATCGTAGAGAGCAGTGTCGGTTTTATTTCACTGACTCCAACACCTCATCAGGCAACATCTCTTCCCTCACTTTATCGAAGTGAGATTCAATTTTAGATTCTTTACTTAGATCCCATAGGGAAGTATGCATTTGCCTCAATGCCAATACCGCGGTGATCCAGCTCTGTGACCACCCACTTTCTATACACCATGCCCCCCATCCTGCATCTGCGTTAGAGGCCCAATATTCCCAACGGTTGATGTCGAATGCTCGAAACCATCCACCATCAAGCTCAGGATGTTTTTCACTTTTTATCTGTATGCGACATAAAAAATTTGATAGTCTATCACTTGCATCTTTATAATATACATCTCCTGTTGAAGCTGCGGCTTCATGAAGACCGAGAAACGCAAAACCAACTGTATATAACATATCACTTACCTTATCCTCATTTGATTGGATCAATGGTGTTTCAGCAGTACCGTATTCTTCATTGGAACCAGGAGGCGGCAATCCCATTCCAGGCTTTCCCAATTGTTCGCGAATGGCCCCGGACTTATCTTGATCGGCAAGCAAGTCATTTGCGATTTTATTCAACCATTCTCTGTGCAAAGGTTTATCATCTACACGCACCAACCAAGCCAGAGGAAGCAGCATCTTAGCCCTTTCCTGCTGCATTCCGTTTGTCCAACTCCAATTATTTGGATACGCATTCATCGTCATTTCAATGGCTTTCTTAGTCCTGGTAAGAAACAAATCAAATCCTGTTTGTTGATATGCCCATAGATAACAGGCCCACTGATGTGCCTGATAGTGAGGCGAGAAATGTGTGTTGGTATTTTTAAAATGATATTGCCAGCCATCTTTGGTCAATGGTTCATTATCCACCCTGGGAGGCTGAAAACCATTTACACCGCTGATGCGAAGATTAGCAAGTAAATGTTTCATCAACCGGTTATCATAATCATCAGTTTTTAAAGAAGCCGCTGACAAGATAATTCCCAACATGGCCCTGGCATTATCATCACCATAGTAAGCTTCATATCCATGCATAGATCCAGAGCCCGCATAGTTAGGAACATCATTCCAGCCTGTTAATCCATATGATGGATGTTTAGGATCAGCACGGTCGCCAGAGGGCATCAATGATTTAAAATAAAACCAATCACCAATATTCCTGCCGGCATTTTTGTATGGTTCATTGTTCAGTAAAATACCCGCAGCTGAGATAGCACCAGCTATCTCTCCATTGCAGTCGCCTCTCCGCCACCATCTGGCTGGTTGTTGTCCATTATAAAAGATCTTTGCATCAAACCCTTCCATTACTCCTAGAGATCCATCCCCAACAGGACCATTCAGATCTGGCATAAAGCCCACCCGGTGTCCAAATGGCCATATTTGTGTAGTATCGGGATTTGCAGAAGCAGGCAGTGCATCATTTGAAGGTGTGTCGTACTTTTTAACCATCGATGGACTTACAACTGTCCTTGAATTAAAATACCAATCAATTCCACGTTTTAATGCTTTTAGTTCAGCATCCACTGGAAGTGACTCATCATTGGTAAAACTGGGCCGAACATCTGGAGTCCATATTAATTTTTTAGTATTACCACTCGGGTATAGCCAGGAAAAAATATGATCCCAAATAGCTACCCAGGCATCTTGTGGGGCATATCTCGCTGTAATAAACTGACTTAGTTTTGTTGTGGAGATCAATAGCTCTCCATGATCAGTGCTTGCTGAGATTTTAGTTAACACAGGAAAATTCTCTTTTGGTATTCCAAACACTGCATTGTCAAATCCAGCAACGCGTGCAACAACAATATCGGGATTGTCTGTTTTCAGTTGTACAAAATGACAATCGTGTATCGCAACAATACGAAGCTTTTGAAGTGCCGGAGAAAACGCATCAGATGCAATTACGGCGCGCTCCCAATGAGTTCTTGAAGGTTTGCCAGTTTGAATACCTGGTAAATTTGCAGGATACTCAAGATAGATCCTAAGGTTTTTTTTACGGGATATTTCAAATAAAGCAGGATCAAGAATTGTTGGAGTACTTGGATACCCATCTGCTAGAATCATTACTCCGGATCCCTTGGGCGCTCGTTTTATGGCTTGGTCAGGTGAATCAAAACGAATGCAATTAATGTTGTTGCCCACAAGCGTTCTGTATAGATCATTGTCTTCTTTGCAACTGAGAATGATAGGTTGATGAGATTGAATGATATTTCCAAATCCCTGAATAAAAACAAAGGAAAAAGTTATTAGCAATAAGACCCTGATACGTAGCAAATTCATTATCAGCATACAGTTATTTTGTTCATTCAAGATACAAATAACAGCTTTTAAACATTCAACTGTTGAGATGAAATAAAAAAGGGACCATTAAGGACTCCTTGATTACCTGAGTAAGTATTCTGAGGAGTCTAAATCCTACTGAACTTTGGGACTATAAACACCTTAAAATTAAATATTTAGTGATTTAATACCCATCTATTATTATTCTTTTGCGCACATATTTTCTACCTGCTTGTTTAAAGATCAATTATTTTTAAATTCAATTAAAAACAAATCGAACCCTTGTATCAACGAAAAAAATAAATCTATTTAAATATTGCAGAGTATATAACGAGACTAAAAGTAATGTTGGACAAGAAATAAGCGAATGAACAATATGCACATTATATTTGTCCTTGAAACCATCCAAACCCAAGCTTATGCGGAATGTAATGTTAGCCTGCCTCCTGTCAATTGCGACATTGGCTGTGGCCCAGGAAGATAGCACAGAAGTAATTGATTACAGCCAATTTGGTGATGCGCAGGGTGTTAAACGCTTTTGTACCCAAAAAGTGCTTAACCAAACGCCACAACGTATCATCAGCTTGGGCTATGAATACCATGGTAGTTTTGCAATGCCAGGAGTTAAATTGGCACCAATGTTGCCAGCATTCCAAGACTTTACCATCGACCAGGTATCCGCCATCCGTGCACAGGTAAATATTCCCGTTATTTCAACCAACAAGGTAATATGGCAATTGGGCGCGACCTACTGGGGCAGTAGATTTAAAGTGGCCAGCCCAGGTCAGAATCTTTTTGCAAATGGTCTGAACAACAACATAATGACCAGCGCAGGAATCAATACAACAGTATTCAAACCCTTGAACGAAAAGAATTTTCTGATTCTCCAGGCCGGTGCCGATATAAACGGTTTATTCCAGGGCTTTAATGACATCACTACAAAGGCTACCACCCTCAGTGCAACGGCCATTTATGGCTGGAAAACTTCAGAAAAAAACATGATTGGTACCGGTATGGCCAGAACCTACCGGGCTGGACAAATGATTTATGTTCCGGTACTTTTCTGGAACAAAACCTTTAACGATCGGTGGGGTATGGAAATTCTTTTGCCGGCGCGTGGTTACGTGCGGTATAATTTTTCAACCTCCAGTATGCTACAGGCAGGCTTTGAACTTGAGGGCAATCAGTTTTGGATGAAGATGATGAATGCCCATAATGAAGAAGTATTTGTACAGCGTGGGGAACTTAAGCCACGGATTATGTGGGATAAAAAGATCAGCGGCTTCTTTTGGCTCAATGCACAAGCTGGACTTCGCTACAACTGGCGCTTTGATGTAATGAACGAATATGATGCTAGAAAAGACACCCAGCGTTACTTTACCAGCAACTTGGGCAATCCGTTCTATTTCAACCTAAGCATCAACTTCGTATCTCCCTAGCCTATTTTTAATTGAAATGATGTCGTCTTTCGAAGCTACTTGGATACCTGTCTAGTCCATGTATCTGTTCTACCAATCAAAGAAACACCGATATAACCCCTTACTTCCAATGCGTTGGCATTGGTCATTTTCATACTACAAGAATAGGTATTGCCATTTTTGGGATCATAAATATTTCCGTCTTCCCAAATGTTTCTGTCTTTAAAGGAGAATCCCCAAACATTAACTAGACCAAGGATAGGCCTGGTTCGAGATGATTCATCAGGATGAAATTTATCCAATTTGGGTTTGCCAGTTTCTGGATCTGTTGGTTCTTTCAACCATACCACCTTACCTTGGTACTTTTCGCCGTTTTTATAAATACGCACCATGGCATTCCCTTCACCCGTTTTCCAAACACCTACAATAGCATCAGGATTATCCTCTTGAATACTAAAGGCTGTACTGCACAAAAGCAATATTAAAGCAGCAATGCCCATGAAACTGATATGTTTACAAACAAATTGCATCGAGAAATAACGATGTAGTAATTTTTTCATTTGGCGGATTTAATTGTTTTGGGATCCAAATATAACTTTTGACCCTGATCTTTGTATTATTTGGTCCCAAAATAAATTAATTGGGGATAATGGCTCGCACCAATGGTGCTCGCTAGTTACGTTGGTTTTGTTCCATGTTTTAAAGTGGGACATTTTGACACAGATGTCTTTAAAAGACACATTATGTACTAATAGTATAATAATGTCATGTAAAGACTTATTTAGAAGCTAGTTCTGAGATCTTCTTATTCTTTGATTTGGAAAGGAATTTCTCAGGTGTTTCAATTGTTCCTATTTGATGACCCGGATATAATGCTTTTTCTTTACAAATCTTTATTGGAAAGTGTTGAGCACTTAAACCTAGCTTTTTCACTATTGCAAAACCTAAATGCTACCAAGTCACTGTAACAAACGGGACACTCAATAGTATGGCAATACTAAATAAGGCAATAAAGATAGCCCCAAGAACAATAACGAATTGTAATTTCTCCTGGCGAATGACCGAAGTGATACCAAGCATAAACAAAGCAACCGCCAGCAGAGCGGTCAGCATTTGAAGCCTGTCGCTATATATGTTTGAGACCTTGTGTTCATCTAGAGATTTAATCGCATCTTCTAATGCTTTCTGTGGAGGTAAGTATAATTCATCCATGTAAGATTTACATTCTGCCAGTTGACTTTCTGGATTCTCTATCAGGTAAGGTATTGCTAATTCAAATAGCTCAGGCGACCCCGATGAGTAGCCAGCGTTAATGTCACCACCTCGATTAAGTATGGTTTGCTTATCTACCCAGACAACCATGTCAGTTCTGTATTTTAGTTCTGAAGTTAAATACATATTGTTGCTTTCACCAAGACCCCCCATATAGGCAGATAAAGATTTATTGGAGTTGCCATCATGCAGAGATGATTGGACTCCTGCCCATGCAGTGATGACAGAGATAATGCCAAGCATTAAAACAATAGTTAGTTCTTGAGTGAGTAGTTTAGTAATTTTTTCCATGGTTATTGATATAGTGATTTAGTGAGCAAGTATTTTTAACTGAATCTTAATAATCTTCGTCCTCGTTTATCGATCGTTTTCAATTCCAGTCGTTTGGTAATTTGTAAATTATTTCATTAACAAATATAAAAAAAATACAATTTATAGCAACTTAACGATACTTTTTACTAATACTTTTTTCTTCTTGAAGGTGTTGCTGCGAAAAATAATCCTGATTTTTTGCAAAGAAGGGAATCAAATACCAGCTTTGCTACGCTCAGGCATTCTTCGCTGCAAAAAAAAACCAAGCCTTTCGGGACTTGGTTTTTTTATTTCGCTCAGCCTGCGGTTGGCTTTTAATCATCAAGTGGAGCTGGTGGGATTCGAACCCACGTCCAAACATATTCGCCGTAAACTTTCTACATGCTTATTTTAGAATTGATTGTCGGGTACATGCAGGAACTAAACAAACCAACATGAACCGTAGCTGAATGGTCTTAATCAACTGGCACAGCCTTCAGTTGAAGCAGCCCTGTTTTTTTTGATTCAGCGGAGTGACTTGGCAAAGGCGGGCCCGTCAAACAGCTATAATGGGTGCGCTAATCTCTGACTAGGCAGCCATGGCGTAAGTATTCTCGCCGTTTGTGTTTTTCGTATTCAGATTAAAGTGCAACATACGCAACGCACTGCATGCTTACTTACAAAGATCTACGCTGTCAAAACCGTTCAGCCCCAAAAGCGTATTGTAAAGGTACAATAAATCGCGACTGAATAGGGATTGATATTGTTAAGAAAGGAATCAAAGTTCTGGTAATTCATAGATCCCTCGCTGCACTCGGGATGAACTGTGGTGGGTTGTTTGGAATGACAGTGGTGCAGCGATAAACAAAAAACCCTTCTAAAAAATAGAAGGGTTTGTGCCCAGAACAGGAATCGAACCTGCACTACCTTACGATAACCAGATTTTGAGTCTAGCGCGTCTACCAATTCCGCCATCTGGGCAATGACGGCAAATTTAGTTTTTATGTGTATGTTAAACAAAAAAAGAAAAAGAAAGTTTTTTTAAGAAACCTAAGGCCCCTCCCCGGGCTCAGGAACCTCATAAGGGGGTGTTGTAAAGGGTTCCTCCTCTGGTATCAAATCAGGATCTTCTTCTGGGATTAGCGGCTCTTCGGGGTCAACAACCGGCTTTACCTCCGGTGTTGTTGTGGGAGCAACCTCTGGAATGGGAACCGGTTTTTTTGGATGTAATAAAAACGATCTTTTTGACATGCTGCTGTTTTATATTGATGGTCAAAGAAAAATAAAGCCAGTTGGTGCAAGGGTGAAGTAAATCATATGTTGTTATGATATCAACCAATGGCTTATCTAATCATGATCAGCAATCCTTGATATGGCAATTGATAATTTGCAGTATCAAATCAAAAAACAATAAATTTTATGGCAATCATCAAAGTCATTGAACTGATGTCAAACTCCACAAAAAGCTGGGAAGATGCGGCACAATTAGCAATTACTGAAGCTTCAAAATCAATAAAGCAGATCAAGTCGATATACATAAAAGAACATAGTGCTGTAGTGGATTCGAAAAACAAAATTGCGGAATATCGAATTACGGCAAGCTTAAGCTTTGAAGTAGAAACACACACTAAAAGCAGCTCCAAAAAATAAAAAACCTTGATACAATTGATAAAAGGCTCCTTTTTGGGGCCTTTTTTGTGCAAACCCTTTAAAATGAAATAACTTTACGCTGTACATTATTACATGCTATGAACATAAAGAATAATATCCTTGAAACAATAGGGAATACTCCGTTAATAAGACTCAATAAGATTACAAAAGGACTTCCCTGCATGGTGGCCGCAAAGGTTGATTATTTCAATCCTGGAAATTCTATCAAAGACCGCATGGCAATCAAAATGGTTGAAGTGGCCGAGCGTGAGGGCAAGCTTAAACCTGGCGGAACAATCATTGAATGTACATCAGGAAATACAGGGATGGGTCTAGCACTAGCAGCCATTGTAAAAGGTTACAAATGTATCTTTACTACAACAGATAAACAATCAAAAGAAAAAGCAGATATCCTAAAGGCAGTGGGTGCGGAAGTGATTGTTTGCCCAACAAACGTAGGACCTGAAGATCCAAGAAGCTACTACTCTATCGCTAGAAGACTTGCAAAAGAAATTCCAAATTCATTTCACTCAAATCAGTACGATAATTTAGCGAACAGACTAGCACACTATGAGAGCACTGGTCCTGAATTGTGGGATCAAACTGATGGTAAAATAACCCACCTCATCTGCACGGCAGGAACAGGTGGAACGCTAACCGGAACCGCTATGTTCCTCAAGGAAAAAAATCCCAATATACAAATCTGGGCAATTGATGCAGAAGGCTCTTTGCTTACTAAATACTTCCAAACCGGTGAAATCGATATGAACGTGGTACATCCATACATATCCGAAGGTTTTGGAGAAGATTTTGTCCCGGAGAACTATGACATGTCGGTCATCGACCATTTTGAACAAGTATCGGATAAAGATGGTGCAATCATGGCCAGAAGACTTGCAAGAGAAGAGGGACTTTTCTGCGGCTACAGTGCAGGAAGTTGCTTACAGGGATTGATGCAACTGAAGGACAAGCTAAAACCAACTGACCTTGCAGTATGCATCTTTCATGATCATGGTAGCCGATACATCGGAAAGATCTATAACGACCAATGGATGATGGAAAGGGGCTTTCTGGAAGTAAAGTCATTTAAAGACATCATATCATCACGTATTCAAAAGCAAAGGTTGATTAGTGTAACCTCAGCACATACCATTTCAGATGCCGTCTCACTGATGAAGAAATATGAAATTGAACATATTCCTGTTACAGATGGAGATGAAATCATTGGGTCCATCAGTGAGAACGGATTGTTTCAAAAGATTTTCACCAACCCCGATATCAAGAATGAACATGTGATCAATGTAATGGAGAAACCCTACCCTATTGTTGACATCAACATGTCTGTTGAAAAAATCAGCAGCTTGATCAACAAGGATACCGGTGCAGTATTGGGAAAAGATGAGACAGGAACTTATCACATCGTTACCAAGTATGATATTCTACAGGCGTTGACAAAATAAGCATGCAGCAGAAATAATATTTTCAGATCAAGAAAATTAATAACCCGGTACAATTCCGGGTTGTTAATTTAGAGAATGCCTTTCGTACTCGGTAAGGTATCATTCAAAGGATCTTTTTTTACTGCCATTCGAATGGCCTTTGCAAAAGCCTTGAAGATGGCCTCAATCTTATGGTGCTCGTTATCTCCCCTACAATAAATATTTAAATTACACTTGGCAGCATCAGAGAATGACTTGAAGAAATGATAGAACATCTCGGTGGGCATATCCCCTATTTTCTCCCTACTAAAAGAAGCATCCCAAACAATCCAGCTTCTCCCACCAAAATCGATCAATACCTTGGCTTCAGCATCATCCATAGGCAATGCAAATCCATAACGCTCCATGCCTCGCTTGTCACTCAGCGCCTGATACATGGCTTCCCCGAGAGCAATGCCAGTATCCTCTATTGTATGATGCTCATCAATTTGGAGATCCCCATCTACGGCTATGGTCAGATCCATCTTTCCATGGCGGGCAATCTGATCTAGCATGTGATCGAAAAACGCCAATCCTGTTTTTATGTTAGCAGAGCCAGAACCATCAACATTCAATTCAATGTCAATCTTGGTTTCATTGGTCTTTCTAATATGATGAACGAAGCGCAATCCGTGCTTGAAAAACTGATAAATATCTTTCCACGCGTTTGTAGATAATACCAACGCATCTTTATCAGCACCCTGCAAGAGATCTAAATCTACGAAACCTGCTCCATCTGGATTATTGAGCAGAATGCATTTGGCACCTAAATTGGAAGCCAATTGAATATCAGTCAGGCGATCACCAATAACAAAAGAACCAGAAAGGTCATAATCCGGATTGTTTAAATATTTTCCTAGCATGCCCACGCCAGGCTTTCTCGAAGGGGAATTCTCATGTGGAAAACTGGGATCTATAAGAACATCATCAAATACAATGCCTTCTCCCTCTAATGCTTGAAGAATATGATTATGAACAGGATCAAAAGTTGAAACAGGAAAAGATGCTGTTCCAAGTCCATCCTGATTAGATACCATCACAATCTCAAAATCAAACTCCTGTACTATTCTTGAGAGGTATTGAAATACAAATGGATAAAAAACCAATTTGTCAAAATGATCTATCTGAAAAGTAGGCGGAGCCTCTTTAATGATTGTACCATCCCTATCAATAAACAAAACTTTTTTCATCCTATACTGGTTTACTTTAAATTAATTGAGTACGACTTAATCGAATCTAACAAGACTGAATTTTCCTGCTCTGTACCAATGGTGATGCGAAGACATTCATCGCAAAGAATCACATTACTTCGGTCCCTAACTACAATTGCGTTCATGATCAAGTGCTCATACATTGCTTTTGCATCTTTAAATTTGACCAAAAGAAAGTTCGCATCTGATGGATACACTTCAAGCACCTCCGATAACAAGAGCAGCTCCGTTTTCACTAGCTCTCGAGAGCTCACCAATTCGCGTATCATATCGTTCACCTGCCCAACCTCATCCAATGCTTTCAATGCCAATTCCTGAACAGGCTCACTGATGTTGTATGGCGGCTTTACCTTATTAAGATACCCAATAATCTCTTTGGACGCAAACGCCATACCGAGTCGGAGACCTGCCAGTCCCCATGCCTTACTCAGCGTTTGCAAAACCACCAGATTAGGGTATTCATTGAGCACATTAAGGAATGATTGATGTCTTGAAAAATTAACATACGCTTCATCAAGCACAACCAACCCATCAAAATTATTGAGGATCATCTCGATAGCTTCCCTTTCAATAGCGTTTCCACTCGGATTATTGGGAGAGCAGATCCATATAATTTTAGTGCTCGGCTTAATGGCCTCTTCAAGAGATGGAAGATCAAGTTGAAAATCTTTCGTTAAAGAAACTTTAACCGTTTTGACATTGTTGATGTTAGCTGAAACTTCATACATGCCATAGGTTGGAGGAAAAACAATAACCTCATCAATACCTGGTTCACAAAAACATCTATACAGTAAATCAATAGCCTCATCACTTCCATTACCAAGAAAAATATGATCTGTTGGAACCTGCTTGATAAAAGATATTTTCTCTTTCACCTTGAGTTGGAGTGGATCCGGATAACGATTATACCATTTAACCAAGGGCGAGCCCAGTGAATTTTCATTGGCGTCGAGGAAAATATTAGCCTCCCCCTTAAACTCATCTCTAGCGGATGAGTATGGCTTGAGGTCACGAATATTTCTTCTTACCATTGTATTTAAATCAAACATAAATTCTACTATTATTGATTCATTCTGATTTTCACTGCATTGGCATGGGCATCAAGACCTTCGGCCTCAGACAACACAATAATCGTTTTCCCCAACCTTTGGATGCCCTCTTTGGTGATATGCTGAAAGGTTACTTTTTTAACGAAACTGTCAACACTCACACCGCTATACGCTCTTGCATACCCATTGGTTGGCAATGTATGATTTGTACCGCTAGCATAATCACCGGCACTCTCAGGAGTAAAGTTGCCAAGAAAAACAGATCCAGCTTGCACAATCTTCTCTCCATAGACTGCAGCTTTATCGGAAGCAATAATGAGGTGTTCCGATGCGTAGAGATTGGTAAAGTCAATAGCCTCATCCATTTCATGCATCAAAATCATCTTGCTGTTTTCAAGAGCCCGAGCAGCAATTTCTTTTCTTTCCAACAACGATATTTGTAGCGCCAGCGACTTTTTCGTTCTTTCAATAAGTGCTTCATCAGTGGTAACAAGAACAACTTGAGAGTCTGGACCATGCTCAGCCTGAGACAAAAGATCAGAGGCAACAAAATCGGGGTTAGCACTTGTATCTGCAAGTACACAAACTTCACTTGGGCCAGCTGGCATGTCTATTGCAACCCCATCGAGTTGAATCAATTGCTTTGCCGCGGTGACATACTGATTACCCGGACCAAAAATCTTATCTACCTTCTTGATTAAATCAGTTCCATACGCCATGGCCGCTATGGCTTGTGCACCACCTGCACGATACACCTCAGTGATTCCAACTTTTTTTGCTGCATACAAGATTGCAGGATGAATGGTGCCGTCTTTTGAGGGAGGTGTACAGAGTACCACATCCTTACATCCAGCAATTTTTGCAGGAATACCTAGCATCATCACGGTAGAAAAAAGTGGAGCGCTACCGCCAGGAATATAGAGCCCAACCCTATTCATGGGAATCGACTTTCTCCAACAGCTTACGCCCTCCATGGTCTCAACAACGTTGGGTTGTTCTAGCTGTACTGCATGAAACTTGGTAATATTTTCAATTGCAACATCAATAGCGGCCTTTAGTGAATCTGAAACTTTTTTATCAGCATCCTTAAATTCCTTTGGGCTTACGGTCAAGTTTCTAACAGCAACGCCATCAAACTTTTTTGCGTACTTTTTTAATGCCCTATCTCCGCTCTTTTTTACATCAGCCATTATTTTTCCAACCTGCTTGAGCAACAACTGACTATCAATTGCTGGTCGTTTTGCAAGCTCTTCCCAACTGTCTCTTGATGGATACCTGATGATTTGCATAAAATTATTTTAGAGTACAAGTTTTTCTATCGGTATCACC
The DNA here is from genome assembly GCA_044353505.1 of Chitinophagaceae bacterium. Lineage (GTDB taxonomy): Bacteria > Bacteroidota > Bacteroidia > Chitinophagales > Chitinophagaceae > Pollutibacter. The sequence continues at coordinate 12,536 of JBILBU010000032.1, read as the reverse complement.
AAAATTCCCTCGGCACCAACTTCCTTTAGTTTTTCAATCTTCTCCCAAAATTCCTGTTCGTTCAACACAGTATGAACACTGCTCCAGCCACTTTCAGCCAGGGGGAGTACAGTTGGACTTCTCATGCCAGGAAGAAGAGCAAGTATTTGAGGAAGTTTATCATTGGGTGCATTTAACAAAATGTACTTGCTTTTATTTGCTTTTTTTACAGCCCTTATCCTGAACAACAATTTTTCTAAAATAATCTTTCGCTCAACGTCAATCGAGTTTGAAGCAATCAATACAGCCTGGGAATCAAGTATTGTTTCAACTTCTTTCAATCCATTCATGAATAAAGTACCCCCACTACTCACAAGATCAGCAACGATATCAGAAAGTCCGATTCCTGGTGCAATCTCAACAGAACCACTGATTTCATGGATGCTGGCAGTAATATTATTTCGCTTCAGAAAATCACCGACCAATACCGGATAGCTCGTAGCTATTCTCATCCCTTGCAGTGACGCAACTCCTGCATAAGGCATGGCCTTAGGAATGGCGATCGAAAGCCTGCATTTACCAAAACCCAATTGCTCAATGGTACTGACTTTACGATCTTTTTCACCAAGCACATTCTGTCCAACTATCCCTATGTCAGCAACACCATCCTCAACATATTCAGGAATATCATCATCCCTCAAGAAAAATACCTCAATTGGAAAGTTTTCGGAAACAGTCCTCAACCTATCCTTAACATTTCTAAGGTCTATCCCACACTCTTTCAACAAATGAACGGAGTCTTCATAGAGTCTGCCTGACTTTTGTACTGCTATTCTTAATAATGCTGGATTGTTCATGATATATTTTGATTAAATAAAAAAGGCTTACCAATGGCAAGCCCGAATTATGTACATACTACTATTGGCTCACCTGATGGGCGGGAATTTGTGATGATGGTTATGAATTGTCAAAAACATGACGCAAAAATAAGGTTGAAAAACATTATCGCCAAAAATCAGAGGGATTTTATGAAATGGTCCTAATTTAGTGACTAATAATTAACCCCAGATATGAAAAAGCCCCTGAAAAGACTCATTTTGACAAACGTTGTTTATCTGCTTTGTCTTTTAAGCTCAGCGTTTGGCCAAACAGACAGGTGGCAACAGCGGGTGAATTACAAAATGGATGTTCAGGTTGATGACCAAAATAATACGTTTAAGGGAAAGCAAAAGCTTGAATATTGGAATAACTCACCTGACACATTACGAGCCTTGTACTACCACCTATACTGGAACGCCTTTCAGCCTGGTAGCATGATGGATATGAGAAGCATTGAGCTTGGGAAAAAAATCATACGGGGAAGACCCGACTGGGATCAGCGGGTAAAAGATAGGATCTCTAACTTGAAGGAGAATGAGATTGGATATCAACGTGTAAGCAACCTCAGGGTAAATGGCATTGTTCAAAAAACTTCAGTTCATGAAACAATTTTGAAAATTGAGCTTTCAAAGCCAATCCTTCCTAAAACCAAGGCGCTCATCGAAATGGATTTTGAAGCACAAGTACCCATTCAAATTAGAAGAAGTGGGCGTGACAATGCAGAAGGAGTTCGCTTTAGCATGGCTCAATGGTATCCAAAACTTTGTGAGTATGACCAAGATGGCTGGCATCCTAACCCTTATGTTGCGCGGGAGTTCTATGGTGTGTGGGGCGACTTTGAAGTAAACATCACAATTGACAGCTCATTTGTTCTGGGCGCGACAGGATATCTTCAAAATGCTCAAGAAATTGGACATGGATACGAGAACAATTTATCCATACCATTCAAGCCAAGTGAAGCAAAGACATTGACTTGGAAATTCAAAGCCCCTAATGTGCATGATTTTGTCTGGGCAGCTGATCAGGGTTATACGCACAATTCTAAATTGGTAAGAAAAGGCCTGGTGCTGCATTCATTCTATAAAATTGATACCATAGCACTTGCAAAAGAATATGACAAACTCAGTCTAAAGGCAAAGCAATCAACCACAGTTGATGCTTATATCAGCAATTACAAGCTTCAGTGGGACAGTGTACTGGAGCTTGCAGCGAGGGCACTACCCTATATTGATAGCAACTTTGGCGAGTACCCCTACAAGCAATATTCTTTTATTCAAGGAGGTGATGGTGGGATGGAGTACCCAATGGCTACTTTATTAAAAGGAGCTGGAACAGCGGTGGTGATTCATGAATGGATGCACAGTTGGTACCAGATGATCTTGGCCACCAATGAGTCTCTTTACCCATGGATGGATGAAGGATTCACAAGCTTTGCAGAGTCACGTGTAAAAAACTTTCTCAAAGGAAATATTGATTCATTCCCACATGCTGATGCCTTTGATTCATATATCGCACTCTCTAAGAGCGAATTCAACGAACCACTAACTACGCATGCCGACTATTACAACACCAATATGGCATACAGCATCAACTCCTACTCAAAGGGTGAGGTATTTATGGAGCAGCTCGGATATATAGTTGGGGCGTCAGTAAGAGATAGTATATTGAAAAAATATTTCAACAAATGGAAATTCAGACACCCCAGTGCGAATGACCTGATAAAAATTGCTGAAGAAGTAAGTGGGATCGAACTTGATTGGTACCACGATTTTTTTGTCAAAACCACAAAGACAATTGATTATGGCATTGATTCCCTTTGGGATGAAAATGGACAGATGAATATCAGAATCAAAAACCACGGCAACTTACCCATGCCGGTTGATATAGAATTGAAATTTAAGGACGGATCCAAAGAGACTGCCTACATTCCACAATATCTAATGTTTGGAAGTAAGCAGAATGAAGACCCATCAATCAAGAGAACTGTTGGTGAGCCATGGAAATGGACACACCCAACATATACAATCCGAATTGACAAGAATCTATTTGACCTTAAAAGAATTGAAATTGACCCTAGGAGAAAAACAGCAGATACAGAACGAAAAAACAATACGCTGGAATTAAATTGGTAGTATTTGGCTAGTGACTAAATCTGGATTTAAGCATCTTGAAAAGGTCCGTAAGTTGAGAATACATGAGAAGTAGTTCAGCGTCTGTTTTTTGTATGTTTTCATCTTCCACTTCGCTTATTAACCCATCATACCCATTTATACCAATAGAATTTATCATTACTTTTTCTCTATGTAAAACAGCACGGGCTGCATCCCAATCTTTGTTTTCTATTGTTCTCTCCCATTCTGCTAGAGAAAAACTAACCTCTTCAAGTAAATAGCCTAGCAGCCTGGATACCTGAACTTGCTCACCGCCAGCCATCTCGTTAATTTTCGCAAGTATTTCCACTTCTAACTTATTATAATATTTCTCTTTTGCAGAGCCATTGTTAAAGAATTGATAGAGACGGGTTTGAAGATTCTTTTGATCAATCGGCTTGGTTATACAATCAGAGAATCCAAGATTGAGCATGTGAGATACTTCAGAATTGAAAGCTGTTGCAGTGAGTGCAATAACTGGGATAGTTTCGCCATGCATTTTTTTAATGATCTGTAGGGCTGATGTTCCATCCATGACAGGCATTTGAATATCCATCAACACCAAATCATATTTCTTTTCACGTAATTTATCAATTGCTTCGAGACCATTTTCCGCCTCATCAACTTCTGCCTTCATGTTATTTAGCATCAACTTGAATACAAGCCTATTCAACTTATTATCCTCTACCAACAAAATTTTCTTCCCTGCAAGCAACGTGAGTTCATCAGTTGGCTTAGATTCAATGAGTAATTCGTGATCGACCACTAATTCAAAAGGAATTTCCATGGTAACTGTAGTTCCCGTAACTTTTTCACTACATATTGTGATACTGCCCCCCATAAGATCAATTAATGTCTTTGTAATAGCGAGACCTAAACCAGAACCATTGCTCCGATAATCACCACCATTGGGTTCCTGAAAGAATTCTTCAAAAACATGGGAAATCGAATCTTTTGATATCCCTATACCTGAGTCTTTGCAAACAATGGTAATAAACTGATTTTGATCATTTTCTTCGGTTAAATCAATCGACAAGTTGATAAAGCCACTTTCAGTAAACTTAATGGCATTCCCAACAATATTGATGAGTATCTGCCTAATTCTAACTTCATCAGCAAAAAGTTGATCCTTGATACCTTCAGCAACTACAGAAGTAAAAAGAAGTCCCTTTTCCTCTGCCTTGGGTTTCAAAATATTTTCAACACTAACAACAATCTGCCGAAGATTAACAATTTCTTTCTCGATATTCATTTTACCAGCTTCAATACGAGAGAGATCCAAAATATCATTGATCACACCAAGTAATCCACCAGCGGCATCAGTTATATTTTTAACGAAAAAAGTTTGAGAAGGGGCAAGTTCTGTGAAAGCCAATTGTTCAGCAAATCCAATGATCGCATTCATTGGTGTTCTGATTTCGTGGCTCATGGTGGATAAAAAAGCAGATTTGGCTTTTTCTGAGGCAACTGCCCGATTTTTTGCATCTAAAAGACTCCGCTGAAGTTGCCTGTTTTGTGTAACATCAGTATAACTCCAAAGCTGACCTTTAAAGGTATTTTCAATTATAATTGGAACAAAGTCACGTTCAAGGATTGTTCCATCAGCAAGAAGCACTTCAGTACCAATTATAGCCTCACGACTTCCAGACAAAGCGGATACTCCTTCACTCACTAGTGCAGGATCTTTAAAAAGTGGTAACGCTTGACCCAAAGCAGCTAAACAATCGGAGCCTATTAAATCATGGGGTTCAGAAGAAATTTTAAACAAGTCACAAAACTGCTTATTTACCATCACAATTTTGTGTAGTTCATCCTCAACCAAAACACTTTTGCCGAGGTTGGCCATGAGATATTGAAGCTTGGCAGCAGTAATGGAATTAGAGTTCTCGCGACAAATACACAGTAAACCACCATCCGGCAGTTTAGTCAATGAAACATATTGTAGGACAGGTTTTTTATCCTTAGTAATTCCAATTGTTTCACCTGACCAGTTACCATTCAAATTCAACAGTGGAAAAACTTCAAGCTCAAGTACATTAGCATATTCAGGAGTATATATAGATTTCCAAGTCTGCCCCAGCAATTCATCCACAGAATCATACCCAAATAAATGAGCATGGGCTGTATTCATAAAGTGATAAATTCCATGTTCATCTAAAAGAGCAATACCGTCAAATGCATTTTCAATGACAGTTAGTTGTTTGTTAGATGTCATTATTGGGAATAAAAATGGTTTAACTTAATAATTATCTAATTTCTGTTAGTTTTCGTGAAACTTAATCAGAAAAATTACTTAAAATACAAGAAAATAAAAAACCAAATACCAGTTATTAGTTGATCGTGCAGTGTAATAAAATATAAAATAATAAAAACTGATATTCTTTTATATAGTTTTTGTCAGATGAATCAGAAAAAAAAAGAGTTTTTGTCATACAAACCTACTTCATTTAGCAGTTTTGTATAAAAATTCACATTTTGGTAGTTCTTTTTTAAAATTTCAATTTTCAGATTCATAGCTTCATATAACTACTTACATATAATTTTTATTAATATGATTAAAGTTGGGATAATTGAGGATAATATATTTCTTCTAAAAAGCTTTCGAGACTACCTTAATAACACAGAGGGCATCTCCGTGTCTTTTTCATGCTCATCAATGGAGGAAATGAGGCAACATGCTGCAAAAAAAGATAAAATTACTCCCGAAATCATTATGCTCGACATATTACTTCCAGGAGAATCTGGAATGGATGGGATACCGTTTTTGAAGAAAACCTACCCCAATGCAAAAATAATTATGCTTACTGCAAACAACGATGAATCCTTGATCATCAACTGCATCAAGCTTGGTGCTGTTGGCTACGCGCTCAAAAATAATCAGACAAGTCAAATTGTTGAAATAATCAAACAAACAAGTAGGTCCGGTTCTTTTATTGATGAAAAATCTTTAAGTAAAGTAATCAACAGCCTTCAAACAAAAACAGAAATCAGTTTTCTAGAGATTTTGACTTTCAGAGAAAAAGAAATTGTTACGCTTGTTGAAAGAGGCCTCAGTTATAAGCAGATGTCAACACAACTATTTGTAACAAACTACACAATTAATTATCATCTCAAGAATATTTACAAAAAACTAGGAATACATTCTAAGTCGGAGTTACTCACAAAAATAATTGGAGAGACCAAGTAACTACGTTCAATAACTCAGCCAATTTTAATTGCTAGTTAGTTAAATGCAAATAGTATCAAAGGTCAGATTATTAAAATTCAAGAAGTCACTTCTCTACCAAATCATCTGAAGAAGTAAAAACTATTGCTAGATTTGTTTTTGTGCAACGCAAAATAAAATCAAAACAGAATGGACTGATCACACTGGCCGAAATTGATAAATTTTTTCCTTTCCACTTTTCAATCAATGAAGAACTGAATGTACTTGAAAAGGGCCCATCCTTGTCGAAGATATTGCCTACCAAAGAAAAACATTCTCATTTTTCCCAGCTGTTCAATTTGATTTCCCCCAAAACTGGCCTTAATCCAACATTTGAAAAACTCATATCGATTTGCGGAAAATATGTATTGATTGAGATGAGGGGAATCAATGGGGCTTTACTAAAGGGCCAATTTGATTATTATACCAGGTCCAACAACATTAGGTTTTGGGGATCTCTAACAACAACAGATTCTATTAAATTAATGAGGCTGGGATTGAGTTATGCAGACTTCCCACACCATGATGCAATCTTTGATATTCATCAGCTAAAATCACTGCTAACCGAAGTATATGAAACAAGGCTTCGGGCAGAGGAAGAGCAAAGGGATACGATTAGTAGAGACCTGCATGATGGTGTTGGGCAAATGCTTGCCTATTTGAATATCTACTTTAATATTCTTAAGGAAAAGAGCAGAATCGAAATTAGCGACATTGAAAAAGTACAGATCACGCTCAGAAAAACGATAGATGAAATTCGCAGAATATCAAGAAACCTTGCCCCGCCAGCAATAAAACAGCTTGGATTCAAAGAGGCAGTCATGGAACTAATCAACAGCTATGCCATCATTCTAAAGCCAGCATTTCATTTAAAAATGTATAAAAGTGATGACCCTACTCAGTTCCTCTATGAGCATAAGATTATGATATTTAGAATTCTTCAAGAGTTAAGTAGCAATACGTTTAAGTATGCAAAAGCAAAAAATGTTAATATCAATATTGAGATAAGCAGAAAAGAAATGAAACTTTGCTACATGGATGACGGAATTGGATTTGATACCAGAACAACCAGAAAAGGAATAGGCCTTAAAAGTATGCTGTCGCGTGTTGAATTCTACGGCGGAATGATATCGATAGTCAGTGAGCCCAACAAAGGGATGGCAGTAGAAGTGAATTTACCTTTTGATTAATAAATTATGCTCGAAAAAATTAAAATCATCATTGCAGACGACCATCTATTGATTGCTGAGGCCTGGGCTAGCCTTATCAATATGAACCCGGAATTTGAGGTAATCAAGGTTTACGACAACACAAAAAGCATGATTGATGAAATCACACATATTAAACCAGACATTGTCATTTTAGACATTAATATTGGGCCATTCTCTGGACTAGAAGCAACAAAAATGATTAGAAAACTAGCCCCAGGCACCAAAATCATTGGCGTATCCATGCACAGTCAACCTTCATTTGCAAAAAAAATGATTCGGTATGGCGCTTCAGGCTACGTAACAAAGAGCTCAAATAAAGATGAAATGTATGCAGCAATAGAGGCTGTGGCAAAAGGAGAAAAATATATCTGCAGTGAAATTCAGCGAAATATCACCGATCAGGTAATGTCAAATGGAGACGAAAACAGATTGAGCAAGCTCACTGAAAGAGAAATTGAAATCATCAAACTCATCAGAGAGGGAATGTCAAATAAGGAAATTGCTGAGACCCTGTTCATTTCGCCCAGAACAGTTGAAACCCACCGCGCAAGAATACTAAAAAAGCTGGATCTCAAAAATTCTTTGTCCTTAGTGAAGTTCATCAACGAATCATCAATCGACTTTTAACTCCCTATCTGAAAGAAGTGGCGTGTAGTTTTTAATCCCCCCAGATATTCCCCTTCCCATTAAGCCAATCATTCACCAACTCAGTTGTAACAGATTTGGGGCGCTCCAATGGCATGCCCAATGCCCTATCCCAGCATAAACTGGCTAGAACACCCAGCGACCTACTCACTCCAAAAAGCACGGTATAGAAATCATATTCAACCATCCCGTAATGAACCAATAGTGCTCCACTGTGGGCATCTACATTAGGCCAAGGATTTTTTACCTTCCCAAGGCTACTTAATATTTCTGGCACGGTCTCGTATATCCTCCAAACAGTTTGAACTAGTGCATCATCCGGCATATGTTTTTTCCCGAATGCCATTTGTGCAGTAAATCGTGGGTCAGTTTTTCTAAGAACAGCATGTCCATATCCCGGAACAACTTTCCCTTCACTAAGCGTTTTTTTGACGTAATCAGAGATTTGGTCCTTGCTAGGAAGGTCTACCCCCAATGATTCACGCATTTCAAAAATCCATTTGATTACCTCTTGATTTGCGAGACCATGCAATGGTCCAGCCAATCCATTCATCCCGGCAGCAAAACTCAAAAAAGGATCACTTAAAGCTGAGCCAACGAGGTGCGTTGTATGTGCAGATACATTTCCGCCTTCATGATCGGCGTGTATAGTCATGTATAAACGCATGAGTTCCTTAAAACTCTCGTTCTCATAGCCCATCATATGAGCAAAATTACCTGCCCAGTCAAGCAATCCATTGGGTTCAATATGAACACCCTCTCTGTATTTCCTGCGATAGATATAGGCTGCAATACGCGGTAGACGTGCAATTAAATCCAGGGTATCATCAAATGTTGCATCCCAGTAATCCTTCCTGCTCATGCCCGCTGAGTAAGCCTTTGCAAAATGACTACCATTTTGTAAAGCCATGATTCCAACTACAAACATTGTCATTGGATGCGATGAAACTGGCAATGCCTCTATGGTATCAAACACATAATTTGGCACATGCGATCTTCTTTGCAAAACAGCTGTAATATAATCAGCCTGTTCCTGACTTGGCATCTCCCCCATCAACATCAGGTGAAATAAGGCTTCGGGAAGTGGCTCATCTCCGCCAGCGGCCTTGGGTAGTTGGGATTGTAAATCAGGTATTGAGTAACCTCTGAAGCGAATACCTTCATTGGCATCAAGCAATGAAGTTTCTGTAACCAACCCAGTGATTCCTCTCATGCCCTGGTATACCTGGGACAGCGTAACTTCTCCAATCACTTTACTGCCATTCTCTTTAAGCATTTGCTTAATTTCTCCAGCTACTTGATCAGCTTTTTCTTTAAATCTTTCTTTTATAGCATCCATCTGTACTTAAATTATAATATTGATGTCATTTTAACGATTGCCAAAGGTAAAACAAACGGATTGAGGAGCATTGTCTTTTATGAAATTTATTCAACTATTTTGGTGCTGACCTATAGAGATAAACAGTAAGGAATGCAAAAATCACATTGGGTATCCATGCTGCGATATAAGGGTTGAGGTCTCCTTTAGTAGAAAAAATGGTTGAAAATCGATCGGTTAAAATAAAAACTGCACAGATGATGATACCAATGGCAAGATGCGCTCCACTCCCACCCCTGATCTTTCTGCATGCAATGATGGCTCCAATAAGTGTAAGCAAAACTACAGCAAAGGGGGTGGCCATTCGATGAGCCCTTTCCATTTCAAGCTCCCTAACGGTCTCAGAACCCCTCAGCTTCTCCTTATCAATGCGTCGTTTAAGCTGAGGCGATATCATCCTTGCATGTAAGAATTGGTCGCGCTTCAAATCATAAGGTTCAAAGGGCAATTTTTTAAACATTTCCAAAGTAAACTTGGCGTCTTCCTTCAATCCGTCAATTTTTCTTTCCAACACACCATTTAGCCGCCAAGACTTCTTAGCCGTATCCCAGGCGATATTATTTGCCCTTAGGTTATAAGCCACCTGGTTGCCAGATATCGTTTGCATGAAAAAATTACCTCCAGATTTACTGGCAGTATCGTAATACCGCAATCCAGCATAAGTAAAAGAATCCAATCTCATATACATTCCAGAACCTGATGAAGAGTTATCTCCTGAACGGGTATATTTCTGTTCAAATGTTGTTCTAATTGTATTGGCCTTGGGAATAATGTATGCATTTCCATACCAAAGCACCAGGCCTAGAAATATTCCACCTATCCAATAAGGTCGGAGAATTCTAGATAGACTGACGCCAGAGGAAAGAATGGCAATAAACTCTGATCTATTGGCCATCTTGGAAGTAAAGAAAATAACTGAGATAAAGACAAAAAGAGGAAAAAGCATTGCAACGATATGGGGGATAAATCCAGCATAATATTGTAAAAATATATCAGTGGCAGAAAGGGTTGTTTTTGCAAAATCATCTGTCTTCTCACTCATGTCTATTACCGTGCTTATCAGGGTAAGCAAGATGAGAGAGAAGAAAAATGTTGTTAAGAAATTTCTGAGGATATACCAGTCTACCTTTTTCATAGCTATGGCACAAAAGTATCATTAAAAGTTAAGCCCAAGCAGCAAGTCAGCATTGAATTTCAAACTTCAAGAACCTAATTCATGTGGGCGGACATTAAATTAGTCCTTGCCAAGAAATTTTGCATAGTTCTCCAGACATCTTTTTCTTGCCATTTCATGCACTACCATGGGCTGGGCATATTCGAGTGTATCAAATTCAGGCACCCATTTTCTGATGTATTTGGCTTCCTTATCAAAGCGTTGCGTTTGGAGGGCAGGATTAAAAATCCTGAAATAGGGAGCAGCATCACATCCGCTTCCTGCTGCCCACTGCCATCCACCATTGTTGGCGGAGAAGTCAAAATCCAACAGTTTAGAAGCAAACCATGCTTCACCCCAACGCCAGTCAATCAAGAGATGTTTGGTCAAGAAACTTGCAGTAATCATTCTCACCCTATTGTGCATGAATCCAGTTGCACTCAATTCACGCATGCCTGCATCAACAATTGGATAGCCGGTTTGCCCGGCACACCATTTTTCAAATTCACCCTCATTGTTTCGCCAGATGATGTTATCATATTGACGTTTAAAAGAGAATCCTTTACCTACATGAGGGAAGTTGGCGAGTATCATCTGGTAAAAGTCTCTCCAGATTAATTCATTCAAAAAGGTTTCAGAAGTCTTCTGCGCATATTGAGCAAGTGAACGAACACTTGCAGTACCAAACCTAAGGTGAACCCCAAATTTGGTTGTTCCTGGGATTGAAGGAAAATCCCTTGATTCGGCATACTGCTTAACGGTTGACTCAGGAATTTCTTTTGAAGGAAAGATCCAATCTGAGGGTTCAAAACCCATAGATTGAAGTGAAATGAGCTCTTTTGCTGCATGTTTATAAAAATTCCCCATCAGTGTCTCCGAAGGAAATGGCTTTATTGGATGCACAAGTAAGTTAGACTTCCATTTTCTACTATAAGGGGTAAACACAGTATAAGGATTTCCATCATCTTTGGTGACCTCTTTATGTTCAAAAATGACCTGATCCTTGAAGGTTTTAAAAACCACTCCCTTATCTTTCAAAAGTGCAGAAACCATCGTATCCCGAGAAATAGCATATGGTTCATAGTCATGGTTTGTATATACACAGTTGATTTCATACACCGATGCAAGTTGTGTAAATGTCACCTCTGGTGTAGAATAGAACACGGATAAACCAGCATCCAACTTAAGCAGCTGACCATGGATTTCTGTAAGTGATTGATGGATGAACTGCACCCTGAGATCGTGGGGTCTATCTAACTTATCCAGAATCTTTTTATCAAAAATAAATATGGGCAGTACAGGCTTACCAGATGTTAAGGCATGATAAAGGGCGTGATTATCTGTGAGTCTAAGATCACGACGAAACCAAAAAATTGAAATCTGGGGTTTAGTGGACATGTTATTATAACAACACCAAGGGGATTTAAGTTCTGGAAATTTTCACAAATCAGTTTGCAAAAGGTCGATTCTCTATGATACCCGACTTAACGGCATACATGACTAGTCCAGCAAGCGATTTGGCACCGGTTTTAACTTTCAATTTATCACGGATGGCTTCCACTGTACGTGGACTTAAATCCACAAGATCTGCAATTTCCTTTGTGCTTTTTTCTTCACAGATCATTCTTAAAATAGAAATTTCTTTGTCAGATAGTTTTACATCGGCGGGAAGAGAAGCCTCTGCCTGCCTTTTAGTTCGAAGTCCATCAATCAACGCCTTGTTGGTAAGCTGATTAAAATAATATTCTTGCTCATGCACAGTTTTTACAGCCTGATAGATGATTTCAGAATCAGAGTTTTTGGTAAGGTATGAGTTGGCCCCCAATTCCATCAGTTTTGATATCATCGAATGATCATTGTGCATGGTAAGCATAATAACTTTGATGTCGGGGTAGAGTTGTTTAATCTCAGGCAGTGTTGCAATGCCATCCATGAT
>JBILBU010000057.1:0-8005 GCA_044353505.1 Chitinophagaceae bacterium | reverse complement strand
TTCTATTGCCCTTATCAGACACCCCAAGAAACTGAGTACCATCTCCATCGTTGGAGGAGACGACAGAAGCAAGGTCTAGGTCTGCAAGCTGAATAAATTTTCTAGTCCCAAGATCCATCATTGCCAGGTATGACTTTTTGTTATCCTTATCCAAAGATTTAAGTTGGGTGGGTTGAATAAAATCGTCGTTATAGTGCCAGATATCCAATTTGACAAGATCAATATCAACAAGAGCAGTATCCTTAATTGGCTTCACCGGAGATGTACCTAAAAATAAGCGATTACCCGTCTTGCTAAAATAGGGTTGGTAGTTGGGATTGACAGTCCAGTTGATAGGCATCCCCTTGCTGAATCGATCTACGAGAACGCTTGCAGCCCTGTCGCCATTCTTCCAGTAAAAGAGTTTATAAAACTTCTGAGTGGATTTAAAACTACTATCAACTTCAGCAAGAAAAGCAAGCTGATACGCATTTTTATCAATTGAGAAGTTACTAAACGAATTTGCCCCATTTAACAACGTATCAAATCTGTTTTCCCGTGAACGCCACAGATAAATCAACGACTTGCCATTTTTAGCTGATGCTAACTCAGCGGAACCAACAAGAAGAAGTTTGCCATTTTCACTCCACAAGTATTGACTAACCGAATCCAACATAATCTTTCGGGTAGCTGTAAGCTGTTGAATAACCAAACGAGATCCCTGTATAGCATCTTCATCAACCATTGCCCCATCTTTTTCTATCTCATCAATGGGAGCAAGATTATCCTTTTCTTTTGAGGTGAGTTTTCTCTTCTGTTTCGTATTGGGAACATGTTCCAATATAACTGTGCGAATATTGGTTATGGTATCTGACTTTAGTTTTGCAGTATCAACTGATAAGTTTTTTTTAGATGAGTCAACAGGTATTTTAGCAATCTGGTACGCAAGCCATTCTCCAGATTTTTCCGGCAAGTGATATGAAATTACTTGCGGCACTTTTTCTAGTGATCTTGATAGAAGATCGAAGATGCCAAGAGAATCCTTAGGGATGTATTCATCTTTCTTTTTATTGATTTTGGCATTTCGAACTTCAGCGTAAAATGGCTTTATTTTAAAAATCAGAAAAAGGCTTCCAACAGAAAAAGTAGAGGCATATCCTCGTGGTATTTCAATAATGAATGAGGAGTCACTACGCTGTAAAATAAGTCGACTATCCCCCTCTTGGACATCAATAGTATAACAAATCCATTCTCCGTTATCACTAATTTTCTTTTCCCCTATTGATTCCCAGGCATCATAGACCGAATGGTCCAGCATCTTTTTCTGTGCCACCAGGCCAAAAGAAATAAACAACAAAAGAGAAACCAGCCATGCGCAGCGGGATAAATTGACCATGCAAAAGGTATTTAACTTGAAATTAATCAATTGATTGAAAAACTAAACAAATAGATCAGGCAACTGACGGAACAATGCGAGCAGTTCTCCAAACCCTTATTGTTTGAATGATAACGGTAAGAAAGATAATCCCAATTCCTGCATAAAAGGAGAAACCAAGCAGTTGGTGTTCCTGATAGATGACAAAAGCCATCATTATTCCATACACTGGCTCAAGGTTGTAACTTAGATTTACCGTAAATGGAGAAATTTTTATCAAGGAGCGTACAGAGAGGTTGAATGCAATGACGGTACAAAAAAGACTCAACACAATCAACCAAAACAAGTCTGACCAGCCGGGAACCAAATTTGTTTTCGGCAAGAAAAGAAGATAAAAAGGAACGATAAAATTCAATATAAGCCAACCCCCACCAATCTCGTAAAATGTGATTGTATTGGCATCATATTTAGTTACGAGATGTTTGTTTAAAATGGGAAATACAGCGGCAAGAAATGAGGAAATCATACCAAATAAAATTCCAATTTTATAGGTATCATCAAAATGAAAAATCAGGTAAATCCCAACCATAACCAACAATCCAAGAAATACTTCAGCAGGATCAATTCTTCGGCGTGAGATGAGAGGATCGAGAAAGGATGAAAAAAAACCTACAGCAGACAAACAGACAAGTGCAACAGATATATTAGCATACTTAATACTTCCGTAAAAAAAAATCCAATGCATTGCAATTAAGGCCCCAACACCAATCAGGCGGAAAATTTCTCGGGCTGGAAGTAGTTTGATGTTGGATCTGCCAATTGCAAAAAGAAGCAGTATGATGGTGGAGAAAAGCATTCTATACCAAACGAGCAATGCTTCATTCATTGTAATCACCCGGCCAAATACAGCTGTAAATCCTGCAAGAAAGATTGCAACATGAAGCTGCAGGAAGGCTTTTTTCATTACTCCTCTTTGGGTTCGATATACTTAGCGCTTCATCCTTTTCAAATAGCTACCAAAAAGATACTGGAGTTGCATTGACAAAACACCAACAATTCCCTCTTTTATGATTCCCTTCGACATCTTTGAAGCACCAAATTTTCTATCACGAAATGTTATGGGCACCTCGGTTATGTTAAAACCAAGACGCCAGGCGGCAAACTTCATTTCAATTTGAAATGCATAACCAACAAAGCTGATGGATGACAAATTGAGGCTTGACAAAACACGGCGGCTGTAACATAGAAAACCTGCAGTGGGATCCATCACAGGCATCCAGGTGATAAGCCGACTATATAATGCCCCACTTTTTGAAATAAGTTTTCTGCTAAAAGGCCAGTTTTCAAGGCGCCCACCTTTTACATATCGAGAACCAATTGCAACATCAGCTCCCCCCTTGATACAAGCTTGATATAAACGATCCAAATCCTTCGGATCATGCGAAAAATCAGCATCCATTTCAAATAGGAAATCGTACCCTTGTTCAAGTCCCCATTCAAAACCTAAAATATAGGCAGTTCCCAATCCAAGTTTACCAGAACGTTCGAGTATAAATAATTCTTGAGGTTGATCTTTAATGAGCGACTTAACGATTTCTGCAGTTCCATCAGGTGAATTGTCATCTATGATTAGGACATGAAATCCTTGATCGAGATTAAAGATTGCACGAATGATATCCGTAACATTCTCTTTCTCATTGTAGGTTGGTATGATGACAAGTTTTTTCAATCCAATGGTCTTATGAAATATGTTGGTTACAGTTATTTATTTTTTTGCTTGAGCATGGTTCGGTTAAAAATATCAGTAAGCTTTTGTTTGGTATGCATCGGGAAATCACTTTTCATAACCCAATCGTAATAGGATGGCTCATTGCGAAGTACATCTTCGACTGCTTTACCCTTATGCTTTCCAAAATTAAAAACCTCTCTCCCATTTTCCATCACCATTCTTCTTGCAAAGTCAACAATTTCATCTTCACCTACCATTTTCAAAACAGACTCTACAGAGTCTCCCAATTGCTCATAACGAGAAAGTTGGGCTTGAAATACCTCCCAAGTTGCTGTTACATCAGTTTCTGCACTATGGGCATTTTCAAGATTCTTATCACAGTAGAATTTGTAGGCTGCCGACAAATTCCTTGGTTCCATCTGGTGATAAATCTTCTGCACGTCCAATAACCTTCGACCACTTAAATCAAAATCCAGCCCGGCCCTAAGAAATTCTTCAGCCAGCAGTGGCCAATCAAATCTATTTGAATTATATCCTCCAAGGTCAGCATTTTCCATATACTGACCGATTTCATTGGCAAGCTGCTTAAAAATTGGGGCGTCCTTGACCATATCATTCGTTATGCCATGAATGGCGGATACCTCAGCCGGAATAGGCCTTTCGGGGTTAACAAGTCGACGTTTCATTTGACTGCTCCCATCTGGGGCAACCCTAAGCATGGCGATCTCTACTATCCTGTCCTGAGAAAGACTTAATCCGGTCGTCTCAAGATCTAAAAATACAATAGGGCGTTGAAGTTTGATCTTCATAAATAAAATTATGCTCACAAGATAAGCTGATTCCCTTGGGTTTGATGGGATTTTTAAACCAAAATTGAGAGAAAAAAAACTGTGAGAAATCAGTTAAATTCATGATTTTCATAAAAAAAGGCTTTCAAACTGCTCAATTGGCAAATAATCGTTTCTATATTTGTCTATAAATCAGAAAAAATGAAAAGAACTGTCTACTTATTACTGATTACTTTACTAATCCTATCGATCAGTTCATGTACAACCTATCGTGGTGCTGCATCAGGAGGTTGTTCTGTAAATAAGAATCTGGTTGGGTACAAGTGATACACAACCAACTTAAAATAATAAAAAAAGAGGCTCGAAGGCCTCTTTTTTTTATAGACTGCTTTTCAGTTGACTTAAGAAAAAACTGTTGAAAAGGCTTGCACAAAATCGGCCTTTATATCCTCAATATGTTCAATACCAACGCTGATTCTAATAAGGTTTGGCAATACGCCAGCCTTGTTCTGCTCAGCCTCACTCAGTTGCTCGTGGGTAGTTGATGCAGGATGAATTGCAAGTGTTTTAGCATCCCCTACGTTGGCAAGATGACTAACCAATTTGAGCGCATTAATAAACTTCTTGCCATTCTCCATTCCGCCTTTTATCCCAAATTGGAGCACTCCTCCAAAACCATTTTTAAGGTAGGTTTTGGCCAATGAATGATACGGACTGCTTTCAAGTCCAGGATACCATACAAATTCAACTTGGGAGTTGGACTCTAGCCATTTAGCCAGTGCCAGTGAATTTTCCACATGACGCTCAACCCTTAGTGAGAGCGTCTCTAGACCCTGTAATAAAAGAAAAGAGTTAAAGGGACTCAATGAAGCACCAAAGTCACGCAAACCTTCTACCCTTGCTCTGATGATGTAAGCAATGTTAGGAAGCCCAAGAGGATTTCCTTCACCAAAAATATCCCAGAATTTCAGACCATGATAACCTTCAGAAGGTTCAGTAAACTGTGGAAACTTACCATTACCCCAGTTAAAATTACCGCCATCAATGATGACCCCACCAATACTGGTACCATGCCCACCGATCCATTTGGTGGCAGATTCTACGACAATATTTGCTCCGTGCTCGATAGGCTTCACAAGAAAACCTCCTGCGCCAAAAGTATTGTCAACAACCAAAGGAATATTGTGTTTTTTTGCCAGTGCAGAAAATTTCGCAAAATCAGGAATACTGAGCTTTGGGTTACCGATAGACTCAAGATAAATAGCCTTGGTATTTTCATCAATCAGTTGCTCAAAATTAGCTGCATCATCACCTTCAGCAAATCTAGCTTCAATCCCAAGTCTTTTAAAAGCAACCTTAAATTGATTGTAGGTTCCTCCATAAATAAAAGAGCTGCTGACGAAATTATCCCCTGCTTGCAAAATGTTATTGAGTGCCAAAAACTGAGCGGCCTGACCTGAAGCGGTAGCCAAAGCAGCCACACCACCTTCTAGTGCTGCAATTCTTTTTTCAAAGACGTCAGTTGTCGGGTTCATGATTCTCGTGTAGATATTGCCAAACTCTCTCAACCCAAAAAGATTAGCAGCATGATCTGCATTCTTAAATTGATAAGAAGTGGTCTGATGAATTGGCACTGCCCTCGACCCTGTTACCGGATCTGCTTCTTGGCCTGCGTGTAGTTGCAATGTTTCGAACCTAAAGTTATTACTCATAGTTGTTGGTTTAATAGTCTACAAATTTAGTAGGTTTATTTTACTGACCAAATTTTTTACCGGATAAATATAAACAAACCAGTCATACCAGCTAGCGGATATTTAAAAAGAGGTCTTTTCTGTTTAATATTGAACCGGAACTTGAAATCATTCGGTAGACAGAAATAGGTCAAATAATATATCTTCATGAGAAGAAATGACGTTTATGGGAAAGTTCTTGGCCTTAATCAGTTTGCTTACTTCGATTTACTTCAATGTATCAGCGCAACTGACTGTTTACGTGTCCCCTAGCGGCAACGACTTGAACACAGGTAGCTATAACAAGCCACTAGGTAGCTTTGAGGGTGCTCAACAATACCTTCGGCGGATAAACCCTACGAAGGACGTAAGGGTGATTTTTAAAAATGGCACATACTACCTGCCCAATACCATTCAATTTTCAGAGAAGGATAACTTCAACTCACAAGCTAGAGTAAGCTATATCGCCGAAAATGAAGGCAAGGCCATTATTAGCGGAGGTAGTCGCATTGAAGTTCAGTGGGAACCATATAGAAATGGAATCTATGTTACCGAGTTTACGACCAACAGCAACATCGATCAACTCTATATTAATGGAAAAAGACAGGAGATGGCCCGATATCCTAATTCTCAGGAGAATAAAACAGTATTTGATGCTTGGGACCTAAACCATAATCCAATAGTTGATTCGCTTGCAGATGCACTACTGCCCTCACGCATAGCATCCTGGAAAAATCCTGCAGAAGGATTTATCCATGCCATGCACGCCTACCTATGGGGTGACATGCACTGGCGAATCAAAAACAAGCAGCATAATCATGAACTTGTATTGGAAGGTGGATGGCAAAATAATCGTCCCTCTCCTATGCATCCGGTATTTAGAATGGTAGAAAATATTATTGAAGAGTTGGATGCTCCTGGTGAGTGGTACTATGATGAAAAAGAAAGCAAACTATACTACCTACCTGATTCCAAGATCAACCTGAAAAATGCCGTCGTAGAGATTGTAAGACTCAACCATTTGATTGAATTTAATGGATCAATAGAAAAACCAATAAAAAACATTCACCTGAAAGGATTTGTATTCAGGCACACGGCAAGAACATTCATGGAAAATAAAGAACCGTTGTTGCGTTCGGATTGGACAGTATACCGAGGTGGAGCGATAGTGTACAATGGTGCTGAAGATTGCCAGATTAACGACTGTGAATTTGATCAGGTAGGTGGAAATACCATCATGGTAAACAACTACAATAAAAACATACAAATCAAAGGTTGCTACATCCACCACAGTGGAGCAAGTGGTGTAGTTTTTGTTGGCGATACCAGTTCAGTCAAGAATGCGCTATTTGGATATCAGCCACAGCATTATGCTTCGCTCGATTTAACCAAGGGGCCCAAAAATAATAACTACCCGACAGATTGCCTGGTTGAAGATTGTATCATCACCATGACAGGAAGGGTTGAAAAACAAACCGCACCAATCCAAATCTCAATGGCTCATAAGATACATGTGAATCATTGTTCAATTTATGATGTGCCAAGGGCGGGAATCAATATTAGTGAGGGGACCTTCGGAGGCCATGTTATTGAGAACAGTGATATTTTTAATACGGTATTAGAAACGGGAGATCATGGCAGTTTCAACTCTTGGGGCAGAGATCGGTATTGGAGTCCTGATCAACAGTTAGTTCACGTAGAAGTAGCCAAGAATAGATCACTGCCATTTCTCGATATGCTAGAGCCCAATATCATTCGCCACAACAGGTGGAGATGCGATCATGGTTGGGACATTGACCTGGACGATGGTTCAAGTCATTATAGAATTTACGATAACCTTTTGCTCAAAGGCGGACTTAAACTACGAGAAGGCTATGATCGTGTTGTAACAAACAATGTGATCATCAACAATACGATACACCCCCATGTATGGTTTGAATTAAGTGAGGATGTGATTAAGCACAATATTGTTTTTGAGCGATACAATGAGATTATGATGGACAACACAGTTGGGATCAATAAAAGATGGGGAAAATCAATCGACTCCAATTTCTTTGTAAGTGATAGCAGTCAAATGAGGGCCTTTTTGAAAAATGGTGCAGATTCAAACTCCGTCAATGGAGATCCTTTGTTTATCAATCCAAAAGAAGGTGACTTCAGCGTAAAGCCAAATTCTAAAACGATATCACTGGGTTTTGTCAATTTTGATATGAAATCCTTCGGGGTAATCAAGCCATCGCTAAAGGCAATCGTAAAGACCCCAGTACTACCCACTCAACGCTACACATCAATTAACAGCAGCACTGCTCAATCATCAACGTTTAGTTGGATGGATGTGCAGCTATCAGAACCCAAAGGGGCAGCACTATCAGCATTTGGTGTTGGCTTTGGAGAAGCCGGTGTT
>JBILBU010000056.1:0-8099 GCA_044353505.1 Chitinophagaceae bacterium | reverse complement strand
AACACTGGATCATGCCTACATTATCCTGGATGAAGCACAAAATACCACAGATCTACAAATCAAGATGTTTTTAACCCGGATAGGTGCAAACGCAAAGGCCATCATCACTGGTGACCTCACTCAGGTAGACCTTCCGAAAAATCAAAAGAGTGGACTTGAAAAGGCAACGCGAATCTTAAAAAATATCGATGGGATTGCGCACATTGAACTTGACGAAGAAGATGTAGTAAGACACAGGCTTGTAAAAGCGATCATCAAGGCTTATGACAAAGATAAAGACCCAAGCAATGAAAAATAACAAATCAACATACAGCATTTATTTACTCTTCATTGCAATCTCATTCTTTGCTTGCACTGAACCGGAAGGATTCCATGCGCCAGAAGATCCATTGGACGCAGGAAGAGAGTTTGTAAGGGCAGTACTGGATGGCGATTACAAAAAGGCAACACTGTATTTGAACAATGACCCTGAAGATCAGGAACTGTTCAGCAGGTACGTAAAATTCCAAAAGAAACAGCCAAATAAGGAAAGACTTTCACTAAAATCAGCATCCATCATTATCAACAAAGCTGAAAATCTAAACGACAGTACATCCATCATCAATTTTTCCAACTCCTATTCAATGAAACCGATGAATCTAAAGATCATCAAATCTGAGAAGACTTGGAAGGTTGACTTCAGTTATACTTTTTCAGGAAATATTCCTTCAAAATGATCAACGCGCGAAATATCTTACTTGTGCTGGTTGGGAGTGCAGTGGGAGGACTCATGAGGTTTATCACTTCCTACTTGATTCAACAAAAGATTGGAGCCAGGTTTCCAACAGGAACCTTTGCAGTAAATCTGATTGGATGCTTTTTAATCGGTATGATTTTTTCTCTCGCAGCAAAAAATGCTCAAGGGTCTGATGATTTGAAACTGCTTTTGGCAACTGGATTTTGTGGTGGGTTTACCACTTTCTCAGCATTTGCAATTGAGAATATGGAACTATTTAAATCCGGGAATAACCTAACTGCACTAACCTATATTCTTTTATCCGTTACCTTAGGAATCATTGCTACTTTTGCGGGAACACTTATGTTCAAGTAATGAACCAGTACAAACATACCCTTGGCATGGATACACTATTTTATTTGATTCTAATCGGAATTGCTGCAGGGTTTTTAGGGGGTATGGTTGGGGTTGGTGGGGGCATCATCATTGTTCCCGCACTGGTCATTCTTCTAGGATTGAGTCAGCATCAATCTCAGGGCATCTCACTAACAATGATGCTTTTCCCAGTAGGAATATTTGCAGTCTTCAACTACTACAAAAAAGGATATGTCGATTTTAGGATAGCAGGCTTGCTGGCCATCGGTTTCTTAATTGGTGGATACCTAGGGAGTAAGTTTTCCCTTAGCCTGCCGCAAGAGACCGTAAAAAAGATATTTGCAGTAATCATGATTATTCTTGCAGTCAAAATGCTTTTTTCTGAAAGAAAAATCAGCTAAACACTCAGCAGATTTTCTTTTACTTCAAAAAAATTTTCAGTGATGAGCCGTTATCTGCAGAGTCGACTTACAATTTCTTTTAGATGAGGATATTCTGCTATTAATTGATCGGATGTTGCCAGCTCAAAATCATTAAAATCAAAACCCGGAGAAACGGTACACCCAACAAAACTAAAGCCTTCCGTAGATGAGGGTTCAGAGGCAAACCAAACACCCGCAGGCACCTTGTGCTGATGTGATTGTCCCTCTTCAATGTCGGAACCAAGCTTCAGCAATTCATAAAATCCGTCTTGATGAATAACATGAATATGCAGAGAAACCCCTGAATAGAAATGCCAAAGCTCATCGCTTTTAATGCGGTGAAAAGCAGCAAAGTTCCCAGCCGGTAATAAGAAATAAATCGCTGTAGAAATTGGTCGCTGTCCAGAGAAAGAATCTGGCAATGCCTCTGGATCAATCAAGACGTCTGAACGGTAGGTTTGCTTATAATAGCCCCCTTCTGGATGCGTCTGAAGTCCATAAAAATTGATTATTCCTGATGCATTCATGATGTGAGATCAATGTCTTATTGATACTGAATATATAGAGGTGCTGGCTTCAAAGAAAGTAATTCTTGCCTTGTGAGCATCCGGTGTGGCGCTTCCTTTAGATCGTTTTTGTAAAACAACTTAAACCCTGTGAATTGAATAGGTTCTTTATAAACAAACTGCCTATAGGTATTGATTTTTTTTGCTGGAGCGCCCCAGCCATCCATATCAACAACGATCTGAACCTCTGGCAACAGCTTAATGGATTTGTAGCCTTTTAACATCCCTTGTGTGAAACGATGGATAACGAGTACTTTCGGTGAAAGTTTATGCTTTCTAACCAGTTCAGCCAGGTATTGGGTGGCATAGTTGATATCTGCTGAATCAAAAGAGCCAATTACAGTCCCTGGCCTTTGCCCGCCCTTCATTGAAAACTCAGGATCAATACCCAAATGAACATTGGGAAGAGATAGATACTTTTCAAGAATAGGAATTTCCTCACGAAGGGTGCTGAGTCCAACTTGAATATCAAGAAACACAATTGCATCGATCTCCTCTGCCATGGCCAACACCTTGTCAATTTCCTTATCAGGCATCCGTAAACGATATTTTCCAGATGAGCCAGGGGCTTCCTGAGCTGTGGCAACGATGTAATGGAGTGCGGGTATGACTGGTGTAGATGAATCAGCCTTTTGCCATGCCAGTACCTCTTCTTTTAACCTTTTAAACATCTGAGGCTTGGGAAGCTCTCCTAAAATACCCATCCGGGTAGAGTAAAGATTACCATAATAGGCAATAATCCTATTGAAAGGGAGCAAAGCCCCAGCTAGTGGATAATGCCCTTTAAAAGCCCATTTTTGAGAGCTGTCGCCATTTGCCATCATAGTCATTTTCTTCTTGTATGCAACAGTATCAAGTAAACGAACAGGAGCAGCGCTAGCAACTGTATTGCTTGAACTTACTGAAGATGAAGACAAATGAGCATTGGGGTCAGATTGGGCATTGCCGCAGCTGGACTGTAACATCAAGATGAAAAACAGGGTAAACGACGAGTAAACATTCAAAATAAATCGCATGCAAGGCTTATTATGTGTTGAAAATAATCAATTGAATAGCAGATTAATCTTTCTTAAGAGAATCATCAATCTACAGGTAAAATTACCAAAGAAAAAGCAACAAGTATCTTAAAATTGCAATCGGCTTGAATTCAATTACCTTTGCCCTAATAACAAAAAGTAGCAATTTGGATTTTTCAACGTTTCAATTTCACGAATCCCTTAACGAGAGTCTCGCTATGAGTGGATATAAAAAACCCACTGCAATTCAAGAAAAAGCCATTCCAGTAATCATGGAAGGACGGGATATCATCGCATCGGCACAAACAGGAACAGGTAAAACAGCAGCATTTCTATTGCCGGTTTTGCATAAGTTACTTTCCAGTGATTATAAAGACAGCGAAGTTCATGTATTGATCATGGTTCCTACCCGTGAGCTGGCTGTGCAGATAAGTAGCCACTTGGATGGACTCACCTATTTTTCATCCCTCAGCTCTATTGCTGTATATGGTGGTGGCGACGGAGGAAGTTTTGTTCGTGAAAAACAGGCCCTATCAAAGGGGGTTGATATAGTTGTAGCAACTCCAGGCAAGCTCATCTCCCACCTAAACATGGGATATGTAAAGATGAAAGAGTTGAAGTTTCTGATCTTGGATGAGGCAGACAGGATGTTGGATATGGGATTTCATGATGATATCATGCGAATCATTTCTCACTTGCCCGAGAAAAGGCAGACCCTCATGTTTTCTGCAACCATGCCCCCCAAAATCTTGCAGCTGGCCAAGACCATACTTCACAATCCCGCTGAAGTAAGTGTGGCCCTGTCTAAACCACCTGAGAGTATCAAACAAGAGGCTTTTTTGGTCTATGATACCCAAAAAATACCTGTTATTGAGCATATTTTAGCCCAGAAAGAATACCGCTCGGTATTGGTTTTTTGTTCAAAAAAACAAACGGTGAAGCAGCTGACTGCCCAGCTTCAGAGAAAAGGATATAATGCAAAGGATATTCATTCAGACCTTGACCAAACCCAGCGAGAAGATGTACTCTTGGAATTTGCCTCAAAAAGATTACCCATTTTAATTGCAACGGATATTCTCAGCCGGGGTATTGATATCGACCAAATTGAGCTGGTCATCAATTTTGATGTTCCCTCAGATGGAGAAGATTATGTTCATCGAATAGGGAGAACAGCCAGGGCCGAAACTAAAGGAGCTGCAATCACCCTGATTAACCAGGATGATATGCACAAGTTCCAACGCATTGAAAAACTGATTGAGCGAGTGATTGATAAAACACCACTTCCGGAAAAACTTGGAGAGGGCCCTGCCTATGGAGCTTCTGGACCAAGAAATAAGTTTAAAGGAAAAACGGAGAGTCCACGAGTTTCAAGACCAATCACTCAAAACGAAAGCACCCGAACAATCCCTAAGCGCACAGCAGAGGATGCTCCAAGAATCAAGCCTATCATCGTCAAATCAACTCAGGAAGGAAATACAGCAGAATAAAATAGGCTGTTAAAATCCAGATACATTTAACCTACCACCCGAACTAGTTGTTCCAGACAATGATGGGGTAGCTATTACTGAATTGAGTATTGCCTCCTTTATTTGAGCAGCGGATGCAGACGGATTGATGCTCTTATATAAAGCAGCTGCTCCTGTTACGTGAGGTGTTGCCATTGACGTACCGTTATAACTGGTATACCTATTGAATGGTACTGTTGAAATAATTCCAGCACCAGGTGCCCCAAGATGAACTCGGGTTGAGCCATAGTTTGAAAATGAGGCCAATCCACCAGTTGAAGTAATAGCCGCAACTGAAATTACATTTGGAAGATCGTAATTAGCTGGATAGGTCTGGGTAATATCATTATTTCTTGCATCATTTCCTGCTGCAGCTATAAATAAGATACCCTCTGCATTAGCGCGGTTAATCGCATCATACAGCAACTGAGAATAGCCTCCGCCTCCCCAAGAATTATTGGTTGCAACCAGATTAAGACCAGCTTTTTTTAAGTTGGTCAGGTAATCAACTGCCTTGATGGCATTGGCAGTGGTTCCGCCTGAAGCGCCCAAGAATTTAGCAGAGATGAATTTTACTTTCCAACAAACACCTACAACACCCAAACCATTGCCGCCAACACCGCCAATCGTACCTGCTACATGGGTTCCATGGGCGTCAATATTTTGCTTTGATTTACTGCCGTCGTAAACCGAATTATTTCGACCTGCAAAATCCCAGCCATAAATATCGTCGACATATCCATTACGATCATCATCCCTCTTGTTACCGGCTATTTCCTTAGGATTTTTACCTGCGTTGGCAACAAGATCAGTGTGACTAAATTGATATCCTTCATCAATTATCCCAACAAATACATCTGAGGAACCGGTTTTGCCCACACTCCAGGCAGTTGAAGCCCCTATTCCATAAATATTTCCACTCGCACCCATTCCCCATAAGTTTTGTGTCAAGCTTGTAAAAAATGGATCGTTGGAGATTGCCTGATGATAATAAATCCAATTGGGCTCAGCATACTCCACTTCTAGAAGTGCTTTTGCCTTAGTTGAAGCAGACTTTGCATCTTCCGGAACTGATAACAGAAAAATACCCTCATCGTCACCTGATTTCTTCATGCTCTCTGTGTGAACATGCTCCTTTAAGGAAGCCTTAAGCAGGGCCATCGCCTTACCCTTGCCAAGTGTCGATTTTCCCTTTTTAAACTTTACCAAGACTTCCCCTGGGACAAACTGAGCAGTTGGACTTTGTTTGACCCCATTGGCAGCAGATTCAAGGTCTAACTTGAGAGAACCAATAGAAAGTTCCTCCTTGTTGCAAGAGCCAAGAACGAGGGAAAATAAAAAAAATAGCTTTATAGGTTTAATATGAAACATATTAAAAAAATTAGATTAAGAAATGAATGAGGGGGGGGAAGGATAGAGGATCAGAGCAAAAATAGGGATTTTAACTAAAAATCAACAACACCTATTGAAAATCCAAATGATTCACCAGAAGGAAGTTAAGCGATATTCATATATTTTTACAGAACTCACCCACTTAAAGCTAAATTGAAACTATGAATCGACAACTCCTGAGTAAAATATTGCCTCATGCGATATCAATAGCAGTTTTTTTCATTGTGTCGGCTCTGTTCTGCTTACCAGCCTTTCAGGGCATGACGTTACAGCAGCATGATATGATTGCTGTAGAAGGCATGATAAAAAATAGCTATGATCACAAAATGTTGTACGGAGACATTCCGCTCTGGAATACGAATATGTTCAGCGGGATGCCAAATTTTCAGATTCGCTTTGGCTGGGAATCCCCCCTTCTGAATTTTGAAAGATTGCTTTCATTATGGCTTCCACAACCAGCTAATTTTTTCTTCATTTCATCAGTTTCATTTTATATACTTGGTTTAGCATTCGGACTTCGTCCACTAGTAGCCATGTTTAGTGCTTTAGGATATGCATTTGCAACATACAATCCTGCAATTATAAATGCAGGTCACATTACCAAAGCATTCGCGCTTGGGTATGCACCTGGACTTTTTGCAGGATTAAGACTAATTTTTGATAAGAAGTATTGGGTTGGACTTGCTGTGGGAACTTTTTATGCAACAATGGAGCTGACTTCAAATCATCCACAGATTGCATATTATCTAATAATTATTGGGTTATTAATGGGACTAACCTACCTGGTCAAATGGATTAGCGAAAAAGACTGGGCTCATATCACCAAAGTAGTAGTCATCATAACTGCCATCGGAATTATCTCAATTGGAAATGCTGCACCACTGTTAATGAACACAAATGAGTATGGAAAGTATACGATGAGGAGTGGCAAAACAATTGAAAGTAAGGATGGGAAAATTGTTGCTACAAATACCAAAGGTCTTGATTTTGATTATGCGTCTATGTGGAGCATTAGAATGTCAGAAATCGTAACCCTCTTCATGCCAAAATCATTTGGTGGAAGTAGTGCTGAGACAATTTCAAGTGATTCTAAATTCGTTGAACAATTAACTGAAAAAAATATCCCTACTGAAAATGCGGAGCAACTGGCAAATCAATTGCCACGCTACTGGGGAGGTCTAGAAAGCACAGTTGGACCAAACTACCTCGGTGTAATATGCGTATTGTTGGCATTATTTGGAGTTGTATTTATTAAATCAAGAGATCGATGGTGGATTCTGTCTTCCATGATTGTTGGCGCTATACTCGCATTTGGAAAATATCTACCTCAGGTGAATGAAACATTGTTCAACATCCTGCCACTGTACAATAAATTCAGGGCACCTAGTATGTCACTGGTTATGATTCAGTTCGTCACTCCAATCATGGCCGGGATTTTTCTAAATTGGTTGATTGAAATCAAGATCGAAAACAAGAATGCATTTATAAAGAAAATGCTCTATACATTGGGAGGATTAACCATTTCATTACTCCTAATATACTTACTCAATGACTATGGATCAAAAGAGATAGACCAACAAATCAAACAAGTATTTGGTGGACAACAAGTAGGCAATGAATCATATGCAAGCATCGTTATTGATGGGTTAGTAGCAGAAAGAAAATCGATGTTCTTATCATCAGTTATAACTATGTTATTAATTGGATTGGTTCTTTGTGCGACAATTGTTCTATTCATCCGTAAAAATATTAATGCCGGATTGTTTCTTACCCTTTGCATAGCAATTAATACCATTGACCTAATTGCGATAGGGCACAAGTACCTGAACGAAGAAAACTACATTGATAAAGACGATTTTATTTCAAATAACTTTTCAAAAACAGATGCAGATATTTATGTCTTAAAAGATACAGATCCACATTTCAGGGTATACAATCTATCCGGCGATCGTTTCTCGGAAACGAGAACTTCATACTATCACAGATCAATTGGAGGATACCATGCGGCTAAGTTGAGGAATTATCAAGATATTATTGAAACAAAACTATCTGGCCAGCCTAATATGAATGTACTGAACATGCTGGATACCAAATACTTCATATTGCCA
>JBILBU010000099.1:0-2660 GCA_044353505.1 Chitinophagaceae bacterium | reverse complement strand
TTAAGCCTGCTGACGTCTTGCAACGTTGAGATAATAATGTAGCTACAGGCTCGAAAACTGCATCCTCAATAGATATTGTCATACCCTGCTTAAATGTGAATTTACCCTCAAGTGGAGTAAGTTGTTTAGGAGCAGGAATAAGGTTATAGACATTTTGAGATGAGGCAGAAAATGAAAGCCCCAAAAGGGATGCACAGAGTAAAAATAATCTCATAATAAAGAGCGTTTTAATAATTGAAGATACTGCATCAAAAGGAATTACAAATCAATGATCAACTGTTTTGTTTCGGATAATGATGCATAAGACGAATTGTTACTTACTCATTTGCACATGCATTTCTTCGAGCGAAATACCTTTTGTTTCGGGTACAAAAAAATGTACCCAAATCAATTGCAGAATCATCATCACAAAGAAAATTCCAAAAATGTATTGAGGCGCCAGGTTTTCAGCGAGTATCGGGAAAAACAAGGTAATCAATGCTGCAAAAAACCAATGTGTGAAGCTTCCTAAAGTTTGGCCAAATGCACGGTACTTATTTGGGAATATTTCACTAATGAGAACCCAGATTACCGCTCCTTGACCAATCCCATGTGCTGCAATAAAAATAAAAATGAATACTGGAATGATCTCAGAGTATCCATTTGCAAAAGCCCAGGACGTAATCCCAAGGGATAAGATATATCCAAAAGATCCGATATACAACAAAGTTCTTCGACCAAGACGATCAATTAACCACAAGCCAATGAACGTAAACACCAACATTGTTGCTCCAATACCAACAGATTGCAATAAGGCGGCTTGTGATTGCAGTCCGGTCATTTCAAAAATTCTAGGAGCAAAATAAAGAATGGCATTAATGCCTGAAAGTTGATTGAAGAACGCTACAAAAAAAGCAAGAAAAATAGGCCTCATCAATGCTTTTGAAAAAAATGCACCAGTCAACTTAACATCTTTGCCAGAGGATGCTATCTCAGCTGCTAAAGCAGACAATTCAGACTCCGTATAAGTAGGGTCTACTTTCTTAAAAACAGCCATCCCTCCAGCAAGATCATTCTTGTGGGTTATTAACCATCGTGGACTTTCCGGCAATCCGATACAGAATAAAGCGAATATTAAAGAAGGGAAGGCTTGAACACCAAGCATCCAGCGCCAATCGTTGTCACCAATTCTAGACAAAAGTGAATTTGAACAAAAAGCCAATAGAATACCAAAGACAATATTAAATTGAAACATGCCCGTAAGTCTGCCACGAGCTTTAGCAGGAGCAATTTCTGCAATAAACATGGGGGAGGCAACAGTAGAAATACCCACACCGAGTCCACCTAAAAAGCGAAACAACATAAATGAGTAAACCTCTGGCGCAAGCGCTGAACCAACTGAGGAAATCAGGTATAATACGCCCACCCAGAGCAATGTTGTTTTTCTTCCAAAGACCTCTGCTGGCCAACCACCAATCAATGAGCCTACTACTGTACCCCAAAGTGCCATACTAATTGCCAAGCCATGCAGTGTACTGCTCAGAGACCATAAGGATTGGATTGACTGTTCTGCGCCGGAGATAACTGCAGTATCAAAGCCGAAGAGGAAGCCAGCCAAAGAAGCGACGACAGCGGTTTTATAGAGGAAAAGATTTTTGCCCATAAGAAATCTAGTAATTAATGTTCATGGATTAAGATTAAAAAGCCCAGCGAAAAATAATCAGCTGCTGTACATTATGCTTAACAAAAGATAATTTCCAATTTGGATTCTCAACAAGTTATATAAAATTATTATACTGTGGTTTAATTCGTGTGTAAATTGTCATGAGACAGCACTTCCTATCTGATGACCTTCATACTTGATCTCAACTCATAAAAGAAATGAAAAAGACTTTTTTATTCCCACCTATACTGGCATGCTTTTTATGTGTTGCATTAAATGCACAACAAAAAGTCAATCCGAATAAATATTCTCAATCAGACACTGCGTTCATTTCATATTCATCGCTCCCTCCTCTTTCAATCCCTAGAAATAAACAGTATCACCAAACCCTTACCATCAAGCTGTTTTTATCGCAAGCAATGTTCGATGGTCAGTTTAAAAGAAAAGATAATGAAACGTCTCTTGTTGCATTAAGTTATGCTGAGGCACTTGATGTGATTGAAAGGATAGACAAGCTGACATTGGGTATACCAAAAATTGTTTACTTGGTAGGATGGCAATACAATGGGCATGATTCTAAATATCCTGCTTGGTTCGAGGGCAATGAAAAACTTAAAAGGCCAGAAGATAAAACAGCTATAGAAAGTTTAAAGTGGCTGATGCAGGCAGCCGAACAGTATAATACAACAGTTAGTCTTCATATCAACATGTTTGATGCTTATGAGGATAGCCCATTATGGAACCAATACCTTGAGCATGATATTATTGCAAAGAATATTGATGGAAGCGCAAGGTCGGGCGAGTGGGGATACCCAATTAGCTATGCTCAAGAATGGGCAACAGGATTTGCTCAAAAGCGCATTGATAGTCTGTGTGCACTATTGCCGATAAAAGATGCTGGAACAATCCATATTGATGCATTTCACACATGGCCACCAATTCCAGTAAAAGATAATAAAGGAAATTATCAAACATCCCTTGAGAAGGGAGTGATAAGTCCATATTTAAAATTTTCAGT
>JBILBU010000055.1:0-8773 GCA_044353505.1 Chitinophagaceae bacterium | reverse complement strand
GCTTTGATTGTTAACCAGCCAAGGGTCATATCCTTACCGTGTACATATTTTCCTAAGATTCCTGTTGCAATTTCTTTTGCCTTAATCTCATTTAATGTTATCATAGTTAATCTATTTAGTTGTGATTATTGTTCAAAGTAAGCAACACTACCTCCAACCCATTCTTTTTCTTCATTATAACGGACACCAATCATTTTCCCCTTGCTTAGCCTCGCAAGGTTGGTTGTTAAGGTAGGCCTATCATCGTCATCCTTCCAGATGTACATTAACCTGATTTCAACCTTTGATGCTTCATCAGGCGTTTTTATGCAGCTTGCATAGGTTACTTTTTTTTGGAGTATCCAGTTTTCAGGGTCTTTAATTTTTGTAATGTCATCTGCTTTGACATCAATTATAACCCCTTGTCCGGCAAAAGAAAATAAGGGTTTGAGTACATATTGCTCAAGATCTTTGGGTATGGCTTGAATGTTATTTAGGTATTCCGTCTTTGGAATGAAGGGATGAGATAACATAGGCAAGGTATGCTTAGATATCCTATAGAACCAGTTTGGGTGAGGCACCCACTCTACATCAAGTTCATCTGTTATGTCAACAATCTCTCCGAGGGTTTCTTTCGCTGCATTCAATTCATCCATTACCAGTCTGTTGTATATTCTTTTGATGCTGATTTTTCTACCCTCGTTGATATAATACAATTTACTGCCTTCTCTGATGAGCTTGGTTATACATACTGTATTGACTCCAAGGTAATCTTTGATGCAAGAGAAATCGATACGTGTTTTTTGTGTTTTTGGTTTTAGTTCAAGCAGAACGACTTCTTCTTTGGCATGATCACCCACAATCACATCACTGAGAAGTTTACGGTATGAGTCATCATTGAGGCCGCTAAAAAATCGATTAAACCCTTTAGGAACCTCTATGTATTTTTCTAGTATTTTTGGATAATAGGATTGAAATCCAAATAGGGTAGGGAATCCCTGCATCTCAATCAATGCAGGATATAGTGAATCATCTTCGCGCTTGCAAATGCCAAAATCAAAAGCAATAAAGTGGGGAAAGTGATTCTCGTTTGGTATTTTTTCGGCTGTGGGGATAGCCGTTTCAGTAAGTCTTGTAAAATTCGGATTTTTTATAAAGTCAATAATGTATTCGCAAGTATCAATCATCTCACGGCCTAATTTCTTGTCAACAAATACAGGCGTTTCTGCTATTCGAAATGCCATTTGTCCAGGGTAGTTACTATTTAATTCGGTGAGGAATGCTTGGTATTTATCCTGGCTAAAGGCATTGTTGTATGTTTCTCTTATTGATTTAATCATTGGGTTCTTTAATGGCAGCAATTGATTGGCGTATAAAGTTTGGAACGATGCAGCTGTTTGTAAGACTTATTTTATCTGGATCATTGAGGTGCTCCAGCATAGACTCCCATTTTTCTAGCCCATGGGCTTCAAGGAACATTTGTTTTTTCTCTTCTTGGTGCAAGTAAGTGCTGATTCCCAATACATCAGCTTCAGGATGGAATTGTGTGCCAACCATATAGGGATTAAATCTGATTGCCATTACCGCTCTTTCAAGTGATACATGAGGCCGCTCTTTTTCTATACAGAGTACTTCTGCACCCATTTCCTCAAGTGTGCCAAGATCTGGTTGCACAACTTGATATTCACGGCTGTCAACTCCAAAGAAAGGATCTTTGAGTCCATCAAATATGGGATCTATAATTCCTGGATGATTAAGCATATGAATAGGGAAGATACCAAAGGCTGTAGATTTCCTTTTGATGACTTGTGCTACTTTGAAGTAACGACATGCGAGTTGAAATGAGTGACAAATAAAAAACACAAACTTTTTATTGGCATTGTTTGGATTCTCATTCCAATTTTCAATTGCGCTAATCCAGCTGAAGTATTTGTTTTCCCACTCACTTCCTTCACTTTCAATTGGGCTGCCTGGCCCTCCCGATGAAATATAGATATCGTATTCAAGAGTTGGTATTTCTATTTTTTTACGCACTTCAAAGTTATCCCAAGCCAATGTTTGTTCTTTTTCCAGGATAATGCTGGAGATAATATCCTTAATGCATCTCATTCCTTCATTCTTCACGCCTTCATTGAGGTCTAGAACGGCAATTTTTATCTTCTTCATGTCAGCTGTAAAAGTACAATAATTCTGTGTGTAGGTTTCACTGCCAACTTATAGATTATCAAGAAACTTGGATTCGATATATTCCGCAACGGAAATAAGGTTTTTATTTTTCTTATACACTTCCAGCTGCCTGTCTGCGCCTGTACCTTTTTCAAGTATTTTAGTAATATTTTTAAGTGCATCTCTGCAGCCCAGTTCATCCACTACATCATCTATGAAATCCAGCAATTCAAGAATTAGGGAACGGGTATTCACTTCTTGCTCTTTGCCAAAGTCTATCATCTTCCCCTCAATTCCATACCTAGATGCACGCCATTTGTTTTCGTTAATTAGGGCCCTAGGGTAGATCATAAAATTAAGGTTTGCTTCTCTTAGCTTAAATAGCTTGGCACAAATGCATTGAAATAATGCAGCATATCCAACGCTTTCATCAACTGTAAGGGGTACATCACATACCCTAAATTCGACAGTGCCATAAACGGGATGAACCCGAAGGTCCCACCATATTTTCTTAGCATTATCAATACAATTTGTTTTGATCAGTAGGTTAACATAGTTTTCATAAGCACTGTAGCTGTCGAAATAATCAGGAATTCCTGTCCTTGGAAACTTATCAAATACTTTTGTTCTATACGATTTGAAACCAGTTTCACGTCCTTCCCAAAAAGGCGAATTGGTGCTCAGCGCAAATACATGGGGGAGAAAATATCTTGCAGAGTTGGCAATATGAATGGCCATTTCTTTTGATGGCATTCCTACATGAACATGCAGTCCAAAAATTAGGTTTGATCTTGCAGCGTCCTGCATTTCGTTGACAATTTCTTGATATCTGATATGGTCTGTAATCAACTGCTTTCTCCAGGTGCTGAATGGATGTGTTCCAGCTGCTCCCACACTATATCCTAGTGAGGAAGCGATTTGATGTATTGTTTTTCTGAGGTTTGAAATGTCTATTCTGGCTTCATCTATATCAGCGCATACATCAGTTCCGACCTCTACTACCGCCTGGTGCATTTCTGCTTTTACTTTTTCACTGATTGCTTTCTGACCTTCAACCACTATTTTTTGTTCATGGCTAATTAATTCTTTTGTGACAGGGTCTATCACCATGTATTCCTCTTCGATTCCAATCGTGAATAATTTATAATTTATCATGGCTACTGATTTATCAGGGTGTCAATGGAGTTTTTGCTACGCTTTTATGAATGTATTCGCCCCAAGTTAGGTTGTCTTGGCTCTTTTTTAGTTGTTGAGCAATTTGAATTGCATAATTGGCAGAAGTTTCTACTACCCAGTTGAAGTTTTCTTCTCCAACGCTTTTTAAATCGGCATCTGGTGCTGGGTTGCAAAAGTCAATTGCATACGGTATGCCATTACGAATAGCAAGTTCTACGGTATTAAAATCATATCCGAGATGGTTATTGATTTTCAATACAATCTCTTTCATGGTCTTAAGCATTTTTGCTGTGGGCTTGAAATCTGCAATATACCTTAGGTGGTGAGGGTTCCTAGGTTCATAGGGCATGATGCGCACATGCTTTCTGCCAATGCAATAGCAGCGATAGTATTGATCAAAGATAATTTCTTCTTGCAGGAGCATCACCAATTGGCCGGTTTGTGCATGGACCTGAAAAAAATCTTCTGAACTGTTCAGGCGATACACATTTTTCCATCCTCCTCCTGCAAATGGTTTCATATAAGCTGGAAATCCAACGTATTCAAATATTGCATTCCAGTCTAACGGGTAGGAAAGATTTGAAAATGATTCTGCTGAAGTATCATCCGGCAGGTCGCGCGAAGGCAAAATGACGGTTTTAGGAACAGGAACTCCAATTTTAGTGGCTAGTGCATTGTTGAAAAACTTCTCATCGGCACTCCACCAAAAAGGATTGTTGATTACTGCTGTTCCGCTTATTGCTGCGTTCTTTAAATAGGCTCTGTAAAATGGAACATCTTGTGATATGCGGTCAATAATCACGTCATACCCTGAAGGATCCCCTTGAATAACTTTATTGATATGCACGGCCTCTGCTGTAATACCCTTTATTTTCTTTTCATTAATGCTTTTGATTAATGCTTCAGGAAAGGAACGCTCTTTACCGTACAGCAGTCCAATTTTTCTCTCCATGTCTCCTTATTTTACCTAAGTTACTGATTTTAGTTTAGTGAATTGGGTTTGTAGTTAAAGACTAAATTGCAGTTTCAATTGATGTTATTATTTTATGATATCATTTCAAATTCAGTCTATTTTTTTGGATCGGTTAGTATCGGTTGACATTTATCAATCGCAGGTTGGGGCGAAGGGAAGTTCTTATGATCTCTTGTTGTTTAATGACGGACAAGATCTTTGTAATATGAATTTTTCGGACATTCTCCAGCAATTTGGTGATCTTACTCAACACTTGATTTGTGTGGGGATTCATGCTGGTCATGATAGAAGGCAAGAGTACGGGGTATCCGATAGGCCAGATTTTCTGAACCGCGGTTCAAAAGCTAAAGCCTATTCCACCTTTATTCTTCAAGAGCTTATGCCTGCTCTTTTAAAGTATCTGGGCCTCTCTGAATTCAGGAATAAATATGTTGCAGGATTTTCTCTTGGCGGACTCATGGCTTTTGATATCACCATCGAGCATCCCTCTGAATTTCAGAAATGTGGTGTGTTCTCTGGTTCATTTTGGTGGCGATCCAAAGCCGTGGGTGATGGGTATAGTGATGAGGTTGATCGAATTATGCATGCAAAAGTGAGGACAAAAGCTTATTCAGCCAGACAACAATTCTTTTTTCAGGTTGGAGGGCTCGATGAAAAGGCAGACCGAAATAACAATGGGATTATTGATGCAATAGACGACACACTAGACTTGATCAGCGAGCTTGAGCATATTGGATACAACAGGGACAGGGATATTGTTTATTTGGAAATAGATGATGGTACGCATGATATCGGAACATGGGGTAGGACTATGCCAACATTCATCAGCTGGGTCCTATCATAAAAACATAGGGTATCCGATGGGATACCCTATGTTAAATCTTATAAAGTAGATTACTATTTTACTTTAAATCCAACTTCTGTGTTCTCCCACTTCAATACTACTTTACCACCGGTAACCTCAAATTTGAGTGTCTCTGTTAAAGATGAAGATGCTGTTGGCTTTACATTCACCCTAAGTGCATCATCTTCCTGCTTATAGCTATAGGCACCCCATTGTTTTGCGTTTTTATTAAAAATGATTGTCCACTCTTTTGCTTCTGGGATAGTGAACAATGCATATTCTCCTTTAGGGAGTGATTTTCCTTCAATGAGTACGTCCTGATCAATTTTAATAGTTGTTGCATCGTTAGCTCCAGTTCTCCAAACCTTTCCATAAGGTACTAGCTCTCCCCAAATCTTTCTTCCTTTAACAGAAGGGGCTCCATAGTTGATGGTGATTGTTGCATTTCCAACCTTGCCGGTTGTGGTTGAAGCGGGACTAGGCTTTCCGTTTTGTGCACAAGCAGAAATTACGGTTGATGATAAAATCAAACAGATTAGACTGTACAAAATAGATTTCATGGTTTTTTTATTTATTACAAGTTATGAAAGAAATGGTTCAGAATTGCAGTTGTCGTTTGTAGAGTTGAACAGTGTTTTCTAGTCCAAAATAAAGTGCATCACAGATTAATGCATGCCCAATGCTGACTTCATCAATTGAAGGGATGTGTTTAGATAGAAATCCAAGATTATTTAGGTCTAGATCGTGGCCAGCATTTATTCCCAATCCGTGCTTTTTGGCAATATTTGCAGCTTCTACATAAGGGGCAATTGCTTCATCCGGATTTTTCTGAAATAATCTCGCATAAGATTCTGTATAAAGCTCAATCCTATCAGTTCCTGTTTTAGCAGCACCTTCTACCATCCTAGGGTCTGGATCACAAAAAATGCTTGTTCTTATGCCTGCAGATTTGAATGTGGCAATTATTGTGCTTAAATAATGCTGGTGTGTAATCGTATCCCAACCATGATCAGAGGTAATCTGACCTTCAGCATCAGGTACAAGGGTTACTTGGTGGGGCATTACCTCTAAGACCAACTTTACAAATTTTTCTTCTCTGCAGTTGCCCTCAATATTGAATTCAGAGGAGATGGATTTCTTCAATTCATATACATCTGCATAGCGGATGTGACGCTCATCTGGTCTTGGGTGTACGGTAATTCCTTCAGCTCCAAAACGCTCTATATCAAGCGCAGTTTTGATTAGATCAGGGTTATTGCCTCCACGGCTGTTTCTCAATGTGGCAATTTTGTTGATATTGACTGAGAGACGAGTCATGTTAGGTTGAGGTGTTTAATTGTTTAGTTGTTTAGGTGTTTAGTTGTTTAATATTTTCTAAATCCTTTACTTCAGTAACATTTAGAAATTGATCTACCCTAAACAAATAAACACCTAAACGACTAAACAATATTAGTATCTGTAAGAATCTGTCTTAAACGGACCGCTCTTTGGAATTCCAAGATAATCAGCTTGATCAGTGCTTAGTTCATCCAACACAACACCAATTTTAGATAGGTGTAAGTAGGCAACTTTTTCATCAAGGTGCTTCGGCAACACGTAAACGTTGTTGTCGTAGTTTTTGTGGTTGCTCCAGAGTTCAATTTGGGCTAGCGTCTGGTTGGTGAATGAGCTGCTCATCACAAAGCTAGGGTGGCCAGTTCCACATCCTAGGTTAACCAGGCGGCCTTCTGCAAGCAGGATAATGTCTTTCCCATCTACGGTATAGATATCTACTTGAGGTTTGATGGTATCTTTTGTTTCACCGTAGTTGGTATTTAGCCAGGCAACATCAATCTCAATATCAAAATGGCCGATATTGCAAACAATCACCTTATCCTTCATTACTTTAAAGTGGGCTCCTGTGATTAGGTCGCGGCAGCCAGAAGCTGTTACAACGATGTCGGCCTCTTTAACTGCATCAATCATTTTTTTCACTTCAAATCCATCCATTGCAGCTTGAAGAGCGC
Organism: Chitinophagaceae bacterium; assembly: GCA_044353505.1. Taxonomy (GTDB): domain Bacteria; phylum Bacteroidota; class Bacteroidia; order Chitinophagales; family Chitinophagaceae; genus Pollutibacter. The sequence goes on along the minus strand of JBILBU010000055.1, from coordinate 1,629 downwards.
AAATCGGATCGATCTCCGTTACAATTACACGGCAACCAGCACCGGCAAGAGAAGCAGCAGAACCTTTTCCAACATCACCATATCCACCAACAACAGCAACTTTACCAGCCAGCATCACGTCAGTAGCTCTTCTGATGGCATCAACCAGGGATTCTTTACATCCGTATTTGTTATCAAATTTTGATTTGGTTACGCTATCATTCACATTAATTGCAGGCATTGGAAGAGTTCCTTTTGCAACACGCTCATAAAGCCTATGAACACCTGTCGTAGTTTCTTCAGAAATGCCCTTAACGTGTTGAACCAGTTCAGGATATTTGTCAAGCACGATATTGGTAAGGTCACCACCATCATCAAGAATCATGTTCAATGGTTTATCAGCACCACCAAAGAACAGGGTTTGTTCGATACACCAATCAGCTTCCTCGATGCTTTGGCCTTTCCAGGCAAATACGCCAATACCCGCAGCAGCGATTGCCGCAGCAGCTTGGTCTTGAGTAGAAAATATATTGCAAGAGCTCCATTTTACTTCAGCTCCCAGTGCGATAAGTGTTTCAATAAGAACAGCAGTTTGGATGGTCATGTGCAGGCAACCTGCGATTCTTGCACCCTTAAGTGGTTGTGAAGGGCCATATTCGGAACGGAGTGCCATAAGTCCGGGCATTTCGGCTTCAGCAAGTCTGATTTCCTTACGACCCCATTCTGCGAGGGTAATATCTTTTACTTTATAGGGTAGTGCGAAATCCAGTTGAGTGTTAGCGATGGTTGACATGATGTGTTAATTTTGTGCAAAGTTAGTCCATCCTATCCAAAAAACATAGGTTACAGCGGCTTTTGGGTAAGGTCTAACACCATGATATAATCATCCATTAAAAAGCCGTTTCCGATATCGATAACCACTTCTTCCTCCCTATAAAACCCAAGGTGTTCATAAAATAGAATTGCCGGGTTCTTCTTATTTACATTCAGCTCCAAAGCTGTTCCACCTAGCCCAAGTATTTCATGGCATATATGACTCACCATTTTTTTGCCTAGGCCCCGACCATGGAGTTCTGGTTTCAGGTATAGTTTCTGCAGTCGGTATCTTTTGGGTTCCGATGGATGTTTAATAGAGTAGGAGGCGAAGCCGACTCCGGTTTCTTCAAATTCAAGGATGATGAATCTATGTCCAAGTTGTCTGATTTGGTTATCAATGGCGGTGGTGCTGTACATGGTGTCCAGCATAAAATTTATCTGGTCTACCGATATCACAGTTGGGTAGACTTGATGCCAGATCTCACTGCTCAATTCTTGGATTAGGGGAATGTCTTTCCGAGATGCCTGTCTTATAATCTCCATAAGTTCTTCTGGTTGAGGCTTAATAGGTAGCTTAGGTTGAGGTGAAATTAGTCTCTTTTTCTGGAAAGTAAGAGATGAGTAAGGGGGGTTGGAAAATGATAAATATTGAGAAGTACCATCTGGGAGAAGAAAATCCAAGATTGAATGTATAAAACAGGGTATTAAAGTCATAAAGTTAATAAAATATTGAAAATCTATTGTTTATATACTTTATATAAAGTGTTAATACACTATCTGCGATAAGTATTATTAAGCAAATGAGTTCAGAAGTTAAAGAGTTTGAAGAATTTT
>JBILBU010000098.1:0-2721 GCA_044353505.1 Chitinophagaceae bacterium | reverse complement strand
GGAAAGAACTTGAAAGGCAAGTGAGGATCGAGGGCCCTTGCGAAAAAATATCTGCCGAGGAAAGCGATCTGTATTTCCATAGCCGCCCGCTAGGCAGCCGGATTGGTGCTTGGGCTTCACCCCAGAGTAGAGTAATAGAGGGCAGGAAGGATCTTGAAGACAACCTAAAAACTCTTGAGGGTCGTTTTACAACTGAAGACATCCCTCGTCCGCCACATTGGGGTGGGTTTGTGGTTATTCCTGAAACAATTGAGTTCTGGCAGGGACGAAGCAGCAGGCTGCACGACAGAATTGTGTATAACAAAGGTGAAGAAGGGTGGAGTATTGTTAGGCTTGCCCCTTAGCCAGATCGTATTGCCTTTATGAGAGACATGAGAAGGTAGTAGTTACAGAAAAAAGCCGATGTCTAACATCATAGCTCGCGTCTCTCATCTCATGCCTCACATATACGTTATGCCTTTTTTGAAAAAACTTTTTTTGTCTTTGCTGGTCTAGACTTACCGAATGAACCTTTAAAAATCTTTCCCTTCTTAGTTTTTTTGTCGCCTCTTCCCATGATAGTTTATTTATTAAGTGATTAGAAAAGAAAAGCAAGACACAATAACGCCTTGCTTTTCTTTTAATTTTCTTGTTGCGATCAGATCTTTGCAGACAATTCTTTACCTGCTTTGAATTTTGCAACTTTTTTCGCTTTGATCTTGATCACAGCACCTGTCTGTGGGTTACGACCATTGCGAGCAGCTCTTTTGGTTACTGAGAAAGTTCCGAAACCGACAAGGGTTACTTTGCCGCCACCTTTAAGAGTTTTGGTAACTGCGCTAATGAATGAATCCAATGTTGCATTCGCTTGAGTCTTTGTGATGCCTGCATCATCAGAGAGCTTGGCGATCAATTCAGCTTTGTTCATAATGAAAATTTTTAATTGGTTTGTGTACTCACAAATTTATAGGCTTTTTGATTCAAACAAAATTTTTTTTCTTCATCCTTTTCCTATAAAAGCCAAGCCTGCTCTGTGTTTTCATGGCGTTAAAATATCCGAATAGACCATCTTGTAGCGACAAAAAACCTTGAAACCCACTGTTGACAAGGGCTTTGAAAAAGAATACTTTTTTTAGACTCATTTTTTTGAGCCAATTCCTGCTCATTTTATAGTAAAACTAAGTGGATTTGCAGCATACTTAATTTTCCACAGTTATTGCACAATCTGCATTAAAGTGCCAAAACTCATCACTTCATTACCCCATTGCCTGCTGCTTTTCAGCCTAAATGCCGTTTCATGCTCCATCATAAATTCTAGATGCTTCGCTTTTGTTTCTGCATACAATTGAACTGCATAGGTAGCAGACTCTTCCTCGTTGATGTCAAGCAGCTTTACCAATTGATATCTTTCGTATAAACCCGTCTCAATGATTTCCCGAATATGGGTCTCTTTCATCCAGCTTAGCCACTCTTGGTGTATGCCATCAGCAACAGCGTATGTGACGTTATAAATGACCATGATTTATTTTTTCAGTTCAAGGTAAACAGGACAATGATCGCTATGTTTCACTTCAGGGAATATTTCTGCATCCAGAATATTGTTTTTTAGGCTGTCTGTAACATTGATGTAGTCAATTCGCCATCCTTTGTTGTTTAGCCGAACACTAGGAAAGCGCTGGCTCCACCATGAGTATCTGTGAGGTTCTTTATGTATGGTTCTGAAGGTATCTGTCCAGCCAGATTCAAAAAACTTATCCATCCATGCTCTTTCTTCTGGTAAAAATCCTGTTGATTTTTTATTTCCTTTTGGATCATGGATATCAATTTCATGATGTGCAATGTTGTAGTCGCCACAAAGTATCAATCCCTTATATTTTTTCTTAACTTTTTTAAGATACGGAATCAACTCCTCTAGCCATTTCATCTTGAATGATTGCCTTTCTTCTCCTGATGTTCCAGAAGGGAAATATGCATTAATCAGTAGAATATCTCCAAACTCAAGCTGTAAGACCCTTCCTTCATCATCACTTTGGGTATGCCCATTGCCTGTAATAACTTTATCGGGTTTGATTTTTGTAAAAACGGCTACGCCGCTATAGCCCTTTTTTGAGCTTGCGCTGAACCAATAATCATGGTATCCAAGTTCTTGAATTTCAGAAACATCAACATCTTCTTTTGTTGCCTTAGTTTCCTGAATGCAAATAATATCTGCTGGGTTTGTTTTTAACCATTCAATAAACCCCTTCTTGATTGCAGCTCTAATGCCATTTACGTTATAGGATATGATGCGCATAAGAAGATGTTAGTTGGTGAGAGAGGCCAAGGACATATAAATTGGCGGCACTAATAATTCAGTTATTCACAATGGGCGTTGGCTGCAGTATGTTTTCTTTAGTCTAATACTGGACTTAGCCATCTTTCTGCTTCTTCCTTACTCATTTTTTTTCTCTCTGCGTAGTCATTCAATTGGTCGTTGCTGATTTTGCCAACTCCAAAATATTTCGAATCGGGATTTGAGAAGTACCAGCCGCATACAGATGACGCAGGATACATTGCAAGCGATTCAGTCAATTCAATCCCAGTGAGTCTTGTGACATCGAGGAGATGAAATAGTTTATTTTTCTCGGTATGATCTGGACAGGCAGGATATCCTGGTGCGGGCCTTATCCCCACATAGGATTCCTTAATCATGTCTTCGTTTGAGAGGGATTCGTTTTTGTCGTATCCCCAATATTCTGTTCG
>JBILBU010000054.1:0-8827 GCA_044353505.1 Chitinophagaceae bacterium | reverse complement strand
TGCCACTAGTCTACAGTAGTGATTTCTTTGGTTTTTTTACGCTTGTTAGAAGAAGTCTAGGATTTTTTATGGGATTAGTAAAACCCTTTTATCGAACGGGTGGAGTGGCAGATCAACGCGTCGTTGTACATAAGTCTTGCGCATTGGCGGCACAAACCTTTATGTTGTCAATTGCTGCTGAAGGCTATGACAGCTGTCCAATGGAAGGGTTTGACAGTCTTCGTGTAAAAAGGGCATTGGACTTACCGCGCGGCGCTGAGGTTTGTATGATTATCGCGATAGGCAAGGGTACTCAAGCTGGGATCTATGGCCCTAGGTTTAGGGTGCCATTTGAAGAAGTCGTGTTTGTTCGATAGGCCTTTTACACTATCAACCATGTTGATATCTGTTAACAATGGTTAATAGTGTTCATCGTATCTAGCGATCGGCCAGCAATCATGTTACTGAGGTATACTATGCAGATTCAAACAGTTCCTGATAAACAATTTCAATTTTGTTGTCTACTTCATTCACACCCGGCGCAGACCATGCTGTATTTTCTGCTGCTTCTTTTTCGTAAAGCGATCTTACGCTGCCTCTCAAAATCACTTTATCTCCAATTGACTCAACCCGAATATTATCTGCATCATGACCAGCAGTTCGTATAAAGCTATCTTTGATTTTCTGTTTTATATCAATACTTGATGGTTTTTGTTTAACGGCAATCAAGTTGCTTACTCCTTTAACTCCAGCTAAATTAACGATTGCATTTTTAGCAGCTAATCTTTGATAGCTCCAATCAACCATGCCTTCAAGTACCACACTGCCATTTTCTACTTTTACTTTTATTTTTTCGTCCGGCACTGAACTGTCCCATTTTAGTCCATTAACACAGGCCTCAGCAATTTCGGTATCTGATTTACTCATTGCAGGTGAAATACCCACTTGAATATCAAGTGCAACAGCTTTGACGCCGTAAACTGATTTTGCTACTTTTTCTGCTGCAATTTTCTTGGGGTATGCATCTACTATGCCCGATAGAGTCACCACTCCATTCTTTACGGACACTCCAATTTCGGAGGCATTCAATATTGCTTCCCACTTTAGTTGATTTTGAACATCTGCCTGAATTTGCGAATCATTTTTCATGGTTATTTATTTTAAAAGTTAATGTATCTATGTGCCTAGAGTAGAACAGACATGGGCTAATTCTCTTGAAATAGAAGTATAAACCTCTAGTTATTTTGTCACCTATTGAATGATGTCGATCACTATAGATGATGAAGATGGTTCTGCTTCTATGAGCAGAATGAATGTTTAATTTTAGTTGTACATTTTTTCATAGTATTCTCTTGCCATGCGGTTGCTATCAAAATCAGGACATACATCTTTCATTCCATTCTTTATTATTTCTACCCACCGATTCTGATAATCGTAATACATCGGAATTACTTCATTTTCTAGCAGGTCGTACATACTCTTGGCATCTAATTCATCTTGTTCGTCAATTGGTAAATTTTCATCGCACGGCTTGACTACAAACGAGTTTATTTTATCTTTTACAAATTCAGGAAACCAGCCATCTGGTATTGCTACATTGATTGATCCATTCATTGCGGCCGCCATTCCACTTGTTCCAGACGCCTCACATTTTATGCGAGGCACATTTAGCCATACATCCGAACCTCTTTTTAATAATTTTGAAAGTTTTAGTTCATAGCCTACCAGAACAGAACAGTTCGAATAGGTTTTACTGATTTCAATTATTTTATCAAAAGTTCCAATTCCAACATAATCCATAGGGTATGGCTTACCAGCCCAAATGATTTGCACTGGTCTATTTTTATTGGTCACAAGTGCATGAAATCGATCCATATCTTGAAAAAACAAATTTGCTCTTTTATATCCTGCAAATCTTTTGGCAAAAACAATTGTAATTATATTTTCGTTGTAAATTTCTCCACATTGATCGGATACGATCTCAAATAACTCTTTTTTTCTGCTTAGTTTAATATCGCGAATCTTTTTTTCGTCATTTTGTTCAAGTGCTTGATACAAATCTTTATCATGCCAGTATTTGAAGTTTTGTGAATTGGTAATTGATAAGATCGGGCATACATTTAATTCGTCTCCCCAGGTTTTGCATAATGTTTGCTGATGAACCTTTGATACCCCATTGGCACGCCCTGAAAGCCGGAGCGCTGTTAAAGTATGATTTAACTCTTCGCCTTCTGTCTTGGTTATTGCTTTTATTTCAGTAATTGGAATTTCACAAAACACACCCATCTTCTCAAGCAGCCGCATACTTGTTTTTTGGTTACCCGCTTCCTCGGGGGTGTGATTAGTGAACACAAGCTGCTCTTTTAGTTTTTCAACACTTTTATGTTTGCTATATAGATAAAAAGCTAAAGGTAAAGCATGAGATTCATTTAGGTGATACACCATTGGTGTCCAATTTAACAATTCAAGTAGCTTTGCTCCACCTGCCCCAAGCAGTATTGCTGCTGCTATTTTCGCTTCCGGATTTGGGTCATAGAGTTTATGCGAAATTGTTTTTGCCAAATAGTCATTTTCAGGGAGGTCTGTACTAAGAAAAAAAATTGGAGCTGTCTGAAAGACCTCAGGCGGAAGATAATATGCAGTTACTGCCACTTGATGTCCAGAAACTGAAATATTAAACACAAGGTCCGTTTTTGATAAAAAGCCATACACCTTTTCTTGAAATAGAACATCCATCGTTTGATCTTGTTTCCGAACTTGATCATAGTAGCCATATTTCCAAAGTATACCAATACCGACTATATTTTGTTTTAATTCGTAAGCACTGCGCAAGTGAGATCCAGACAAGAATCCTAATCCTCCTGCATACGTTTTTAGTGATTGATCTATTCCATATTCCATGGAAAAGTAAGCCACCTTTTTCTTGTACTTGGCATCAGCTTCATAGGGATGAGAGAATGAAAAACTCATTTAAATTGTTGTTTCTTTGATTTGCATTTGCTTATAATAAATGTTTTATAGCTGCCACAACTTTTCATGATTAAAGTCATGATGCTGACTGATGGTACGTTATTTTTTAACATCGAGTAACGGGTTAATTTTGTTTCAGTCGGCGTACAGGATTTATCCTGATACCGGCATGATTAAAGTAGACAATAGCAGGCGTAAAAGCCTGTGAAAACTACTGTATCACGGAACCGGATACCTCCGGTTCCTTTTTTTTAATTTTACTATAGCTTTTCGAATCTCCCAGTAATCTTTGATATCGATATGCGATATAAAACAGGGAGTGCTTTCCCCCCTTCTTCTATCTTTTGTACAGGCTCCTCTCCAAATGAATGAACCGTTGTGCTTGCTGAAAGAGAAAAAATTCTATCGTACAATATTTGTCTGACTTTAGTAGCATCTGTATTACTCATTTCCTCAAATTTTCCATAGACAATGATGCTTTGCCAGTTTCTCATATCTATCATCAGGTCAATTTCAAAACACACGTTAGGATTCTTTCTCAGCATGTCTAGTTTTTTCCCAGCTGTGGTTTGTCCATATATATACTGGCCATCATACGTATATGTTACCGGTACTATATAAGGGTGTACTCCATCTGTACATGCAATTCTACCCACAACCTGGCTCGAGAGAATATTTTTAATTTCAACATCATTCAGTTCTCCTAACATAGCAGCATTTTTTATTATTGGCTTCTTTAATTTTATCCGTTTATTCTCTTTAGTGGGTTAGAATTGATGGGGATTTTGCCCTAATATTGATTTCAAATTCAGCCAGTTGAGTTAGACGATCATCAATTTGTTTTTCATTTGCTTCTGCTTCGTGAAATAGTTCAGCATACTTGCTCATGCCCAATGCATTTGCAAACGCTGCCGCGGTTCCATAACTACTGATTTTAAAGTGATTGATTTCTTGTATGCACGACACAAGGCAAGCATCTTTAACTTCGCCATCTCCACACAGGCTTAGTTTTTCATCCGTTTCTCTAATGAATGCCTGTATTATTTGATGCTTTGCTCCTAATGAAATGAATTTCTCTTCTTTAAAAAAAACCTCAAGCTTGGAAACATGTGCTTTAGTAAAATCTTGGTATTTCTGGAGAATGGCTTTTAGTTTTAATGATTGTGACATTTCAATCCAACTTGTTATTTTATTTTTTAATTGTATTTCTACTACACTGAATTTACTCGCATCATAGTCTAATAAATCGTGCAGCGTCCATATTTTCTGTTCAGGATTATTCATTTTTTTACTGGTAAATCTAGTTGCATGTATTTCATATTCTTATGATGATCGTCACCAATTCCTCTGAGCTTTCTCATTTCGAACAGCGAATAGTTGTATTTATTTTATTGCTTCAAAAGCCCCTAAATAGATAAGATTATGAATTTGATGGAAACCTCATTGTTGGTTAGATCTTTAGACATTTCAAGCACCGCTTTCAAATCGGGAGACCTTATTCCTGAAAAATATACCTGTGATGGACAAAACTTTACCCCTCCACTCGATATTAGAAGCCTTCCTTATGACACCCAGACACTTGCACTAATCGTTGATGATCCAGATGCTCCTGTCGGTACTTGGGTGCATTGGTTGGTTTGGAATATCCCCGTATCCAAACATCTTAAGGAAAATAAGGTGCATGGTATAGAGGGTGTTAATGATTTTCAACAGCACCATTATGCTGGCCCTTGTCCACCCTCAGGAACACATCGCTATTATTTTAAGATTTATGCACTGGATGATGAGCTTGACCTGCCTGCAAGCACAGGTAAACTGGGACTTGAGAAAGCCATGAAGGGCCACATACTAGGTTATGGTGAACTTATTGGAATCTATCGTTCAACTGATTAAAATAGTGAATGCCCTGTCTAGTTAGACTGTAGCAGCTAATTTATATCACTTGAATTCCTTTGCTCTATAGTAGTTTGATTTCTCTGGTTACTATTTTTACAGGCCCCACCAATCCTGCCGGCTTAAGTCGGCTATCTGCCCGGTAGTAGTACCAAAGGATAAAAGACTTTCTCCCGGCTGATGGACGAGGTTTATCTTCCACAAACCAATCCGGAAAAGATTTCATTGCTCTGCCTAGCTCATCCCTATCGGCACCCCATTCAAAATCTGCAGGCTCTTTTTCATCTCCAATAAGTCTGTTTGCCCAATTGTTTGTTACTGTGATTTCAATTTGATTAGTGCCATTTCTTATTGCTTTACTCACATCAATGATGTAGGGCGGATACCAAGTCACACCCAGATTAATCCCATTAACTTTTATTGATGCAATATCATTCATTGTGCCCAAATCCAGTAAGTATTGGTTATTCGAATTCGTATTATTGCTGGCTATTTTGAACGAGCTTTTGTATACTGCAGACCCTGCAAAATATTGAATGCGTGGATCTGCAATCGAACTAAAGTCTTTCAATTCTTTATATATTGTATTGAATGGCTCATCTAGTTTTGGCTTGAATGTAATATTCCAGGGCCCTTCAATTTCTTTCTCTATAGGAGTATTCATGTGAATGACTCTTTTGTCTCCATTTGAATATTCCACATTTAATCTGGTAGATTGTGTTGATGTTACAAATGGCTTTTCATTTTCTCTGACAAGTGTTTCAACTTTTACACTACTATCTTCAGATACAATGCTAACGGCATGGATCTTAGGAACAACGGGTTTTCTAAATACGATAAATGCCGATTGAAAATCATTGAGTTTTAGTTGAACATTAGTCCTTCCATTGCTGGCTTTCCAAATAGGAGCATCAACTATTGACCCATCTTCTGCTTGCCATATTTCTGGTTGTATGCCATCAATTCTAAATGATGCAATGATCTCTTGAGGCTTGTCATGCAGATTTGTTATGAAGTATACATCTGCATCAATTCCTTTTCTATGTAGACTACTGATTAGTTGTGCAGTGTCTGCTTCTTGAATAATTACATCAGGCTGAATATTAGTTATTTTCAAACCCTCTATAAGTGATGTGCACATTATCCCTTTGCCAATAGATGTCTGGGGATTATTTGACCACAGGATATTTGCAAGCTCATTAACTTCATCATCTGACTTTGGGTAGTTTTTCAGTCCATAGGCGCTCTTGGGTTTATGTCCAACTATGATCGCACCAGCATCTATTAGGTCTTTTATTTTCATTAAGACTTCAGGGACTATACTGTTGCTGTTAGGCATTACAAGTAGAGGGTATTGACGCCCTGACTCAAGGATGATTTTTCCATCAAATACTTTAATCTTTTGTTTCAGAAAATCATAAACTGAAATCACGTCTGTGGCTTCATCATCTGATTTCTCAAGTGATAATATGTCCGCTGTTTGAAGTCCATATTGTAACATAACCTGCGATCTTGTCAAGTAGCTAAAAAACGCTTTACCAGGCTCTGCCCAAGTTTGGTGTCTGCCAAAATGCGTCCCCCACCAGCCCATGCTCATTCCGGGTTGATATTTGTCATCAAAGGGTTGATGCACCCATGTATGGAGAATTAACCTATTAATGCCTGCGGCAAACGCCCTGTTTGCTGTTGTCTTGAGGAACGCGGGATCTTCTGTATACTGGCTATTTGCAGGACTTCCTGTAAATGCTTCTGCCCCAACTATAGATTTTCCTGCTGCTCTTGCTGCCGGCGAAATGATTTTTGTCATGCCAACCCAGTGCGTCCAAAATTCTCCCATTGGAATATCTGCTAGTGCAGCACCCTGGGCAATATCAAATGGTCCGAAATAAGGCTCAAATTGTAAATCTAGTTTTGCATCGTGAATCATCTTCTTTCCTAATGACCATGAATGGTCATAGAAGAGCTGACTGATCACATCATTAAAATCCCATAAAAAGCGTTCACTTTGCTCGTTGTTGTCTACAATAACCGCTTTACCATTAGCGTCTTTATCTAATGATATAAGCCAAGGAATCGGGTCATACCCTTTTCTGTTTATAAATTCTTCTCTAAAACGAGGTGTCCAGTTTTGTGCATCTGCCTCATAGCTATCAATGAGTAAGTGCTTGAATGATCGGCCAAGATGTTCTGGTACATGTTGTTTTAAAGGTTCAATCACTGTATTCCAATGAAAAATATTCTGCTCCGCACTCATTTTATCAACCTCGAGTGATTTACCGATGATGTCATCTGGCAAAGGATGCGGATTGGCCATAGTGGGGGCATGTCCTATTCTGTAGATCACCCAATCCCCTTTGGGAGCATCCCAATTGAGTTGTCCCTCACTGGTCATTTTTGAACTGACGTCGATGATGTCGCTCAGCTCAATTATCTCTGCAGCTGGAATTGCCAGTACAGCAACATCTTTATAAAAAGTTGCCCTTTGTTTGGTTGACCCCCAGCCATAAAATATTGGCAGTTCAGGTTTTTTTAATTCTAGTGAAATTGTCTTACCCCCTTCACTTTCTGCTTTCGACCACACTAGTTTTTGCATGGCCTTTTCCTCGGTTACCCAAGGCCCACCAGTGGTAGAGTATCCGGCTGTATTGTGCAGGCCTATTTCAAGGCCAAGTCGTTCTGCTTCATCTGCTGCGTGTTTTATCGCTTCCCAGTACTCCGGCCTCCTGTATGTTTGGTTCGGCCATGGATTGTTTAAGATAGGGAAGTGGCTTTCTTGAACAGCAGATGCAATATTGAAGATCGTTGCACCGCCTATTCCAATTTCTTTCATTGCTTCAAGATCTTTGGTGATGCCCGATTTTGAAAAATTGGGACCCATCCAATGCCACCAAACATAAGGCTTCGAATTGACGGGAGGGGTTAGAAATAATGAAGAGAGCTTATCGGTCGACTTATTTTTTATTTGCGCATTTGTGGATACTGACACAAGTTGAATTAACAATGTAAAACACAGGAGGGTGATATTTCTTTTATTGATCTGAATCATGCTATTGTAAGTTATAGTGTTTAGTATTGGTGCTATTTCGCTTTAGAAATAAATGTATGAAAATATATGAAGAGCATCGAGCTTTTGGCTAGGTATTGTATAACAAGAACCTAATGAAAAATAATCTTACTGTTTATTTGATAAATAGCATTTCATCTTCTTGCATTGAAAGTCTGATGCTCCCTGATGTGACTTTGAGTTTTTTAACAAATATGTTCCCATCCTGTGAAACCCGATAGATTTTTACTTGCCTTATTTTGATAAATCTTTCAGGCAGTTGCCATATTCTGTTTTGGTATCCTTTCTTGCTATATGCAATCATGGCATCATCACTTATCCACTGTGCTGGAATCATCATGTCTCCATTCTCAACCAACACTGAGTTGTTTTGGGTAATGCTATATTCATCTTTAAAGAGGCTTACCCTAACTCCATTTGAATATTGAAGCGCTTTATAGTCGTCTTGTATCAATAAATATCTTCGTTCCAGTTGATTTAGAAAATACCATATCACGGTATTAAGGCAAAACTGCTCTTTGAATCCTGAAAGTTCTTTTGGATCTCTTTTGACGATATCTTCTGCATGCATACTGGTTCCAAATAGTTTACCCCATTCGCTATTGTCTTGTCCCCCACAATAATATGATGCCGGCCATTTCAGGTAGTTGTCTAATCCGCCAAACCACCATCCCATGGGCTGGTAGCCCTCAAATGAAGAGGCTCTTAAGAAATCAACTCCCTCACTTGTTACATCAATGCCTTTCTTTGCCCAGTATCTGAATATGTTTCGTTGAGCCTCTGTTTCATCTTCAACTGAAAATTTTAAATATGGACTTATCACTCCCTTCTCAAGGGATGTTTGATAATTTCCTTTATTATCTTTTACTGGAATTGGTGGCCATGTGTGAAATGCATCAATATGGATTGTTCCAGCATCTT
>JBILBU010000004.1:0-102464 GCA_044353505.1 Chitinophagaceae bacterium | reverse complement strand
CCCTTCGGAAGCAGATACAGGTATGTATAAATAGTCTCGTGGCTTGCCTGCATATCTTTATTATTGGGGTAAAGTCTTTTCAACTCCATACTGATCTGAACGGGAGACCAGCGAAGCTTAAGTTTCTCTACAATAAAGCTATGCAGTTTTGGGTTACGCGATATCCTTCTGCCAATATTATGTCTTGCAGAAAGGTAATCTGCACAGTAATGGGCCAGCCATGGTTTATAGCGGGAATCACGGCGAGTAAAATGTCCTACTTCACGGCTGATAGTACTGACATTCCTTGATAATCTTTCAGCAATGAACCGTAAACTTTTACCCTGTGACATTAGCTGACCAATCATTTCTCGTTCATCGAGACTCAAACGTTTATATTTTTCCATACAACAAGTTAACTTCGTTAACGTGTTGCGTTAAAAAATTGAAGCTGCCAAACAACAAGAGGCACAAACATATAATTGATTTTAATATGTTGTGTCTGAACTTGTTAAGATTACTATATTAAAAACGAAAAAAGCCCCTCCAGAATGAACTGAAGGGGCTTAGTTTAAATCTGTCAAGATCAATTCAAGCATTCCAATTAATTGCATGCCACTTGCTAATAATTGTTTAATCCCAAGAAATTTGTAGGCAAAAAATAAGTTTCCTGAAAAAATTCCTGCCCTCCTTGCCCTTTCTAAAATGTGTAAACTATGTGTAACCCAAAACAAAAAACCCATCGCAAATTATTCATTTACAATGGGTTATTGTTTTCTTTCGTGACCCCGTCAGGATTCAAACCTGAAACCTTTTGATCCGTAGTCAAATGCTCTATTCAATTGAGCTACAGGGCCATTTTGGGATGCAAATATACGTGTTTTCTGAAATTAAACCTTCACCGGGTCATATTGTATCTTGATGATCCGAAGTTTATTCATGACCCTCATAACAAAGAAGGTTGGATCCCACTCAAACTTTTTCACCGCAAACTTTGCCCTGGTAGGGTAATGGTGGTGGTTGTTCTGAAATAACTCGCCCAATAAAAATATCCCCCAGCGTTCTGAATTGCGTGAATGATCTCCATTGTTGAAGTTGGAATAGCCATATTTATGCCCGCACCAATTGACTACAGCACCCTGAACCGGACCCATTAAAAAGTGAACAGGCAGCAGAAGGAACCAATACCAGGCAGGGGAGAAGTATACGTAAACCAAGATGTAAAAGGCTATCCAAAGCAGTCTGGTGATTATATGGTCTCCTATCTTATCCATCTTGCTCCAAACAGGCAGATAATCTTTTGTGAATTGCTTGTCTGGTAAATTCTGGTTGGTCACAAACGAATTGTAAATGTTGCGGGTGTGCATCATCATCTTCCACACATCCTTGAAGAAATGTGGTGAATGGGGGTCTTTTTCGGTATCGCTATAGGCATGGTGCATCCTATGCATAACAGCATATGCCCTCGGCACCAAATACGACGATCCCTGAAACATCCAGGTTAGAAAGTAAAATATTTTCTCCCAATAGGGATTGGTCAAATACATCTTGTGCGACGCATACCGGTGGAGAAAAAACGTATGAAAGAACAAAGAGAAAAACCAATGAACGAAAAAGAACGCAAGAATTATTCCCATAGCTGCTAATCAGTTATTTTAAAAATCAAAATTAGGTATAGATGCTTGATCATGGTGTTAAGCAGTTCACATAAAAGCAGTAATCGTACAAATAGACTAATACTCAAACCTCATAAATGCTTCCAATGCTGCATACTTTGGCAACCCGAGCTGGTCAAACAGTTCCGCTGTGCCTGCATTGCGGTCTTCTGCTCGTTGCCAAAACTCACGACTGTCAGCACCCTGAAACACTACACCATCTTTTTGTGATTGGTGTATGAAGATGCCGTTGCGCTTTTGCAATACCTGGTCTGGACTCATCGGAATGGCCATGTCAATATTCCACATTTCCCACTCAGCCCATGCACCTCTGTACAACCATAGCCTGCACTCTTTGACAGATTCATCGTTGGCTGCCTTAAGTCGCTGCAATGCAGAAAGCATCACATCAAAGCATACTTTATGCGTTCCGTGTGGATCCGCAAAATCGCCAGCAGCAAATATCTGGTGGGGCTTAATTTTCTTGATCAGATCAATATGTATTTGTATGTCCGCTTCAGTTGTGGGATTTTTTTGAATCAACCCAGTTTCATAAAATGGAAGATTCATGAAGTGCATGTTGCCGTCTTTCACGCCAACATATCGGCAGGTTGCCCTGGCTTCAGTCCTTCTGATCATCCCCTTGATGTCCCTGATTTCTTGGGTATCTTTTTGATGTGGGGTCTTACCCTTGATAAATGTCAGCGCATCCTCCCAAATCTTGGTTGATTGACTCTTATCAATATTGAATGCATTGTCAAACTCTACCGCAAAATCAATCTGTCTCATCACAAACTCATCACTCACTGCAATATTCCCCGAGGTCTGATATCCTACATGTACATCATGTCCTTGTTGTACCAGTCTAATAAACGTTCCACCCATTGAAATGATATCATCGTCTGGATGGGGGGAGAAGATAATCACACGCTTGGATGCCGGATTTCTTCTCTCAGGATGACGGGGTACATCTTCATTTGGTTTTCCGCCAGGCCACCCTGTGATGGTGTCGCGAAGTCCATTAAATACTTTCAAATTAATATCTGATACTGTACCATGTTTCTCTAGAAGATCTGCCAATCCTGCATGATAATAGTCGTCTCGGGTGAGCATCAATAGGGGCTTCTTTTCTTCAGCAGCCATTGTGCATACCGCCTTGCGAATCATTTTTTCAGTCCACTCTATCTCACCGGTTAACCAAGGTGATGTAAACCTTGTCAACTCCTGAGCTGAAGCCTCATCCAAAAAGTATGTGCAGTTGGTATGCTCCTGCAAAAATGAAGCAGGAACCTTATCAGTAATTTGACCTTCAACGGCGATGTGAACTATAGCTGCTTTGCTATTTCCAAAAGCCATCATCACGATTCTCTTGGCCTTGAGTATCGTACTGATTCCCATGGTAATCGAAAGGCGGGGAACCTGTGAAATATTATCGAATTCATAGGCATTGGCAAGTCTGGTACCATTGTCTAATGCCGCCAATCTAGTAATGGAGTTCCTGCTGGCTCCTGGTTCGTTGAATCCAATATGACCATTCAATCCAATCCCCAGCACCTGTAGGTCTATCCCCCCGGCTTGCTCAATCTGCTTGTCAAATTCAACACCGTATGCGTGAATCTTTGACTTGTCTATCGTGCCATCTGGGATGTGAATGTTTTTTGGATCGATATCAATATGCCCAAAAAGATGCGTGTGCATGAAGTTGTGGTAACTCTGCTTCGCATTGGGCTGCATGGGATAGTATTCATCGAGATTGAAGGTGATCACATTCTTGAAGCTGAGCTTCTCCTCACGGTGTAATCTCACCAGCTCCGCATACAGGGTTTTAGGAGTAGATCCTGTAGCCAATCCCAATATGCAGGGTTGGTCTTGTTTTGCTTTTTCCCTGATCAATGCAGCGATCTCTGCTGCAACTGCTTTTGCTGCTGCCTTGCTGTCTTCGTGGATTGAAATTGGATTTTTTTCAAATGAGTCTATCATTGCCTTAGTTTGTTATAATTGATTTGTTCTGCAATTTACTGATTGGCAGTTTAACTTACAACTTATACTATCCAGTCTTGGATTAATTCATTTTTATCTCAAATACCTCCGGCCAGAGCTTTCCGGTAATGAGGATTGTTTTCTTGACTGAATCATAGGCTATGCCGTTCAGTACAGCACCCGTTTCCACAGCAATTGATCCGATTTTCTTGAGATGGGAGAGATTTGATCTGCTGTTTTTCTGAAGAAAATCCTTCATATTCATCATCCCCACAACAAAACCGCTCTTGGGGTCAATTTTCAAAATATAATCATACTGCCAGCGATTGGCATAAATATACCCTTCAATGATCTCCAATTCATTGAGGTTGTTAACGGGGCCATACTGATCTTGAACGCTTAAAACACGCTTGAGTTTGAGTGTTACCGGCTCAACAAAATATAACTTATCAGTACCATCACTGATGATCAATGAGCTAGTATCATGGGTTATACCCCAACCTTCACCACTCCATGGAACAGTTCCAATCAAGGAAAGGTCTTTTACCCTATACATCAATACCAGATGATTCTGCCAACTCAGTTGATAAACCGTATCTCTAAACACCGTAACGCCCTCGGCGAAAATATCTTTCTGGTTGCTTATTTCCTTAATCACTTTTCCTGTTGTTGGGTCAACCATACGAAGGGTAGAACTTCCGGTAAGTCCTGTACTTTCTATTAGTTTTCCTTCATGCAGCTCGAGCCCCTGTGTGAATGCAGTGGTATCGTGTGGGTAGGAATTTAAAATTGAATAGCCAATGGCTGCAGGTGCAGGAAGGGTGGATGCAGTATTGTTCTCAATGCCTGCTGTTGCTTGCTCGTTGCTTGAGCCACAAGAGGATAATAATGAAATAATGCCTGAAATTGTTATGAGGTATAGGGTCTTCATCTTTTAAATTTCATCTTTTATTGAGCAATGAGTTTTGTTTCATGTTGTTAAAATAGCAGTTCATACATGCATACATATTAAAATCTAATCCCTAAACCCCTAGCCCCATTGCTCAGTTTTTTACCTTAATCAAATAGTAAACACAGGTAGTCGCGAAATTTCTGAAGAATGGAATGTTGCTGATCCACTTGAACTGCTGCCTCGGGGCCCATCCAAATTTGAATTTATAGATGGGGTTGATCAGGTAATGTGTTTTTTTCTCAATGACGAAGTCATTTCCTTTTACAATTTTCTCAAATCTTTCAATGGAAATCCCAGTTGTCTTGATCTCACACAACACTTCTATGGTATCTGCCCTTTCGCCAAAAGCCTTCAGGAAAAGTTTGTACAACGGCATGGGTAGCAAATGGAAATAGGGAAGTACAGTAAGGATCTTGCTTGAACAGATCTGCTGATGACCACCGTGTGGCATATACCATGGGGGAAATCCAAAATAGATCCTTCCATTTGGGGTGAGGAATTCTTTTAGATAGGGAATCAATTTTTCCTGATCATGGATATGTTCAATAACATCTTTCAACAAGATCAGGTCAAACTTCCCTTTAAACCTTTCCAATGCAGCCTCCGCATAGATGTTAAGGTTTATGATCTCAACCTGTTTGTTGTCTATATATTTTGATAAGAACCGCTTTGCATTTTCTGCTCTTTCTTCCACCAATTCAATGCCAATGCCCTGGCATCCCATTTCCAAAAAGGGAAGCAGAACGCCCCCGTCACCACATCCAATTTCTAATATATTTAGGCGCTTATCAACCTTAAATACATCATCGATAAATGGGATGAGATACTCCCTGGCATTATCCACCTGCTGGCTAAATCGTATGTTCTCGTCTCTGTGTTGTATTAGGGTCATCTCCGTTGCATCAATTGTTTCTGAGGTTATTCAATCCGTCAGTGGTAACTTTGTGTAAATATACATTTTGGATACCAATCAGTGGAATATTGAATTTGCAGAAGGACGGGTTATTCTCTTGGATAAACCCTTGAATTGGACATCCTTTGATGTAGTGAAAAAAGTTAGGGGATTGACAAGGATTAGTAAGGTGGGCCATGCCGGAACACTCGATCCATTAGCCACAGGGTTACTCATTGTCTGTACCGGAAAATTCACCAAGAAGATCAATGAGTACATGGCTGCTGAAAAGGAATATACGGGCAGCTTTACATTGGGGCATACCACGCCAACTTACGACCTTGAGAGTGAACCTGTTTTTCATGCTTCTTTAGAAAACCTGACTGAATCACGGATTCATGAGGCAACAACCAAGTTTGTTGGACTCATCATGCAGGTACCCCCAATTTATTCTGCAATAAAAAAGCAGGGAACTGCAGCATATGTGCTGGCAAGAAGGGGACAGGAAGTAAAGATGGAGCCCCGCCCCATCACCATCAAGGAATTTGAAATCACCGCAATCGAGCTTCCAGTGGTTCATTTCCGCGTGGTCTGCTCAACGGGTACCTATATCCGCAGCCTGGCATTTGACTTCGGCAATGAACTGGGTTGTGGTGGTTATTTGTCTTCCTTAAGAAGAACCAGAATAGGGGAGTTTGAAGCTTCAAAGGCAGAATCTATCGACTCGCTCTCTGCCCAAGTTTCCGAAATGAAAAAGCTTGCTGGAAATTGATTCCTAAAGCCTTTAATCTTTTTATAATTTTGCTGAAAATCTACATGCATGTTGGACTCGATTGAAAGTGCTATTGCCGACCTAAAACTTGGGAAAATGGTCATTGTGGTAGATGACGAGGATAGGGAAAATGAGGGGGATATCATCACCGCAGCTAGAAACGTAACGCCCGAGGTGATCAACTTCATGAGCAAGTTTGGTCGTGGACTTATTTGTGCAGCACTCGAGGAACAACGTTGTGATGAACTTGGCCTTGAACAGATGGTGAATAACAATACTGCCTTGCATGAAACTGCCTTTACCGTATCTGTCGATCTTCTTGGACATGGATGCACTTCTGGTATCTCTGCGCAAGACAGGGCTAAAACAGTGCAGGCATTGATCGATCCAAACACACTTCCATCTGACTTGGGTAGACCCGGACATATATTCCCGCTGCGTGCAAAAAAAGGTGGCGTATTGAGAAGGTCTGGGCATACGGAAGCAGTAGTTGACCTGTCTAGGTTGGCCGGAATGGAGCCTGCAGGCGTGCTGGTAGAGATCATGAATGATGATGGCTCAATGGCTAGGCTACCCCAACTTCTGGAAATGGCCAAGCAGTGGGATATGAAACTGGTTTCAATAAAAGATCTGATTGAATACAGACTTCAAATGGACTCATTGATTGAGCAACCTGTTACAGCGAATATGCCTACCAAGTATGGCAATTTTCAACTGATGATTTTTAGAGAGCGCAATAATCCGCTGAGCCCTGAACATATGGCGCTTGTAAAAGGAACTTGGTCAAAGGATGAGCCAGTGCTCGTTCGCGTTCACTCTTCCTGCTTTACTGGGGATATTCTGGGGTCTTTGCGTTGCGACTGCGGTGATCAACTGCATGCGGCAATGGAGATGGTAGAGAAAGAGGGTAAGGGCGTTATCTTATACATGAATCAAGAGGGCAGAGGTATTGGATTATTGAATAAACTCAAGGCCTATCAGTTGCAGGAACAAGGAATGGATACGGTAGAAGCAAATGTGCACCTTGGGTTCCAGCCGGATCAGAGAGACTATGGCGTTGGTGCTCAAATCCTCAGGTTCCTTGGCATCTCACACATTAGACTGATTAGTAACAACCCCAAAAAGAGAGCCGGACTAAAAGGCTATGGATTAGAAATCATAGAATCAGTTCCCATCAAAATATCCTCCAATCCCCACAATGAGAGTTATCTCAATACCAAAAGGGATAAAATGGGGCATGAGATTTAATGAAAAAACATAGAAAGATATCCCAAATGGGATTCTTGTTTTAATCGTACTGGTTGAAAAGTTAAAGAGATTCTGGCTGTTGAGATGTGTTATTTTTCTTTTTGAACAATTTCAACCTGACGTTTTCTTGTTCCAAACATCTTATCAAATTCTGTTCTAAAGGAAATATTTCCGCCGGTTCTATTTCGTTTTCCTGAAGTGGATAACAAGTCGAAGCTGCTTCGATAAAAGAAGGAGGTTCTGAATTTTCCATCAGGCGTGATTTTGTACTGCACATTTACGTCGGGCAGGAATAAGAAGGTTTGTCCACTGGTGGCAATTGAATTGTTGCTTGCAGTTGCAAAGTTAAAGTCGCTTCCAAAAGTGATGATCAATTTATCGTCCATGATCGACTTGATGAACTGCAAGCTTACATTTTCCCTAAAATTATTTTGGCTAGTTCCTGAGGTGCCAGAACTACCCGTGATGCTGGTGAGGTTTCTGGAATAGTTGAAGTTTACGTCAACAGAAGATCCCAATACTTTAGAGAAAAAGTTTTGAACACTGTTTGATAATATTCCGTTGATTACGCCTGAAATGGTGGTGTTGATCAATTGGCTATTCAGGTCATTGGCAACGATGGCCGACTGCGGCGCAAAACTTTTGAATACAATCAGGTAGGTAGCCTGCTTGCTAACTTCCAACTGATCTCGGTTAATGTTCTTTAGTCTGCTGTCAATCGTGCTATTGGTTCTTGCAGCACTGTTTTGTGGAATTACAATTTGAAAACTTGGATTCAATTTACTGAGTGTTCCAGTAAGATTACACCTCACTTCAACATCACTGATTTCACGCAATACATCGGAGCTAACACCGGATACAGATGAGTTGCTCGCATCGTTAAATAGCGTACTCATCCTTACTTTCTCGGCCAAGTATGTTGCGTTCACATTAATGTCTGCATCAAGCGGATTGCCTGTCCAGCTGATGTAGCTACTACCTCCACCTTCCAACGTAAATGGTTTTTTGAAGATATCCTGAAAGTTAAAATTATAGTTACCACTCTCAATATTGTATCTGCCAATCATGGATAGATTTTCTTTTGTGCCGGTATGGATTTTCAAGTTGCCGTTTCCTACCCCTGAAATGATGTCACCAGTTAATTCATCCAATACCACATTCATCTTCAGTAGCGGTGTGGCAGTAAGGTCAAGGTCAATAACCAAATTGGTTGAGTTTTCTGGCGATGATTTTTTCATCTCAACACCATAAGACTTCCACAAGATAAAATCGACTTCTGCCGATTGCTTACTGCTGCTGCTTGTATTGATGTTAATTGTTGAACTATCTACGGGCAATCCACTTACATACATCCTCATCAATTGTTCCGGACCCGTCATATTGAAATTAAATCTTGCAATGGCGTTGCCATAGAACAGATCATTGTTTGCTTTGGTGGTGTTGAGCACCAGTAATTTTTTTGAACTCGCACTAAGGTTATATCCAAATCTTCTGAAGAAATGATGTTCAAGATCTCCTTTGAATACAGCCGAGTTTCCATAGATATCCTTCAGCTGCATTTCGCCAAATGAAATCATGTCTGGCTTGAACTCAATGACTGGATCCTGCAACAGATAGGTACATTGGGTATAGGCAATTGTAACTTTTGACTTGGTGATTTTTACTGATCCAATAAGATCTGGCTCTTTGAGGTCGCCACTAATTTTTAATCGGCCATTGCCAAAGCCCTCTAGGTTGCTAAATACGACACCAAGATATGGCTTAAGTATTCCAAGCCTGAGGTTATCAATATTAATGTCGGTTTCTATTGTTCCGTCTTTTGTTTCATTTAAATCCAGTTTGCCATTTATATCAATTTGGTAGTTTGGATTGTTCGATTCAAAAAAATAGCTTGCTCTCTTTTCTTTGCTATCCCAGAAGGCGTTAAGTGTTGTGATTCCAATGGAGTCTTCCTCAAACCTGGTCTTGTCGGTTTGGGCATTGAGATACATTTTTAGGTTTTTAAAAGGATCCTCGAGCGTGATGTCACCTGTGGTAATACCCTGTATCCTAGGCTGCTTCATGACAAACGGAAGGATGTCTCCTAGGTTTACTTTATCCAAACTTAAAATGATTGTTTGCTTCCTGTTTGCTTCTGGCGGTAGGGTGATGATGCTAATGGCTTGGTTTCCGTTAGTTAGCATGAAGTTCTTCGCGTCGAAAAGCGATTTGCTAATAATTACATCGCCATCTTTTTCAATGTTCCATGTTTTGTCATTAAAGACCAGTGAAGAACGATTAAAATGTATGTTGATGCCATCTTTGAGGTTGTTGATGGTTGCCGATAGGTTGGCGCCATAAAGGGATTGGTCTGAAATTGTTTTGATATCTATAAGCGATACATCTTTAGCTGAGCGTATGGTGATCTCATTGTTTGGGAAAAATAGGCTGTCATTAAAAACAACAGAACTGGCTTTTGAAAACATTTTTAAACTGTCTGCATCACCATCTGCATCAAATGAAAAATCATATACAGCTACTTTGTTGTAAATCAGTTTAGGGATTGTAGCGTGAACACTGAAGAGGGTGTTTCTGGTGTCGATGCTTCCTTCAATATTGCTGTAATTCATGCCACTCATCCCATTGTCAAGTATCTTCAAAATAGAGGTGGCATTTTTCAATTCAAAACTAAATGTAAGGTCTTGGTCTCTTTTTGGCGGCGCAGTTTTTTTAAAGTAAAGCGGATAGTATTTGCTGAAGTATTGATTGAATGTTGCTGAAAGTTCAGCAAAGTCAAAGTGCCCTCTAATCCTTGCATCAATATCATTGCCCTGAACAGAGAATGATCTGTAGGTTCCTACATTCTCGGCTGTAACAAGGATCTTATCAAATTGATAGGTCTGTTTTTCTCGTCCAATAGACAATTGGTCAAATTCAGCACTGCCAATTATGTTGTCAAGCGTACTGCCTTCTACATTGATGTTGCTGCTGCCGGAAAATCGCAGTGGCATTGTTGTAAATTTCAATGCTTGTAAATTAGATGAAATAATACGCGTGTCGATACTTGTTTTCGGAATCTTACCACTGAGGTCAACATGTGCAATGATTGAAGCATTCAAATTTCTGTCGTCAATGTTCACAATGGATCTTATGTTTCTATTGATGAAGTTTCCCTTTACAGTAACACCGGCATAGCCATACTCATTAAACTCAACAGCATTAAGGGATGCGTTGAATTCAAGATTTCGCTGTCCCTTTCCCCTGATCTCATACCTGCCAGATACCTTTCCAAGTGTTGAGATTGCTAACAATTTACCTGCATCGATTCTATCAATATTGCCGGTTGCACTGAGTTGCTGCAATTTGCTGCCACTGTTTTTAATAATTAAGTTGCTGCTTGCTGATCCGAGTGCACTATTGAGTTTGCCGTTAATCTTAATATCATTGCCTAGATAGGAAATAGTGCCTTTGAATCCAATTGTTCCCAGTGGACTCAGGTTTAATCCAATCGACTTCTCTAGCGTTGGGATAATCTTTTTGATATCCCCAATGCTAGATACAGTTGATGTAGTGTTAAAGCTATAGGTAGTTTTATTTACATTAGGGAGTCCTGTAATGCTAAGATCTCCTTTGATGGATGTATTGTTTCCATACTCGAGTTTGATGTTTTCCGCTTTAAGGGCACTCACCGTACCGTTTATTTTTCCGTTGAGCACCAAGCTAATTTTTTTATTTTTGAGTGCAGGTGCAAAGAATGCTATATCCCTGACATCAACATTGCTATTTTTGAGATCACCCTTTAAGAAAACATTGGTGACAAAGTTTTTCATGTCGTCGTTGAAAGAACTGTAGCCCATCGAAAATGAGTTCCCAATCCTGCTGTAAGGGGTAATGATTTTCAGTTGGTCAAATGCCATAATCACAGGGCTCATGTGCATCTTTGCCTGGAGGGATGTTACTTCAAATCCACTTCTTTCTTTTGTACTTAATTGGATGTCTCCAGATAGGGTATCCTTTTCAAACCTGACATCTTTTATCTCTCCATTGATATCTGAAAAGTTAAGGTGGAGTCCATCAAAGTATGGAAAAGGAGCTCTTTCTGTTTTTACATTGCTGGAGAATCTGCTGTTTTTAAGCGTAATACTTTTTGAGCTAATCTTCCACTGGTCTTTGTTCCATTGCAATTCTCCCGGGATGGCTTCCTTTCTTTTGGGTCTTAATGAATCGGGCCTGTTGCCTCTGTATTGATTGATGTCAAATAGTACCCCATCAAGTTTTATATTGTTTATGCTAACAATCTTTTTCCCAAGGTCGATATCCTCAGCAGAGAGTGATAAGTCACCCACTGTGATGCTTTGGTCTTCTCCTCTCCATTGGTCAATTGTACGATATCGAATATTTTTCAGTTCAAGGTCCTTGATGTCAAGCCTTAATTCTTGTTTTTTTGATTGGCCTGATCCCAATGCATCAAGAATGAACTGATAGTTCCAGATGCTGTCTGATCGATTTGTGTTGATTACCGCATCGGTCAAGCCTACATAGTGGAGGGTGATCTCTTTTCTCAAAAAGAACAACTCGGTAATTTTAAGCTTAAGAGCCCCAGCATAAAGTAGGGTGTCCTTTTTCTCATCCCTCAGTAGTACATCGTTGAGATAAAACCTATTGAATGGTGAGAGGTCTACTGAGCCGATTTTTATTTCTGTTTTTAGTGTTTTGCTAAGTTGACTCGTAGCATAGTTCACCAATTTGTTTTGTATGAAAGTGGATTGAATCAATAGCCAAATACTGAGGAGAAGAATGATAATTCCTCCCAATAGATAGCCAGCTATGTTGATGATTCTTTTCAGTTGATGATTTTGTTGTAAAGTTAACGTGTTGACACCTAATTACCCCTCACTTAAAAGGTATTAAAACGCAGCTGCATGATCGTCTCCGCGCTTATCTGCAATTGCCTCAAATGAAGCTCTTTTTTTACCCCTCCAGCTAATCTTAATTAACTCTGTTCTTCCAATTTGAGAGGTTGTTTTGGTCGTGTACCCCATTGCATGGAGTGAATTAACCAGTTCTGCAGGAATATCTTCTTCTACCATGACTTGATCAGGCAGCCATTGGTGGTGAAATTTTGTATTATTCACTGCATCGGATGCTGGTTGATTAAATTCTATGATGTTGATGATTGTCTGAAATACCGTGGTTGGGATGGTGGTACCGCCTGGCGTTCCAACAACGAGAAAGGGTTTCTTATTTTTTAGTACAATCGTGGGTGACATAGAACTAAGCATCCGTTTTCCAGGAGCAATGGCGTTGGCTTCTTTGCCTACAGCTCCGTAAATATTAGGTACCCCAGGTTTGATGCTGAAATCATCCATCTGGTTGTTTAATAGAAAACCTGCACCACCAACCACTGTCCTTGAGCCATACAATCCATTTAATGTGGTAGTAACACTGACTGCATTCCCATGGAGATCGGCAATAGAAAGGTGGGTAGTTTCTTCAGACTCTGGGTTAATATTTCCCGGATTTACAATCTTACTTGGAGTTGCCTTGCCCGGCACGTAGTCTTCCATGCGGTCTTTAATGTAGCGGCGGTCAGATAATTGTTTGACTGGCACTTTCAGAAAATCCGCATCTCCCATATACTCTGCCCTGTCTGCATAAGCCCTTCGTTCTGCTTCAATCATCAATTGAACTGCTTCTTTTGATTGAAAGCCCATCTTCCCAATACCCCTATCTTCAACCATCTTCATGATCTGTAGCATTAAGAGTGCACCGCTGCTGGGCATGGGCATTCCAATGATCTGATGTCCCTTGTATTTGAATGTCAGAGCTGTTCTCTCTATTGCGTTGTAGCTGGCGAGGTCCTGCATTGATATTTTCCCATTGCCCCTTTTCATCTCTTCAACAATTAGCCTTGCAGTCTCTCCCTGATAGAAATCTTTCATTCCATGTTCGCGAATTCGAATCAGGGTTGCTGCAAGTTCTTTCTGAATTAAGGTGTCACCAGCTTTCCAAACTTCTTTTTTAATGAAGACATTACTCGCTATACTGTATTTATGAAAGTCATCTTGATGGTTGTTAAGCGTTTCTGCCTCTGATTCGGTTATGGCAAATCCTCTTTCAGCCAATTCAATTGAGGGTTGAACCAGGTCCTGAAATGGAAGCAATGCATACTTCAGGGTGCTGAACAGTCCAGCTACTGTACCGGGCACCCCACTGGAAAGGTGACCATCTTGACTAAGTCCATTCACCGGGTTGCCAAGTGAATCTAGATACATATCCCTACTTGCACTCCCTGGGGCTTTTTCCCTAAAGTCGATAGCCACCGATTTACCTGATTGTGTATGTGCAACAAGAAAGCCTCCACCGCCAAGGTTTCCCGCATTGGGGAATACTACGGCAAGTGCCAATTGAACTGCAATTGCAGCATCAAAAGCATTGCCTCCTCGCTTGAGTATCGATAAGCCAACCATGCTTGCCAGGGGATGGGCAGATGAAACAGCGCCATGATTTCCATTGGCTACTTTTGAAATGGAATAATGATAGGGGTTGATGCTGGAGTCTGACTGCGCAAAAGCGCTAGTAAAAAAAAGAAAATGTACGAGTAAGCAAGCGATTATGCTGCCCGCGGTCATGTGTTGCTTCATCGGTTAAAGATAAAGATGATTTTAAAAGTAATCTTATAGAGTGGGGTGGTAGTCCGCTCATTTCGCTATTTTTAACGAAATAAATTACTGAATGATTTCCCATGGTTAAATCTTGTTCAAGCATATTCCAGTGTTTGTTGAAACCCTTACTGCCAGCAGTAATGTTTTCGCTTTTCTTTTCGGGTTTGGTCCAATCTCAGCCCACTCATCAGATGAGCAGTAGCGAGATATTGCATGGCATAAAAAAACTAACTGTGCTGGGATCTGTGCTTTATGTAGCTGCGCACCCTGATGATGAGAATACACGATTTCTGGCCTATATGGCAAGGGAGAGGCAATATAGAACAGGGTACCTGTCAATGACGAGGGGGGATGGTGGACAAAACCTAATTGGAGAGGAGCTGGGGGTGGAGTTGGGACTCATCAGAACCCAAGAGTTGCTTGCTGCTAGAAGGGTGGATGGAGCAGAACAGTTTTTTACAAGGGCATTTGACTTTGGCTACTGTAAAAGCACCGAGGAGGCACTGACTTTATGGGATAAAGAAAAAGTACTTGCTGATGCTGTTTGGGTGATTCGCAATTTTCGTCCAGATATTATTGTTACAAGATTTCCGGAGGACAATAGGGCAGGACATGGACATCATTCTGCCTCTGCCGTAATCGCAAGGGAGGCATTCACCGCCGCCGCCGACCCAACCCGTTTTATAGAGCAGTTTAAATTCGGAGTTGGTCCGTGGCAAGCCAAGAGATTACTCTGGAATACATACAGTTTTGGCTCTACAAATACCACCTCAGCAGATCAGCTTAAAATTGACCTTGGGGGCTATCTTCCTTTGCTTGGTAAAAGTATTGGAGAGCTATCAGCTGAAGGAAGAAGTAAGCACCGCAGTCAGGGATTTGGCTCTGCTTCTTCCCGTGGCAGTTCAACTGAATATTTTTTGTACACCATGGGGGAGAAGGCAAAGCAAGACCTGATGGATGATATTGTTGATGGTTGGGGTAGAGTAGAAGGGG
Organism: Chitinophagaceae bacterium; assembly: GCA_044353505.1. Lineage (GTDB taxonomy): Bacteria > Bacteroidota > Bacteroidia > Chitinophagales > Chitinophagaceae > Pollutibacter. Next base: position 87,349 of record JBILBU010000004.1, on the reverse strand, counting down.
GGTCTTCTGTTGCTGTTAAGATTGATGCCTTGATTGCTGGATATAACATAAATGAGCCTTCGGCTTCATTGCCCGCGTTGATCGAAATAAAAAAAGAACTGGCCAATTTGAAAGATGAATATTGGAAGAAGATTAAAATGGCCGAAGTCGATGCGTTAATTCAAATGTCAGCCGGAATACATTTCGAAGCATTGTCAGACAGGCAACTTGTGAAACAGGGAGATAGCTTGAAGTTGAACCTGTCAATCATCAACCGTTCACCTGTGCTTGTCAAGCTTGATGTTGTTGAGGTGAATGGTCAGAAGCTGGATGTTGGTATCGTGCTTAAGAAAAATATCAACTGGACTTCAATCATTTCTGTTCCGGCACCACCTACTTTGTCACAACCTTATTGGTTGGTCAATGAAATGAATAAAGGACATTTTAATGTCAACGATCAACGCTTTATTGGAATGCCCGAAAACAAACCAAGTTTCATTGTTAAGGCTTCCCTGGTCATCGCTGGCTCAACCATAACCTATGATTTTCCAATCAATTATCGTGTTGTTGATCCTGCCAAAGGAGAGTTTTTTCACCTGGTCTCTGTAGTGCCCAAACGAACGTTATCTAGTTCTCCAACTCCAGTAATGATCAATCATGCTGCAATGGCGGAAAATAAAACTGGATTACCAGTGCTGAGAAAAATTGAGTATGAGCATATTCCAAGCATTGTATATTTTAAAAAGGGAGATCAGTTGGTGATCTCAGCAGATATCAAAACAACTGGAAAAAAAATCGGATATATTGTTGGAGCGGGTGACAAAGTTTCTGAGATGATCAAGCTTATGGGGTATGAAGTAATGGAATTGGGGAAGGCGGATATCTATAAGGAAAAAATTGCTCAGTTCGACGCCATTGTGTTGGGGGTTAGGGCATATAATGTGCATGATTGGCTGACTCAGAAAAATGACATTCTAATGGACTATGTGCGAAATGGTGGCAACATGGTTGTTCAATACAATACCAATAATTATTTCGGTCCACTGAATACAGGCATTGGTCCAAAGCCATTCAATATCAACCGAGGACGAGTGACTGATGAAGATGCTGCAGTAATCCTACTTGATGAAAAAGATACTGTGCTAAACTATCCCAACAAGATCAGTTCAGCTGATTTTTCTGGATGGATTCAGGAGCGTGGTATTTACTTCGCTGATGGCTATGAGAAAGATTATAAGCCCTTACTTGCCATGCACGATAAAGGAGAAGGTGATCTAAAAGGAAGCTTGATCGTTTGTAAGGAAGGCAAGGGAAGGTTCATTTACACTGGACTGGTTTTCTTCCGTCAACTTCCCGCTGGCGTTCCTGGCGCATTCAGACTATTTGCGAATTTGATTTCAAACCCCCATTTAAAAGTCAATGGAACAAAATAAAAAACAACGATCACCAGTGTTTGCATTGGTAGTGGGTATTGGGGTTGGATTGCTCATTGCGCTGGTGAGAAAGAAAATAGGATTGGGGTTACTAATCGGTATTATTGTTGCTGCAATTATTTATAAACGTGATAAGCGATGAGTCAGCTTGAAGAAAAGCCACCTATATTCCCTCGATGGTCATACTGGTATGCTCTTGTGATCTTTTTGTTGTTGGCAGAGATCATTTTTTTTTATTTGATTTCAAAATAACCGTATGGCCTTCATTGATTGGTTTGTATTGTTGTTAACCCTGCTGCTGGTGGTGCTATATGGCATCTACAAGGGGAAGGCAACCAAGGATATCAACGGGTATTATCGAAGCAATAGAGAACTTCCTTGGTACATGGTGATGTTGAGTGTGGTTGGCACACAAGCCAGTGCCATAACCTTTCTTTCTGGTCCGGGTCAGGCCTACACAGATGGTATGCGCTTTGTGCAATATTATTTTGGGTTGCCATTGGCCATGGTGGTATTGTCCATCACCTTCATTCCGATTTTTACTAAACTCAATATTTATACCGCCTATGAATATTTGGAAAAGCGATTCGATAAGCGAACCAGAACTTTTACTGCAGGCGTATTCTTAATATCCAGAGCGCTTTCTACGGGCATCAGCATTTATGCACCCGCAATTATCATGTCATCTGTTTTTGGATGGAATATTTACCTCACCAATGTAATCATGGGAGGTATTGTTATCATCTACAGCATCAGCGGTGGCGCAAGGGCTGTTGCGTATACCCAACAACTCCAATTGATTATTATTTTTGCAGGATTGTTCTTTGCTGCTTATTTGATCCTCGATATGTTGCCTGATGGTGTTGGGCTTAGTTCTGCAATTGACTTAGGCAGGGATATGGGAAAGATGAACATCATTACAACGGGGATTACTGAGCAGGGATTTGACTGGAATGATCGGTTTAATATGTTTAGTGGATTGATTGGTGGTTTTTTTCTTGCACTTTCTTATTTCGGAACAGACCAAAGCCAGGTGGGAAGATATCTTACGGCAAGCTCCATCAAGCAGAGTCGAATTGGTTTTTTAATGAATGGCATTGTCAAGATCCCCATGCAGTTTTTTATTTTAATGATTGGCGTGTTGGTGTTTGTGTATTATTTATTTCATGCATCGCCTTTATATTTTAATCAGTTGGCAGTTGATAAGCTTAAGCAAACGGCCTATCGGAGTCAGGTCATGGCTATTGAACAGGAGCATGATCAGGTCACACTTGAAAAAAAACAGTTGCTTAACAGTTGGGGCCAAGGTCAAGATAATAATGTAAGGGGCGCTTTAAAGAAGATCAATGCAAAAGAGGAGCAACTCAGGGCAAGGTTCAAGGACTTGGTGAAAGAGTCTGGTATCTCCGTAGAAAAGACCGATACCAACTACATCTTCATCCGATTTGTGATGGACCATATGCCAAGAGGATTGGTTGGACTGTTGATTGCTGTTATTTTTCTTGCAGCTTGGGGAAGCATTGCTGCAGCGCTTAATTCCCTCTCTTCCTCAACGCTAATCGACTTTCACAAGCAGTACATCAATGCCAATCCAAGCGAACCAGAAGAGTTCAAGCTATCTAGAATCTACACCCTTTTTTGGGGTGTCTTTTGTATCATGTTCGCACAGTTTGCAACCAGCCTTGGAAGCTTGATTGAAGCAGTTAATATCCTGGGCTCATGGTTCTATGGGGTGATGTTGGGAATTTTTCTTGTTGCCTTCTATCTTAAAAGCGTGGGCAGCACGGCTGTTTTTTATGCAGCCATTCTTGGTGAGATCGTTGTTGTCGCGATGTATGCCTTTACCGACATCGGGTGGTTGTGGCTAAATGCCATCGGCGCCATTGCGGTGTTGGTGTTTGCTTATGCTGGAAGTATGATGGGGTTGGATAGCCGAAAGGCTAAGAATCTTATCTAGCGATTCATTATCTCTGTTTGAAGATGTTAAATTACTGATCATTGATTTGATAAAAGGGATACCATTTGAACTTAAATCATTTGTTTTTTGTTATTAGAGATATACCTTGTTATGAAAACAATGATAATTACCCTAGCTTCTCTTTTATTGATTTTTATCATATTTCAATCCTTTATGGCCATGTCAACCAGCAAGATTGAAAAGCAGCAGTATAAAGTTGTGAAGAAGGAAGACAACTTCGAGATTAGGTATTATCCACCCGCCACATTCGCCACAATTCAATCCACTGCCAAATCCTATAGGGAGCTTGGCAGCAGTGGCTTTCGAAAAATTGCAGGCTATATTTTTGGGAATAATGAAACATCCTCCAAGATTGCCATGACATCTCCGGTGCACATGGATATCAGCAATGAAGGATCTTCCATGAGCTTTGTCATGCCATCTGAATATGATATAAACAACTTGCCTCGTCCAAATGACGCTGGTGTTAAGCTACATGAAACACCAGGAGAATATGCTGCAGCCATCGAATTTGGTGGATTTGCAAATGACGAATCCATCAAAAAATATGCAGCACAATTAGGAAAAGCATTAGAAGAGAAGGGGATAAAAACAACAGGACATTTTAGATACCTAGGCTACAATCCTCCGTATCAATTGATTGGTAGAAAAAATGAGGTCATTGTTGCTATTGAATGGCAGGCGAGTAATTGATTAAGACAAATTCTCATCCTTCATTCTTGTTTAAAATATGCTAAGCAGGTGGGTGATGATTGTTGATGCGTTGATGACTAATCAACTAAACGAATAAACATTGTATTTCTCGTCCCTCGTCCCCTGTCCCCTGTCCCTTGTCCCTGGCTGTATTCCTAGTCCCTGCAATCCAATCAAATTATCACTTGAAACTATAAAGAAGTGCCCCGGGCGGGACTTGAACCCGCACTCGCTTTTTCAGCGAACAGGATTTTAAGTCCTGCGTGTCTACCAATTCCACCACCAGGGCATCTGACTCACTAAAAGTGAACATCAGAAATAAAAAATTCCATCAGGAGATGGAATTTTTAGAGCGGAAGACGAGATTCGAACCCGCGACCCCAACCTTGGCAAGGTTGTGCTCTACCAGCTGAGCTACTTCCGCATTAATTAAAGAACATAAGGGGTGCAAAAATAACGAAAGAAACTATTCAAAATACAATTTTCTTATTTGTATTTTGGAGTATAGAGTGTGCTTTCGGGAACTTCAACTTTTGGTTTGCCTTTATAGCGCAGGCTATACAAACCATAGCATCCCCCCAACACAAATGCCACGATGGCGAAGAGTTGTATATGAAATAAGAAACGTGATGAAATCACCCAATTTCTTCCAAAATCATTCTTTTCTACTGTTTCAGTCGTATTCTGTTGCATATCCTTGTTTTGCTGGGCAAAAATAAACAATCAAGGGTATATTTCAAGTACTCTCAGTAATAATTTCAGAAAACTTGTTTTTGCCCAATACAAAGTGCTGCCAAACAACACTCCCTTTATAGATTCCTTTGACTTGCCCAGATCTCTTCACAGGGTATACGGATTGGCTTCTACCCGAGATCAGCCAACCCATGAATCCCATATGTGCCCTTGCTACTGCAATAAAATAAGGGGTTTTGCCAACGATTAAGTTTTTCCAGGCACTGGTGGCATCAAGTAGAAACCTAACCAACAATACATAGATGGCCTCAAGCCCCGAAAGGTTTTTCCATAGCATAATCAGGTTGTTCCTGAAGTTTAGAAATATTTTATCGGGATTATCCTTAGCCAAGGTTCCTCCTCCGATATGGTACACCACTGACGAAGGGCATGACATGATCTTGTATCCAGCCAGGTGGATCCTCCAACATATATCAATTTCTTCCTGATGGGCAAAAAAGAATGGGTCAAACCCCCCCACTTCATTGAATACAGATTTTTTTATGATCATTGAGGCTCCAGAAGCCCAAAAAATTTCCGTTGGCGTATCATATTGCCTCTCGTCTTTTTCAAGGATATCAAATATGCGGCCTTTTGAAAATGGATATCCAAATCGATCAATCCAACCACCGCCAGCACCGGCATATTCAAAATTTGCTTTGTTGTTGTAGTCCAATATTTTAGGCTGAATAGCGGCAAGGTCTGCATGGCGACTGAATAAGTCAATAGCAGGTTCAAGCCAGCCAGGAGTAACTTCAATATCTGAATTGAGGAGAACCAGGAGTTCTTCATCCACTTCCTTCAAGGCTCGATTATATCCACCTGCAAACCCCTCGTTTGTAGAATATGAGAGAATTTTGATCTCAGGGTATTGCCGAGTTAAATATGAAACTGAGTCGTCTGTTGACCCGTTGTCTGCAACATAAATAACAACATTTTTATACGTAGAGGCCAAAACACTTGGAAGGAACTGCTCAAGATATTTTCTGCCATTCCAGTTTAGAATGACCACGGCTACTGTTGGTTGATTGTTTATTTCATGCATCTCCGTTCAAAATTAGCATTAATCGACTAAAATAATTTGGAAGCACAACATAAATGGTCATTTTTGCTGAAATCCACAAATAGTGGTAGATTTTCACTTCTCATGCCAAATAAGCCAACTACTTGGAAGTTATTCATGTCGCTGATTGCGGTTATTATCGTAGTCGGAACATTCTTCTATTCAAATGCTTTGTCCAACAAAATATCTGAACGGGAAAGAAAGAAAGTAGAAGAGTGGGTTGCTGCACAACAAATGATTCTACAATCCTCAGGAACTGAAAATCTTTCCTTGGCCTCTATCATTGTAGCAGAGCAACAAACTATTCCTGTAATTGAAACAGACGAGCGTGATAGTGTAATGAGCTATATCAATATCGATACACTCAGTGTGGCTCAGGACAAAAATCATTTAAATGAACTTGTTTCTTCCTATCGCCGAAAGGGTGCTTTCATCACCACGTATCTTGATGCTGATGGAAAAAAGTTCAACAGATATTATTATGGCGAATCTACCCTGCTAACACAAATCCGGTATTTCCCACTAGTACAGCTAATCGTCGTTATTCTTTTTACGATCTTGATGTTGGTCTCTATTCGAAATCAACACCGGTCTGCTCAAAATCATCTTTGGGCTGGACTAGCAAAAGAAACAGCTCATCAGTTGGGAACACCCATCTCTGCGCTTTCGGGGTGGACAGAACTCATGAATCAAGGGCAGGACGCTAAGTTGGTATTACCTGAAATGGAAAAGGATATCCAGCGTTTGAAGCTGATTGCTGATCGCTTTAGCATGATTGGCGGCAAGCCCAAAAAGAAATTATGCAATCTGGTAGATCTTGTTTCTCATGCAGTTGATTATATTAAAAAACGGGCCTCTGAAAAAACCAAGATTGTTTTTCGGATTGCTTGTCAAGAACAACTTAATGTACATATTTCCGCACCGCTAATGGAATGGGTTGTTGAAAATCTTTTGAAAAATGCATTGGACGCTACGGAAGGAAAGGGTAGTGTTGAAGTAGTCATTTCTGATAATGAGAAAGAAGTTTTTATTGATGTGTGCGATACGGGCAAAGGCATTCCAGAAGGCAGACAACAACAAATTTTTACTCCGGGGTTTACCACAAAAAAAAGAGGGTGGGGCCTCGGACTAACCCTTTCTAAACGGATCATTGAGGAGTATCATGGGGGACAACTTTTTGTAAAGCATTCAGATGCTGAACATGGCACCACGTTTCGGATACAGTTGAGCAAATAGATGCTTCAACAAAACATCTTTCGTACTTCTCATATTTTACGCAATAACTAATTCAAAATCTCAATCTGAGAATAAATTATCGGTTTATTTTAACCGAATTAAAAACACCGTTCTTAACAACCAGAATACTGTCATTTGAGATTGCGTTGAACTCAAAGGTACCACTGATGGTATTGGCTGCAGTATCAAAATAGTTTATTGTAACATTGCCATTTGGCGTTCCACTACTAAAGAACTGCCTCAGGTTGTAAGAGGAATCAACAATTGAAAAAGAACAATAGCTTGAAAAATCCTCAGTGTTGTATGTGTCCGCCCCTTTAAAACGGGTAACCCAAAGCAAAATTTGGGCAAATCTTGTCGAATCCGGGTTGTTACCCAATTGGCCGTCGGCTAAAATAATCAAGGAAGAATCATTTGAACCATAGGTTGCATAATAAGGTGTTGGTTGATTAACATCAACAGCATTAGGGTCTAGAAGATTGACTGTGTCCGCCGCCTCTACTGCTGATACAAAACTACTATTGTTAACTGTGGCCAATACACCAGCCATTATTTTCTTGGAATCTACAATTTCATTTTCCTTTGGTGTCTCAATATCTTTCTTTTCACAGCTCCAAATGGCCATGAGACAGAAAAATACGAGGATCATTTTGTTCTTAGTTTGCATAACTCGCATTTATTAAACATTTATAAATTATACTAAACATTTATAAATTATACCAAGCCGATTAACTAGGAGATTGTAAATTAATATAATAGGTTGATTTTTAAGTAGATTTTTTATTTTTTTTTAATTTTCGATCTTATTGTTTAAGCTTATTGTCCTAATTTGTTTTAAGGCTCAACGAATTACTGTAATACAGCGGCTGATATCTGTTTTTCTATTTCCAATTCATGAATAAAATACTTGTATACGGCGAGATGTTATGGGATGTTTTTCCTGACCTGGCTGTTCCGGGAGGGGCCACGATGAATGTAGCCATGGGCTGCTTACTTTTTTAAATTTCTTGAACTTTATTAGCACACCAAATGCTTCGTCAGATCTTCCACGCGCTTGCAACAAACCTGGTCCATCACTTGATATAATTGTGTTTTCAACATGCCCATCATGTGATCTGCACCTTCATCACCCAAGGCAGCAACAGCATACATGAAGGAGCGTCCGAGGAATGTAAAGTCTGCGCCAGAAGCCAGTGTGCGAGCAATATCCGGACCAGTCCTGATGCCGCTGTCCATCATAATCTTGATTTTATCTTTGTATTTATCTACGATTGGACCAAGTGATTTGATAGCTGACTGTCCAGCATCAAGCTGACGGCCTCCGTGGTTTGACACCAGCAATCCATCAATTCCCAATGAAACAGCCATGTCGGCGTCCTCAACTGTAGCACAACCTTTCAGAATAATCTTGCCCTTCCAACGCTCACGGATAGGAGCAATTTTCTCTGCGTTCAATCGCCCTGAAAAAGTGCGGTTCATAAACTGTCCGAGCTGGCTCATGTTCAGTCCTTTGGGTGTATATGGTTTGAGTGTGGCAAATTCAGGAATGCCATGATATAGTGTCTTCAACCCCCATGTAGGCTTGCCCATTACCTGTAATATATTTTTCACCGTCATCTTTGGCGGCATGGCCAGTCCGTTGCGAATATCACGTGGACGAAACCCAAATGATGGAACATCACAAAGCAACACCAATACATCGTATCCCGATGCTTCCAAGCGATTGAGGATATCGTCTCTCAAGGAATTTTCTGCAGGGTGATACAATTGGTACCATGCCTTGCCATCAGTAATTTTAGCGATACGTTCTATGCTGGAGGTGGTAACAGTACTGAGTATAAAAGGAAGGTTGTGTTTAACTGCTGCTTTAGCCAGTATTTCTGGTGAGTTTGGCCAGATCAATCCCTGCAAGCCAATAGGGGATACTCCAAATGGCGCATCATAGGTATGGCCAAACAATTCAGTAGAAAGATCAGAGCCGGTATGTTCACTGAGGTAATACGGCAGCAATTCCACTTGCCTCAACTCATCCGTGTTCTTGTGCAAGTTCACATCCTCGTTGCATCCGCCATCAAGGTATTCAAAGGCGAAACGAGGCACACGGCATTTTGCTTTTCTGATTAGATCGTCTATCCCCGGATAATTTGAATTATATGCCCAGGTAGGCTTGGCGGTATTGTTCTTTTGCATGAGCGCTAAGTTAGTTCAAAAATGAAATTGATTGGTGGAGTTGGGGTGATTTCTTGATGAAGCTGAATTAGTTGAAGCGGTTAAAGCGGTTGAATCAGTTGAAGAAAAATATTTTTAATCTTCAACCCCTTAAACCGCTTCAACCTTATATTTCCCTTCAACCTCCGTAGAATTTAATTTTTCTTCATACCTTTGATAATATCATATGATACTATCATGAAACCGCCGTATTCTATTAATTCTTCCATTTTATCTCTTTTGACTTCGATTTCGGAGAAATTGGGTATAATTAAAGCTAGCCATCTGCAAGCTCCCCGTGCAGAGTTGAGAAAAGCAAATCGGATTAAAACAATTCAATCAACTTTAGAGATTGAGGGTAACACACTTAGTATAGAACAAGTTACTTCAGTTATTAATAACAAGCGTGTGATAGCACCTCAAAAAGATATTCAGGAAGTTAAAAATGCTATCGCAGTATATGATGAACTACAAAGTTTCAAGGCTTTAAGTATTCCTTCTTTTTTAAAAGCACACGCTTTGCTAATGAAAGGATTGGTCCAATATCCAGGTAAATTCAGATCATCGGGAGTGGGTATCGTTAAAGGGAGCAAATTAACTCACCTTGCTCCAAAAGCCAACATGGTCAAATCATTGATGAACAATCTATTCTCGTACCTTAAAAATGCTAAAGATCCATTATTAATTAAGAGTTGTGTTTTTCATTATGAACTTGAGTTTATTCATCCCTTTGAAGATGGAAATGGCAGGATGGGTCGACTTTGGCAGTCAGTAATTTTAAAAGATCTTAATCCAATATTTCTTTTTTTGCCGGTAGAAACCATCATCAAACAAAAGCAGTCAGCATATTATAAGGTCCTTGCAAAGTCGGATAAGTCTGGAAACTCAACCCCATTTATAGAATTCATTCTTGCCGCAATCGACAAGGCATTGGATGAGCAATTAAAAGCACGCAGATCGCCCATAACAGGAGAAGAGCGAATGAATATTTTTATAGAGCACTTTGGTAGAAATGATTTTTCAAGGAAAGATTATTTAGAATATTTTAAAGACATCTCCGCTCCAACAGCCAGTCGGGATCTAAAAGCAGCTGTGGATAAAAAAGCAATTAGGATAATGGGGAATAAGCGGACTGCTGTATACTACTTCTCAAAATAATATCGTGATTAGGTCTGGATTACCTGCTATGATTTAAATGTCTTACGAGGAGGCTGCGATGCCCTTTGCTGGACTGAGTTCGAACGAAATAGTTAATGAATTCAAATTATTTTTAGAAGATTAGGCAAACAATTCACAATATTCTACATTTGAGTATGAACAGTTTCAAATTAGACAGAACTGCATTTAAAGCTCAAACACTTAAAGAAGCTGCTAACCATGCAACTGCCTATAAAATATTATCATGGCAGGATCGTTTACAAGTTGCGACATATTTAAACAGTGTTGCGTATAATTTTGATTTAAATAATCCCCCTAAGATGGATAGAACAAAATTTTCAGCAAAATCCATTTCAGCCTGATGGGTAATATATTCAATTCAGATTTTCGGGATTTTATTTCTTCCCTAAACACAAATAATGTAAGATATATTCTTGTCGGAGGTTATTCTGTCATTCTTCATGGATATTCAAGAACAACAGGAGATATGGATTTGTGGGTTGAAAGAACAGTAGAAAATTATTTGAAAATAAAGAATGCATTTGAAGAATTCGGTATGCCAATCTTTGATATGACCGAAGACAATTTTCTACATCATCCTGTATGGGATGTTTTTACTTTTGGAATTCCACCAGTTGCGATAGACCTCATGATTGGAATTGAAGGTTTTAATTTTCAGGAGATTTATGAAAGGTCTGTCATTTTTAAAGATGAAGATTTAGAAATCAGGGTTATTAATAAAAATGATTTAATTGCCGCAAAACAAAAAGCAGGCCGATCGAAAGATTTAGATGATTTGGAGAATTTACGTTGATTAAATAAACAATGGTCGCTGGATATTATTTCCAACGACCATTGTTATTTTCTGAGATATCAGTGCCCAAGACCTGCCTTCGGCAGGCGAGCTGGATTACCTTCGGTGATCCAAATGTCTTACGAGAGGGCTGCAATGCCCTTTCCCGCCTTCGGCGTTTTCGGTCATTTTCATTTATTCACTAAGGCAAGCGAGCTTGCCACGTTCACAAATAAAAATGCCCTCTCAGCTTCGCTGAAAGGGCATTGTGCCCAAGACTGGATTCGAACCAGCACGCCGTTTCCAGCGCTACCACCTCAAGGTAGTGCGTCTACCAATTTCGCCACCTGGGCAAGTGTATATTCCAATGGTCTCATTTAACTCGTCTACCAATCCTGCCTGCCGGCAGGCAGGATCGCCACCTGGGCTAGTGTGAAGTCAAGCTTTTAGGAAAGATTTCCCAACGCCACTTTTTAGATATTTTTCTTTTTGACGAGCAAGTATTCTTGTCTCGAATCTTTCAGAATAAATTAAAGTGAAGGGCGCATAAGCTTTAGTCGACTTGTTTTCACAGTTGTTATGTTCTTTTAATCTTCTTTCAAGATTATTAGTCATGCCAACGTAAATATAATTTCTATTTAAGCTTCTTATTGCATAAACAGTATATTCCAAAGATCTCATTTATTGCGTCTACCAATCCTGCCTGCCGGCAGGCAGGTTCGCCACCTGGGCAGGGACCGCAAAACTAAGATTTTTTAGGCAATGAAAATGCTACATAACTGTCATTTCTTTTCCCTCCCCACTTCGATCCTCCACAAGCAATGACTACATATTGTTTGCCATTTATAGAGTACACCGACGGTGTTGCCACTCCTGGTGCGGGAAGGTCTGTCTCCCAAATTAATTTGCCAGTTGCTTTGTTGAAGGCCCTGAACTTTCCATCTGCTGTTGCTGCTATAAAGAGTATGCCTCCTGCAGTAACCACAGATCCTCCATAGTTCTCTCTGCCGGTAGTTGGAATCCCTTTTTTCTTTAATTCCTCAAATTCTCCAAATGGGATCTTCCACAAAAACTCGCCGGTGTTTAAGTTGATGGCATTTAATGTTCCCCAAGGTGGATTGATGGCGGGATAATCATCCTTGGTCAAAAATTTATTATACCCTGTAAAGCCATAGAGTGGGGTAGGTGGACCAATCTTAGGTTTTTCGTTTTCGCTGTAAATAAGCTTCTGCTCTTCGCTAATGTTCAACACGTGTGTTGCAATTGCATTTTTCTCTTCCTTACTCAAATTGTTGAATCCTGGCATCATCCTTCTTCCTGTTGTCAACAATTCAATAAACTTTTCCTTGCTGTATTTCTTTTCTGCATGAACGATGGAGGGATAGTTGCCTGAGCCCTGAAGATTCGTACCATGGCACCCTCTGCAGTATTGAGCATACAGCTCTGTGCCTGCTTGAAGCATGGTTTTCACTTTATCTTTTTCTGTTTTGTTCTCAACCATATTCAATATCCAGGCCATCTCGTTGGCATTGACATAAAGGATATTTGTTTCTGGATCAACAGATGGGCCACCCCACTCGCCGCCGCCGTCATATCCTGGGAGTATTACTGTTCCTTCAACAGAAGGTGGAGTATATATCGATCCTGATCTGTAAGTCCTAAATTGCTTTTTCAGTTGATCTAATTCAGCGCTATCGGTAGTGATGGTATTCAATTCATTCTCCGTGATGGTTTGCCTTGCAAATGGTTTGGGCAATACGGGAAAAGGTTGTGTTGGAGAAAGTATTTCATTTACCAGTGATGTATTAGTCAGTACAGGTCTTTCCTCTATCGGATAGATTGGCTTGCCGGTCTCTCTTTCAAACATAAAAACCATTCCAGTTTTTGTGGTCTGTGCAACAGCATCAATTTTCTTTCCATCTTTATTTACAGTAATCAGTACCGCGGGTGTTGGTACATCCATGTCCCACACATCATGATGAACAGTTTGAAAATGCCAGATCAGCTTACCTGTTTCAGCATTGAGTGCCAGTAAACAATTTCCATATAAGCCATTGCCCAGTCGCTGTCCACCATAAAAATCATTGGTTGGATTTCCTGTAGGCGCGAAGAGAATTCCTCTTTTTTCATCTAAACTAAATCCTCCCCAGCTGTTTGTAGACCCATAATATTTATAAGCTGTGCTGTCTTGCCAACTTTCATAACCGGGTTCACCAGGGTAGGGTATGGTGTGAAAGATCCATTCTTGTTTTCCTGTTTTAACATCAAAGGCACGAATATGGCCAGGTGTTTCATCGCCCACCATTCCGCTCAGTATAAATAAATTCTTATAGACCATTACCGGAGAGGTCGGCGCTACAAATACCGTTGAGTCTGGCCTATCCAACCCTTGATTTAAATTGATGCCACCATCTTTGCCAAAAGATTTTATCAGCTTACCTGTTAGGGCATCGATAGAGTAGGCAACAGATCCAGCAGTAAAAATAATCCGCTTATCTTTTCCCTCTTCCCAATAAGCAACTCCTCTGTTTTGATTTACGCCATTTCTGTGCCATGTTTTATTTTCAACTGAGTCGGTAGGATCAAAATGCCAAATCTCTTTTCCTGTTGATGCATCGAGTGCAAAGACTTTGAGTTTTGGGGATACTGCATATAGCATATTATTTACAACAATCGGATTGCATTGCATTGGTCCAAACTTGGTACTGTCGCCCCCTTCTGATCTAAATACCCAGGCCACTTCCAATTGATCTACATTGGAAGTATCAATTTCTGTGAGTGAGGAATACCGAATGTTTTCTCTGGAGCCTCCAGTAACATTCCAGTCGCTATGCCCTTGCTTATTTGAACAAGCAGCGGCCATCATCATGACCATAAAACATGAAATGAAAATATTGGTGTAGTTGCTGCTCGTTGCAGCGATCTCATCTTGCATTAGCCTCATGGTTATTGGTATAAAGTTATTTTCTTGGCAGATGCTTTTTTCTATACTCACCAGGAGTACAGCCGTGAATTTGCTTAAACTGTCGCGCTACATTGTTTGTAAAGTTAAGGCCTGACTCGTATGCGATCTCAGAAATTCGCTTATCTGTTTTAAGCAGATGTTCAGAGAACTTTTGCATCCTCAATTTGCTGATGTATTTGTAGATGCTTGATCCAGTGACCTGAAGAAACTTTTTCTCCAATGATCTTCTTGGAACGGCAACTTGTGCCAATACATCAGTTACATTGATGTCGCTGTCTAAGTTATTATGAATGAAGGTCAGCGTCTTTGATATGCATTCATCGTTTACTGCTGCAATATCGGTTGATTGCCTGGTGACGATATACGTAGGCAGAACAAGTACATTGCCTGGATTGTCAACCTTCCCCATGATCATCGATTCCATCAGTCTCCCTGCTTCGTAGCCCCCTTTTTCAGTATCCAAGGTGATGCTTGACAACGGCGGGTCTGAAAGATTACAGGTTAGTTCGTCGTTATCAACTCCAAGAACGATAACATCTTGAGGTATCCGAATATTGGTGTGTTTGCAGGCTTCTGTAATGTGCTGTGCCCTGCCATCATCACAAGCCATAATGGCTATGGGCTTTGGCAATTGTTGAAGCCACTTGCTCAGCGAAGAAGGTTTGTAATGCCATAGGTCTGTTATTTGGGCATCATCTTCATGATTGAAATAAAAAACGTAAAATGACCTCTCCTTTAAATAACTTTCGAAGCCCATCGATCTCTCTCTCGACCAGACGATATTTTTATAACCGTAGAAAGCAAAATGTTTAAATCCTTTGTTTACAAAATATTCTGCACCCATTTGGCCGGTCTGGAAATAGCCGCCTGTTATGTTTGGAAACCCGTCGAAACGTTCATGAAAATCTTCAGTAATCAGATGAATGCCGGCATCTTTTATTTTCTTGGCGTCTCTTTTGTTTTTTATTTGTGCAATCATTCCCTGAGCACCCCATTCTTTTGCAAAGCTGATGATGCCATTAACGCCGAGTGTCTCTCTATAATAAAATGGCACCTTGCAAAATAGTGCATTGCTGTTTTCTTTAAAATAGCGAACAATACCCATCATCAGGTTTTGGCCGTACTGTTCTGAAATATCAAACAGTAAAATGATTTTTATGGGTGAATTTGGTTGCATTTGCGTTACCCAAATTAAAGTAAGTTCGATAAATAACAAGCAGCCGGCTTCATTAGTTTTCGATTTTTATTTGGCGAAAGGTCCTTTTTACTTATTTCAACTCAAGCGCATGGATAAAAGGGCTATTTTTATGCCTACTTATTGGGTCTGGTTAATGATCATCATGGATAAACTAACTATTTTCTGCGGATTGACATTCTTGCTTTCGTGTAGTCAACCAATACAGCAGGGGTCAGCATTTGATGACCCTTATCTGTATAATACTACTGTCAAGCAGTTGAATGATGTTGTTCTTGAGAATAATTTCCCTCCCATGATTGCGGCACGCAACTATGCGTATGCAAATATCGCTGCCTATGAGTGCATGGCCGCTGGGGATAGTTCTTTATATAGCCTGTCTGGAAGAATCAAGCACATGCCAGCCATGCCAAAGCCAATATCGCCTGATCAAATCGATTATCCACTGGCTGCCATTCTTGCTTGCATCAAAGTGGGCAATGCGGTTACTTTCCCAGAAGGAAGCATGATTGGTTTTTATGAAGAAACCTTAGAAAAAGCGGATAGTTTAGGGGTTCCAAATGCTGTAGTCAAGGCCAGCATGATCTTTTCAGACTCAATCAGCAGTGCAGTATTGAAATGGAGTAAATCCGACAACTATGCGCAAACAAGAAGTGCCTCTCGATATGAGGTAACTAATTCTTCAGGTCGTTGGGTGCCAACGCCGGAGAGCTATGCATCCGCTCTGGAGCCTCACTGGCGGGAGATAAGACCCTTCGTGCTCGATTCAGCGTCTCAGTGTAAACCTGGAGCACCTCCAGTGTTCACGATGGACAGGGGCTCTGTATATCTCAACTCACTGATGGAAGTTAAAACGATTGTTGATTCCCTCAATGCTGACCAAAAACACATAGCAGATTTTTGGGATGATAATCCTTTTAAGATGAATGTTGTTGGACATGTAATGTTTGCCTCAAAAAAATTCTCTCCTGCTGGCCACTGGATGAATATTGTAGGAATTGCTGCCAATAGGGCTGAAGCCGACTTCCCCACAACCGTTTCTGCATATACGTATACCGCCATCGCCTTGTTTGATGCATTCATCAGTTGCTGGGACGAGAAGTTTAGATCCAATTATATACGTCCAGAAACTGCAATCAATAAATATATTGCAATCGAATGGAGGCCATACATTGAAACGCCACCTTTTCCTTCTTATACAAGTGGACATTCTACCATTTCTGCTGCTGCAGCTGAGGTAATGACCTCTTTTTTTGGAGATGACATGTCGTTTACAGACACTTCACTATTGGAATTCGGTATAGCAAATCGTGAAATAAAATCATTTAGAAAAGCTGCGCAGGAAGCCAGCAACTCCAGACTATATGGCGGAATCCATTATCGATTTGATCTTGATTCTGGAAATGTTGCTGGTGCTAAAGTTGGACAGCTTGTTGTGAAAAGACTATTGAGGAAAGGTTGAGAGTTGTTTAGTCGTTTAGTTGTTTAGTCATTGAGGTAACTACAACTAACCAACTAACCAACTCAACATTACATCACCTCTATCATCCAATCAAAACTTATTCAATCCGTTCTTTATATCAAAGCGCTGTGAACCTCCGGCCCATGATAAATTTAATTTCATTGCAATGTTAGACTGAATTGTCAACTCTGGCTTCTGCTTTTCACTAGTTCTTGTTGCAGCTTTAAAAGATAGCATTCCGTTTTCTCCAATTGGATAGCGGTCAATACCATGTTCTTCCAACAGGCGAACATCCCAGGTAATGGTTTTGTCTTGGAGGTTGGTATTGATTCCAATGATGCATTCAAAAAGAATTGAGATCGGCACCAATCCTGTCCATCCTACAAAATCTGGTCTGGCAAGAAGTCCTGGTGTTACCGCTTCAGGTGCATAGTATTCCCAAAACGTACCAGTGTCTTTAAACACCTGCATCACTTGCTGGTGGTGCTTTATGGCCAAATCAAAGGCCTGTTTGTGCATGTTGTTCTTTCTTAACCCTGCAATGACCATATAATTGGTTGGGGCCCAAACGCCGCCTTGCCAGTACCTGCCATCTGCCTGGTACTTTTCGTGGTTTGCAGGCATGGATGGGATAGGATGCTTCCTGGCAAAGGTATTTGTATCGCTAAGGTGCGCTGCAAATTTCTTGAGTTCTTCTGGCTCAAGAATATCAGACCATAGTGCCCAATAAGCTCCAATACTTTTAAACGTTCCTAAGCTGCCATCTGCATATTTGTCGTACAGAAAATTGGTTTTAGGATCCCAAAGTTGTTCTTTGATGTATTTCTTAAGAAATGTAGTTTCCTCTTCAATGTCTTCTATCTCCTGCCATCTTTCTACATGGAAGCCGAAGTCTACAATAATTTTCGCAACAAACAATTGTTGCAAACAAGCATCAAGCCAAGTCATGTGCCCATGAGAATAAATCTGGTTGTATTCTTTTTTTACACGTGGCTGATTATCCATTCCTGCACCCCATCCTGAAGTCCAGTAAGAGCCATCCTGCCATGTGCGGTTGAGCTTTAGCCACTGATAATATCCGCAGAGTACAGGGAAAATTTTATGGATCCTGCTGAGGTCTCCAAATTGTTTGAAATATTCCAGCTCACTCCAAGGAATGATGTTTGGTCCCGTGCTTGTTGGATCGTAGCGGTGAAAACAATCTTCGCCACTCTCTCCCCATATTTCCCTGCAGATAAATCCATCGGGATGTTGCTTCGCGTAAAAGTTATCTAGGGTCTGCTGAAAAGGATATGCCTTATTGCCATATCGGGCAAACATGGTGATGAAGGTTGAATCCCACATGAAAATATTTCCATTATAGGCCGTGTCTAGATACGATGCGGTAAAGCCGGATGTTGGAGCCGGACTTTTGATATTTTTAAATGCCATCTCCCATGCCTTCCAATACATATCAATTGCTCCAGGATTTCCAGTCCAATACGGTACCGGAAGAATCTCCTTGGCTTGCTGAAAAGTTGGGGCAGGAACCACCGATGGTTTGGCGTTCCTAAACTCGTTTTCAGTGACAAATATATTTTTGATGTAGGTGTTCTTGAAACCGGTTGGTATTTCAGCAACAGGGGGCAAGGCTCCGTCTAACTTGGTTGTTTCATTTGCAATTGAATCTATCGGCAGGCTTGCTGATCCTGCGATCATGAAAGAATTCCTGAGAAACTTACGGCGAGAGTCCATGTTTAAATGTTTTAAGAAAATTACTGCTAATTATTATGACATCAGTCATCATGTTAAAGATATTGTTGTAATACTTCTATAAATCCTATAAATCCGCTTAAAAAACCTCAAAATGCGGGGTGCTTTTTCTTTATTTACCGAATTGGTTAACTTAGACAAAATTGATAAAACTGACATGTTGCTCAATAAAACGTTTCTTGCTTTACCCCTCGTTTTTGTAGGGTTCTTTCTGGGTTGTAGTGTTAAAAAGGAAAAGCTTTCGCTTTTTGAATTGATCCCTAGCGATCAGTCGGGAATCGACTTTACCAATGAACTGATTGAAGACGAAAACCTCAATATTCTCACTTTTGAATATTTCTACAACGGGGCCGGTGTGGGTGTGGGTGATTTCAATAAAGATGGCTTGCAGGATATTTTCTTTTCCTCCAATATGGGCAAGAGCCGTCTCTACCTCAATAAAGGAAATTTCACATTCAAGGACATTACGGATTCTTCTGGTATCAATACCCTTGGCAAGTGGGCTACAGGAGTTTCAATTGTTGACATCAACCAAGATGGCTTTGCAGACATTTATCTCTGTTTTGCTGGTCCCAATCCAATCGAAAAAAGAGCAAATGCATTGTACATCAACAATGGAAATAATACGTTCACGGATAAGGCTGTTCAGTATGGGGTAGCTGACTCTGGACATAGTGTGCAAGCGGTATTTTTTGATTATGACAAGGACAATGACCTTGATATGTATTTGCTCACCAACATCATGGATGAGCTAGGCCCCAATGTAATCAGGCCCAAACGGCTTAATGGTGAAATGATCAACACGGATCGTTTATACCGCAACAATGGTAATCAAACATTCACCAATGTATCTCGGGAAGCCGGGATTTTGAAAGAAGGATATGGCTTGGGTGTTTCTGTCTGCGACCTTAACAAGGATGGATGGCCTGATATTTTTGTGTCTAACGATTATGTTTCTAACGACCTGCTCTATATCAACAACAAGGACGGAACCTTCACTGACCAAGCTGCAACTGCTTTCAAGCATACCAGTTATTCTGCCATGGGTAATGATGTATCTGATTTCAATAATGATGGGCACCTTGATATCGTTGAGGTAGACATGCTTCCTCCAGACAACTTTAGAAAAAAATTAATGTTCGGCGCTACCAACCATGATCGCTATCGTTCAGAAATTCAGTATGGATATCAGCCGCAGTACATGCGCAATACGCTTCAGTTAAATCAGGGGCTGGATAAAAATGGAGAACCTCGTTTTAGTGATATCGCCATGCTTGCTGGCGTTGATGCTACAGACTGGAGTTGGAGCCCATTGTTTGCAGATTTTGACAACGATGGTTGGAAAGACCTGATGATCACAAATGGTTATCCAAGAGACATCACCAACCGGGATTTTATAAATTATCGGGCTCAAGAATTTTCTCAGGGATTGCAAGATGAAAGTCGGAATAAAAAAATGCTCAGTGAATTAAAAAAATTGGATGGGGCTTTGCTCAATAATTTTCTTTTTCAAAATAATAGGGACCTGACCTTTAAGGATGTTTCTGCAGATTGGGGATTTACTCAACATTCGTATTCTACAGGTGCAGCTTATGCAGATTTTGATAACGATGGAGATCTGGATGTAGTGATAACAAATACAGGTATTCCTGCATTTGTATACAAGAACAATGCCGACACCCTCTACAAAAATAATTACCTCAAATTGTCCTTAAAGGGTCCCTCGGGTAATATCAATGGCTATGGTTCAACAATCACCGCATATTCAAATGATCAGGTACTCTACCAAGAACACCACAACGTGAGGGGATACCAATCCACTGTAGAAGAGTTTGTGCATCTTGGATTAGGGAAAAGCAATCAGGTTGATTCATTGCGCATTGTATGGCCTGATGGCAGTTCCCAAACTATGTTTGGAGTTAAGTCAAATCAATTGCTCCAGCTCGATTATTCAGCAAGCGCCGCTTCAGCTCCTATTTCAAATAAGGGGCTTGCTCCTATATGGGTCCATGCAAATACAGCTCTTGGGATTGATTACAGCCACAAAGAGACGCCCTATACTGATTTTAATATCCAACCAATGATGCCTCATAAATTTTCAATGGGTGGACCTGGTATCGCCGTAGGTGATGTGAATGGTGATGGCAGGGATGATTTCTTTGTTGGAGGTGCCTACAATCAATCTGGGTTAATCTATTTTCAACAACCAGGTGGGAGGTTCAACGCTCGGCCTTTGGATCTTGGAACCAAGTATGAGGAAGATATGGGGGCATTGTTTTTTGATGCTGACAATGACAACGACCTCGACCTGTATGTAGTCAGTGGTGGAAATGAATTTGCTGATGGTTCACCATATTATCAGGATCGCCTCTATATAAACGACGGGAAAGGTATATTCTCAATAAACAAGCAAGCCTTGCCAAAAATCTATTCAAGTGGGTCCTGCGTTACGGCGGCTGACTATGATGGGGATGGAGATCTCGATCTTTTTGTAGGTGGAAGAATCAGGCCTCAACATTATCCTGAGCCTGGGTATAGTCAGTTGTTACAGAATGAAGGTGGACGCTTTATTGACGTTACTCAATCCAAGGCGCCTGGCCTAAGCAACATTGGTATCGTTAATGCAGCAATATGGTCTGATGTGAACAACGACAACCTGCCCGATTTAATTGTTGTAGGGGAGTGGATGCCCATTACAGTTTTTCTCAATTCGGGAAAAACATTGCGCAATGCAACCGAAGAATTGAAATTGGGTAATACGGTTGGTTGGTGGAACAGCATTCAAGCTGCAGACATTAACCAAGATGGCAAAATGGATTATGTTGCCGGAAATCATGGGTTGAATAGTCGGTATACTACCTCTTCACAACAACCACTGAGCATCTACACCTACGACTTTGGAAACAACGGAACCCGCAACGCCGTAATCACCTTCTCAAAAGATGGGAAAGAATATCCAATTCATCCCAAAGACGATCTGATGCTGCAGCTACCAGGTTTAAAAAAGAAGTTTTTACTGTACAAGGATTATGCCAATGCCACTGTGGGTGATCTGTTCTCAACGGAAAGCCTTAAGGATGCTACAAAACTCACAGCCAATACGTTTAGTACTTCGATGCTGTTAAGCAAGGCTGATGGGTCTTGGGAAATTTCTCCTTTGATTAAAGAAGCACAGTTTACTCCTGTTTTTGGCTCTTTGATTGGCGACTATGATGCAGATGGATTGGATGACATCATGCTCGTTGGCAATGACTATAGTGTTGAAGTTATCAATGGGAGATATGATGCCTTTGAAGGGCTCTTCTTGAAAGGAGATGGAATTGGAGGATTTGTAAAAAAGCAGACTGGCTTTATTGTTCCTGGCGACGGCAAGGGTTTTGCCGAACTTATGCTGGATAATAAAGCGAGATTACTGCTCGCTTCTCAAAACAACGAATCGTTACTTGCTTTTACAACTACCTATAAGAAAACAATCAATAGTATTGCAGCAAAGCCAAGTGATGCCTATGCAATCATCAGTCGTAAGAATGGGCCGAAGTTTAAGAAAGAGCTGTATCATGGATCTGGATATCTCTCCAGCAGCAGCAGATACATTATCATTCCTGCTGATGCCTTAACAATAGAGATTTTTAACTCTTCAGGAACATCCAGAAAAATATCACTTCACTGAGTCTAGTGGTATTCTGGTGAAGAAACGAATTTCAAAGTGTTCTTGATTTTTCCCTGGGAAAAGCGCAGGCTTTTCTTTTCTCAAAGCCAGTTGGGTGGAATCAATTTTAATAATAGTAAGCTTAGCGCGCGGTTCACCAATAGTGTCTTTAAGAAGCACTTGATTTTCTTTCACCTCATATAAGTATTTACTCTGATGGCCCATACCCTTTCTTAGAAATGTGCGGTCCGGGTTGTATACATGAACCTCTGCAGGGTAGGGTGATTTGTTGGTAAATGAAAATCCATTGGAGTAGTCATACACTGAATCCAGTCTCCATGCCCCTTCTACATTTATTTCAGAAGATGATTTACACGAGAATAGCAGCATTAAGGAGATTGAAATAGGGGAGTACTGTTTGATGTATGTTAAAAGATTCATGGTAATAAGATAAATAAAAAAAACCGGTACCAATAATTTACGTACGTAAAGTAAAGGTACCGGTTTCTAAGTGTAAAATTATCTAACTATTCGTAGTTTGGATTTTGGACCAACACACCATTACTCAAATCGACCTGACGTTGAGGTAGTGCAAAATAGTAGTGTTTAGGGCGTTGGAAAACTCTTCCTGGCTTCCAAATTCCTCTGTCAATTGCATAGTGTGAAACGATGTTAACAATACCCGCTTTATCCCAGCGAATAAGGTCTGCATGACGCTCGTTTTCACCAGCGAGTTCAACCCTTCTTTCGTGGATCAGGTCTGTCATGTCAGCACCTGAAACATTGCCCAACCCTGCACGATTACGAACTGCATTGATTTCAGCATCACCACTTTGGCTGCTTCTTATCTTTGCTTCAGCAACTACAAGGTAAATATCTGATGAACGAAGTAGTGCAATGTCTAGATCATGATCCAGTCCATCACCTTCAATTCTGAAAGCAGCATATTTTTTGAAATAGTGGCCAGTGTTGTTGATTCCAGCAGGGTAAGTAACTGCTCCACCACCAGGGCCAGGGTTAATCACATCACCAACTGAAGCCATTGTAGCCTTAAGTCTAGGATCACCTGCTTCAAACTCGTTTGCCAAATCGTCTGTTGGTTCTTGAAAACCCCATCCGTCCCAAGGCCTTGGAGCATAGTACCAAGTAGCCATGTTTTCTTCTGTCCAGCCGCGGCGACGCTGAACTGAAAATAGCATCTCAGAATTACTGATGACATCTGGATTAAAGTTATCGGCATAATTTGGCAACATGGTGTATGAACCATTGATTACATAATTACCGTAAGTGATTGCGTTGGCGAAGTCTTCCTTATAGAGATAAAGCTTAGAAAGATATCCCCATGCAGTACCCTTGGTCGGTCTGCCGATATTATTCGCATCATTTTGGGCATTAAGCATTTCGGCAGCACTTTTTAGATCACTTTCTATTCTTGCTTCCATTTCTTCCATGGTTGCCTTAGGTACATTGTAGGTGTTGCTGATCACATTCTCTTCTGTGATGATAGGCACTTGGCCATACACTTTATAGAAAAGAAAATACATGAACCCACGAATGAAGTAAGCCTCACCCATAATTCTATTCTTCAGGTTGGTGTCCATGTCGATGGCTGGAACATTGATGATGATGGCATTAGCCCTAGAAATTTCCTCATACTTGTGTGACCAAGTCCAACCAAGTTGGTCGTTGCTTGCATCAAAAGTTAAGTCTTCAATGGCCTGCTCATTTCCCCAGTCACCTGATCTCCATTGGTCATCAGAACAGATGTCCCAAGCATGTTCAGGGTGTCCGAAAAACATCTCATCACCAAGTAGTGGATACAATGCATTCGCTGCAGCTACTGCATCGTCAGCATTTCTCCAGAAACTCGCAGAAGTGGCCTGCGAATAAGCCGTGGATTCGAGTAGATCTTTGTTGCAACCCACCATGGTGATGGTCAACATGATCATGAGTCCTTTGTAAAAATTGTTTTGTTTCATGTTCTTTAGTTTTAACGATTAAAATGTAACATTGAGTCCAAATATCCATGAACGTGATTGTGGGTACTGCGCATAGTCAACTCCAAGTTGTCTATTGCCATCATTTGCATAACCCAATTCAGGATCTAATCCAGAGTACTTGGTAAAAGTCAGTACGTTTTGGCCAGTTACATAAAATTTAATGCGACTTACACCAATCCTCTTGGCAACACCTTCGTTAAGTGTATATCCAAAAGAAAGGTTTTTAAGACGCAAGAAGCTTCCATCTTCAATAAACATATCAGAAGTCCGATGGTTCAAATTATTTCTTTTTGTTGTCATTCTAGGAATAGAATTGCTGGAATTTGGTCCAGTCCAACGGTTCAATGTCTCAGCATACATATTGAAGGGGTATGTTGGATCGATACCTTGCATTCTGTCGGCATTGTAAAGCTGCACGCCAGCATTGCCCAAGAAGAATAAAGAGAGGTCGAAATTCTTGTAGTTGAAATCGGTATTGAAGCCATAAACCATTTTAGGGTGTGGACTTCCAATATTTGTACGGTCAGCTTCAGTGATTTTGCCATCTCCGTTAAGATCAAGGAAACGCACATCACCAGGCTGAATCAAGCCATCAGTTCTTCTTGAATCATTGCTGATGTTGGCATCACTGCTGATTTCTTGTGCTGTTTGATACAAGCCATCAGTTTTCCAACCATAGAATATACCAATTGGCAGGCCTTCATATGTTCTTGAAATCTCTTGGCCCATACGACCGTATAGAGAAGAACCAATAAAGTTACCGTCAAACAATGCAACCACCTTGTTCTTAATGAATGAAGCATTGGCCCCGATGTTGTAAGAAACTTGACCGATCTTGTTGTTGTAGCTCATGTCAATCTCAATACCACTGTTCTTAAGGACACCCACGTTTTTGTCTGGAATTGATAATCTACCCACTGTTCCAATTGTTGGAGGAGCCAACAACATGTTTTTGGTCGTCTTGTCAAAGTAGTTCACGTTGATTTGAAGGCTTTTGTTGAACATTTCAGCGCTCAAGCCAATGTTTGCCATTTCAGCAGTTTCCCATGAAATCATGTAGTTAGGCAATCTTCTTTGTGCGGTTCCGATTACATTGTTGTTACCAAATGAATATTGACCAACATTACCAATCAATGCTAGATATTGAAGGCTAGAAACGTTTTGGTTACCCAATTGTCCCCATCCTCCTGTTAACTTAAGATCATTGATGAACGATACGTCGAAGAATTTCTCATTGGATATTCTCCAACCTGCAGAGAATGCCGGGAAGTAGCCCCATCTGTTATCGGCTGCAAATTTAGAAGATCCATCTGCTCTGAATGTAGCAGTGAACAGGTAACGCTTATCAAAATCATAGTTCAGCCTTCCGAAAGCAGATTGAAGTGCATCATAAGAGCGGCTACCGTTAATTCCAGCCGGGTTTTGCCCTGCATCCAAATAACGTTGTTCCAAGCTTTCATCAGGGAAATCAAACTTTGAAGCACTAAAATAGTCGCCGTTAAAAGTTTGTGATGTATATCCTGCAACCGCATCAATTTTGTGCAAGCCTGCAAACGTTTTGTTGTAAGAAAGGAAGTATTCGCTCAATATTGAATAAGATTCACTGAAACTTTTTGAGAGGTTGTTTCTTGCACTGGCTCGAGTTTGATTATTGATGATGATGCCGAAGCGTCTTCCATCATAGTGAGTTCCATCAAGACCAACGTTTGCTTTCAATTTCAACCCCTTAAGAATTTCGTACTCTGCATTTGCATTTGCCAATAAACGGGTATTGGTGTTTCTAGAGTCTACTGTATTTGCAGTGAAAATCGGGTTATTGATGTCGCCAAACTGGTTTGGTGATCCTTGAGAAGAACTCCAAGTTCCATCACTGTTTTTAACTGGGAGGAAAGGCATGAAACGAACAGCACTCCAGATCAATCCGTCCTGAGCCGATAAGGTGTTCAAACTGTTGTCGGTTCCGCGAGTCAATTGAAGACTTTGTCCAATTTTAAGCTTTTTTCCAATCTTGTGATCAGAATTGATACGCAAACTGAAACGCTTGAAGTAAGAATTGGTGATAATACCTTTTTCGTCGTATAGCCCACCAGAAATCATAAATGATGATTTCGCAGAACCACCTGTTACGCTCAGGTCAATATTATTGGTGATTCCTTGGCCAAACAATTCATTCTGCCAGTCAGTTCTTTGTATTCCGTTGTTGGCATCGTTCCACTCAGAAGCAACTGGAAGGTTATCATTTGTATGTCTTTCTCTCTTTAATAAAGAAAGAGATGCTGCATCAAGAACACTTAGTGTCTTGCGTGCTTGTGAAGTACCAGTGTAAGTATTTAGCGAAACTTTCATTGGCGCTTCAAAGTTGCCTCTCTTGGTGGTGATGATCACAACACCATTTGCAGCCCTAGTTCCATAAATTGCAGATGCAGATGCATCTTTCAATATTTCTATTGAAGCAATGTCGTTAGGGTTTACAGAGTTGAGGTCTCCAGCTGGAATACCGTCAATAACTACCAAAGGTTCAGCATTGTTGATGGTACCTGTACCACGAATACGGATAGAACCTGGACTTCCCGGGCTACCACTGCTTCGTACTACGTTCACACCAGCTGCCCTTCCTTGAAGTGCTTGTGTAGCACTTGAAACAGGAAGGTTTTGGATTTGCTCACCTTTTACTGATGCAACCGCACCAGTAACATCCTTTTTTGATTGTGAGCCATATCCTACAACCACAACTTCAGAAAGCTTAGTGCTTGTAGTTGCGAATGAAAGATCTACAGTCGATTTGCCATTAATAGCAACCTCTGTAGCTTCATATCCGGCGCTGGTAAAAACCAACACCGCATCTCCTGTTTGAAGAGAAATGGTGTAAACACCACTCATGTTTGTTGTAGTACCCCTGTTTGATCCTTTGATTGTCACACTGACATTAGGGACAGGAGCACCACTGCTTTGATCAGTAACCTTTCCGGTCACTGATGATTGTGCCATTGCCAATTGAAAAGAGGCAATACACACAACAAAAGCAAAAATTCGCTTTAGCATAGATTGTAATCTCATAATTTTTGAATTAAACAGTTAAATAATTAAAAGACCGAATGCAGCAGTAGAGGTTAATACCGCCATACTATTTTCAAATGAATTGAAAATTATTTTAAAATCTGCAACCAATAGTACATAATGGTATTATTCTTTTATGAACAATGACAAAATGTATTTATCAAGCGTACAGTGTTTTCTATTTTTTTCTTCTTGATGTTTCCCACAACCACGTTTTTTAACATAAAACTGGTATTTGCCCAATGGGGTTGGGATTGCTCCCCAAGAGGTACCATTAACTCACTCAAGATAGGGCAGCATTTTTTTATAGAAATCTTCAATTACGTATATTAAACCTCAAAAAACGGGTATTTTGATGACTCTTTAAATATAGGATCAAACTACCTGGCTTTTTGAGATCTTTGCTAGGTTCACAAACCTTAGTTAAAATTTGACTGCATATATGAATAAACAATACGAATTGTCGGACTTGCAAGAAGTGCTCGATGAGCTTCGAGAAAAATGTCCTTGGGATAAAAAACAAACTATTCATACACTCAGGCAGCAAACCATTGAGGAATGCCATGAACTTGCGGATGCGATAACTTCAAATGATTGGGAAGGACTAAAAGAAGAGTTGGGTGATATTCTTTTGCATGTTCTCTTCTATACAAAAATTGCCAACGAACAGAAACAGTTTATGCTTGGAGATGTTATTGAGGGCATCGTTGCTAAATTAATTCGTCGTCATCCTCACATCTATGGCGATGTTGTCGTGAAGGATCAAGAAGATGTGAAGCGCAATTGGGAGAATCTAAAACTTAAGGAAGGTAAATCGTCGGTACTCAGCGGTGTTCCAACATCACTGCCTCCAATGGTTCAGGCCATGCGCATTCAGGATAAAGTAAAGCAAGTGGGATTTGATTGGGACAATAAAGATCAGGTCTGGGATAAAGTACTTGAGGAATTGGAAGAGGTTAAAGAAGCGGTGGCTATTCATGATGCAGGTACGCCAACTGTGCAACAAGTTGAACATATGGAAGAGGAGATAGGAGATCTGTTTTTCTCAATCATTAATTATGCAAGATTTTTACATATTGATCCAGATCAAGCCCTTGCAAAAACAAATAAAAAATTCATGAAACGATTCCAGGGCATGGAAGGATTGGTCAAAGAATCCGGGAAAAGCATGACTGATCTTACGTTGAAGGAGATGGATCTGATTTGGAATCAAGTCAAGAAGGGCATCTGATTAATTTTTTATCAATGTCTTTTTACTGCAGCAAGGTACTCTTCAAATTTTACCAAACTAAAGCTAGAGAGGTTGTTCTCTTTTTTCAGTCCGCCTTTTTGTGCAGCAAGAACACCATAGCGGATGTCATCATACCCATCAGTGTTGTGTGCATCCGGATTGATGGATAATAAAGCGCCTTTCTCCTGAGCGATGTGAACCCAACTCCAATCAAGATCCAGACGCCTTGGGTGTGCATTGATTTCAATAGCCACTTTATTAGCAATACAGGCATCAATAATTTTTTCAAGATCTATGGGATAACCTTTCCTGCTGAGTAAAAGTCGACCTGTAGGATGTCCCAAAATCGTCGTGTAGGGATTTTCAATTGCAGCCATCACACGCTGCATGGCCTTCTCCTCAGACATTTTAAGGTTGGAATGTACAGATGCAATAACCAAATCAAATGTCCCGAGCAACTGGTTAGAATAATCAAGTGCTCCATCATTAAGGATATCACTCTCTATGCTCTTGAATATTTTAAATGGTGCGAACTTCTTATTTAATTCATCAATATAAAGATGTTGTTGTTTGATGCGTTCTTCTGAAAGTCCATTTGCATAGAAGGCCGCCTTGCTGTGGTCGCTAATGACAAGATATTCAAAACCCTTGTCTATGCAGGCTTTTGCCATATCTTCTATCTTGTTGTTCCCATCACTCCAGTCGCTGTGGCTGTGTATTATACCGAGTACATCTTCAGTGCGAATACGATCAGGGAGTACTTGGCTTTTTGCTTTTTCTATGATTTCTTTTTTCTCGCGCTGACAAACGGGAATATAATTAATGGATGCAAGGCTAAAGATTTCTTTCTCTGAAGCAGGGTTCTGAAGTGATAGGGGAAACTGCTCACTCCAACTTGCGATAAATTCCTCTGACCCATTGAGCAGAAACAATACTTTTTGAAATTCACCAGTTGCTGTCAGGTTAAAAACAAGACTTACATTTTCATTTCCGCGGGCCTTTATCTTCTGGGATTCTGATACCTCAATGGTAAAGGCATTGGCCGTTAAAAAATCAATGAGTTGGGTTGATTGGATATCGGTTACCCAATCAAGCGACTCAATGGTGGGGCGCTGCATGGCAAAATCTCCGCATTGGGTAAATGCATTTTCAGGAAACTGATTGTTTAGTGTTTGTTGAAAGGCCGCTGCATAGCTTTCAACCTGAGCAAAAAGAAAATGACCCTGGTTTCTTAAAAAAAATTCAATGGCTTCTGCAACATTGTTTTGTGTTTTTTCTCCAAACCCTTTGTAGAGCAGGAGTCGATTTTCGTTACAGGCATAGAGCAATTCGCCGATCGTTTCAATGCCCATTTCTTTCCAAATGGTTGATATTTTCTTTGGTCCCAAGCCCTTGATTTGTAACATTTCAAAAACACCCTCTGGTGTTTTATTGATCAATTCGTCAAGTTGCCCGAGCTTGCCCGTTTCTAAAATCTCAATAATCTTTTTTGCGGCAGACTCACCAATCCCCTTCAGACTAAACAGTTGATCTCTTGGGATATCCTGAACTTGTACCGGAAGCTTGTCGATCGCAAAGGCCGCACTTCCGTAGGATTTGGATTTAAAACTATTTTCCTGGTGGATGTCCATCAGCTTGCTGAGCAAACTAAACATGTCTGATATGGCGGAGTTAGAATGCATGACGGGGGATTTGGGGGGCATAAAAAAGTCCCGCATTTGCGGGACCTGTATTTTTTGCTCTGAAGAAAGATTACTTCTTCTTAGCAGCAGCCTTCTTAGGAGCAGCTTTTTTAGCAGCTTTCTTAGGAGCAGCTTTTTTAGCAGCTTTCTTAGGAGCAGCTTTTTTAGCAGCTTTCTTAGGAGCAGCTTTCTTAGCAGCTTTCTTAGGTGCAGCTTTCTTTGCAGCTTTCTTAGGAGCAGCTTTCTTTGCAGCTTTTTTTGCAGCTTTCTTAGGAGCAGCTTTTTTTGCAGTTGCCATTTTGTTTAGAATTTAATGGTTAATAAAATGAATAACAGGGTAAAAGTATAAACACTTTTCCTATTCTGCAAAAAAAAGTTTTTTTAAGCAATGATTATCCGGCAGTTACAACTGGATTAACCGACACGAAGGTCTTGTCGTTTTTTGTTTTTCTAAACTCAACAACACCATCGATGGTGGCGAAAATTGTAAAGTCTTTACCGAGCCCAACATTTTTTCCTGGGTGATATTGCGTGCCGCGTTGGCGTAAAATGATATTACCTGGAATAGCAGGCTGTCCACCAAAAATCTTGATGCCAAGTCTTTTGCTATGTGAATCGCGACCATTCTTTACACTACCTTCTCCTTTCTTATGTGCCATGACGTAGGATTTTTATTTGATGTATTTAATTTGATCAAGCAATGCTTTCGATCTTAATTCTTGTGTACAATTTACGGTGACCGATTTTTTTACGGAAACCTTTTCTTCTTTTCATTTTAAAGGCTATCACCTTATCACCTTGTTTTTCACCGATGATTTCAGCTTGAACCTTCTCTTTTACATCTTTTCCAACAGAAAGCTTTCCGTCGTTGTCTACAAGCAATACTTCTGCAAATTCAACCTTGTCTCCAGCATTCCCTTCAATATGGGATACGTAAATTTGTTGACCTGCTTGAACCTTGTATTGGTGGCCTGATATTTTTACAATTGCGAACATAATCTTTCAAAATTTAGGATTGCGAAGGTATGGAGATTTTGAGTCTTACCCAAGTTTAGTGTTAAAATTTCTTGGGTCTTATTTTGAGCAGTTTCATCGGGCCGGACTATCTTTGTTTTTCCTCAGCTGGCCAACCATGAAGATAAAATCTCTTTTAGCTAGACCTTTCGCGGGAATAATCCATCGAAAAATACAGAAATCAGCGCTCACTGCTGTAGCAGATCAGCATAGAATCCTTGATGAATTAACGAAAAAAGCTGCTGGAACTTCCTTCGGAAAGGACCATCATTTTGCCGAACTTAAGGGCCATAATGAGTTTCGGAACGCTGTTCCCATCAGAGATTATGAGCAACTCAGTCCGTATATCAATAAAGTCAAAGAAGGAAAGCAAAACATACTTTGGCCAGGAAAGCCTATTTATCTGGCAAAAACCTCTGGTACTACTTCCGGGGCCAAATACATTCCTATAACGGCAGACTCCATCCCAAATCACATCAATACAGCAAGAAATACCCTGCTGAATTATATCTCCATATCGGGCAATTCGAATTTCGCGTCTGGCAATATGATATTTTTATCTGGTTCCCCAACTTTGGAAAGAATTGGGGGTATTCCTACTGGTCGCCTAAGTGGCATCGTCAATCACCATATTCCCCGGTATCTAAGAAAGAACCAGCTACCAAGCTTTGAAACCAATTGCATTGAGGATTGGGAGACAAAACTGGATAAGATTGTAGAGGAAACCATCAATAAGGAGATGACCCTGATAAGCGGTATACCCCCCTGGATGCAAATGTATTTCGATCGACTAACCGAGAAGTCGGGTAAGAAAATTGGAGAGCTTTTTCCTGATTTCTCTGTCATGGTTCATGGGGGCGTAAATTTCACTCCATATCGGGCTAAGCTCTTAGATAGCATCGGCAGAAAGATAGATACCGTCGAAACCTTTCCTGCCTCAGAGGGATTCTTTGCCTTTCAAGATACACTTGATCAGGAAGGACTCTTGCTAAATACCGACTCAGGAATCTTCTTTGAATTCATCCCCGCGGCTGAAGTGTTTGATGAAAATCCAACTAGATTATCTCTACAAGAAGTTAAGGTAGGGGATAACTATGCGTTGATAATCAATAACAACGCCGGACTTTGGGGGTACAATATTGGAGACACCGTCAAGTTTGTTTCTACCAATCCTTATCGCATTATTGTATCCGGACGAATCAAACATTTTATCTCGGCTTTTGGTGAACACGTCATTGGCGAAGAGGTGGAGTATAGTCTTATGAATGCGGTTAATGACTATGGAGCACGGGTAGTAGAATTTACAGTTGCCCCGATGGTAACGCAAGATGAAGGAAAATCTTACCAC
The DNA here is from genome assembly GCA_044353505.1 of Chitinophagaceae bacterium. Taxonomy (GTDB): domain Bacteria; phylum Bacteroidota; class Bacteroidia; order Chitinophagales; family Chitinophagaceae; genus Pollutibacter. Next base: position 54,721 of record JBILBU010000004.1, on the reverse strand, counting down.
GAATGGTTCGTAGAATTTGAGGAAACGCCAAGCGATTTAGACAAATTTGCTCAGGCAGTAGATGAAAATATGCGCAGGAAGAACATATATTATGATGATCTTATAAGGGGCAATATTTTAAGCCCCCTCGTAATTAGACCCCTGCAGAAAGATGCCTTCATTAATTATATGCGGTCTCAGGGTAAATTAGGCGGACAGAATAAGGTGCCTCGCTTGAGCAATGACAGAAGAATTGTCCAAGAACTTGAAAAGCTGGTCAACAAAATATAAATTTACCAGATGGAATTTGATTTCTCTTACGACTTCTCTACGGAAGAAGCTGCATCTGCTGCGGTCAAGAGGATTGGAGTTTTTGGCTCAACAGGTTCCATAGGAAAGCAAACACTAGAAGTCATTAGGGCGAATCCTTCCCTGTTTTCCGCCACCATCTTAACTGCACATTCTAACCAAGACTTACTCATAGAACAGGCACTTGAGTTCTTGCCTAAAGTGGTTGTCATTATCGAAAAGGGAAAATACCCCAAGGTAAAAGAAGCGCTAGAAGGCAAAGGAATTATCGTCCTTGCCGGGGAGGAAGCTCTGGAAGAAGCAGCCTGTATGAATTGTTTTGATATGATGATGGCTGGTATTGTTGGATTCGCTGGGTTGAAACCTACCCTGAAAGCCATTGAAACGGGGAAGTCAATCGCACTTGCAAACAAGGAAACCTTGGTTGTGGCAGGAGATGTGGTTATGACGCTCGCAGCTCAAAAAGGGGTAAAGATCATTCCGGTTGATTCTGAGCATTCTGCAATTTTTCAATGTCTTGTAGGCGAAGAAAACAACCCGATTGAAAAGATAATCCTTACGGCTTCAGGTGGACCATTCATTGGGAAAAAGCCCAATTACTTGGTCAACGTTAAACGCGAACATGCCATCATGCATCCCAATTGGAGCATGGGTGCAAAAATATCGATCGACTCCTCTACACTCATGAATAAGGGCCTTGAAATGATCGAGGCCAAATGGTTATTCGGTCTTGAACCTGCTCAAATTGAAGTTGTGCTCCATCCCCAAAGCATTATCCATAGCATGGTCCAGTTCAAAGACAACAGCATCAAGGCACAAATGGGACTACCAGACATGAAGTTGCCTATCCAATATGCAATGGCATATCCTAACAGAATCCCCAATGATTTTCCAAGATTCAATTTTGCGAAATCAGCTGCGCTAACTTTTGATCCGCCCGATATAAAAACATTCAGGAACCTCGGACTTGCCATTACTGCCCTTCACAAAGGAGGCAATATGCCTTGTGTCTTGAATGCAGCCAATGAGCTTGCTGTCTATGGATTTCTTAAAAACAGACTAGGCTTTCTTGATATGACAGAAGTTATCGAACAAACGCTTGCCTATGTTCCCTTTATTGAATCTCCAACTTTACAGGAATATTTCGACAGCGATGGAGAGGCAAGGAATTATGCGGCTTCGTTGATTAATCTCTAGGAGTTGAGGAAGTTGAGATAGTTGAGTCTGGCTTCTTCAACCCCTTCAACCCCTTCAACCCCTTCAACTGCTTCAACCCCTTCAACCCCTTCAACTGCTTCAACCCCTTCAACTGCTTCAACCCCTTCAACTTCCTCAACTTTCTCAACTGCTCCCAATTCACTAACTTCACACTCCTAAACCTCACCTTAAATGAACGCACACGTGTTGCTTGATATTAATTGGAATGCTGTGGGCTTGCAAGCCGGACAGCTGATTCTTTCCTTATCCATATTGGTTATTCTTCATGAACTAGGACACTTTATTCCCGCAAAGATTTTTGGATGTAGGGTAGAGAAATTCTCTCTCTTTTTTGATCCATGGTTTTCTCTGGTAAAAAAGAAAATAGGGGATACTGTTTATGGTATTGGTTGGCTTCCATTGGGAGGGTATGTGAAAATATCTGGAATGGTTGATGAGAGCATGGACAAGGAGCAACTCAAAAAACCAGCTGAGCCATGGGAGTTCAGAAGCAAGCCAGCCTGGCAGCGGTTGATTATTATGTTGGGTGGCGTTACCGTAAATGTGTTGCTTGCCTTTTTTATTTATGCAATGACTCTATACACTTGGGGGGAGACAAAATTACCCACACAGAATTTAACCCATGGGATATGGGTGGTGGATAGTGTAGTGAATGAAATCGGATTGAAGAGTGGAGATAAGGTATTGGCGGTAAACGATGCGCCTGTTTCTTATTTTGAAGACCTTACTGCGGCATTGCTTCTTGGAGAAACAATGACTGTTGAGCGTGATGGAGAAAAGAAAGATCTGGTTATCCCAGTTAACTTCATTGAAAAAATTGTTGAGAAAGGTAAAAGATCTGTGCTTCTGATGCCTAGGGTGCCGGCAATAATTGGGGAGATTAAACCTGGGAGTCCGGCTGAAAAAAATGGACTTCTTTTTAAAGATCAAATTGTAGGAATAGACACGGTTGATATAGAATTCTTCGATCAGGTGAAGCCATTGATTCAACACCGCGCCGGTGACACCATTTCTTTGAAAATAAAACGTGATGGAAAGATTCTTTCAGTCAGTACCATGGTTAGTGCCGATACAACAATTGGCTTCTTTGTTGCCATTCCTACTATGGATGAAATGGATCATCAAGGCTTATATCAATTTGAAACCAAGAAGTATGGATTTCTTGCTTCATTCCCCGCAGGTGTTTCAAAGTCGGTAGACAAACTAGGTTTCTATGTTTCTCAATTCAAAAAGATATTGAACCCCTCCACTGGTGCCTACAAAGGGCTTGGTGGCTTTAAATCTATGGGATCAATCTTTCCGAAATATGAATGGAACTGGGAAGCATTTTGGAACATTACTGCTTTCTTTTCAATCGTACTTGCATTCATGAACTTGCTCCCCATTCCAGCGCTTGATGGAGGACATGTTGTATTTACTTTGATCGAAATGATTACCGGAAGGAAGCCCAATGAAAAGTTTCTGGAATACGCACAGATTGTAGGCATGGTTATCTTATTCGGACTCATGGTCTATGCCAATGCAAATGATTGGCTAGGGTGGGGAAGAGGAAGGTAGTGATGTCACAGCGACATTGATTGCTTAATGTATTAAGATTTATCTATGCCCTCAAGTGATTGGTCTGGTTTTTCTCAGTCAATCAAATTATGGGTGCAGGTAATAGGGTCTGAGCAACTCACTAAACCTACTTGAATACAATCCATTCTCTTCCCTTATCGTTATTGATTCATAATCTATATTTTCTGATGTCTTTGAAAAACAAATCATGCTTCTAAAGGAATCATGTCTTGAGGTTTGCCTAACGTCAACGACCTGGCTTGTAAATAGTCCAAATGCTGTTGCCCCATTCATGGCTTCCTCTTTTCTATAGTAAGGCATCAGCAATGCAAATCGACCCTCCTCGCTTAGTAGTCTTTCCACCTGTGTAAATAGGTCGGTCAAAGAAAGTTGATCACCATGTCTTGCAAGGTTTGTATTGTTATTCGGCGACCTCAATTGGTGTTCGTAAAATGGAGGATTGGATATGATGAGGTCATACTGTATGCCTTCATCAAATTCTTTGATGTCGTTCTGATAGACATGAACTCTTTCTGCCCATGGTGAGCTGTTGATGTTCTGAGACAGTTGTTCATAGCAGGCAGTTTCAATTTCAACCGCATATACCGTTGCATCGATATGCTGCGCAAGCATAAGTGAGAGTAGCCCTGTGCCGGCGCCAATGTCCAACACAGTCTTTTCGTGGCTTACTATACTTGCCGCCCATGCTCCAAATAAACAAGAGTCTGTGCTCACTTTCATAGCACATTGGTCCTGTGTGATCGTGAATTGTTTAAACTTGAAATAAGGGTTTCCCATGATGATGAAATTACCAACTGGCCCTTGCAGAGGCCGTGACGGAGAGTTCGTTTTCTATGCCTGCCAAGTGTTTGTAATATCCGGTGATGGCGATCATGGCAGCATTGTCAGTGCAATACTCAAGGCTGGGCATGTGAATATTCCACCCATAGGTTATGGCCATTTCTTTAAATCCGTTTCGCAATCCCTTATTTGCAGACACACCCCCAGCAAGGCAAATTGATTTGATTCCGGTTTCGAGACTTGCTTTTTTTAATTTCTGCAGTAGAATGTTGACAATGCACTGTTGCACAGAAGCGCAAATGTCATTGAGATTATGTTGAATAAATTTAGGATCCTTCTTGAGCTCTTTTTGAAGAAAATATAAAATGGATGTTTTAACTCCACTAAAACTAAAATTTAATTGCTCAATCTTTGGCTCAGCAAAAGCAAATCTTTTGGCATCACCAAGTTGTGCATATTGATCAATCAGGGGGCCGCCCGGATAGGGCAATCCCAATAATTTCGCTGTCTTGTCAAATGCCTCGCCAGCTGCATCGTCTAGGGTTTCACCAAGGATTTCCATTTCGGTCGGCTTTTTACACAATACAATCTGGGTATGACCTCCGCTTACGGTAAGGCATAAAAAAGGAAATTCTTGTGTTGGCTGCTCGATAAGGTTGGATAGCACATGTGCCTGCATGTGGTGTACGCCAATCAGTGGAATGTTTAGAGAGAGTGCTAATGACTTTGAGAATCCTGTTCCAACCAACAAAGCACCAATGAGCCCAGGGGACTGTGTGAATGCAATTGCACTCAACATCGATAATGGTATGCCGGCTTTGTCTATAGCCTGTTGCACTACAGGTACAATATGTTGCATGTGTGCCCTGCTTGCTAGCTCGGGAACAACGCCTCCATATTGTGTATGTATTTCCTGCGTGGCAATGATGTTTGATAGAATCTTGCCATCCTTGCATACGGAGGCAGAGGTCTCGTCGCATGAAGACTCTATTCCCAGAATGTAGACAGGTTCGCCACTTTTCATTCTGCTAATGTATGAAGACTATCCATTCTTTTGTATGATTCCTATTTTGATCTGATGGCCACAACGGGATCCATCTTAGCAGCTATCATCGCAGGAATAATCCCTGCCAAAATTCCAATGGTAACACAGATGCCGACTGCAAGTGCTAAAATATTAGTAGGAACATAAACTGGAAAATTAAAGATGGTAGTGAGCAGTTGTGCCATAATTATGACCAATACGATACCAATGAATCCTCCAATGATGCATATCAATGCGCTTTCCAAAAGAAACTCCATCAGTATAGTTCTTTTTTTTGCTCCTATTGCTTTTTTCAATCCGATGATGGGTGTTCTTTCCCTAACCGTTACAAACATGATGTTTGCTATTCCGAAAGCACCAACAATCAGACTTAACAATCCAATCATCCATCCTCCTAAATTCACATTGGCAAACAAGGAGCTCACGGCCTTACTGAAATCACTGATTGCATTGAGCGCAAAGTCGTCTTCTTCTGTTGGCCCGAGCCTATGGATAGAACGCATAGCACCCTTCAATTCATCTTTCAAGGCATCAGTGCTCATGTTCTCTGGACCCTTTACAAGTATCTTTGGGTTGTTGAATCGCTCATTGAACAGCATCTGCTTCATGAACCTATATGAAAGGATAATGCTTTGGTCGAACCGCCATCCCTCAATAAAACTTGTGCCTTGTTTTTTTATTACCCCAACGATGATTGCCTTTTTATTCCTTAGGGAAACTTCTTTGCCAATGGCTTTCTCTGGACTCCCAAAAAGTTTTTCTGCATTGTCATATCCAATTACAATGCTGTTGGTACCATAATCAAATTCCAATTGATTGAGATATCGGCCATATAGAATTTCTACGGGTTGAATCTTATCAAACTCCTCGGTTATTCCATGATAGGTAATGCCATCCAATTTATCATTTTCAAATTGAATAAAAGATTGAGTTGAAAAGTTGAAAACAATATTGATGGGAGCACTTATTTTTTCTCTGATCAGTTTTGTTTCTATGAGTTGTGGACTTGGCCTGTTTACATATTTCCACCAAGGATAGTCGGCCCCACCTCCATAGTCCCACTTATCAATATAGATTGTATTTGATCCGAGAGACTTCACCCCATCTTGGATATTTCGTTCCAAGCTGCTTACTGTAGAAAGAACACCTATAATACAAAAGATTCCAATGGTTACACCAAAAAGGGAGAGGAAGGTCCTGAGTTTATTTTTGGCCAGCTCCTGTAGCGCCAGGCGGAGTGTAGTAGCTAGTATTTCAAAGGTTTTTCTCATGAGTGCATCCCGATGTTGGTGGTATGCACAAAATTAGTCAATTGGACATTCTTTTTCTACAATTATATTATTCCAGGCTGCCCCCCTTTAAACCAGTGCTGTTTAATTTGGCTATGGACTAGAAATGCCGGGGAATATGGATTTCTCAGGCTAAAGCATACCTGCACAATCCTTATCTTTGCATCCCATGAAATTCGATAATGAAATACGAAAACGCAGGACTTTTGCAATCATCTCGCATCCCGATGCTGGTAAAACAACGCTCACAGAAAAATTTCTGCTTTTTGGCGGAGCCATTCAAACTGCAGGTGCTGTAAAAAGCAACAAAATAAAGAAGCATGCTACCAGTGACTTCATGGAGATTGAGCGTCAGCGAGGAATAAGTGTAGCTACCTCAGTAATGAGTTTCGAGTACAATGGCGTTTTGATCAATCTTCTTGATACGCCTGGTCACAAAGATTTCGCTGAGGATACCTATCGAACACTTACTGCAGTAGATAGCGTTGTCCTTGTTGTCGATGTCGTAAAAGGTGTTGAAGAGCAAACAAGAAAACTCATGGAAGTTTGTCGCATGAGAGATACACCCGTAATTGTATTCATAAATAAAATGGATCGTGATGGTAAATACCCATTTGATCTGATGGATGAAATCGAAAAGGAGTTAAATATTCACCTTCACCCATTGAGCTGGCCGATTAACATGGGTAAGGATTTTAAAGGGGTATACAATTTATATAACAAGAGCTTGTTGTTGTTTCACCCAAATCAAAAAGCTACCGATGAAGACAGTGTAAAGATTGATAACCTCTCTGATCTTGCATTAGATAAGCTGGTGGGAGATAAAGATGCTGCACAACTTCGTGAGGATGCTGAGCTTTTTGAAGGGGTATATGGAGATTTTAATAACGAGGCATATCTCAACGGGGAGACTGCCCCTGTTTTCTTTGGAAGTGCAATCAATAATTTCGGAGTTAAAGAGTTGCTGGATACCTTCATTAAAATTTCTCCAGTTCCACAAAGTCGCGAGGCAACTACCCGAAACGTTGATGCCATGGAAGATAAGTTCAGTGGATTTATTTTTAAGATTCATGCCAACTTGGATCCCAAGCATCGCGATAGAATAGCTTTTTTGCGTGTCTGTTCAGGTAAATTTGAGCGGAATAAATATTATCATCATGTAAGGCTTAAGAAGGATGTGCGGTTTAGCAATCCCTATAGTTTTCTGGCCCGTGATAAGGATGTGATTGAGGAAGCTTATTCCGGTGATGTTGTGGGTCTTTTTGATACCGGTAATTTTAAAATTGGTGATACCCTTACAGAAGGAGAAAACTTTTACTTTACTGGCGTGCCAAGTTTCTCGCCAGAGATATTCAAGGAAGTTGTGAACAAGGATCCGATGAAAACAAAGCAGTTGGAAAAAGGCCTCAACCAACTTACTGATGAAGGTGTTGCTCAATTGTTTACCCAACACAATGGCAACAGAAAAATTATTGGCTGTGTAGGTGATCTGCAGTTTGAAGTAATCCAGTATCGATTGCTGCATGAGTACAGCGCTTCTGTTCAGTTCAACTCTTTGCCATTCTACAAAGCATGTTGGTTAACCGCAGCCAATCCTGAAAAGCTTGATGAGTTCACCAGGTTCAAAACTGCAAATACGGTTATTGATAAAGATGGACATGTGGTGTATCTCGCACAGAGTGAATGGTTCTTGAATACTGAAATTGCCAATAACCCTGATATTGAGTTTCATTTCAGCTCAGAAATCCACAAGTAAACTCTACGCAAGCCTAAAAGAGAATAGTGTTATAGCCCAACTCCAGTATAATTAAATGGCGTAATCTTCATTAACTCTTTCTTTACGGAAGCTTTTACATTCAGTTTGTTGATGAATGAATGAATTGTTTTTTTGTCAATCGTTGTTTTTCCACGGGTGAGTTGCTTTAAAGCCTCATAGGGCTGCGGGTACTGCTCTCTTCTAAGTATGGTTTGAATGGCTTCTGCAACAACCGCCCAATTCTTATCCAAGTCAGCCTTGATAGCATCTTCATTCAGTAACAGTTTGTCTAATCCCTTATTGATTGAATTCAATGAAATCATGGTGTGTGCAACAGGAATTCCAATATTTCTTATTACGGTTGAATCGGTGAGGTCGCGTTGCAATCTTGAAATTGGCAGTTTTGCTGAAAGATGTTCAAATAAAGCATTTGCTATACCCAGGTTTCCTTCTGCATTTTCAAAGTCTATTGGGTTTACCTTATGCGGCATGGCAGATGATCCAATTTCACCCTTCTTTGTTTTTTGACGGAAATATTCCATGGAGATGTATGCCCAAAAATCTTTGCTGAGATCCAACAAAATGGTGTTGATTCTTTTTATGCCATCGAATTGAGCCGCAAGATGATCGTAGTGCTCAATTTGTGTGGTGTACTGCTGCCGCTGAAGTCCGAGTTTATCGCTGCAGAACTTGTTTGCAAATTTCACCCAATTGATTTTGGGGTAGGCTACAACATGGGCATTTAGATTTCCAGTCGCGCCACCGAATTTGCAGGAGTAAGGAACCTGGGTTAACAAGGAAAGTTGGTCATCAATGCGCTCTACAAAAACCATCATTTCTTTTCCGAGGTTTGTTGGAGATGCGGGTTGTCCATGTGTCTTTGCCAACATGGGTATTTTTTTCCATGAATTGGCAAATTCGCGCAACCTGATATTTAAGTTGTTGATGGCTGGTAAATACTCATTTTCAAGGGCTTCTTTCCACATCATGGGAACAGCAGTATTATTGATATCCTGTGAGGTTAGGCCGAAGTGAACAAACTCTTTCAAGCTACCTAGCTCAAGAGATTCGAGCTCTTTTTTCATGTAATACTCAAGGGCCTTTACATCATGGTTAGTTACTTTTTCAAGTTGCTTAATTTCATTTGCGGTTTCAAAATTGAAATTGATATACACCTTACGAAGTTTATTTGCTTGGGCAGTACTTAGGGTGAATATTTTTTGCTGTGAAAGTGCAATAAAATATTCGGTCTCAACCCTGAGCCTGTATTGCATTAGTGCAAACTCCGAAAAATATGCTGAGAAAGTTTCTACTTGTGAACGGTAGCGACCATCGATAGGGGAGATGGCCGTAAGTGTATTGAGCTCCATATGTAATCCTTAATTGGTGTAACTTGCGTCAAAATTACGGCAATATCATTGGAAAGGAAAATAAGGATAGGGGCAGTTAGTTATTTAAACACAAAGCCGATGCTGGCCGGACTGGTCAGGGCTCCAATAAAAGATGAAATTGAGCTTCTGCTGGAATTTCCATCTGGGTTGGTCCCGCTCCTCAAAAACGGCGAAATTGATATTGGGCTAGTGCCTGTTGCTGCATTACCTGAATTTTCTGAGTACCACATCGTTTCTGACTACTGTATCTCAACAATCGGGGAAGTTGCATCCGTTGCTGTTTTTAGCCAAGTGCCTATGGCTGAAATTGAAACCATCATTTTGGACTATCAATCCCTAACCTCTGTAATGCTCTGCAAATTGTTACTTGCGAGATATTGGAAGCGGGACGTGAAGTTTGTGTCAGCCGAAAATGACAATTATTTTGATCTTATATCTGGGACAACTGCTGGTCTCATTATTGGTGATAGGGCTTTAGCGTATATCAATAAATCGAACTATCATTACGACCTAGGCGCTGCCTGGAAGGCGTTCACTGGTCTCCCTTTCGTTTTTGCAGTATGGGTGTCTGTAAAGCAGTTGGATAACGAATTCGTGAAACGATTCAGTGAAGCCAATGGGGTAGGCGTTAACGACATAGATCAAGTTGTTGAAGGATTGGCTTTCCCTAATTACGACCTCTCAACCTACTTTAAAAAAAATATATCATACCCGCTCACAGCTACTAAACTAGCCTCAATCGACGTATATCTAAAAGGGATTAGGGAGTTGGCTGATAGCCAACATCCTCAATAAGGTTCTTGCCATCAGCTGCAGCTGTTGCAAGTTCATCGCAACGTTGATTGTAAGGGTTTGAAGCATGTCCCTTGACCCAAATAAACTTAATCGTATGGTGTTTTGCTAGCTGATGGTATTTGGTCCAGAGGTCCTTGTTTTTCTTCCCTCCCTTGAAGTCAGTTGCTATCCATTTATCAAGCCATCTTTCTGATACAGCTCGCACAACGTATTTGCTGTCTGAATATACCTCTATATTTACTCCAGCCCTGGAGAGGGACTCCAGTGCAGCAATAACCGACATCAATTCCATCCTATTGTTGGTGGTGTGGATATACCCTTGTGAAATCTCTTTGCTCTGGCCCTTCCAGATCAAAATAGCACCGTACCCACCTCTGCCGGGGTTACCACGTGCAGCGCCATCGGTATAAATGGTTAGTCCGTTTCCGTTAATCATTACAGCAATTTACCCCTGAAAAGTGAAGGAGTTATTATTGTACGCAGGATACTTTGATTGTATTTGTAGGGAGATGCAATTCAACTGGAGTACTTCCTGTATTTACACAAATCTCATCTTTCCTGATGAACCCTCTTTCTTTAAGGATCTCCATCTGATCTGCAATGATGGCGTCAAGTCCCCTCTCTTCGCTATAGAAAAATGCCCTCACGCCCCAGCTTAGACTGAGCTGATTTACCAGTGATCTTTCTTTAGTGAATATATAGAGATGAGATTGTGGACGATAGCTGCTCAATTTAAAAGCAGTATATCCTGATTGGGTCATCCCAATCAGTGCATCTGCATTTGTATTTTCTGCAAGTTTACATGCAGTAAGACAAACTGCATCGCTGATAAATGTTGGAGACTGTGGAAGTGGTTTAATGTCTTCTTCCCTGTTGTATCTGTATTCAGCTTTCTCCGCTTCGATGATTATCTTTCTCATTGTTTCAACTACTAGGGCAGGATGTTTGCCAGTAGCAGTTTCACCGCTTAGCATTACTGCATCAGCGCCTTCAAGTACAGCATTGGCAACATCTGTGCTTTCACTTCTGTTGGGCTTAACCCTATCGATCATGCTTTCCATCATCTGTGTAGCAACGATAACTGGCTTTGCTCTATGCAGACATTTTCTGATAATCTGACGTTGGATTAAAGGCACTTTTTCAATGGGTACTTCAACGCCAAGGTCTCCTCTGGCTACCATGATGGCATCAGATTCAAGAATAATTTCGCGAAGATTTTCTAAAGCCTCAGGCATTTCAATCTTTGCAATTACCTTGGTTTTGCTATTGTTGTCGCTAAGAATTTTTTTGATTCCAACGATGTCTTCAACGCGACGAACAAACGAAAGAGCAACCCAGTCGAGTTGTTCCTTGATGATGAACTCAAGATCAATCAAGTCTTTTTCTGTGAGTGCTGGAAGTGAAATTTTTGTATCGGGAAGATTGAGTCCTTTTTTTGAGGAGATGATTCCGCCCAACTTCACCTTTACTTTTACATCACCATTGGGCATTACCTGATCTACGACTACTTCAATTTTTCCATCATCTATCATGATGGTATTTCCAACCACTACGTCGCCTGCGAGATTAGGGTAGGAGACATATATTTTTTCCTTTGTACCGATTACTTTTTCATTTGTTAGCGTGAGAATATCACCTTCATCCACAGGCAATGAATTGTTTTCAATTTCACCTACCCTCAATTTTGGACCCTGAAGATCTCCGAGTATGGCAATGTTGTAGGGCTCAGTTGCATTGATCTTACGAATATACTCGATGATAGATTTTTTATCTTCATGTGCTCCGTGAGAAAAATTCAGTCTAAATACATTTACACCAGCCTGAACCAATTCCAATAGCTTGTCATAAGTATCGCATGCAGGACCTACGGTGGCTACAATTTTTGTCCTGTGGTTTGTGTGTTCTTGCCCGGCATGATTATTCATTTCTTGGTGAAAATATTTTCCTATGTTTCTGCTCATAATTCAGGTATTAAATTTTTAAAAAAACAGCACGAGGTTGTTGCTGTTTATGAAATTAACTTGCTAAAATCTTTACGATCTTAAGCCACTCTTCACTAATTTTTTGTTTGGCTTTTACAGCGTTATCAAGCGGGGTAAAGTGCATCTTGTTGTTTACAATCCCCACCATTACATTATGTCTGCCTTCAAGCAAGCACTCTACGGCAGAATAGCCCATACGGCTTGCAATTAGTCTATCCATGTTACTTGGAGATCCACCCCTTTGAATATGTCCTAGAATAGCTACCCTTACATCGAATGCAGGAATTCTTTCCTTTATTAGGTTGGCAAGATCTGTCCCTCCGCCATAGTCATCACCTTCTGCAACAACAACAATATTCACCAGCTTTTTTCTCCTTTCCTTTTCTTGTAGCGATCTGATTACCTCTTCAACATCTGTTTTCCTCTCCGGAATGAGGATGTGCTCAGCGCCAGTACCAATTCCGCTGTGAAGTGCAATATAGCCTGCATCTCTACCCATCACTTCAATAATAAACAACCGATCGTGGGCATCTGCAGTATCCCTAATCTTGTCGATTGCTTCAATAGCCGTATTTACAGCAGTATCAAATCCGATTGTAAAATCTGTGCCAGCAATGTCTTTGTCAATGGTTCCCGGAATTCCGATACATGGAATGTCAAATTCGTTGGAGAAAATCTGAGCGCCTTTAAAGGATCCGTCACCCCCAATGATGATAAGCCCATTTATTCCGTGTTTCTTAAGGTTTTCGTATGCCTTTTTTCTTCCGTCGGGGGTCATAAATTCTTTGCATCTTGCTGTTTTGAGGATTGTTCCTCCACGCTGAATGATGTTGGCAACACTCCTGGAATCCATTTGATGGATATCATCGTCAATCATTCCCGCGTATCCCCGGGTGATGCCAAAAACTTCGAGTTCATGATAAATTCCGGTTCTGACTACCGCCCTAATACAGGCATTCATTCCTGGGGAATCTCCTCCTGAGGTCATTACCCCTATTTTCGTTACTTTTTTCTGCATTTGTTTTGTTGGTGTGATTTCTTAATAAGGGTTCAGCGATTTCTTTGACACATCACTTAACTGAGTAGTTCAACCCTGCAAATTTAGCATTTTTTAAGGGATTTTCCGCCTATATGCCCCGATGACCCTTTGTGAAAATCAGGGTTAAAAGATCTGCGCTAAAGAGGATTTGAAACTGATAGGGGAATATCCTAAATCCCGTTTTGCTTTCTCAATTCTAAAGCCTGTTTTCAGCGGCCTTTTGCCAGGTTGGGTGAAGGTTGAGGCATCAACCGGACTAATCAGCGTTTTATCTAGTTGAAGGTATTCTGCAACAACTATTGCCATTTCATATGGGGTCATTACCCGCTCCCCAGCAATATGATAAATACCCTCTGCACCAGATTCTGTAATCTTCATAATGCCATCAACAAAATCAGGGATATAGGTAGGGGTCCGGAGTTGGTCATTCACCACCCGAATTTTTTTTCCAGCCTCAAGGTTATCTTTTACCCAATAGATGAAATTGGATCGGGTGATCTGGTCTGCCTTGCCATACAGCAAAACCGTTCTGGCGATGCTCCAAGAAAGGGAGCTTGCGGTTAATATATCTTCTGCAATCTTTTTGGTCTTTCCGTAGAAATTGATTGGAGCAGCATGGTCCTCTTCTTTATATGGTCCAGAATTTCCGTCAAAAACAAAGTCGGTTGAGAGGTAGCAAAACCTAGACCGAACTTGTGACGCGGCAGCAATTAATAGCGATGTTGCATCTACATTAACACTAAAGCAGATCTCTTTATTTAGTTCACAATCATCAACTTGTGTCATTGCTGCAGCATGAATGATGATGTCTGGAACGAATGATTGAACAGCATGAAGTACTTCTTTAGGTGAGGTAAGTTCAAGCTCCAAATAGGTTAGCTGACTAGATAATAAAGAAGGGGGAAGTCGGCATGGTCCTCTTCCTGTAGCCAGGGTGATATGGGAGGATGACATGGCCAAAACTTTTGAAAGTGCAGAACCTACCATGCCATTAGCTCCTGTCAGGAGAATCTTCATAAACGATCTAATTGTTGAATGTCTGTTTTTTGATCCAGGGATATCCCTTATCTGGATTCCTCCAAGACCCTAAAGCGCAGGAACATTTCCTCACTGTACCAATCCTCTTTTCGGGTTCTTCTGATTACTTCTTGGTGTTCGACTTTCTTATAAGCGTAGTTCTTCATGTCTTCAGCAGACGACCACACACTAAAGGTGGCTTGTTTGATAAACGGCACTTCGCCAATTCCCACCGAATATTGAAATCCCTTGCTTTCACTGAGGCCCTCAGCTGCACCCGCAACAGCACCCCAAAATTGTCTCAGCCTGCTCAATCGGATACTTGCCCTTGTAAGAACACCAATACGACCAGGGGGGTCAGTAATTTTGCCAGTAGGGGGATCAACAAACGACTTTCCGTCCCAAGTTCCATGACCTGCATAAGGCTCCAACAAAAAGAGATGTCGCTGAACAGCAAATAAACTCCACCAATGATTAATCAGCCTCCCCAGTAACCTGGTGCCTTCTTTGATACCCTGACCTAATTCAGTTGCTGAGTCGGGTTTAAAAAAAATCATGACGGCCCATTGGTTAAAGTCTGGCTGTATATCAAAGCTGCCATTCCTGCCACACCCCATCAGCTTATAAAAAATAACACGCTTATTAAAGAACAAGGGGATATGGAACAAGGCCATAGTCAGGAAGGCAAAGGGTATAAAACGTGTTTTATAACGCGTTATCGCAATCATTGCCTGAGTATCGATCTGGTTGGATGGTATGGTATTTTCTGTAATCAGAACTGATTCTTCCACATCATACTTTCGATGGGCTTGTTGGGTTGTCCACTGTATTTGGCATTAGACTTTTGGTTGTATTTCACCTCGATTTCTCCTTCTACTGGAAAATAAATCAACTGGCCTATCGGCATTCCGTGATAAATTTTTACAGGCTGTTTTACGGAAATTTCGAGTGTCCAGTTGCCGCAAAAGCCAACATCTCCCTTTCCTGCGGTAGCATGAATATCAATGCCGAGTCGTCCTGTCGAAGACTTTCCTTCCAAAAAAGGAACATGCTCGTGGGTCTCTGTATATTCTTGGGTAACGCCCAGGTAGAAAATATTCGGGTATAGCACGAAACCTTCATCTGGGATATCGAAATAACTGATTTCGTTATGCAGCTTTGCATCAAGCAGGTGATCTTTATAGGTAGCCAGACATTTGCCTAGGTGTACATCATAGGAGTTACTTCCAAGACATGACTTGTCAAATGGGGTAATTTTTATGCTTCCTTTCTCAATTTCTTCCATTATTCTTTTGTCTGACAATATCATACGGCTTCGTTTTCTTTGTCAAATTTCGTCATTGATTTTTTGGTGGAAGGCAATTTTTTTCAACAAAGTGTGAACAGGATTAATTTCCTAGATCATCAATTACCCGATAAAACCACATTCCTTGGGCTTTTAACTGGTTTTAAGCTGTATTTTCATGCCATGCCTTTAATTCACGTGCATCACTCCAACAGCTGTCGTTTGGGCCTTTGGCAGATTGCAGAGGGAGTGCCTTTTTTTGAACAGCAAATACCGTATCGATCTGAAGCCTTAAATCAGGCAAGAAAGCTACAACAGCTGGCTTCAAGGATGGTCCTCAATGAACTCGAAGCGGGGTTTCCCTTCGATGGAGTGGTTTTAAATCATGCAGGAAAGCCTATGCTCGTTTCCAAAAACACCTATTTTTCAATCTCCCATACTTCGGGTTATGCAGCAGCTATAATTGCTGATGTTCCTGTTGGTCTTGATGTGGAGGTGATTAATGATCGGGTATTGAAGGTGGTCCACAAATTTCTAAATGCACATGAAATTTCCTTGTTGTCTGAGCTTGACGCACTGGAAAGAGTAAGATACGCTACACTGTTTTGGAGCATTAAAGAAGCGGTGTATAAATGTTGGGGAAAGGGCGGAGTTGATTTTTCTAATCATATTCGGATTGTCAATTTTCAGCAAACTGATAAGGGCAATGCAACAATACTTTTTGATTGTGCAGAAGGGCAATCGTTCAATGTTGAATACCTGCTGGTTGAAAATCTTTGGGTAACCTACGTCATGGCGAGCTTATAAACAACAATACCTCCGGCACGCCGAAGGTATTGTAATGACTGAAGTCAATTATTTATTTGAGGCTTGCTTGAAGCTTCTCATTCAGAGTAACATAATCGCCATTTTTTGCAGTCTTGGCAAGTTCCATAGATTTCACAGATGCAACTTTGGCTTCTGCTTTCTTTCCAAGCATGGAAAGACATTTGGCTTTTTGATACCATATCCAGAAGGCAGAAGAATTTTCAACGATTGCCTTGTCTAGCCACTCAGATGCCTTGGCGAGGTCCTTATTGTTTTCGATATAGTATACTGCTGCATCGAAATAAGGTCTGTTGTCCTTTGTCATTAAGTCGTCTATCTGACTCATTACTGTAGCATCTATATCTTGGGTAATAGGCAGACTTACTGAAGTCTTATCCCAGACAATCATTAGCTCAAGGCTATTTGCCTTAACTCTTTCAAAAAAGATAGTGAATGATTCAATTGAAAAGGGCAGTGTCACAGCAGGAACATTTACTCTCACCAGGTCCATGTCTTGTTTGTATGCAGCAGGAGAAGTTACATCAAGTTGTTTTGAAATGATTACCGTCCACTCAGCCGCTCCAGGAATAGTAAGCAGACCATATTTACCAGCTGGAACATTCTTGCCACCAATTACTACGTTTTCGCTAAACGTAAGTGTTGTGGCATAGTTGGCCCCTGTGCGCCATATTGCTCCATAAGGAACTAGACCACCAAAGATATTGCGACCTTTTGTATTCGGACGGGAGTAGGAGAGTTCAATATTGCCTAATCCAAACTCTTGGTTTACGGTTTGAGTTGAAGAGGCAGAGGGTGTTTTAAGGCCTTGAGCATTTGTTTGAAAAACAAGTGCAAGGGATAGCAAGGCTAGGATTGTTTTTTTCATATTGCTTAATATTTTAGGTAAAATTATGGCATTTTTAGTGCAAGCCCTGCTTAATCCTTTTCTCCTCAACGCCGAGGCTTTTGTCAAAAAAGAAAGTGCCAAGTGGAATCCATGCAGAAACAAAGGCCAGAAGGAATCTCCCAAATGTCCATTCATAGACCTCCTTAGCGTAGTACGCCAAGCCAATATAAGAAACAAATAAAATGCCATGTGCCCATCCGGTATACTTGACAGCTAGGGGTAAGCCGTAAACATATTTTAACGGCATGGCAATAATCAACAGGAATAAAAAAGAAATTCCCTCGGCAATGCCAATCTTTCTCAGTAGCCTTATGGGTAGCGCATTCATATGTTGATTTCTTATAAAATTAAGTTGTTTTATGCTTATTAAATCCTGGATGAAACCTGTTTAGCGTGTCCCGAAGAAAATTTCTGTCCAGGTGGGTATAAATTTCTGTTGTGGTGATGCTTTCATGGCCAAGCATCTCCTGCACAGCTCTCAGGTCGGCACCCCCCTCTACCAGGTGGGTTGCAAAGGAATGTCGAAAGGTATGAGGAGATATTATTTTTTTAATATTTGCTTTTGTGGCAAGTTCCTTGATGATATAAAAGACCATCACGCGTGACAGCATGCCACCTCTTCGATTCAGGAAAAGGATGTCCTCACACCCTTTCTTCTCAATCCCCTTTATCCTGATGGTCTCAAGATAAATTTGAACATGTTTGATGGCATCATTGCCAATGGGGATCAACCTTTCTTTATCTCCCTTGCCAATCACCCGGATAAATCCAATGTCTAGATAGAGATGTGACCTCCTCAATGCGATGAGTTCACTAACCCTGAGGCCACAGCTATACAGTGTTTCAAGCATTGCCTTGTTTCTTGTTCCTTCAGGTTTGCTGAGGTCGATTGCTGCAATGATCTGTTCAATCTCTTCAAAAGTTAGGGTGTCAGGAAGGGATTTCTTTAGTTTCGGTGAGGAAAGCAGTTCTGTAGGATCGTGTTTGGTGATGTCTTCCTGAATGCAATACCGATAGAACGATTTGATACCTGAAATGATTCTTGACTGTGATCGCTCATTCATCCCAAGCTCAGCAATCCACTTGATATATTCTTGTAAATCCTTTAACCTGAGGGCATCTGGACCGCCCTTGATACCCTTAATTGCAATGAACTGCATGAGTTTGGTAAGGTCCAGTCCATAAGCTTCAATCGTATTTGAAGCAAGGGATTTTTCCAGTTGCAGGTGTATTAAAAATCCTTTTTTATAGATATCCCACATTGTTCTTTATTTTCATCACATAGGTGAATGAATACTATATTACTTTAAATTCGCAACTCAATATTACCGATAATTCAAATTGTACAGCAATCCGATGGAACCAATCAATCTAAGGTCGTTTAAAAAAATAGTAGAAAAGAACAAGAGAAGATTGAAAATGTTTCTTACAAAGGTTGAAAAGAACCCTCCAAGAAGGCTGGATAGTATTGCGGAAAAAATCGACAAAGAAGTCTGGGAAGAAGTGGATTGCCTGAGCTGCGCTAATTGCTGCAGATCAATGACGCCAACATTTACTGTTGCTGACATAGACCGAATTTCAAGCCACTTCAAGCAGACACCTGATGAGTTTAAGAAAAAATGGCTGTACAAGGACAAAGGAGGTGATTGGATGAATACAAAGAATCCTTGTCAGTTTCTAGATCTCAAATCCAACATGTGCTCTATCTATACGATCCGGCCGGAAGACTGTGCAGGATTTCCACATCTGACTAAAAAGAAGATGACCCAGTATATTCATGTCCATAAACAGAATATTGAGTACTGCCCAGCTACCTACAAGATGGTTGAGAAGCTGCAACTTATTGTTGCTGCTGCCAAATAATCAGAAAGGGTATCCAATGGCAAATTGGAATGCTGGCTTGTTCCAAACTTTTTCAACCATCCATCCGCCAGAGGTAGGTGAATAGAACTCTTCTATCCTTGGATTTCCTGTATTGGTGGGTCCGTATCGCGGATCTTTAATTGGAAATCCCAGGTCAAATCGCAATAGAAAATAATTGAAGTCAATCCTGGCTCCAAAACCACTTGCTATTGCAAGGTCTTTCCCGAGTTTATTGAATTTTAAATTTGCATTTTTTAACGTTCCATCAAGCTCATTCCTGAACCATATATTTCCCATATCCGTGAATACTGCTCCACGCATCCAGAATCCATAAAACTGAAAGAGGTTAAACCTGTATTCAATATTCGCCTCCAATTGAATGTCCGCATATTTATCATTGAAGGTGCCTGCAGAAATGGTATCGTAAAAAATATTCGATCCAATACCCAGCTTTCTGATGGCCCATCCCCTCATGCTGTTCGGGCCACCTGCAATAAAACTCTTGAAAAAGGGGAGGGTTACATCACCGGTTCTGGATCCTGAATTCAAGGCAAGGCCAGCTCCAGCATAGGCGCGAAGGTGCAGGCTATTATTTTTTCTAGCAAAAATTTGCTTGAATTCCGCATCCATTTTTACATACCTGTAGAGGTTGCTGAGCGACTTACCCGGCTTGGTCTGATTATAAAATAGGGCACCAGAAAGTAAGCCGCTTTCCTCTGCAAATAGCTTAAGCAAGCTGATGCGTTTTGTGTTGTTGGGCGTGAGGTTGTAGTTGAACATGGCATTCATGCCAATAATTAAACCATTGTTATAGGTATACAACAACAGGGGAAAGTCTTTGATTGACTCAAGAAATAAACTGTCTGGCTTAAACTGGGTGTACTCAAAATTAATTGGTCGGAAAAGCCAAGAACTATTTGGCGTTGGTTTCCACTCATATCCTAAAAAGGTATTGAAGGAATTGATTTGGAAAAATCTAAATCTGTCAACATATGAAAAATCGGCCGACACCATGGTTCTGGCTTGTTGAAAGCGCGACTTAGCCGTTTTGCTCAAAGGAGCCACAAGCCATGGAAATGTTAGTCTATTGGTTAGTGTAACTTCTCCTGAAAGAAGTTTTTTGAAGTTATTGAATTCAACGCCTGTTCTGAGGCTGTTCTCCAATTGGATGGCACGCTTCCCGATATTTCTGTTTCTTAAGGTGAAGTTGGTTGCGGCTCCAACTTTTCCGCTTCCAATTTGAATCAGTTGGGAAGTATTGATAATGCTGCTTCCCTCAAGGTCGATGCTAAAAAACTGTCTTTTTGCGGGCAGTAATTTAAGGCGGTAATTCACCTCCTTGTTTATGTCGTCTACCTCCGAATTGATATTGATATTTTGCCAGGCGCCCAACTTATTAAAGTTATTGAGGGTTTTGCTGTAGTCGTTTCTATTGAAAATTGCACCTGGCTTTAGCATGATGTTACTCATGATAAACTTTGTATTGAATGTGTTGTGGAAAGATCGTATTTCGATATCTGCAGAATCTATTTTATTAAGATCAATAACAGTCTCGTCGTCGAACTCCTTGAAGTCGGGAAATACGATAACCTGGCCAACCGTATATTGTGAAAGATGGGTGCTGTCTCTCTTGTCACGCAACTTAAAATATACATCAACCCGGGGCTCTTTGATTCTTCCTTGTGCCAATGCCAGTGCAGTTGCATATTCAAAAGGATCTAGGGTAGGGTCTATCAACTCCGTATAGTTGGTGTCAACCTCTGCGATAATATCTTCCTTATCAATTTTATAGTATCCATTGATTTGAAAGATATTGGTTAGTCGATTAATTTCTTCATCAATAATTGCGTAGCTAAATCCAACGTCTTTTTTTACATTGGATGTCTGGGCACTGGCTTTTGCTATTTGTTGAATGGCAGAGTCGGTAAAGTTGTATACCACGGTATCAATCTTGTACAATGGTCCAGCAACCACGGTATACTCGGTTGTCAACCGCTTTTGTTTTCTTTTATTGGTAATGAATGTATCAATGTTCACATCTGCTTTCCTGAATCCAAGGCTTTTCAGTAAGTTCTTCATGTTTGAAGATGACTGGTTCACTTTCTCGATGTTGAATGCAGAGGGGTTTTCTATGACAGATACCGGGATGAACCATGGAAAGGAAGGCCAAGGGATTCTGGAAGCAGACTTAACTTGAGCACTATCCTCAATTTGTGCTAAAAGCCTTGTTTTATAATCAACCTTTTCCTGTCTTGAAACTTTGCCATCAATTTTTATCTTATTTTCGAAATGAAACGGTTGGTTTTCCGGAAATTTTCTCACTACGGTGCATGAAGAGCTGATAAGGCTTATCAAAAGGGTAAAAAGAAACGGATATAACAGGTATTTAGACAAGAATCCTGTTTTAATTTTTAAAGGTGATGGTAACAAAATCAGAAGTCAAATATATTCAAAGTTTAGCCCATAAAAAATTCAGGGACGAAGAAAAGCTTTTCGTACTCGAAGGAGTGAAGATTGTCGGGGAATTGTTGAAAGAATTTCCACACCGCGTCAAAAAGCTTTTTGCACTCGAAAGTTGGGTAGCAACGCATGCCTCAATTGTGCCGTCTTCTGTTGAAGTGGTTGCTGTTCTTTCCTATGAATTGGAGAAAATCTCTTTCTTGCAACATCCAAATGAAGTGTTGGTATTGGTAGACATGCCAGCTGTGAGGCCAGCTAAACCCATGGAACATGGCATTACTTTGGTGCTTGATCAACTCCAGGATCCGGGAAACCTTGGAACAATCATCAGAACCTGTGACTGGTTTGGTGTCAAACAAATCATCTGTTCAGTGGATACTGTCGATGCCTTTAATCCAAAGGTGGTTCAAGCTGCCATGGGGAGTATTATGCGCATTGATATTATTTACACAGACCTTGCTGATTTTTGTCTTTCTTCAAAAGGCGTTCCTATATACGCTGCAGTGCTTCATGGGGAGTCTGTTTTCAAGACTAGTTTTTTGCGTCCTTGTTTTCTTTTGATTGGAAATGAATCAAAAGGTATTTCAGATGCACTGCTGAGTATGGCCAGCAATACGATTACGATTCCACAAATTGGAGCAGCAGAATCACTCAATGCTGCTGTTGCTACCGGAATTATTCTTGCTGAGATGTCTGCCGAGATTACTTAAACCGCAACGCCTTTGACGGATTTATCTTTCTACTGATAACCGACGGTAGAATTAGGATTAGCATGCAAACAAAAAAGGTTCCCACCGCCACCATCAATACCTGCAGGTAGTTAATGTCTACGGGTGCTGTACTTACATAGTATGCCTCTTCATTGAGTTTGATCACTTTCCCATATTGTTGCAAGTAGCAAAGGGATAAGCCAATGATGGTGCCGGCAGATATACCAATTCCTGCAATCCAGCCGCCATAGAAGATAAATATTTTTTGAATCAACCCATCTTTTGCCCCTAATGATTTGAGCAGTGCAATCATTGTGGTTCTTTCAAGCAATAGGATGATGAGGCAGGTGATGAGGTTTATAACTGCAACAATCGTCATCACAATAAGCAATATATATTTATTGGTATTTTGTAGATTCAACCAATCAAATATTTCTGGCGAGAGGTCCTTTAGTGTAATTGCATTCCACCCCGCAGGGAGATATTCAAAGATGGAAGAAGTAGTCTCTTCCATTAGCGCTATATCTTTTAGATCCAGTTCGTATCCTCCAATTTCATCTGATCCCCAGTTATTCAGTTGCTGAATTAAACGAAGGTCTCCAATGGCATAAACTTTATCGTATACATCAATCCCAGTTCTGTAGATTCCCGAGACTTTTAGCTTTCTTGTTTTTGGGAGTTCTCCTTGTTGTTGTATGAAGTAGATGATCAAATATTGGCCAGTATCAGTAGCGAGTTGATTTGCAGTATACTGAGACAATGCAATTTCATTGGGTTTAGTCACCTCGCTCAAGTCAGGCCATTTGCCGCGGAGTAGAAATCTATCAATTTTCCCAAAAGGGTAAGAGTTGCTTACCCCCTTCAATAGGATTCCTTCGAGTGTTCCATTGGCATTGATGATAGCTGATCGGGTTGCAAATGCAGAGGCATGAGCAACATTTGGTTCAGCTTTTATTTTTTTCTCTGTTGTGTATTCTATGGTAATGGCCACTTCCTCTGCCATGATCGATTTTATCGGTTCATGGTGTTGGACGCGGGCATTGCCCCAAAAGCCAAATACCTTATCGGCAACAACTTTTTGAAATCCATTGATGAATGACAGAGATACAATCATTGCCGCTACACTGATGGTGGTGGCAATGATGGAAATGCGCATGATGAAGGATGAAAATGCTTTCCTTTTTCCTGTCGCAAGGCGTTTTGCTATGTAGAGGGCTAAGTTCAAATGAGTATTTCTTGCTCTGTAAATGTACGGCAATTCTATGAGGTGTTTCCTCGGACATGTGGCTGATGTTTTATTTGATTACATTCGTAGAACAAAATTTATTCAGATGTTTAGGGCAGCCTACTGTACAGCATTGTTTCTTTTTATTTTCCTTGGGTCATATGCTCAAAGACCCCCTGATGAAGTCTTTATGCCTTCAATCAAAACCATAAAACTTACAAAATTTGGTGACCAATTATCTTATCCAATCATTGCGCTAAACTCAACCGATATGCTTGAGTTGAATTTTGATGATTTGGAGGGTGGCGTTAAAACATTTTATTATACAATCGTGCTGTGTAATGCTGATTGGAAACCTGCTCAGATGAGTTATTTTGATTATGTTAAGGGCTACACCCAAGTCAGGATATCAACCTATAGAAATTCCTCCATCTCACTCACCAAGTATACCCACTATCAGGCAAATCTTCCTGATAGAAACTGTATGCCTACGAAGTCGGGCAACTATATGCTCAAGGTTTTTTTAAATGGCGATACAAGTAAACTGGCGTTTACAAAACGTTTTCTGGTGGTTGACCCCAAAATTAGCATGGCAGCTACAGTGCTGCAGCCTTTTAATCAAGAATTTTTTCAGACCCACCACAGACTACAGATTCACATCGATACAAAAAACTTCGACATCCGTTATCCTCAACAACAGTTGAAGGTGCAGGTGCTGCAGAACTATCGTTGGGATAATGCTCTCCAACTTTCATCTCCTACCTTTATAAGGCAAGACATGCTTCAGTACAGCAATGAAAATGAAATGGTAATGCCCGCAGGAAAGGAATACCGCTGGCTTAACCTAAGAAGTTTTCGACTCTTGGGGGATAGGGTAAAGCGACAGGAAAATACCGACAGCAGTTTCACTCTTTTTGTCAAAGAAGATAACCCTAGACAACCCAGACAATATTTTTATTACAGGGATTTCAATGGCTGGTTTATCAATGAAACTACGGAAAACATCAACCCATACTGGAATGCAGATTATGCCAATGTTCATTTTACATTCAGGCCACCGGGCTCAATTCAATACCCCAATGCTGAACTGGTATTGATGGGGGAACTGTCAAACTATGGGAAAGATAAGGCCGCAACATTGGTCTTTAACAGTGCCTTAGGGGTCTATGAAACCTCACTTTTTCTAAAACAAGGCTACTATGATTATCAGTATGCCTTAAAAACAATCTACAATTCATCAGTAGCCTATTCATCCTCTTCAACCGAGCAGGATGCATGGGAAACTGAAAATGCCTATCTGGTACTTGTCTATTTCAAAGAGCTAGGGGGCAGATACGACCAGCTGATAGCAGTTAGACAATTCAATAGCCAGTTCAATAAGCCACTTCAATGATTTTTTGTATATTTGCATCGGCAGGTCTTACACGACCAGCTCCTGCTGAACTCCCCCAGGACCGGAAGGTAGCAAGGGTAGGTGGTTGAGCGGTGCGATGTAATCAACCTGCCATTTTTTTTGATTAAATCAGTACCTTATTTACTCTTCTTTTTTCTAACTTGCTTCCTCAAAACCTACTGCAATGAAATTTTTTATCGATACTGCAAATCTCGCCCATATTAAAGAAGCACAGGACCTTGGTATTCTTGATGGTGTAACAACCAACCCGTCGCTCATGGCCAAAGAAGGCATCAAGGGAACCGAAAACATCAATAAGCATTATGCAGATATTTGTGCCTTGGTGACTGGGGATGTAAGTGCAGAAGTATTGTCAACAGATTTTGATGGTATCGTAAAAGAAGGTAAGGTGCTTGCAGCCATACATCCCAATATCGTGGTTAAGGTTCCGATGATAAAAGACGGTATCAAGGCCATTCGTTGGTTTACTGAAAATGGAATTAGAACAAATTGTACATTGGTGTTTTCTGCTGGTCAGGCAATTCTTGCTG
Organism: Chitinophagaceae bacterium; assembly: GCA_044353505.1. GTDB lineage: Bacteria > Bacteroidota > Bacteroidia > Chitinophagales > Chitinophagaceae > Pollutibacter. The sequence continues at coordinate 29,342 of JBILBU010000004.1, read as the reverse complement.
CAAAAGCAGGAGCTGCATATGTTTCTCCCTTCATTGGAAGAATTGATGACAGCAGTTGGGACGGAATCGCGCTTATCGAACAGCTCTCACATATATTTTCAGTTCAGGGCTATGACACAGAAATACTTGCTGCCTCAATTCGTAACCCTCTTCATATTGTACGATCTGCAGAAGCAGGTGCCCATATCTGTACTTGCCCTCTAGATTCTATTCTTGGACTACTCAAGCATCCGCTGACAGATATCGGCTTGGCTAAGTTTTTGGAAGATGCAAAGAAGATGTAGTTAATTTTTTTTCAGTAACCCTACAGCTGTTTCTCCCTTCAATACCTATCGGTTGTTAGCATCTAGTACAACAAATTGTCACTCTTAGTTTGTTTTAAGAATTACAGTGATTACTTGACTGTTAGAGATTCCACCAATAATTAAATTTCAGTACCAACGCCCTATTTTTTGCATAAAATGGTGCTGGATAATAATTGTCTGTGTATACGATATACAGATCTGATGCTGGCTTGTATCTCCATTGGAGCCTGGTGTTCAGGTTGATATTTTTCTGTTGATTATTGTACTGTGCAAATGTTGTAAAGAATAGGGTGTTTGAAAATGTAATATCTATTCTTGGTCCGACTAGCCAGAATGTGGTGGTATTCCATGGACTAGGCATTGAAATACTGTTGATGCTGGCTGTAGCAGACATGCTTATATAAGGCTGAATTCTATATCCAATCTCTGTGCTCACAAAGCTTCTATGTCCATTTTTATAATAGCCGCCAAATCGTGTAGAGAATCCATAGGTTAATAACTTTTGTGGCTTTGAGCTAAACTCTGTTCCAGTAGAATGCCATCGATGCTCACTGCCAATTCCAAGTGTATCTTTTCCAAAATTGGTTGGATCAAATGGCTGTAGAAGTTTCACATAATCGAATGCAGTCCATTGGGTAAACGTAGCTTGATTTCTTAAAGTAAGCGTATAGGACAAGAAGGGTGTGATGTCCGTTGTCTTGAGTCTATCTGTATAAAAATTATAAGATGCAAACTTGATATTGTGGCTGGTTATTTTTGTATTTCTACTGAAAAATGTTTTGGCTATCGCCAAGCTTAGTTTGACGTAATCTTTGCGGGGAACATATCCTACGTCAGCATTGTATTGTTTGCCTACATACTCTTGTTGCCATCCAATAGACCATCTTTTGCTCGTGTATTGCAGATTGGCTGCATGTATCCAATCTTCTTTACTGATATTTTTTGAAAATGATTTTAGCAATATTGCTTTACCTGTCCACACATTATTGGGTGATGCAAGATTGTATTCAAGTCCTATGTTTCTGTTGTAAGGATTTATCAAGTACAGCGGACTTTTCTCATCTCTTCTCAACAATTGATCTCTATTTACAATGAGTATACCAATATTCGACCTTGAGAATACTCTTCTTTGAAGTGCAAATACAGCATAGTTTTGCGATGCTGTTTGTGTAGAAAGATTTCTTTCAGTTTGCATGTTCATGAACCCAAGACGCCAATCCTTATTGATTTTGCCACTTAGTCTTGCCCCAAATTGTATCGGAGCAGTTAGTCCAATTCTTCTGGAGAAAAATGGTCTTATTGTGTTGTATCCAAAGTTGGAAAACTGATCTCCATTTTCCAGAAAAAACTGTCTTCTCTCCGGGAAGAACAATTCGAATCGATCGAGATTGGTCACCTGTCGATCTACTTCAACTTGCGAAAAATCAGGCCTTACCGTAAGATCAAGATTAAGAGAGGAGGTAACAGCAACTTTCGCATCCAATCCAATTTCTTTTCTGTAAAAGGTCTTTTCTCCTACTTCAAAATTTCTACTACCACCAGCGAGCACGAAGGGAATGAATGAAACATTAGTACCTGCTTCTGGCGGTGCCTGATCCCAAATTAATTGTCCAGCGTAAGCAAGTGTTGCTGTTGCAAATTGCCTTGGAACAGGAGCCCAACTGGATTTCTCTGCTGCGGTAATATCCAGCCTGCTAAAATTTATACCCCAGGTTTTATTTCCTTTTCTATACCTGATGGATTTGAATGGAATAGAAGCTTCCCAAACCCATTTGTCTGGGTAGTTTTTGACGGTAGAGGTCCATTTATTCTCCCAGCTCAGGTCAATCTTTCCGCCATCATACATGATGCCATCCCATTGTGCTCCGGCAGCATTAGATCCAAAGCTAAATCCATTGGTTTGGTCATTGAATGGATCCATGAATAGAAGGAGGTTATCATTTTTGCCAAACACAAAATCTCTTTTTAGGGATTCAACCATATAGGCTTTGTCATTTGGTTTATAACAAATGGCAATGATGTAGATCTGGTTGTTGTCGTATGACATTTTAACTTCAGTTCGCACCAGTGCTCTGCTGGTATCCATGGGAAGCACCATATTGAAGTTCTCCGCTGTCTCGTGCTCATGCCAATGTGCATCAATGACGCCATCAACAACTATGGGTTGGTTTGCCTTTGTGATGTGGTAGGTATAGGCCTCGTTTTTTCGCTGTGAAAAGAGGGATAGGGGGATATATCCCAGCGCCAAAAGCACCAGCACGAGTTTATGTTTCAAATCGTAGAGTTGTCTGATATTAGGCTACGGCTTTTTTTACCAAGTCTGCAGCTTCACTGAGCTGAATTGCACTTTGTACTTTTAGTCCGCTTTCATCGATTAGTTTTTTTGCCTCTACTGCGTTGGTGCCTTGAAGCCTTACTATGATAGGGATGTTGATATTGCCTAGATTCTTATACGCCTCAATTACTCCTGAAGCAACCCGGTCGCAACGCACAATGCCTCCGAATATGTTAATCAGGATTGCCTTTACATTTGGATCTTGCAAGATGATCTTAAAGCCGGCTTCTACTGTTTGAGCATTTGCGGCGCCGCCTACATCAAGAAAGTTGGCTGGTTCTCCACCGCTGAGTTTAATCATGTCCATGGTAGCCATCGCAAGACCAGCACCATTAACCATACAGCCAACGTTGCCATCAAGTTTTACAAAATTCAAGTTGAATTTTCCTGCTTCTACTTCGGTAGGGTCTTCCTCAGTAACATCGCGCATCGCAGCCAGGTCTGGATGTCTGCTCAATGCATTTTCGTCAAGGTTCATCTTGCAGTCAACTGCAATTACCTTATCGTCTGATGCCTTAAACAGGGGATTGATTTCAAGCATTGAGCAATCCAAACCAACATAGGCATTGTATAAATTGGTAACGAATTTGACCATATTTTTAAATGCTTCTCCGCTTAGTCCAAGTTTGAATGCAATCTTTCTTGCTTGAAAGGGGAGTAGTCCACCTGCAGGATTTACCAATTCCCTGAATATTTTTTCTGGGGTATCGTGTGCCACATCTTCGATGTTCATTCCACCCTCAGTGCTGTACATGATTACATTTTGTCCATTTCCGCGGTCAAGCAAGATGGATAAATAAAATTCCTTTCTTTCAGAAGGCCCATCATAATACATGTCTTGAGCAACAAGTATTTTATTGACCAATTTACCTGAAGCGCCTGTTTGTATTGTGACCAACGTTCCACCAAGAATTTTTTCAGCGAATTCTGTTATATCCTCCAAGCTTTTACCAACTTTCACTCCGTTCATGCCATTCTCTTTAATGGCACCCTTTCCTCTACCACCAGCATGAATCTGTGCTTTTACTACGGCAAATTTACTGCCACTTTTTTCCTTGATTTGTTCGTAGGCTGCAACTGCTTCAGCAACCGTGCTGCATGCTGTGCCTTCCTGGACAGGAACATTATATTTCTTAAGGAGGTCTTTGGCTTGATATTCGTGCAGATTCATCTTTTTAAATATTTGTGCAAATATAACGCAGCAAACTCAAAACCCGGCCTGCAATAAAAACAAAAGGGAATGCTAGACAGCACCCCCTTTTAGATAAACTATAATCAAGGATTATTTGGCTTGATTTTCTGGCCTAAGGCTTCTTACAGTTTTACCCGCTTGCCACATTTCACTATCTCTTAGTTCTTCGAGTTCAACCTCAAGTTTTGCGCGGTAATCTGGTTGAGAGTTGCTGTCTATGCTGCGTTGGCTTTCTTTGCCTGTAGCAACACTGGTATAAAGGTCGTTGAACACAGGAAGGGTAGCATCCCTGAACTTCTTCCACCAGTCAAGGGCACCCCGTTGAGCAGTTGTAGAGCAGTTTGCATACATCCAATCCATACCATTCTCAGCCACTAAGGGCATAAGTGATTGGGTTAGTTCTTCTACTGTTTCATTGAATGCTTCTGAAGGTGTATGTCCTCTTTCACGAAGCACTTGGTATTGGGCTGCAAAAATACCTTGGATTGCGCCCATTAATGTTCCTCTTTCACCGGTAAGGTCACTAAATACTTCTTTTTTGAAATCTGTTTCAAAAAGGTAACCACTGCCTATGGCAATACCCAATGCAACAACACGATCGTAAGCTTTTCCAGTCGCATCTTGGAATATTGCAAAGCTTGAATTTAGTCCCCTGCCTTGAAGGAACATTCTTCTCAATGAAGTTCCTGAACCTTTAGGGGCTACAAGAAAAACATCGATGCCTTCAGGAGGAATGATTCCTGTTTGGTCGCTGTAGGTAATTCCAAATCCATGGGAGAAATATAATGCTTTACCAGGGGTAAGGTGTTTTTTTACAGTTGGCCACATGGCGATCTGAGCAGCGTCGCTAAGGAGATAGCAAATGATAGTGCCTTTTTCTAGTGCTTCTTCGATTTCGAAAAGTGTTTCACCTGGAACGAAACCATCTGCAACTGCCTTGTCCCATGACTTTGAATTCTTCCTTTGTCCAACAATCACATTGACTCCATTATCACGTTGATTCAATGCCTGTCCTGGGCCTTGTACACCGTAGCCTATTACCGCTACAACTTCGCTTTCCAATACTTGTTTAGCTTTTGAAAGCGGAAATTCTTCGCGTGTCACTACATTTTCTACGCTACCCCCGAAATTTAGTTTTGCCATAATACTGTTGTTTTGTTGTTTTAAATGTATAAAAAAGTTGAGTGTTTATTTGTTATTATTCATTGTTTTCTGAAAGGCTGGTTTCTGCTTGTTCGAAATCTTTTAGTTTTTCGTGAAATCCCTTGCTGCTTTTAATAATGGCTACTCTTGCACTCCTCACAAATTCAATGAGTCCGAATGGTTGAAGCACTTCAATAAGTGTATCGATTTCTTCTCTTTGGCCAGTTGTTTCAAAAATAGTGTAGTCTTTTCTAATTACCACTGCGCGAGCTCCATAAGCCCTTAGAAGCCTTTCTACTTTTGCTTTTTCGGCAATTGTATCTGTTGGCACTTTGTATAAGGCGAGTTCCTGCCATATGATTTCTTCGTTGGTGTTGAAATACGCTTTTAATACATCAACCTGTTTTTCAATCTGGCGTACAATCTTTCTTACCACTTCTTCCTCTTGGTTGATTACAATGGTAAAGCGATGAATGCCTTCCACTTCGGAGGGGGAGGTGTTTAGACTTTCAACATTAATCTTTCTTCTCGAAAATATTACAGCAATTCTGGTGAGAAGCCCAACTTGGTTCTCCGTATAGATTGAGATGGTATATTCCTGCTTCATCGTTGATTATTTAAGTCTGATTTCTCCAACTCCACAACCCTGTGGTACCATCGGAAATACATTATTTTCTTTTCCTACAAAAACTTCCAGCAGATAGGCCCCAGGATGATTGAGCATGGTCTCAAGGGAGTTGATGAGGTCTTCGCGTTTTGAAATGGAACTTCCTTCAATGCGGTATCCCTTGGCAACCATTACATAATCTGGACTTTCAATATCCACAAAGGAATACCTTTTTTCATGAAACAAATCCTGCCACTGTCTAACCATGCCAAGAAAGCGATTGTTTAAAATCAGTATTTTGACATTGATGTTGTTTTGCATGATGGTGCCGAGTTCCTGAATGGTCATTTGCACTCCGCCATCGCCAATAATCGCTACAACGGTTCTTTCTTTTGCTCCATATTTTGCACCAATGGCTGCAGGTAAGGCAAAGCCCATAGTACCTAAGCCACCTGATGTAATGTTGCTTTTACTCTCATTGAATTTCGCATATCTGCAGGCAACCATCTGGTGTTGGCCAACGTCGGTTACGATAATGGCATTGCCCTTGGTAAGTATATTGAGCTGATTGATTACCTCGCCCATGGTCATATTCTCAGCAGTTGGATTGAGTTCATCATGAATCACTTCTTCAACTTCTTTGCTCATGCAATCGGTGAATTTCTCAATCCATGCTGAATGATCTATCTTTTGTAATAGTTCTGTAATCATGGGAAGTGTTTCCTTGCAGTCTCCCCAGACAGGAACATCTGCCTTCACATTTTTATCTATCTCTGAAGGATCGATATCAAGGTGAATAACCTTTGCTTGCTTTGCATATCTATCAAGTCTTCCCGTTACACGGTCGTCAAACCGCATGCCTACGGCAATCAATACATCACACTCGTTTGTTAAAACATTCGGACCGTAATTTCCATGCATGCCCAGCATACCAACGTTTAGCGGGTGCGCAGTTTCCAATGCACTCAATCCAAGGATTGTCCAGGCAGAAGGAAGGTTTGCTTTTTCAATGAAGTTTTTGAATTCGGTTTCAGCCTTACCTAGAATGACACCTTGACCAAAAATAACCAATGGGCGTTTTGCTTGGTTGATTAGATCTGCAGCTGCGGCTATATATTCTTTTCTTACAATGGGCTTAGGCCTGTAGCTTCTAATATGGTTGCACTTGGTATATCCCGTATAGCTAAACTTTTGAAGTTGTGCATTTTTGGTAATGTCGATCAGCACCGGTCCGGGCCTTCCACTCTTGGCAATATAAAAAGCCTTTGCAAGAATAGTTGGGATTTCATTTGCATCCGTAATTTGGTAGTTCCACTTGGTGATTGGTGTTGTGATATTGATTACATCTGTTTCTTGAAATGCATCTGTTCCGAGGAGGTGAGCGAACACTTGGCCGGTGATACAAACCAGTGGGGTTGAATCAATCATTGCATCAGCAAGTCCGGTTACCAAATTTGTAGCTCCTGGTCCGCTTGTTGCAAACACAACACCTGTTTTTCCTGATGCTCTTGCATAACCCTGACCAGCATGGATGCCTCCCTGTTCATGCCTGACCAAGATGTGCTCGAGGTTTTCACGAAAATCATATAACGCGTCGTAAATGGGCATAATGGCTCCACCAGGATATCCAAACACAGTTTCCACGCCTTCTGCAACAAGCGCTTTTAGCAAGGCGATACTTCCTGAAATTTCTATTTGTTTTTCTGTGTTGCTGGTTGCTGTTGCTAAGGTGTCTGTTTGCATGGTATTTTATTTATCGGTGATGCAACCCTCTGCGGCGGTGGTAACATATTTGGCGTACTTATACAGTATACCTTTTGTTGCACCGAGTGGAGGTTGTTTCCATTTGCCTTTTCTCTGATTTAATGTATGCTCATCAATCATCACATTGATTGAATTGTTTACAGCGTCTATTTCTATGCTATCTCCATCTTCAATCAAGGCAAGGGTGCCTCCGTCGAATGCTTCTGGTGTGATGTGACCAACTACAAAACCATGGGTTCCTCCACTGAATCTACCATCTGTAATCAACGCAACCTCCTTGCCAAGTCCAGCTCCAATAATTGCTGATGTTGGCTTAAGCATTTCTGGCATTCCAGGAGCACCTTTGGGCCCCACATAACGAATGACAACAACATCTCCTTTTTCAACCCTGCCACTTCGTATTCCTTCGATCAGTTCTTTTTCGCCGTTAAAAACGCGCGCTGGGCCAACAAAACGTTCTCCTTCTTTGCCACTGATTTTTGCTACACTTCCGCCATTGGCAATATTTCCATAAAGTATCTGCAGGTGGCCGCTTGTTTTTAATGGTTGTTCAATTGGGAAAATTATTTTTTGTTTTTCGAATTCAATGTCTGGAACTGTTTGTAGGTTTTCTGCAATGGTTTTGCCAGTAACGGTCATGCAATCTCCATGGATCATTCCCTTGCTCAGCAGATATTTCATGACCAGTGGAACGCCACCAATATTATGAAGATCCTCCATGAGGTATTTTCCGCTTGGCTTGAAATCTGCGATCACAGGCACTTTGTTGCTTATTGCTTGAATATCGTCTTGTGTAAGTGATAGCCCAACACTGTGTGCCATTGCAATCATGTGCAGAACGGCATTTGTTGATCCGCCAAGGGCAATAATTATTGTAATGGCATTTTCAAATGCCTCCTTGGTCATGATGTCTGAAGGCTTGATATCTTTTTCAAGCAACAGCCTTATTGCCTTTCCGGCTTCAGCACATTCTTTTTTCTTTTCGTCACTCAATGCAGGATTTGAAGAGGAATAGGGTAGGCTCATTCCCAAAGCCTCGATGGCTGAGGACATCGTGTTTGCCGTATACATACCGCCGCATGCACCTGCACTTGGACAAGCATTCATCACGATTCCTTTAAAGTCAGCCTCATCCAATTGGCCTGCAATCTTTTTTCCCAAGGCTTCAAATGCGGAGACGATATTAAGGTCTTCACCTTTGTAATGTCCGGGTGCAATCGTTCCCCCATAGACCATGATTGATGGCCTGTTCAACCTGCCCATGGCCATGATGGATCCTGGCATATTTTTATCACATCCTGGAACAGTGATCAATCCGTCATAATATTGTGCGCCACACACTGCTTCTATTGAATCTGCAATAATGTCTCTGCTTACTAGTGAGTAACGCATCCCATCTGTACCATTGGAAATTCCATCACTCACACCAATGGTATTGAAAATCAATCCAACCAAATCGTTTTCCCAAACACTTTTCTTTACAATTGCGGCAAGTTCATTCAGGTGCATGTTACAGGTGTTGCCATCCCAACCCATACTCGCTATACCAACCTGTCCTTTTGCTAGGTCTTCGTCGGTAAGGCCAATGCCATACAACATGGCTTGTGCAGCGGGTTGTGTGGTGTCTTGGGTGATGGTCTTGCTGTATTTATTTAATTCGTTCATGTGCTGTTTTGTATTGGATTGATTAAGGAGTTGTTTTGTTTTTTTTATACCCGGACTAGTACATATCGTTCTGCCATATCTTTTAGATCTGCGTCATGCACCTCTTTTAATGAGTCTGCCAATTCTAGAAATTGCTCATATAAAAAGTCAATGTCATTGCGGTTAAAATCATAACCAAGATTTTTAAATCTGTAAGCTAGTGCAGAACGACCGCTTCTGGCAGTCAGCACTATTTTTGATGTTTCTGCCCCAACTTCTTCCGGGCGCATGATCTCATACGTTTGGGAATCTTTTAAAAATCCATCTTGGTGAATGCCTGAAGAATGCGAGAATGCATTTGCTCCAACAATGGCCTTATTGGGTTGAACAGGCATCCTCATGATGTCTGAAACAAGTCTGCTGATGGGATTGAGTTGTGTTGCATCTATGCTGGTGAATAGCCCGAGATGTGTATGCTGCTTGAAAACCATCACCACTTCTTCGAGTGCTGTATTTCCAGCTCTTTCACCTAATCCATTAATCGTACACTCTATTTGTCTTGCGCCGTTGATTGCCCCTGCAATAGAGTTTGCAGTAGCAAGTCCGAGATCATTGTGGCAGTGGCAAGACAAGATTGCCTTATCAATATTTTGAACATTGTTTCTAAGAAAAGCAATTTTTTCGCCATATTGGTTAGGTAGACAATAGCCTGTAGTGTCTGGAATATTTACAGTTGTTGCTCCTGCACCAATGACTGCTTCAACAACCCTTGCCAGGTATTCATTCTCTGTTCTGCCTGCATCTTCTGCATAAAACTCAACGTCATCAGTGAAGTTTCTAGCCCACTTGACTGCTTGAACGGCACGCACTAAAATTTCTTCCCTGTTGCTATTGAACTTGCTTCTGATATGTGAATCCGAAGTGCCTATGCCAGTATGTATTCTTCCTCTTTTTGCATGACGAAGAGCTTCTCCCGCTACCTCGATGTCTTTTTGAACAGCGCGGCTTAGTCCGCATACGGTAGCATTTTTTATCACCTTAGAGATTTCTGAAACTGATTCGAAATCACCGGGACTAGAAATCGGAAAGCCGGCCTCAATGATATCAACTCCAAGAGCCTCGAGGGCGAGCGCTACTTCGATTTTTTCCTTGGTATTCAGCTTACAGCCCGGCACCTGTTCTCCATCACGAAGGGTGGTATCAAAGATAAATATTTTCTGATCCGCCATAATTTAGAGGTTTGTCTTACCACACATTTCAGGGTAAATTCCTTGAACATGCTAATTTAACCCTTTCATTTTTAATGTTTTCCCCAAAATGCATTGTAATTTACGCTTTGTAACCCTCCCGTTTGGTGGCAAAAGCTATATTGGGTATGGGTTGCAATGAAAGATTAATACGATGCCCAACCGGTCTGCTGACGAACTATTTCAACTCATAAGAACCCTTGAAAAGGGTGAAAAGAGAAATTTTAAGCTCTATATGGGAAGAAATGCCCCATCAGATGAGCTTAAAATCATTACGCTCTTCGATGCAATTGATAAGTCGGACATCTACGATGAAGACGCCATACTCCGCAAAAACCCATCTATACAAAAACAACAACTCTCTAATTTAAAGGCGCATCTCTATCGTCAGATTCTTTCAAGCCTTCGCCTGATTAGAAATGAACAAAGTGTAGACATGCAGTTGCATGAGCAACTCGACCATGCAAGAATTTTATACAACAAAGGGCTATATCATCAGAGCTTGAAAATGTTGCAGAAAATAAAAGAACTCGCAAAGAACTATAATCAAATTACTTTTTGGGTTCAAGCACTTTTTTTTGAGAAGAAAATTGAAACACTGCACATCACTAGAAGTTTTGATCATAGGGCAGAAGAGCTTGCGCAAGAGGTTAATGAATTGAATGATCGACTTGCCATGGTAGGTAAACTCAGCAACCTCGCCTTACAATTGTATGGATGGTATATTAAGATGGGGCATGTCAGAGATGAGCATGATGTTGTTGCAGTGAAGAAATTTTTTCAAAAGGAATTGCCTGATAATGTAACTTCATATAATGGATTTTATGAAAAACTTTATCTATTTCAAAGCAATGCCTGGTATGGTTTTATTCTTCAGGATTTTCTTGGCTATTATAAAAACTGTCAACGCTGGGTTGATCTTTTTGAGAAAGAGCCTCAAATGATCAAGGCGGAGCCTCAACATTTTATCAAAGGGATGCACAACCTGCTCATTGCACATTTCATGTTGCGCAATGACAAAAAATTTGACCTTGAGTTAAAGCGGTTTGAAGAATTTTATGAATCTAAAGAGGGTACTGCTACCATGAACAATCATGTTCAAGGGTTTGTCTATCTCTATCTTGCTAAATTGAATAAACACTTTTTAGATGGAACTTTTTCCGAAGGGTTGGTACTGGTTCCTGAAATTGAACAAAAACTGCAGGAATTCGAGCTACAGCTTGATCGCCATAGAACCCTCGTGTTTTACTATAAAATTGCCTGCCTTTATTTTGGATCGGGAGATTATGACAATGCAATAAATTACCTCAACCGGATTATTCATTGGAAAGCAGATCTCAGGTCTGATCTCCAATGTTATGCCCGTTTACTTCATTTAATTGCCCATTTTGAGAAAGGCAATGACATAATCCTGGAAAGTCAGGTAAGGTCGGTTTACCGCTTTATGTCCAAAATGCAAAACCTCAGTGTTGTTGAAAATGAAATCTTTGCATTCCTAAGAGGTTCATTTTCAATGAGTAGGAAAGAATTAAAGGCTGCTTTTGAGCAATTGTATGCCAAACTTAAAAAAATCGAGGGCAATCCTATGGAAAGCCGTTCCTTCATGTACCTGGATATTCTTTCATGGCTTGAGAGCAAAATCCGAAATGTACCCGTCCAGGAAGTCATCGCTGAGCATTTTAAGGCAAGGGCCAAGCATGATGCAACTGCTTCTAATTGAGCTCTTTTTAAAAGAAAAATATTGTTTTTTTGGCTTTTTCGACTACATTTGCAGTCCTTAAATTTGCATGTCCATATACCTCCATTCTTGTTTTTCTTTAGATTATTGAATATCAATAATGGTTGATCGGCAAATTATTGCCGGTAGGTTATGTCCATGCTAACGTGAACATTGTAAAACAGATAACTCATTATGGCTATCAAAAAAGACAATCGCCCGAAATCTTTTTCAAAGATTACAATCAGCCTTGCTTCTCCAGATTCGATCCTTGATAGGTCTTATGGAGAGGTGCTGAAACCAGAGACCATCAACTACAGAACCTACAAGCCAGAGCGTGACGGTTTGTTCTGTGAAAAGATTTTTGGTCCTGTAAAGGATTATGAGTGCGCTTGCGGAAAGTACAAGAGAATCCGTTACAAGGGTATCGTGTGCGATCGTTGTGGAGTTGAAGTAACTGAAAAGAAAGTTCGCCGTGAGCGGATGGGTCACATCAAGTTGGTAGTTCCTGTCGTTCACATCTGGTACTTCAAAAGTTTGCCAAATAAAATCGGATACTTATTGGGCATTAGCTCAAAGAAATTAGAGAGCATAATTTACTACGAACGTTTTGTAGTTATTCAACCAGGTATCTTGGGCGATAAAGGAAAAAAACAAGGCGATCTTCTTGCAGAAGAGGAGTACCTCGACTTGTTAGATACACTTCCAAAAGAAAACCAGTACCTGCCCGATGAAGATCCAAATAAATTCATCGCGAAGATGGGTGCAGAAGCTGTACATGATTTGCTTCTAAGAATCGAACTTGATTCACTTAGTTTCTCCCTTCGCAGAACTGCTGAAACAGAAACTTCTCAACAACGTAAAGCTGATGCGCTAAAACGCCTTAGTGTAGTTGAGTCTTTCCGTGATGCCAATTCAAGAATCGTAAACCGTCCAGAGTGGATGGTTATGCAATACATACCAGTTATACCACCAGAGCTTCGTCCACTAGTTCCATTGGATGGCGGACGATTTGCATCTTCTGATTTGAACGACTTGTATCGTCGCGTAATCATAAGGAATAACCGTCTTAAGCGTTTGTTGGAAATCAAAGCTCCTGAGGTTATCCTGAGGAATGAAAAGAGGATGTTGCAAGAAGCAATCGACTCTCTGTTTGACAACAGCCGTAAATCAAATGCAGTAAAAGCTGAAGGCGGACGAGCACTTAAATCTTTGAGTGATGTACTTAAAGGTAAGCAAGGTCGTTTCCGTCAGAATCTTTTGGGTAAGCGAGTTGACTATTCCGGTCGTTCTGTAATTGTAGTAGGACCAGAATTGAAGTTGCATGAGTGTGGACTTCCAAAAGATATGGCTGCTGAATTGTTTAAGCCATTTATCATTAGAAAGCTTATCGAAAGAGGTATTGTAAAAACGGTGAAGTCGGCTCGTAAATTAGTTGACCGTAAAGAAGCCATCGTTTGGGATATCCTTGAAAATATTTTGAAAGGTCATCCAATCATGCTGAACCGTGCCCCAACGTTGCACAGGTTGTCCATTCAATCTTTCCAGCCTAAATTGGTTGAAGGAAAAGCAATACAGCTTCACCCGCTTGTTTGTGCTTCTTTCAATGCCGATTTCGATGGAGATCAGATGGCAGTTCACGTGCCGCTTAGTCACGCTGCAGTACTTGAAGCTCAGCTATTGATGCTTGCCTCTCACAACATATTAAATCCACAGAATGGTACGCCAATCACCCTTCCTTCTCAGGACATGGTTCTTGGTTTGTATTATATATCTAAAGGAAAGCGCAACAACGAAGAAGATTTCGTAAAAGGCGAGGGCATGCGTTTCTACAATGCCGACGAGGTAATTATTGCCTACAATGAAGGCAAGGTTGATCTTCACGCATTCATAAAAGTAAAAGCCAATGTGCGCAGCGACCAAGGTATTCTTGAATACAAATTAATTGAAACTACCGTTGGTCGTGTCTTGTTCAATCAGGCTGTTCCTCCAGAAGTTGGTTTCATCAACGCCCTGTTAACGAAAAAAAGTTTGAGGGATATCATTGGCGAAATCATCAAAATTACAAACGTCCCAACCACAGCTAAGTTTCTAGATGCCATCAAGGAAATAGGTTTCCGTATGGCATTCAGAGGTGGGTTGTCGTTTAACATACAAGATCTTATTCTTCCTGTGAAGAAGGAAGATATGATTGACCAGGCTTCAGAAGAAGTGAAGGAAGTATGGAGCAACTACAACATGGGGTTGATCACAAACAATGAGCGTTACAATCAAATTATTGATATCTGGTCAAGGGTAGATACCAAGGTTACTGAATCCCTTATTCGTGCAATGGCAACTGATAAACAAGGATTCAACTCTGTTTATATGATGCTTGACTCAGGTGCAAGGGGTAGTAAGCAGCAGGTTAAACAGCTTGCTGGTATTCGTGGACTTATGGCAAAACCAAGAAAAAGTGGTTCATCAGGTTCAGAGATTATCGAGAATCCAATTCTTTCCAACTTTAAAGATGGATTGAGTGTATTGGAGTACTTTATCTCTACGCACGGTGCCCGTAAGGGTCTTGCCGATACTGCCCTGAAAACTGCCGATGCTGGTTACCTAACCCGTCGTTTGGTTGACGTTGCTCAGGATGTGATTATTGCTGATGAAGATTGCGGAACCCTCAGAGGTATCGCAACCAGTGCACTGAAAGATAACGAGGACATCGTTGAACCATTATATGATAGAATATTAGGCCGTACTTCACTTCATGATGTATACGAGCCATTGACCGATACGCTTATTGTAGCTGCTGGTCAGCATATCAACGAAGACAAAGCAAAAAAAATCGAAGAAGCAGGAATTGAGACCATTGAAATACGTTCTGTACTGACTTGCGAAAGTAAGCGTGGAGTTTGTGTGAATTGCTATGGATTGAACCTCGCAACTGGTAATATTGCTCAAAAAGGAGACGCTGTAGGAATCATCGCTGCCCAATCAATTGGTGAGCCTGGAACTCAGCTGACGCTTCGTACATTCCACGTGGGTGGTGTTGCAGGATCTGCATCAGTTGAATCTCACCTTATGGCTAAGTTCGAGGGTGTTGTTCAGTTCGATGGTCTTCGTACAGTAAAAGCGAAGAATAACGAAGGAAAAGATGTTCAGATCGTCATCGGCCGGACAGCGGAAATGCGTATCATGGACCTTAAGAACGACCGTATACTAATTACCAACAACGTTCCTTACGGTTCAGTGTTGGCAGTTTCAGAGGGTAAGAAAGTAGCCAAAGGTGATGTGATTTGTAGTTGGGATCCATTCAACAACGTAGTTGTTGCAGAGATCGCAGGACAAATTGAATTTGAAAATGTAATCGATGGTGTTACTTATCGCGAAGAAGCGGATGAGCAAACAGGACATAGAGAGAAGGTTGTAATTGAGTCTAAAGACAAAACCAAAATACCATCGCTCAAGATTCTTGGAAAAGATGAAAAATCATATAACCTACCAGTAGGTTCACATATTGTCATCGAAGAAGGTGATGATGTAAGAGCCGGTCAGGTTCTTGTGAAAATACCAAGGGTACTCGGTAAGCTTCGTGATATCACTGGAGGTCTTCCACGTGTAACTGAACTTTTTGAAGCAAGAAATCCAGGCAATCCTGCGGTTGTTTCAGAAATTGATGGTGTGGTTACTTTCGGTCAGATTAAACGCGGTAACAGGGAAATCACAGTTGAGGCCAAAGATGGCATTCAAAAGAAATACCTCGTTACCCTTACCCGTCAAATTCTTGTACAAGATGGCGACTTCGTAAAAGCTGGAACACCATTGTCAGATGGTCAGATTGCTCCGGCTGATATCCTTGCAATCAAGGGCCCATTCGCAGTTCAAGAGTATGTTGTTAATGAGATTCAGGAAGTATATCGTTTGCAGGGTGTGAAGATTAACGACAAGCATATTGAAGTTATCGTTCGCCAAATGATGAGAAAAGTTGAAATCATTGATCCAGGAAATACCCGCTTCCTTGAAGGGGATCTCGAAGATCGTCTAGACTTCAACATCGAAAACGATTGGATCTACGACAAAAAAGTTGTTGAAGATGCAGGAGATTCTGAAGTGTTGAAAGCTGGTCAGATCGCCAGTCTTCGTGAAATAAGAGAAGAAAACTCAATTCTCCGCAGAGCTGATAAAAAGATTATTGAATTCCGTGATGCAAACGCTGCCACATCAACACCGGTGTTGTTGGGTATCACAAAGGCTTCTCTCGGAACTCAAAGTTGGATTTCAGCAGCATCATTCCAGGAAACAACCAAGGTGCTTTCTTCTGCAGCCATTCAAGGCAAGACCGATGATATGCTTGGACTTAAAGAAAACGTTATCACTGGTCACCATATCCCTGCCGGAACCGGACTTAGAGATTATGAAAATGTGCTTGTAGGAAGTAAAGAGGAATACGAACTCCTTCAAACAACACGCGAAGTGATGAGCTTCGATGAGGAAGAATAATTAAATCGAAGGGAGCAGCCAACTGCTCCCTTTTCATATTGAACAATAAATAGCTGTAACAATGAATCAAAAAGTCATAAACATCTTACTGGGCGCAGGCCTTGCAATCTTACTTCTTCTACAAGTTAAAAATATCGGAAAGCAAACTGCCGCCTCATCAAACGCCCTGTCAGATAGTGCTACAGTGGTTAAGTTGGCTTATGTTGACCTCGACAGCCTGCAAGAAAAGTATCTTTTTTATAAAGAGAAGATGGTTGATTTTGACAGGAAGAAGGAGTCGGCTGACCGCGACTTAAACAATGCTTTTCAACGAATTGAAAATGAGCGAATAGCATTTGCTAAGAGAGGAGAATCCATCACTCAGGCAGAGTATGAAAATTTTCAACGTGCTTACCAAGGGAAAATGCAAAATCTTGAAGAGCAGAAGCGCTCTCTTGAAAACACGATCGCTGGCGAAGGGGCAACTACGATGCAAGAGCTCAGGAATAAAATTGACAAGTTCTTGGTTGAGTACAACAAGACTAAAAACTATGCCTACATCTTTTCTTATTCAAACTCGCTTAATTTCTTGTTTTATAAGGATAAGGCCTATGATATAACCAACGATGTAGTAGCTGGCCTCAATGCCGACTACAATAAAACTTCTGGGAAAAAATAAAACATTATTCGAAATACTTAACTTCAGTCCCGATTCATTTGAATCGGGATTTTTTTTAAAACCAACTGTATGTCAGAAAATAACGAATTTAAACCTAGCCTCGGCCTCCTGGACGCAACAATGTTGGTTGCAGGCTCAATGATTGGCTCTGGTATTTTTATAGTAACTGCAGATATTGCCAGGAATGTGGGGAGTGCTGGGTGGATTATTTTTGTTTGGGTACTTACAGGCTTTATGACCATCAGTGCGGCACTCAGTTATGGTGAACTAAGTGGGATGTTTCCCAAAGCAGGAGGACAGTACGTTTATCTAAAAGAAGCGTATAACCCCCTCGTTGGCTTTCTATATGGGTGGAGCTTTTTTGCTGTTATTCAAACCGGTACCATCGCTGCTGTTGGTGTGGCGTTTGCTAAATTTGCGGGTTACTTTTTTCCTGCCTTAAATATGCAGGACCAAAATATCCTGTTTCAATTGGGCGCTCTAAAAATCTATCCAGCTCAACTTGTTTCCATTGGAGTCATTGTGCTCTTGACATATATCAACACAAAAGGAGTGAAGGAAGGCAAAGCTATTCAAACAACATTTACCATCTCAAAACTGCTGGCGTTATTCGGTTTGATTCTTTGCGGATTTTTATTTGTTGAGCATAGTTTTTGGTCAGAAAATATGGCCACAGGCTTCTTCTCTCAAAAATCTCTTATTCACGATGATGGCAGCGTTACCTGGGAATCAATTGGGGGAATTACCCTATTGGGTGCTGTTGCTGCTTCAATGGTGGGTTCGGTGTTTAGTAGTGATGCATGGAATAATGTCACTTTTATCGCAGGTGAAATAAAGAATCCTAAGCGCAATATTGGATTGAGCCTTTTTCTTGGAACACTCATTGTTACGCTGATTTATGTATCTGCAAATTTGATGTACCTCAATGTCTTGCCTATGGATCAAATTGCAAAGCCGGAGGAAGACCGGATTGCTGTGGCAGCTGCCAGCGCAATTTTTGGTGCTGCTGGTCGGTCCATCATTGCCATCCTCATCATGGTGTCCACTTTTGGATGCATCAATGGTCTTGTCATGGCGGGCGCTAGGGTATATTACACCATGGCCCAAGATGGATTGTTTTTCAAGAAAGCAGGTGTTCTCAATGCAAACGCTGTTCCCCAATGGGCATTGTGGAGTCAAACTATCGTAGCCTCACTTTTGTGTTTAAGTGGACGCTACGGCCAACTTCTTGATATGGTTTCTTTTATTGTTGTGATATTCTACGTGCTTACAATCCTCGGAGTTTTTATTCTTCGTAAAAAAAGACCTGAAATGGAAAGGCCCTACAGAGCTTTTGGATATCCTGTATTGCCGATATTGTATATTTTGATGGGTACATCTTTTTGTATTTTACTGATCATATTCAAGCCAGAATACACATGGCCAGGATTGATTATTACCCTTCTTGGTGTGCCACTTTATTATATTGCAGTCAGGAGTAGAAAAACTGTCGGATGAAAAAAACAGCCATCATAGTTGCAGGCGGGTCAGGTTTACGAATGGGGCAGGAGCTTCCAAAGCAATTTATCCCCTTAAACGGAAAGCCAATTCTGCTTCATGCTATAGATGCTTTTCTCCTTGCGTATGCTGACATCCATATTGTCTTGGTACTCCCTAAAGATTATATTTCATTGGCTACATCAATGATTGATAACTATGGCTACAATGCTAATATTATTCTTGTAGAGGGCGGTGAGACAAGATTTCATTCAGTCCAAAATGGCCTTAAATATGTCGTTGATGAAGGCTTGGTTTATGTTCATGATGCCGTACGATGTCTGGTATCTTCTGAACTGATTAGGCGATGTGGCATTGAAGCTGAAAAGCATGGCTCTGCAATACCTGTTATTCCTGTGCGTGATAGCCTAAGGAAGAAGTCTGGCGATGACATTGACTCCAAAGTCATACCACGCGATAATTTGTTCATCGTTCAAACACCGCAAACTTTTTTGGCTCAGCATATTCTACCCGCATTTGATCTTGCTTATTCCATTGCTTTTACCGATGAAGCAACAGTTGTTGAAGCATTTGGCATTCCAGTTCACTTGGTTGATGGCGAGGAGAAAAACATAAAAATTACATTCCCAGAAGATCTAGCTTTTGCTGAATGGCGTTTGGCTATATCAGTAAATAGGGGGTAGGTAATTCTTTTATTACGACCCAGTGTCTCGGCCCACAGCACTTCCAATTTTAGAAAGTATTTGATGTGCAACATCAAGGGCTTGGTATCCATCTAACTCTGAAACAACTGGAATTGTGTCGCTGAGTATTGCATCCCTAAATGCAGTAAGCTCTGCTTTGATGGCACTAACTTCAATAATTTCAGGATTCTCCACAGCGATTGATCTCGCACCATTGGGCGTATCAATATCAAATGTAAAGAGGTCGTCATTTTCCTGATCTGCCTTTAACCTTATTATTTCTGTTTTTTTATCGAGGAAATCAATTCCTATGTAGGCATCCTTTTGAAATAGCCTCATTTTCCTCATCTTCTTCATGGAAATCCTTGAAGAAGTTAGGTTGGCTACACAGCCATTGTGAAATTCAATACGCACATTTGCTATGTCTGGCGTATCGGTCATAACCGCCACGCCACTTGCTGAGATGTGTTTTATCTCACTGTTGACCAAATGCAGAATGATGTCAATGTCATGTATCATGAGATCAAGTATAACACTAACCTCAGTTCCTCTAGGATTGAATTGAGCGAGTCTATGTACCTCAATGAACATTGGATTTAGCTTTCTTCCATTAAGGGCAAGAAACGCTGGATTAAACCGTTCTACATGGCCTACCTGAAATTTTACTTTTGCCTCATTGGTTAACTTTAAAAGTTTCTTTGCCTCATGCATATCATTTGCCATGGGTTTTTCAACAAATACGTGCTTGCTTTTTCTTAAGGCAATCTCACATACAGGAAAATGAAATTGGGTTGGCGTGATGACATCTGCTGCATCAATTTCATTCATTAATGCATCAATATCTTCATAGCGCTTGAGACCAAATTTCTCAACTACCTCGGCTGCAGTTTTATCGTTTGGGTCATAAAACCCCACCAATTCAACACCATCAATTTCCTTCCAATTGCTGATGTGAAATTTCCCTAAATGACCCGCTCCAAAAATGCCGATTTTTAACATGGTAGATATTATAGTCTAAGATAAATAATTATGTGAAATACTGAAGGGTTTAAGGTGACTGACACTGCAACTATCTGATAGAAGAGGGTAAACTCCCTTGGAATGTTCATTTTTCTCCATTTCATGGCGTATCTCTACCCTTCATGGGGCGTAACAAAATTTTTATCTCAGTTCAAGAATCTAACTTGTATTCTCCCGTGATGGCTATTCTCCAAATAAGCACGATATTGCAGCAATGAAAAAGATCATCATTACGCTAGATGGTTGGTCGTCTTGTGGAAAGAGTACCATGGCTCGCCAGATGGCAAAAGAGTTGAATTATATCTTTATTGATTCAGGCGCGATGTATCGTGCAATTACTCTATTTTTTATACGAAATCAAGTTGACCTGACGAGTAAGATATCTATTGATCATGCAATCAATAATATTACGCTTTCTTTTGCCATTAACCCACTCAATGGTAATAATGAGATTTTTTTGAATGGCGAAAATGTTGATGCCTTGATTCGAGGCATGTCGGTTGCTTCCAAAGTAAGTGAAGTGGCTGCAATTAAAGAAGTTCGTGATTTTGCTGTTGCCCAGCAACGACTAATAGGTAAACATAGAGGAATTGTAATGGATGGTCGGGATATTGGCACAGCCGTATTTCCTGAAGCAGAACTCAAAATCTTCATGACAGCAGATGTAGACGTTCGTGTTGCAAGAAGATACAAGGAGTTGGTTTCAACGAACCCCAATATCACAATCGAAGAGGTAAAAGCAAACCTGGAAGCACGTGATTACGCAGATTCCAACCGCGAAATCTCCCCACTTAGAAAAGCAGATGATGCAATTGTGCTTGATAACAGCTTACTAACTCCTGATGAGCAGCTTACACTTGCATTGACTTGGGCAAAAGAATGCATGAATGATTGATTAGTCCCACCATGAAGCAACTTCTTCAAATGGTTTAGCTGTGGGAAAAAAAGAAGTAATTTTTTTGATTACAGCCTCTACGATGGCATCCGGACAAGAAGCTCCACTGGTAATCAGGATTTTCGGATTTTCCTTATTTGTCAAGTAGTCAGATTTGATATATTCTTCATTTGTTTTCCAGTTAAATCCTTTGATTTCATCTCTTGATAGG
The DNA here is from genome assembly GCA_044353505.1 of Chitinophagaceae bacterium. Lineage (GTDB taxonomy): Bacteria > Bacteroidota > Bacteroidia > Chitinophagales > Chitinophagaceae > Pollutibacter. Next base: position 7,939 of record JBILBU010000004.1, on the reverse strand, counting down.
ATATCAACTTCAGACTCTATAAAATAGGTAGGCAATTGATGTTCACAGAGTTCAACAAGGTGTGAGCTGTTGCTGCTTTTTCTTCCTCCAATTACAATTGCAACATCTGCCTCTTGTTCAAGCAATTGCCTGACGGCCGTTTGATTGTCATTTGTTGCATAGCACAGGGTATCTCTTGTGTCGGCAAACCTTTCTGAAATAGAAGAGGCACTCAGCTGGTGCTTTCTGATCATGATTTCTTTTAGATAATCAGCAATTTCCTGTGTATCTGTTGCCAACATGGTTGTTTGATTTACCACACCAAAACGTGCAAGGTCTCTTTCTGGGTCAAATCCTTCGCTATATCGGCCCTTAAATATTTCGTGAAATGTGTTAATTGATTTTTCTCCATTGAGTATTGAGCCCAGCAGGATGGCTTCTTCCATATCGTTAATGATCAATGTGGGGGCATACGCATCACTATGCGAAAAAGTAGCCCTTGTTTCCTCGTGGCTTGGTTTACCATGAACAACGATACTATATCCCTTGTTGGCAATCTGTTCTGCACGGTTCCACACTTTTTCTACAAATGGACATGTCGTGTTGTATCGCTCAATCTGAATTCCAATTCCACTTAGTTTTTTTTCAATATCTATCGTTGTTCCAAAAGCAGGGATAATTACAATGTCTTCCGCATCTAATGCCTCAAAGGGTACGATGGAATTGCCCTTGGTGTCCATCATAAATTTAACACCCCTTGCTAGCAGATCGTCATTGACAAATGGGTTGTGAATCATTTCACTTAAAAGAAAGATTCTTTTTCCCGGATTTTCATCTACAGTTCTAAAGGCTATCTCTATTGCATTTTCAACGCCATAGCAAAATCCAAAATGGCGGGCTAGAAAAATCTGAAGCACACCAAAATCCAACTGCGTTGGACTAAAGTCCTTCTTTAATTTATCATCTTCCTTTCGTTGTTTTTTTATCGAAGTGATAAGCGGACTTCTGTATATAACAGGTATTGTGAACTGTTTCATGTGGTGCCCAAAGTTACAACTTCAAACAACATCACGCAACGATAAAGGTTCATGGAATTCGCTTTCTTCAATACCTTAGATTCCACTTCATTTCCTAACTTACACGCATGAAAGAGCATAAAGAACCCGTTTCATGGTCTCGTAGAACCAATATCTACGAGGTAAATATTCGTCAATACACTTCCGAGGGTACCATTAATGCATTCAGGAAGCATATTTACCGATTGGCAGATATGGGTGTTGAAGTCCTGTGGTTTATGCCACTCACTCCCATCAGTACCAAAAACAGAAAGGGGCAACTGGGTAGCTATTATGCGTGCTCAAGCTACAGGGATATTAATCCTGAGTTCGGCACAGAAAATGATTTCAGGCTGTTGGTTGATGAGGCCCATCAATTGGGCATGAAAGTCATTATTGATTGGGTATCGAACCATACGGGTTGCGACCATGAATGGACATTGGCCCATCCTTCATATTACAAGAAGAATGATCAAGGAGATTTCTTCGATGCTCATGGATGGGATGATGTAATTGATTTGGATTATAGCAACGCTCAAATGCGACTGGATATGATTGATGCCATGCACACATGGTTGAAAAGATTCGATCTTGATGGCTTTCGATGTGATATGGCGATGCTAACACCAGTCGACTTCTGGGCACAAGCGAGAGCCTCACTAGAAAATCAAAAAAAACTATTTTGGATCGCTGAGTTAGACCCACTTGATCATCCTTCTTATATGGAAGTATTTGATTCTGCATACACTTGGCGTTGGATGAATGCAGCAAAAGATTTTTGCAATGATGGGTCTCGTCAAATTCATCATCTTCGAGACGTGCTATTTCTGTATCAACAAACTCATCCTTCATCTGCATCCCCCGCTTGGTTCACCAGTAACCATGATGAAAACAGTTGGAATGGAACAGAATACGAAAAGTACGGAGAGATGGCAATTCCTCTGGCTGTATTTTCTTCTACATGGAAAGGATTGCCGCTCTTATATAGCGGACAGGAAATTCCGAATCACACACGATTGTCTTTTTTTGAAAAAGATCCGCTCACTTGGCCCGACACGCCATTGCTCCATGATTTCTACAAGTCCCTCTTCGAACTGAGAAAAAAATATGATGCTTTCATTAATTCAGACGAGCCAACCAACTGCTCTCTTGTATACAATAGTGTCGATCACCATGTTTTGAGTTTCAGAAGGTCTTATAATGGGGTGGTGGTGTTGGTGGTTATTAACTTTTCACAATATCCTTTATCTGATGTTCAAGTTGATCATGGTGATATAAGGGGTAGATATGTTGAATGGTTTAGTTCTGGTTCAAAAGTAATGAATGAAGATGCGCAATACTTTAATCTTCCTGCTTGGGGCTTTCAGGTGTGGGGGGAATAAAAGGGGGGGGAAATAAAAAGGGCGGAATACATTCCGCCCTTTTTATTTAATCCACCAACTCAATAGGGTATTGATACAGGCCCTCATAACCTGGATAAAATCCCTCTAACAAAACTTTTGAAGGTGATTTAGACATTGCAGCATTGAGTTCTTCAATGCTTTTTATTTCAGTTCCATTTGCTTTTAGAATAACAAAGCCATCTCTCATTCTAGTTTGCTCATCAATGAGGCCGGCCCTGATTTTACTTACAATAACTCCTCCTTTGATTTTGAATTCTGTTGCCTTTTTAGCCTCCATATTTTGCAGGTCGGCACCAAGTTTGTCGGACACTGTATTCTTTACAATGTCGTAGCTCCCTGTTTTATTTTTTAACGTTACTGTAGCCATATAATCTTTCTCTGCCCTTTTGTAACTCACAGTAATTTTGTCTCCTGGCTTGTATCCTGCAATTTGTTCCACCATTTCGCTTCCTGTTTGCACCTTTACGCCATTGATTTTAGTGATGTAGTCGCCTGATTGTACACCAGTGCCTGAAATAGCCCCATCCTTAGACACTTCCATGACAAGTACCCCAAGCCCTTCTTTATACCCATTTTTGGCTTTTTCAGCCTCTGGTGCGTTTTCTGGCATGTAGCTAATTCCGAGATATGCCCTCTGAACTGTACCATATTGAAGCAGGTCATTAATGATCTTTTTTACGATATTGACGGGTATAGCATATGAATACCCAGCGTATGCACCTGTTGGCGAAGCTATGGCAGAGACTATCCCTACGAGCTCGCCTGCTGTATTAATGAGTGCTCCCCCAGAGTTTCCTTGATTCACCGCAGCATCTGTTTGAATAAAAGATTCGATTGGGGTATTGCTTTTTCTTGCATTGAGTCCCAATGTGCGTGCTTTAGCACTTACGATGCCTGCTGTAACTGTTGTTTCTAAATTTAAGGGATACCCTACAGCCAAAACCCACTGACCTAGTTTTAGGAAGTCGGAGTTTCCGTATAACAAAAAGGGTAGACCTTTTTCTTCAATCTTAATTAAGGCAAGATCGCTGCTGGGGTCTGCTCCAATCACTTTTGCCTTATATTGTTTTTTATTGTTTAAGGTAACATTGAGCTCGGTTGCTTGATCAATTACATGGTTATTGGTTACGATATAACCATCCTCACTGATAACAACCCCAGACCCACTTGCACGTTGGGGGAAGCTCCTTGTTTGTGGACCACCAAAGAAATCCTCAAGAAAGTCATCTCCAAAAAAATCACTGAACGGACTCTTTCGTGTTTTTGGCAGGTTATTGCTTGCTTGGTTCTCTCCAATCACAGTTGTGATGTGAACAACTGCTGGGACTGCTGCCTGAGCAGCGGGTTGAAAGTCGACAGGCTGGCCCGGCACATTCATGTTGCTGTCATACAATCCGGCATAACTAGCAGGCAGCTTGCCATTGCTGAGTTGAATGCCAACTGGCTTACGTACAAACGAATCATAGGCAAACATGGCCGCCGTGGAGGTCACTGCGCTAATCAATACGACCGTTAATGTCTGTTTGATGTTCATAGATAAAATGTTTAATTTATTAGTACAATTTCTGTGCCTGAATACCATGCAATTAAGTAAACATGACTGAATTTCAGTCATACTGACATGCTATTTAACAAATCCTTATGGGCCTTGTTTAAATCTAGTATAAAATAGTCATATTTAGTTTTATCAAGACAGTGTTGAGAGAAACGCCATCGTATCAAACCCATCAGGAAAGTCTGTAAGCTCCGGTTGCTGAGCCATCCCAAAAGGCAGATGCCCGTGACCTACCAGACACTGGATTTTGTTAGGATCTATTCCTGCAATCACATTTTCTTTGTTTTTGTAAAATTGGTAATGAAGCTGTGAAATAGGTGAAAATGGGCTCTCGTTTTCAAGCAATACGATTGAGTCATTGCTCATGTAGAATTTATTGTTCAACAGGGCAATGGTGAGCTGATAGTCAAAATTGTTTCTGTATTTTTCGTGATCGCGGTATTGGTCATATTTTCTAAGGGCATTCAGTAGAGGAACGAAATCGTAATCTTCAGGAACCAAAACCTGTGTGACATTTCTGCATCCTAATCCAAAATAAAGTTGGATGTCGTCCGCCAAGCTGGATAGTTCTTCTGCGGTTTCTGATCCATCGAGAACAGCAACAGAGGTGCGGTTTTTTCTGATGATGTGCGGATACTTTTTAAAGTAGTACTCAAAATATCTTGCACTGTTATCAGTTCCTGTGGCTATATATGCGTCACAACCCTTTAGCATCTCGTCAAATTTCACCCATTCAACTACCTCTTGATTGACCTTAGATGCTATATTCAAAATCATATTCATTAAGATGCTGTCTTTCGATGATAGCTTAATTCTTTGGCGGTACCCCGACAGAAAGACACATAAAAAGTCGTGAAAACCAACGAATGGGATATTCCCAGCCATGATTATCCCAACGGTTTTTCCTGAATTGCCTTCATCCTTAACCTTGTATTTCTGAGCAAAAGAGGAGAGTAGATCAGGGTTTAGCATCTTAGTTGCAATCGCTATACCTGCTTGTTGTATGTACTCAACAGTGAACCACTTATTCTCCCTATATGCCCTTTCCCTTATTTCATCATATTCGTGACCGTTAGAATTGAGGAAAGTTCCTATAGCCGCAAGCAGTTCAATTCGTTTATTTAAATTCATTTTCTGTTTTTCAGATCATTCAATTATCTTTATCCTACTATTCCTAGGCAAAAATAGTTCCAATTTTAACCCCAAAAAACTGAAATATTATGGCAATCAAGATTACTGATGAATGCATTAACTGCGGAGCTTGTGAACCCGAATGTCCAAATAACGCGATATACGAAGGTGGAGTTGAATGGGCGGTATCGGACGGCACTACAGTTAAAGGTTCGTTTTCATTGTTTGATGGTAAAGTAGTTGATGCAGGCCATAAAAATGCACCTGTCAGCAATGATACATACTATATAGTTCCAAACAAGTGCACAGAGTGCCAAGGTTTTCACGAAGAGCCTCAGTGTGCTGCTGTTTGTCCGGTTGATTGTTGTGTTCCAGACGAGCAGTACAAAGAGACAATCGAAGAACTTATGGCCAAGAAAGAGAAACTACACCTTTAGGTTCATCGCCAATAACTGGAAAAGGTGAAGGCATAGTGTATGACTTCACCTTTTCTTGTATTTATATCTACATATTCATAAATTAGTTTTAGTTAATTCCCTTTTATGAGAAAGCCAGTTATAGCATTTGTTACCGGGGGCTACTCTTCAGAAGCCGTGATTTCCTACAAAAGTGCGATTACCATTCAGCAACATATTGATAATGATCGATTTGATGTTTATAGAATAGATATTACTCCTGAAAAATGGTTTCACCTCAGTGCTGATGGCAATGAAATACTGGTTAACCGTGATGATTTCTCTTTGTCCATTAACGCGAATAAAATTATTTTTGATGCCGTTTTAAATGGCATCCACGGAACCCCAGGTGAAGATGGAAAACTACAAGGCTACTTTGATCTGATTGGTATTCCATACACTTCTTGCGATACCACTACCTCTGCCATTACTTTTAACAAAAGATACACTGTGGCAGTTGCTGGTGCTTCAGGTTTCAATGTAGCTAGGTCAGTCCTGCTTTTTAAGGACAGTTATGTAGCCAGTTTAGATCTAGTCTCAGCTCTGAGATTTCCTGTATTTGTTAAGCCGAATAATGGGGGTTCCAGTATTGGGATGAGCAAAGTCAATAGGAACGAAGATCTTGGTGCTGCAATTGAAAAGGCTTTTAAAGAAGACGAACAAGTGTTGATTGAAGAATTTATAAAAGGTCGCGAATTTACAATTGGTGTATTTAAATCCTCTGGCAATGTCATTACACTTCCTTTTACTGAAGTGATCACCGAGAATGAGTTTTTTGATTTTGAAGCCAAGTATCAAGGCAAGTCCGAAGAAGTCACACCCGCAGTATGCAGTGAGGAGATTAGCAATAAAATAAGGCAGGCAGCATCCGGCATATACAGAGTGTTTAATTGTCGGGGTGTGGTAAGAATGGATTTTATCTATAACGAGGCAGAAGGAGCTCCTTACTTACTTGAAATAAATACCATTCCTGGTCAAAGTGAAGCTAGCATTGTCCCTCAGCAAGTGGCTGCCATGGGAGTTACTCTCAAAGAGTTTTATAGTATGTTAATCGATGAAGCACTTGCCTCCGCTAAATAATAAAACATGAATTTTTCTTTCATAACAAAAAAGCCACTTTGGCAAAACCTATTGGCTGGTGTTATTCTTTCCGTCACGTTGGTTGGGATATTCTTATTGTTATTGAATGTGCTTACCAATCATGGGGATTACCTCACAGTTCCAGATGTAAAGGGAATGTATTACGACTCAGTCACAGCTGAACTTGAGCAACAAGGGTTTGAGGTGGTCATTCAAGATTCAATTTATGTAGACACCATTGGGCCAAGCATCATTATTAAACAAAGTCCAGATCCAGAAGCTACAGTCAAGGTTAACCGCGTCATCTATCTTACAATAAATTGTGTGGTTCCGCCCACCATCGCTATGCCTAATCTGATTGGAATGAGTTTCCGAAATGCCTTGTTGGAATTAAAGTCAGTCGGACTTTCTATGGGTGATACTACATTTATTCCAGACATTGCAAAAAATGCAGTTAAAGATCAACTTTCGGATGGTACTGCCATTAAGCCAGGGACAACGATACGGATGGGAACAAAAATTGATCTTCTCATTGGTTCCGGTGTAATTGGAGAAGAGGTGCCCGTTCCTGATTTATTTGGACTCAGTTATTCAGAGGCTAAAGTAGTGTTGGAAGTGAATGGTCTCAATACCGGTGTTGTATTACTGGACGATAACATTACTGACACTGCAGATGGTTTTGTATACTGGCAAAACCCAATGCCTTATAATGATCAGCAGATGGTAAACCAGATTCGTGCGGGTCAACTTTTAGATATCAGGCTAAGTCTTTTAAAGCCTGACAAGCGGCCTGAGGCTAATCTTCAACCTTAGCAACAAATACAATAATTCTTATATTTGCAATATGAATACCATCGATGTCCATCAGTTTAAATCAAGAATTGAATCCGGAGAAGCTTTACATGTTGTTGATGTCAGGGAGCCTTCCGAGCATGAAGAGTTTAATGTTGGAGGCATACTTATCCCACTAGGCGATATTAGGGGAGGCGATATAGATGCGATTGAATCTCTAAAGGACCAGGAAGTAATTCTTTATTGTAGAAGTGGAAACAGGAGCGGTCAGGCTGCAATGATCTTAGAATCTATGGGGTTTACCAATGTGACTAACGTAACCGGTGGTATGCTTTCATGGAGGGAAAATTTTCCTGGTTAATTTCTCTTCTCTTCTCTTCTTTTATCTCTGGTTAAGGTCTGTAAGTGCCTTTCTTAGCATAGTTTCAACAAGTCCCTTGCTAAATTTTTCAATCGATGGAGGGTTGAGGGTTTTTGTTTGTACAGACC
>JBILBU010000097.1:0-2839 GCA_044353505.1 Chitinophagaceae bacterium | reverse complement strand
GAGCAACTGTCTCTTTATGCTATCTTCTACCCAACCATGATACTCAATATTCCCATTAAAAAAAGGATCAGCAATTATAGTCAGCAATCTATCATGTTCACCGACTCCACCTACAAATAACCTGATCTTGTTTTTCAAAAAGTATTTACTGGTTCTGAGATATTCTATCAGATCAAAAATTCCCTTGTCGTCACATATCTTTCCAAGAAAAAGAAGCGTAAGAACGGGGCCTACTTTAAAATAATCCTCTCCATGACTTAGCTCTACTGGGTTTGAAATACAAACTACATTAGGCAGTCCTAAGACATTGCTATAATACTCATGCCATTGTTGAGAGAGACAAATCACAACATCGCTCTTTTTTAAAACCATGCGAATAGCGGGCTTAAAAATTGAGGCCTTCATATAAAAGTCTTTGAAGGAACCGCCATGTAAATGGAAAATGATTTTTTTTCCAAAAGTCATTCCAACGAGAGCAATCAAGGCCTTTCTTAAAAAGCTTCCATTCGATGCACTATGCAAATGAATAATTCTAATGTTTGCATCAAGCGAAAGTCGTTTTATAATTTGTAAGACAGATAGCAGATAAAACAATGTTTTCGATTGTATTGGAGCAGAGGGGTAAGTAGCAATACATGTAAACCCTTTCATATGTTTAGCATACGTCCTTACTACAGAACCAATTCCGCCATACTTATCATCAGGAGCAATAAAAAGAACTTTTGTAAAAAAATTTTCCATGCTATAAATAAGTCATTACTTGATGCTATGATCAATAAAAGATTGAAAGGCATTACTAAATGTATTGAATTGATGCCCTCGACTTAAAGCATAATCAATAAAATGACTTAGGTTTTTGTATGTATCGTCAGTAAAACACTTTGGATGACCTATAATACAAAAGTTAACTTTCCCATTTTTTTCAGCTTTCTCAAATGACTTTAGTACATCATTAGATTTTACTGAGTCAATTGAAACGGCTTCAGAGGTTGTGAAAAAAAGCTTTCCTAAGGCCTCTGTGATAGATGGCTTGACGCCATAACCGGAATCGTTTTTTTTGACTCTCTTTAGAATAGATGTAAACAATAATTGCCAAAAGACTACCGGCTGAACAGTGTATGATGTAGAAGGTACTTCCAAAAAGAAACCATCATTGTCCTCAATTGATGGGTGTGTATCAAAACGCCACATATCTTTTTTTGGATATCCCCTAAAATCAAAAGAATGTGTTGCAGTCTGCTTTTTACCATCTTGAAATACGGTAGAATCGATAAATATGCCACATTCGCGCATGGCTGAACTGATATGAGAAAAAGGATCAAGACACCACCCACCTGCTCTATAGGAAACAATTTTCGAAGATGCATGCTCTTGCAAAAGAGTAAAATAGTGCTTAAAAATAGCTGAGGCTTCTTCCTGATTGAAATCACCTAGCTTATATCGAGAGAGGTTTACACGCCAGCGATTGCCATCAAAGAATGTATCTTCCCAATGTGGGTGAATATGCAGCCCTATTTCATGGCCATAAAGGTTAAGGTCTCTTAATTGCTCAACTATCGTGTTATAGTCATTTTGAAGAGCATGATAATTGAGTTTTTGTCTATTCAGGGCAGCCAGATATCCGACATCAACAAAATATATTGCCCTGAGGGATTTTTTTTCGAGCAAATCATTAAGACGCTTGGTAGGATCAATTAAACTCGCTCTAATATTGACGCCTGGTTCTTGTAAAAATAATTCATAATCAAGGCTTAGAAATATATTCATAGGGGGTCTAATTATTAAATTGAATACTATTTTGTTTTAGCAGATTAATGTACTGGTCAAGCATTTTATTTGAAGTAAATTGTTGGAGCACTAGCCCCCTGATCTGCTGCTTATCGAACTGACCATTGAGGAGGTGATTCCAACTTTCGGCAATGGAAAAAGAATTGTGGGGTTGTGTCAGAAATCCATTAATCCCCTCAGAAATCATTTCATTGGCGCCGCCAATATCAGTTAATGAACAAGGCAGCGAAAAAGACATTGCCTCTAAGGCAGCCAAGGAAAAAGTCTCTATGCTATGTGACGTAAGCGTAAAAATTGATGAGATCATGTAAAATTTTCTGACATCTGACTGAATCCCAGAAAAATGTACGAAGCCATCAAGACCTGATTTGCGTGTTAAATCCTTGAGTGAAGTAATGAAAGGCTCGTCACCATTTCCAACAAATAAGAGATGTGCCTTGAGTGAAAATTGAGTATGAAGAATTGAAAGTGCTTGTATAGCATCAACATGGCCTTTTTCAATGCGCAGTCTGGCAACCTTGAGAATTAGCATATCGGATGAAGAGATACCATACTGATCTCTTAGCAATTGTGCGTTAAAATTAGAAAATAATGCAGGGTCAAAGAAAGCAGTATCTATGCCATTGTATATTACTTCATCATGAAAGCTAGATATGAAATACTTTGGTTTTAGAAAGTTTTTTTGATTTTGACATATATATACAACTATATCCTTTCGATTGACAAAGCGAAAATAAATATGGTTGGCTAAATGGTTTTTAAAAGAAACAGGATCAGTGGAATGCAACGATAAATAAAATTGGATGTTCTTGTTAAACAGTAATCCAAGTTTAGTGAGAAAGAAAGAAAACATATTAATGCAGAAGACGCTATCAATCTCATGCGCAAAGAGTGTTTTTCGAATTTTGGCAGTGACTGAGAGATCAAACTTGTGTTTTCGAAGTATGGTGATTACAGTAACGTTTTTGTTCACTTCATGTAAAAGTGTTTTGTCATTACTTAATGTAATAATTATTGGATCATGGCCAATATCACTTAATCTATTCACAAG
>JBILBU010000003.1:0-108398 GCA_044353505.1 Chitinophagaceae bacterium | reverse complement strand
AATGACATAGATACCAATTGGCAACCTGCTGATTTTCTTCCGGAAAGCCGGAATCCTGATTTTACTATGGAAATCAAAGAAATCCAAGAACAAAGCCAGGAGTTGCCCTACGACTATTTGGTGGTATTGGTTGGAGACATCATCACCGAGGAGGCTTTGCCAACCTATGAAAGTTGGCTAACCGATATTGAAGGCATAAGCAAAGATGAGCCACAGGGCTGGAGCAAATGGATACGCAGATGGACGGCGGAAGAAAACCGGCACGGAGATTTGCTTAACAAATATATATACCTCTCGGGGCGTGTAAACATGAAGCAAATGGAAATTACTACTCAGCACCTGATTGCTGATGGCATGGAGATCGGTACTGCCCGTGATCCCTACCGTAATTTTGTATATACCTCATTCCAGGAATTGGCAACCAATATATCTCACAGAAGAACTGCCACGATTGCAAAAATGAATGACAACAATCAATTGTCTAAAATATGCGGAGTAATCGCCGCTGATGAGTTAAGGCATGCTAAAGCGTATAAGAGCTTTGTGTCTAAAATATTTGAACTGGACCCTAGTGAAATGATGTTGGCATTTGAGGATATGATGAGAAAAAAAATCGTCATGCCTGCACATTTTATGCGTCAACAGGGTGAAAAAATAAGTGAGAGCTGGTCGCACTTCAGCGATGCCGCCCAACGATTGGGGGTATATACAAGCATGGATTATACCAATATTCTTGACTCACTCATCAAAGAATGGAATATTGGGAATATTTGTAACCTCACCGGGGCTGCAGAAAAGGGAAGAGATTATTTGATGGCATTACCGGATAGATTTAGAAGGGTATCCGAACGTACACCTGTAAAACCTCCCAGTGATTATAAATTCAACTGGATTTACTAATCATCCTTCGGCATCTCCCTAGACATAAATCGAAATGATTTTCAAGATTGCACTCATTCAATCCAGTCTAAAAATTTTGGTTCTGGATAGTGAACTAATTTTGGTTTGGTTGGGTTTAGGGACTCCCCAGCGATAACTGTTTCGTATTTCTTTAGATAGTTTACCGCCATCACTTTTGAATTAAAACAATCACGTGCATATTCATGGCATGTTTTTTTTGAAAAGGATTCGGCGTTTTCAACTGCTTCTGCCAGCTCTGATAATTTATTTGAAAGCGCTCCAACTTCTTTGTGAATCAATTCTTTCAAAGATCCGTATGGCGTTGCAAAAACAGGGCATCCATAGTAAAGGCTTTCAATGAGTGCAATTCCAAAGGGTTCATTCCATTTCACAGGAAAAATCAGACCTTTCGATTGATTGACTAGGGCATCCTTTCTTTCACCGCCCACCATGCCACAAAAACGTGCTCTAGGGGTTGTTGTAAATCTAAATCCCATGTTGAAATTCAACCTATGGCCCCCAAGAACATATAGCTTTTCATCTGATGTTTTCTTAATGATGTTGATGGCTCCTTTTACGTTTTTGACAGACCAAGATGCATTGGCAAGAAAGTGAAAATAATTTCTGGCATTGTTCAGATCTGGCTTGCTATAGTCATCCCAGTTCATGCCGTTATAAACAAAAGACGCAGAGCCATATCTGCTCGCATGATTAACGGAAACAAATACAGTGTTGCTGTCCAGCTCAATATTGTCATAAACATTCCCGTGGATAACTATGATATATGGGAGTTTTAAACCGCTAGTACTTTTTGGAATGAAGCCAAAATGGACGACATCCATATTCGGAGGGATTTGATCGATGATTTCACGATCTTACTGTATAAAAAAAACGTTGGCAAATGGGCAGGATGATCCTTTTGGCAAGAGCATATTAACAGTATGCCCCATCTTATTTAATTCCCAGGCCAAGTACCAAAGCGATCTTTCTGTTCCGCCATATTTGGTTATGGGTAGTTTAGTCTTGTGTACAATCAGTATGTTCATCTTGTTCCTATGATAGTAACCTGATCTGTAATTCGATCAGGCTTAAATATTATCGTGAAAGGTAAAACTTAACTTCTAAATTTCCCTATCATATACTGCTGTAAGCAGTTTTCTAAAAAGGATCAAAAATATGGCGTTAAGCCGCCATAATTTATGGCATACTTATGGACTGCAGGACATATAAATCCAATTGATTTTATAGATTAACTTAAATTTGCAGTCATGCATGTATTCACTTACCGTAGAAAAATTATCATCACCTGCCACAAATGGCTCGCTCCCTCACTGGAAAAACAAGTTATTGAACTTGGATTTGAGCCAAAGCGTGTCTTTCAAACAGGTGTTGAGCTGATCGGCACTGTTCAGGATTGTATCAAATTGAACCTTAATCTCCGCTGCGCCAGTCAGGTTATGTACTCATTAAAGTCTTTTCAATGCGAAGATCCTGATCAGCTGCACGATAGTTTATTGTCTGTTGAGTGGGAGAGGTTTATTCCCCCCAATGGGTATTTTTCTGTGACCAGCAATGTGTTTCATCCTACCATCTCAACAAATCTTTTTGCAAATTTACGGGTGAAAGATGCCATTGTAGATAGGATGCGTGATACGGTAAAAAGACGCCCCAATACTGGATCTGAGCTATTGGGTGCGGTAATTTATCTCTTCTGGAAAAATGACGAAGCTGAAATATTTATCGATACCTCTGGTGAAACGCTGGCAAAGCATGGATACCGCAAGTTGCCCGGTCAGGCACCTATGCTGGAAGCATTGGCAGCAGCAACTATATTATCTTCTCAATGGAATCGAACAAGTCCATTCATCAATCCCATGTGTGGTTCAGGTACAGTAGCTATTGAAGCCGCGTTGATTGCCACCAACCGGGCTCCAGGTCTTTTGCGAAACAATTATGCATTCATGCATATTCTGGGGTATGAGGCTGACATGTACAACACAGAACGGGCAAAGCTTGATGAACAGATTATTAGGGTACCTGAACTCAAAATTATTGCGTCTGATATGAGTGAGCGGGCAATTGATATTGCAAGGATTAACGCAGCAGCAGCAGGGGTAGAGGATCTAATTGATTTTGAAGTCTGCGATTTTGAAGAGACTACTGTTCCAGAAGGGGAAGGGGTTGTGATGTTCAATCCAGAGTATGGAGATCGCTTGGGAGATGAAATCGAGCTGAATGCAACCTATGCAAGAATAGGAGATTTTTTAAAGCAACAGTGCAAGGGCAAGGTTGGATATGTGTTTACGGGCAACCTTGATTTGGCAAAAGCAATACGATTGAAAACCAAAAGGCGAATAGAGTTTTTCAATGCAACCATTGATTGCAGGTTATTGGAGTATGAATTGTATGATGGTAGTAGAAGAACGGATAAGTAAGGTTTAGAGAAGTTTAGAGAGGTTGAGAGAAGTTTAGTTGTTTATGCGTTTAGATGGTTAGTTTTCTGCGAGATTCAACAACTTGATGTTCTTGAAATCAATTTCCTGACCCTCGCTTTGTAGGGCAATAAAGCCACGCTTGAGCAATTTGCCATCAACCTTTATGTTGGGGTCATAGCCAGTTGCTACACCTCCTCCAATCTGAGGTTGTGAATATTTCAATACGGTATCACCATTGATGATATGGGTAATCATCGAATCTCCCATTACAATCAATTCAGCATGAACCCACTGATCTCCATAATAGGTTTTAGACGAAGAGTTAATGCAATGTCTCGAATCAATTTTCCCTTCAAACACCACGTCTGTCCCCGGTGAACACATATTCCCGGTAGGCCTGGATAGGCTATCAGCAAGTCCGGCGAGCAGCTGAAATTCAACCGATATAGGCCAATCCTGTTCTTTTAAAATAGTTTTTGGGTCTTGTGAATGATACATCACACCAGAATTCAACTCAGTATAAACAGGAGCATCTTTTCTCCATATCCCTGTAAATCTATAATCGAATTTTAGCTTGTAATGTGAGTAGGGGGTATTGTAAAACAAATGTCCAAACCGATTCTGAAATTGATCGTATTGGTCATATCGAATTTTGATGAGGCCATCTTCCACCCGAAAAGTATTCCCATAATTTTCACCTACCTCATGGTGATAGATTTTTACAGTCCAGTCGTCAATGTCTTTACCATTGAAGAGCGATACCCAATTTTCTTTTTTAGGAGTTGTACATGATAGTATTAATAATACTGGTAATATAAAACTGAATATTTTTCTCATCACAGCTATTTCATTTTTTCTTGAAGTTATTATAAATTTTAGATTGGTAGCCACATGTTGCTGGGGTATTAAATGCATATATGAACAAAGTATACCATTTGTAAGCAAGCTATGCGAAGGATATGTAAGTTTATATGCTTTACCTTGAGGTGACTAATATCACCCAAGTATATTTTCCTTAGTATTATCTTCATCAAAATTGATAGTATGAAAAAAAATAGCATAGGTCTTGAAAAGAAATTAGCCGACATGTTGATTGTTCAACTCAACATTTTGCTTTCTAATACTCAAGTGTTTTATATGAATGCTAGGGGTTTTCACTGGAATATTCAAGGCGACAAGTTTTTTGAACTTCACTTAAAATTTGAGGAATTGTACAACGATTTAAATCTGAAGACAGATGAGATTGCTGAGCGCATCCTAACCTTAGGGGGAACGCCAATTCATTCATTTGGAGAATATTTTAAAAAGTCTGCCATTAAGGAAATGATCAATATAACCGGTTCAGAAAAAAGCATTGCTGCAGTAATCAATGCACTCGGTGTGCTGCTATCTCTGGAGCGCGAAATACTTGCTATCGCAGGAAAAGCAAATGATGAAGGTACAAGTGCGATGATGAGTGATTATGTAAGACAGCAGGAAAAGCTTATCTGGATGTATTCTGCATATACAAAGCAATAGCCACCTTAAATTTTGAATCTACAAAGCTTTCAAGTTGACTTAACTTTTGCTTGTGTACTCTGAGGGTTCGACTAAAAAGGCAGCCATCTGGATTGATTATTTTCTGGTATAGTATTGTTGGCCCTAAGGTTGTGTTTACAATTGGACACTAATTTCAGCAGTAAAATATAGCCTGTTCTTGATCTCCTCACTCGTGGTAATTTCATTAACGGTAATCGTCGAAGGATTTACGGGTATAGCGTATTGAGGTATAAATGAGAACTTCAATTTATTTGCTGTATAGTGAATAGGCAAGCTCATCTCAAACGCGAGTATTTTGAAGGGGGATGTTTCATTGACAACTATGATGGGTTCAGCGGGGCCATTATTTATCCCCCCAGGCCTACGACCGAATCTTGCTTTTGCACTGCTGCTGCGATAGGTATAATACTCACCATAATACTGCTGGGTGCCGCCAATAGCATAGAACGTTGGATTGAGTGTGAAACGATTTTTATAGATATTTATTATTTTATTTAACTCAAGTCCACTGATGATATCAAGTTCTTTGCCCATCAATGTGCTAACATCTGCAGTCAGATCAAACCAGCCAAGATCATATCCAAGATAGCCATTAGCCGAAGCACTAACCTCTGATTGGATTGCATAACTTTCTTTATTGAAAGCAAGTAGATTCGTGCTCGCCCCCCCCCCAAATAGTCTGGCTGAGTAGAATCCATATCCAATCATCAGATTGACAAGGTCAATTCGGTTTTCTGATTTTCCTGTGAGGTATGATATAGCCCCTTTGCAAAAAAACCTGACCTATGGTAATAAGAAACGTATGGGGTTAGATATGGTGATGTTAATGAATCTGTTCTACCCGCATATACATAGTTGTTTACATAACTTACCCCTATCCTGAGCTGTGATGTTTTTTTACTTGCCTCTTTTGAGATATTGTGCTTTAATTTTTCTTCTTGCGCAAAGACTTGATACAAACTCGAGGAAAGAAATGCAATAGCCACTGTCATTATCAGTTTTTTTTTCATGGCCGACCTTTTCCACCACTATTTTGCATACGACCTGATTTCTTTCGGGCTTGTTCACTACTCCGTTGCATTGTCTCTCCCCTCTGTAGCGCTCTTCTATCCATTTGCCTCTCTTTGTTTCTCGCTCTATTCATGAATGTTATTTCATCCTTATATTTTCTTCCATTCATTCCAATACATTCCCCGTCTTTTAATTTAATTCGGTCGCGATTTCTTTTCTGTATCGTGCCATCAGGGTATACAACAGTGCCGTTATCGAGTGTGATTTGATTTTGAAGTCTATTTTTTTGCTGATTTTGTATCCAAAATACCTCACCATTTTTTATGATTAGCCTATCTTGAAGCCTAAGTTTTTCTTGTGTTTGTAATTGTTCTTTATCTCGATCCTGATCTTGTGAATATCCAATGCTGATTGATAGGATAAACAGAACTGCTAAGAATGATATTTTCATGATGTATTTTTATTGGTCAAAGTTGAATTCTTGAACGGTAAAAAAATATGACCTACATCAAGACCCGAGATTATTTTTCAAAATTTTACGATACGCAATAAATATTAGCTCGATCATTATTAATCAATGACTTAAAGGGTTAGTCCCACAAGGATCTTTTTGGTTACAACCTTTTTGTGGCTTCGGCAAATTGTAAAGTTTACCAAATCGTTTTAAGGCTGTACATGTTGACATCATTGATGTTTAACAAAAAAATATTTTTAAACAGACTGCGAAAAAATATAAAAATCGTAAATTACTGGATTATTTAATTCGGTTTTGATAGTAGCACCCCCAATAGCAACCCTTACTCCCCGATTTTTCATCAATTCGAGGACATTTCTTGGTTTTTTTATCAAGCTGTTACTGCTATGTGGGGCGGTGTCTTTTTCAAGTAATTCCTTGCTTGCTCAAACAACGGTCAACGTGGCCACAGGCACCTTACAATTTCTTGATGCCAACAGGGTGTCTATTATTGGGAATGGTACAGCAGTAGGCGATAAGATCTTGTACACAAATGTAATCACCTTGAATGGGCAGCAGGTCGACTGTATCGTGACAACGGTAAGTTTAACAAACGCAACATTTACCCTGCCTTCTGGTGGTTCTGGTACTGCTCATGATTACAGTTCCACCACGGGATCTGGCCTATCATCAAATTCAGATGCATACTTTTCTCCAACTTTCAGTTTTGGTACTGGTGGTGGTTCTGCTGGTTTTAATTTTCAATTCATCGTAGGTGGTTCATACAATGCAACAACAAATCCGACAGGTACTCCAATCATATTGGAAAACCTTCAATTGAATGCGTACGATCTGGACGGAAATGGTGCTGCAAACTCAAATCAATTTGCTGAGTTCGGTGGATTTTCATCATATACGCTCGGTAACCCAACAAATCTTACACCATCATACAATGCAACTTCAGGACTCACGAAATTCAGGTCAAATATATCTGCTAACGTATCGGATGTAACCAATAGCGCACAACGAGCAACAGTAGGGTTTTCAAGTGTAACTGAATTTGATATTCAGGTTGGTTCAGGGGCATCAGGGGTTTCTTACTTTTTTCTCGACTTCAGTGCTGGTATTACATGGTCGCCTACAACCACCACAACGTATACACCACGACTTGATTTGAACACCAATACTTCCGGAATTAATAACAGTGTATCGGATTGTTATGCTGTTCAATCCATGACCTACGGGGGCACCAATCTGACCAATGTTTCGAGCGGATTTGTAAATGAGATCATCATTGATTTCATCAGCACAGACATACTTGATGGGGCTTCAGAAGTTATGTCTATAGCCGGTGCTACGGGAACAAATCAACTGTCACTTAACTTCTCAACATCTGGGACGCAAACCTTTTCGCTGGGTGGTGTTACATATTCTTTAGTAAGATCTGTTGCCTCAGGAGTGAGTACCATAAATATCACTAGAACTACTGCTGGTGGATGGACAACAGCACAGGCTGAGGCGTTGCTAGATTCAATTCGTTATGCTCATACGACTACTCCAAAGACGAGCGGCACGCGTACTTTCGGTGTTCAAGTCAGAGAAGGATCCTTGTTGACCCCCAAGGCAAATTTTATTGTTCAGATTCCGTGCACCATTCTTACGTTAAAATGGGTACAATTTGAAGTTAAAAAGACCCAACGTAACAGGGTTAATCTAGCGTGGAAAGTCGAAGAAAGTATAGAGTCTGAAGGGTTTCAGGTTGAGATCAGTCTAGATGGGGTGAGCTGGTTTAATAAAGATTACGTACCTACCTCCGGACGGTTTAATTTAGAAAATAGTTATGCCATCACAATCCTTCAAAATACAGCGGTACAAACTTTTTACCGAGTGAGAAACCTTAGCAATAAGCGAGATTTTAGCCTATCGTCCAACAAAATGTTGACTGCAGATGCGAGCAACGAGTTTCGAACTTGGCCTAATCCCTTCATTGAAAATCTATTCATTTATAAACCTCACGCTGTACCGGTTCAGGTGATGATCATAGATGTTCATGGTAGGCCAATAATTAAAGATCAGGTGGTGAATAAAACATCCATGATTTCTACCAGAGCTTGGCCTTCTGGCAGGTATACACTTTTATTAAAAAATAGCAGTGGTGAAACAACAGCAATGCCATTGATAAAAAAATAATCATCTTTTGCCGCCAGCAATACAGATAGGTTTCACGCTATCATTTTAAATTACATTCAATGGATACCTTTTTCTCTGAAAAACAGAAGTTCACCCAATGGTGGCTTTGGATTATATTAATCGGAATAATTGGTACAACATCGTATGGAGCGATCTCTCAGCTTGTGTTCGGAAAGCCTTTTGGTGATAAGCCGGCATCTGATGCGGGACTATTATTGTTGCTTGTTTTTATCTCACTACTTTTGATATTACTCAGGAATATTTCCTTGACCACTCAAATTACAGCGGAGGGGATTGCTTGTAAACTATTTCCATTTCACTTTTCTTATCGGGTATTTAAGTGGACTGAGGTATCAAATTGTTACGTCAGGAAATACAGTCCCATCATGGACTATGGAGGGTGGGGGATAAAGTATGGGCTAAAAGGACTTGCCTATAATATCTCAGGTAATTTTGGAATTCAACTCGAATTAAAAAGTGGTAGTAAGATATTGATAGGCACTCAAAAGCCAGATGAAGTAAAGAAACTGCTTGATGAAATAAAGTCCATTACCTTCCAGAAAATAGATGCTGATGCCAACATGTAAACAAACTTCATTTTTATTGCTCTCTCTTTTCTTGAGTCAATTCATCCTTGCACAAAGAAATCATAAGGTATTGTTCGTCATCGCCGATGGTATCCCCGCGGATGTCATTGAAAAACATCCCGCACCAACAATGAAGTCAATTGCTTCAAGCGGGTCATATCTGCGTGCGTATGTAGGGGGGGTCAGGGGGGGGAGGTCTGAATCCCCGACAATCTCTGCTGTTGGCTACAATAGTCTGCTCACTGGCACCTGGGCCAATAAACACAATGTGTGGGATAATGATATTGCAAAGCCGAATTATAGATACCCTACGATTTTTCGCTTGTTCAAAGATCAGTACCCCAACAAACAGATCGGTATATTTTCCACCTGGCTTGATAACCGCACAAAATTGGCAGGAGAAGGCTTAAGAAAAACAAAGGGCTTGAAGTTTGATCATGTTTCAGATGGATATGAGCTGGATACAATACGCTATCCGCACGATTCAGAAAATAAATATATTCATTTGATCGATGAGCGTGTTGTTGCTGATGCGGCGGAAGTTTTAAAAAGTAATGCCCCTGACTTGAGTTGGGTTTATTTGGAATACACCGATGATATGGGTCATAAATGGGGTGATGGGCCTCAACTTCATGATGCCATTTCATTACTTGACCTTCAGATAAAAAAACTGTGGCAAGCAATCGAATACCGCGAAAAGAATTTCAATGAAGATTGGTTATTCATCATAACTACTGATCACGGACGAGATAGCATCACTGGAAAAGATCATGGTGGACAAACTGAGCGGGAGAGAAGCACCTGGATTATTAGCAATAAAAAGTTGGTTAATAAAACATCTCTTGGTTATCCAGCGGCGGTAGTTGATTTACTTCCAACAATGGCAAAGCATCTAGAAATTATCATTCCTAAAAAAGTCAGCATTAAATTGGATGGCGTTGCATTAAATTAATCTCTGATTATTTTATTATATTCAAGTATGATAAATGCTAAACTACTTACTACATGTTTTTTATTGGCTGCAACATTGTTTGTAAGCGCCCAGGTTTTCAAATCTGAAGATTTTAGTGCCGCAAGAAACATACGAAGAGCTCAGATCAATGATCCTATTCGTCCAATATGGCACCTTACGATCGCAGAAGGATTTGGTATGCCTTTTGATCCCAACGGAGCTATTTATAAAGATGGTGTGTATCATCTTTGGTATCTCTATCAAGCAGAAAACGGACATCATTGGCAGCATCTGTCTAGCATAGACCTGTTTCATTGGCGTTGGCATGCAAATGATTTGAAACACAATGAAGGTGATCCGGATGAAGGTATTTTCAGCGGCAATGCTTTTCTTGCTAATGATGGCAATGTGGTGATGGCTTATCATGGTCTTGGTACAGGCGGTAACTGCGTTGCTTTCAGCAGTGATAAAAATCTTGATCTGTGGCAGAAGCCAAAAGCAAATCCTATCGCCAAGCCTGGATGGGATCCACACATGTGGGTTGAGGGCAATACGTATTTTCAGATCTCCGGTGGGGCACCTGTTTCTGGCAAGCCCAATCCACCTGTGCTATACACTGGAACTGATTACAAGCAACCCATGACCCACATTGGAAATTTTATGACCAATGATATGCCTGATGTTGATTGGTTTGAAGATGTATCTTGTCCTGATTTTTTTAAACTAGACGACAAGTGGGTACTTCTCTGCATCAGTCATTCAAGGGGCGCCCGTTATTATATTGGTTCTTGGGATGGTAAACAATTCAAGCCTGAATCTCATCACAGAATGAATTGGCCTGGCGGTACGATGTTTGCACCCGAAACATTGCTTGATGATCAGGGAAGAAGAATAATGTGGGCCTGGGTGCTTGATAGAAAATCCGGCGTTTCAAGTGGTACCATGTCAATGCCCCGTGTTCTCACTTTATCAAAAGACAAACTTTCATTGAATATTGATCCACTGAAAGAAATTGAACGTATCCGTTATAATCCAACTGAAGAATCAGCCTTTAAGGTCAATCCTGGAGAGTCTATTACATTAAACAATATTTCAGGCAAAGTGATGGAGATGGAAGTTGTACTCAATCCAGGCCAGTCTAAACGATTTGGCATCAAGGTATTCGCCTCAAAAGATGGTGTTGAGCAAACACCAGTTGTGATTGATTTAAACAAGAACATTATCCAAGTTGATATGCGAAAGTCAAGCTTGAGCAAGCCAGAGTATAATGAGTTCGCCATGTCTTTTGCATCTCCCGACCCGAATAAAAACCCTGTTTATGAAACCCAGGATGCTCCCTTTGAATTAAAGAAGGGTGAAAAAGTACATCTTAGGATATTTCTCGATAAATCCATGCTGGAAGTTTTTGCAAACGGAACACAATGCATCACGCAGGTCATCTATCCAACAATGGAAGATGCTGTGCATGTCCAAGTGTTCACTGATGATGCACCCATCAAAGTAGAATCTGTGAAAGCATGGAAGCTTTTCCCCGCTATGCAGTGGTAATAATCTAAGCTATCAACCCAGCAACCAACAAGGAAGTCATATGTGGTTATGATCTTCTTGTTGACTAGTTAAAGCTATACTCAATCCATCCCTCGTTGTCTGTTGGCTGTGGACGAGAAGACAATGAATTTCTTTTGTTATCCAATGTTAGTTTTAAATATATAGGAGGATTATATACATAACCTATTTCGTAAACAATTACTTACTTATTAGATAAATATTTATAGGACAATCAACATGAAGAACAGCTATCTTAAAGATGGCATATATTTTAAGTACATATGTTATTCAATTGAAAATAGAGCACAAATGCTCTTGATTAAGGACCTCGCTCCCTCTATCTCAGTCGCGATAAGCAATGAATAATAAACAAGAATTTTCCGAAGTATTTGGCAGCAATGTTCGAAGGGTAAGAAGCCTAAAGGGGTTGACGCTCGAGCAATTGGCTCTTGAGTCCGGGCTAACCTACTCCCAAATCAGTAGAATTGAGCTCGGCAAGATCAATACCAGTGCCTATACTGTTTATCTTTTATCCACCACCCTTAATATTTCTCCCTCAGATCTGTTTTCGAAAAATTCAGTGGAAGAAATTTAGCCGTTATGACCTATGACCAAACTCTTAAATGTTGATTGTTCAGCATTCAAAATCCAAACACCCTAACTCAGTATGCAGCGGAGGTGATTTTTACCTCCGCTAGTGCGACTTTGAGAAATTCACAAACTTCAAGCCATTGATTTCTCTTTCTTACCTTCATGTTTCATATGAAGGGAATATCAAAGGAAGGGGGCATACAAATCAATAAATACATCAGCAATTCAGGATTTTGCTCAAGGCGTGAAGCTGAAAAGTTGATTGAACAGGCCCGCGTGACCATCAATGGTGAATTGGTGATGGTGAATGCACGTGTTTTTGCAGGTGATGAAGTGGCCATTGATGGAGAAAAGATTAAAAATAACCAAAGGCCAATATACATTGCGCTCAACAAGCCAGTTGGAGTTACCTCTACCACGGAGATGAGCGACAAGAGCAATATCATTAGTTTTATCAATCACCCCAAACGCATATTTCCTGTAGGCAGACTTGATAAGGATTCAGAAGGGTTGATTTTGCTGACCAATGATGGTGATATTGTAAATAAAATACTGCGCGCAGGGAATAACAACGAAAAAGAATATGTTGTTACAGTAGATAAAGAACTGACTTCGGAAATGATCAGGCAAATGGGTACTGGTGTAATGATTCTTGGTGAACGAACAAAGCCTTGCTATGTTAGACAAGAAGCAGCCAGGCGTTTTAGAATTATTCTCAAACAAGGATTAAACCGACAAATTCGACGCATGTGTGCTGAGTTTGGCTATAAGGTTAAAGCCCTCAAGCGCATTCGAATCATGCACATCACCCTTGGCAATCTTGCAGTTGGCAAGTGGCGTTATCTCACCCAGCCTGAAATTCAGCAATTGGAGGCCGTATTGGCCGATGCCAAGAAATAAGCTCTTTTATCTATCTTCAATGTTAAACTGGTTTTATGAAATATACCGTAAGCCCTTCAATCAAAAATTTTCTACTGGCACAATGCATGATATTTATTTTCTTTTCACTGCTAACGCCGCTAAGCTCTCATAGTGCAACAGCTATTGCAGTTGAACAGGATGCCATCATCGGACGTTGGGACCTTACCGTAGACCGCGGCGATAAACTCACTCCTTCATGGCTTGAAGTAAAACTATCTGGAGTTAAAACCTTGGTAGGATTTTTTGTTGCTGATGGCGGAAGTGCTCGCCCAATTTCAAGAGTTAATTTTAAAGAAGGGAAAGTCAGTTTTAGTATTCCTCCACAATGGGAAAGCAGTGAAAGGGACATGGTCTTTGAAGGAACATTGGAAAATGATAAGTTGAGTGGCATCATCACGGGCAGCGATGGTAAGCGTTATGCATATACTGGTGTAAGGGCTCCACTGCTTAAAAGAACAAAGCCTGTCGTTTGGGGAACTCCGGTTCAGTTGTTTAATGGTAAAGATTTGAAAGGCTGGCATTCAGAAACAGAAGACAACCAATGGGAAGTGATTAATGGAATTCTAACCAGTGCAAGGTCGGGTTCTAATATTGTGACGGATAGAAAATTCGACGACTTTAAATTGCATATTGAATTCAGGTATCCTGCACACAGCAACAGCGGTGTGTATCTAAGAGGACGCTACGAAATACAAGTGGAAGACAACAAAGGGTTGGAGCCAGCCTCAGTGTTGTTTGGCGGCATTTATGGGTTTATTACACCCAACGAAATGGCGGCCAAATCACCTGGCGAATGGCAGTCGTTTGACGTTACCCTCATTGGTAGACGCGTTTCAGTTGTTGCCAACGGCAAGAAAATTATTAGTGATCAAATCATTCCAGGGATTACTGGTGGTGCGCTAGACAGCAATGAAGGTGAGCCTGGTCCGATCATGCTTCAGGGTGATCATGGGTTGATTGAATATAGAAATATCATCATTACTCCCGCGAAATAACGATTACCATTTGATTTCTATACCGGCGATGAATTGACGGCCTATGCCCACGCGTATTCCCTGTGGTCTTCTTGATGCAATATATCTTTCATTGGTCAAGTTTTTAACCGACAGGCTGAGGCTGATATTTTTGTTTTTTAGTTTCACATAACCTGTTGCATCAACAATATATCTTGAAGCAATGAGTCCGGTTCTGCCATCAGCACTAGATTCAATGCTGTTCAGTTCATCACTGAATTGTTTTCCTGCGTAGTTGCCAGATAGTCTAAATCCTGAATTGTTCTTAGATTCATAACCAAGTGCATGGTTGAACAATATGCTGGGCGCATAAGGCAGTCTGTTTCCTTTTACATTGATTTGCTCTCCATTCTTCGTGATGAAACGATCGGCAGCAAACTGGCTCTGAATCAGCGTCATGTTTCCACTTACAAAAAGACTATATGTCTTCTTCAAGCATTTTGCCAAGTCAAATGCAGTGCCCATTTCAATACCCGTATGGCTGGTTCGTCCTCCATTGGCGAGGCCTGTTGCATTAACATTGCCGGAGGATTCGGAAATTGGGATGATCTGGTTGTTGAACTCCATGTTGAATAGGGTGAACTCTGCTGTTAGGAAGTTCGCAATGGATGTTCTCATGCCCAACTCACTGTTCCAGCTATCTTCTTGCTTGATATTTAATGTAACCCCTTCAGAGGTGATTGCATCTTTGGTTCTTGGCGGCGCAAATCCTTTGTGGATCCCACCAAAAAAGGTGATGTTTTCATTGGCAGTATAGTTAAAGCCTAGTCCCGGAATCAATGCAGTGATGGCATTTCTGGCCAGCAGATTGGTATCGGCAACTGTGGTTATTCCGTTGATGAGAAATCTGCCGCGCAGCATGTTTCTTGCATACTGATAGTGCTCAAGTCGCGCACCAATATTGAGCGTCAGTTTTTTTGTTACTGCAATTTTATCCTGTACATATAGGCTAAGTGCATTGCCAGAACGGATCTCGTTGTCACGCAGATTACCTGCAGTTGCATCCGGCTTGTTTCCTACGATAAACTGTTCCTTTGCTTTTTCATACAAGGTTCTTGCTCCAATTTGGAATCGGTGATTGCCCGTTTGAATATTAAGTTGCGATTCAACTCCGGCCACTTCGAATTGACGGTTTCTCTGCCCATTCGTTTTTTGCATGTATACAGCCCCGCCAGCAACGCTTTCATCACCCCACACAATACCCGTTTGATCTCGAGCGCTTGAGCTTGATGAGAAATCCTGCCTACGCCAGTTTCTGGAAACCGTATATGCAAAGCCAGTGGTTTGCAGTTGTATGTTGCTGCTCAATGTATATTGATGTGTTGCGCTGAGGTTGTACCGCCTTACAGGAAGAAAATCGTGTGCAGCCATTCGCGCGTAATCTTGCCCACCCTGGTCATACATGGTTTGGGTAAGGCCTATATAGGTTGAATTGGATTGCTCATCATAAAAGCCAAGCTTAAATCCCAACACTGATTTCTCGCTCAGCGCAAGCCTGAATTTAGTGGAGATGTCGTGTATGTTAAATCTTGTTGCACCAATTGCATCGGCTCTTTTGTGGAGGTAGTTCACAACAAATCCTAAGTTGCCCACTGTGTTTCCATAGCTTCCCAATGCAGAAGCAAATCCTCCTGTTCCTGCACGCAGGGTTACTGCAGTGCTTTCTTTTTCCGGGGGATGGGCAGTGATTAGATTGACTACACCTCCTGTAGTTTGTGGACCAAATAGTATTTGTCCGCTGCCCTTCAACACCTCAATACTTTTCATTTTTTCTATTGCAGGGGTGAAGTACATTTCTGGTTCGCCGTATGGGTTTAGGGCAACAGGAATTCCATCTTCAAGAATCAGTACATTTCTGCTGCGGTCGGGGTCTAGTCCGCGTATCCCAATATTTATTCTTAGTCCTGCACCTTCCTCATCAACAACGTTGAGTCCGGTTACTGTTCTCAGCATTTCATTTCCTGTAATCGGTTGAATCTGCCTGATTGTTTTTGCATCGATGAGGGTAACTGCTCCTGGAACCTTCGATAAGAGTTTGTCCTGTTGTATCACAATCTGTATTTGCGGCATCGATAGGATCTTGGATGTGTCATGATCTTGTTTTGCTTGTGCAGTTGCATTTGATTTCAGGCCCAAGAAACACACTAAAACAGCAATCCACTTCATGTATAATAATTGTGATGCAAATTTCTATCCGCAAGCAATATCCTGTTTACGCAATTGGAAAAAGGCAGTTGCGATATTGGGAAAAGATAAGGGGTAAGCAACAGTTCATCAGATTTTTTTTCTGATGAACTCTTTTATTCCCGATTTCCTAAAGGCAAAACGGAGTATTTCATGAATTATTTTATCGCATAGTGGGCTGATCGTTTTTTATTATCCTACATTCAATTCATGAGATTTATTCCTGTCTCTTTTCTTTTTGTTTTTTTTCTGCTCTTCAGCACCTGCTCCGTTGCGCAACAACGCAGGCCGAATATTCTTGTGATTTTTTCTGATGATCATACCAATCAGGCAATCAGTGCATACGGAAGCAAGCTCATGCATACCCCCAATATCGATCGCATTGCGAGAGAAGGGGCGTTGCTAAACAATGTATTTGTTACCAACTCCATCTGTGCTCCAAGTCGCGCTGTTCTTCTCACCGGTAAGTACAGCCACATGAATGGATTGAAAGACAATAGTCCGGAAAGATATTTCGACCCCAACCAACAGCAGATACAAAAATTATTATCAGCCCAACATTACCAAACCGCTTGGGTTGGGAAATGGCATTTGCAAACCCTGCCAAGCGGTTTTGATTTTTGGAAGATATTGCCGGATCAGGGCAATTATTTTCAACCCCATTTTATTGGGATGAACAATGATACGGTGATGCATCAGGGTTATGTAACCGATCTTATCAGCGACTTTGCGCTTGATTGGATTGAAGCACGTGATGAATCAAAACCATTCTTTCTGGTCGTGGGCGAGAAGGCCACCCATAGAAATTGGTTGCCGGCGGTGCAGGACTTGGATGAGTTTGAAGGAACCGAGTTTCCATATCCAAAGACATTTAACGATGATTATAAAGGAAGGAGCGCTGCCGCGCAGCAGGACATGACGATTGATAAGACCATGCTATTGAAGTATGATCTTAAAGTGGGGGTGGATGAAACCAATCAATCGATTTTTGGGCGAATGACTGAAGAGGAGCGGGCTGCTTATAAAAAGCATTACGACCGAGTAACAGCGCAGTATAATGAGGTTAAGGAAGATAGCGTTTCGCTATTGAAATGGAAATACCAGCGTTATGTGAAGGATTATCTCGCAACGGCAAGATCTCTTGATAGAAATATTGGCCGGATGCTCGGTTATCTTGATTCAACTGGGTTGATTAATAACACCATCGTTATATATACTTCCGATCAGGGTTTTTATATGGGTGAACATGGGTGGTTTGATAAGCGGTTTATGTATGAAGAAAGTTTACGTACTCCCTTTGTTATTCGCTATCCCGGTAGAATTGCCCCGGGTAAATTGGTTGATGAAATGGTGATGAACCTTGATTTTGCCCCTACGATATTGGATTACGCCGGCGTTGATTTGCCAAGCGATATACAAGGGAAAAGCTTTAAGCCCTTATTGGAAGGCGCCAGGGTTGAGGGCAATTGGCGTAAGTCTATCTACTATCATTATTATGAATATCCAGAGCCCCACCGGGTAGCTCCTCATATTGGGATCCGAACAAGCAGGTACAAATTGATACGGTTTTATGGTCCGGTTAACTCCTGGGAACTGTTTGACCTGAAAAAAGACCCCCAAGAGCTGATTAATAGTATTGATAATCAGCATTTTAGATCAATAGTTAAGAAGTTGAAGGCTGATTTGGTTGCTGCCGCCAAGCAATACAAAGATCAAGAAGCACTTCGGGTTTTATCCGGGGACTAACGAATTCTTTTGTCTTCCAATCAAAATGCTAAAAAATACGTAAGACATTGGTTATTAATTATTTATATTTTATTTCCGCTTATCTAGTGAAATTTGTTAATTATTTCTTAATTTGCGACTCAATTTGAGGATAAATAGCAGTATAAATAGCATAAATACAAGCGCAAAGCGGGTTTTCTGCATGTTTAATCCTACTAATAAAATCAATACAGCAGAACATCACAGTCAACAACCTTGCAGCTAATCTGCTAGAATCCTTGTCTGTGTTAAAACATTCATAAACAGTTTTTAAACCAAACAATCACATATGACAACACGAATCAAATCTCTTCTTGTCTTGCTCTGCCTCTTCTTAATGGGTGCAGGTGTACAGGCGCAAGAAAAGAAAACCGTTTCCGGGGTAATCACCGAGAATAGCGGCGCAGTAATTGCAGGTGCCACTGTAACAGAAAAAGGCACCCAAAACATTGTAGTTTCTGACGGAAACGGAAGCTACCGTATCACTGTAGCGGCAAATGCTACATTGGTAATTTCTTCTATTGGATTCGGTGATACCGAAATCAAGGTTGGATCAGCATCTCAATACAACGCAGTGATTTCTGCTGGTCAAGGAAACTTGAACGAAGTAGTTGTAACTGCATTGGGAGTGACCAAGCAGAAGCGTTCTCTCGGTTATTCTGTAACTAACGTAAGAGGTTCCGAATTGGCAAAAACCAATGAGGTTAACCCAATCAATGCCCTTCAGGGTAAGGTTGCGGGTGTTCAGATTGACCAAGGTTCTGGTGGTTTGATGGGAAGCACAAGAATTCTCATTCGTGGTAACTCTACATTGGGCAACAACAACCAGCCAATTTTCGTGGTTGATGGTGTGTTTATGGACAATGATGTTTTTGGTGGTTCAGGTCGTGACTTCGGTAACGATCTTAAGAACTTGAACATGGAAGATTTTGAAACAGTATCTGTACTTAAGGGATCTGCAGCTGCGGCTCTTTATGGTACACGTGCAATCAATGGTGTAATTTTGATCACCACAAAGAAAGGTTCACAAAGAAAGGGAGTTGGCGTTTCTGTTAATCAAACAGTAAACGTTCAGCATGGATACAGAGGCCCTGATTTCCAGAACGTTTTTGGTGCTGGTGATACAGATGGTTTCAACACGGATTCATGGTCATACTGGTCAAGTTTTCCAAACGGATATTCTACATTCAGAAAATTCCCTGAAGATTCAAATGGTGATCCTTACATCGATCTAGGTATCGGTCGTGAGGGAATGAGTTTTGGTCCAAAGATGGAAGGCCAATCAGTACGCAACTGGGATGGCACAATGACCAAATTCAATCCTCAATCAAATAACTTCTTGGATGCATTTCAAAAAGGAATTGGTTCTAATACAAACGTTTCTATAGATGGTGCAACGGATCGTTCAACTTTCCGTTTCTCCTACAATCATAACAATGCAGAGGGTATCAACTTCAACAACAACTTGAAGAAGAATGCTTTTGATTTAAGGGTAACGCATAAAATTACCAACAAAATAAACATAGACGTTAGTACTGCCTATACACAGTTTGAAGGTAAAAATCCTCCTTATCAGAATGGTGGAACCAACCCTGGTTACATGTACGTATGGATGTTGCCTCGTAGCTATGATACAAAGTATTGGATGCAAAAAGATAAGTATACCAGTATTAATGGTGGTCAGGTAACTCCAACCAATGGAGATGAGCCAAACAAGGCTCCTGCTGCTGACTTCTGGTATCAGATGTACAATAACAACTATACTCAAAATGAGCAGTTGTTGAGAAGCCGAGTAGCTTTAACTGCTGACATCACGGATTGGGCCAAATTGGTTCTTGAAGGAAATATCAACAATGTCTATCGCAAATCTGAATCCAAAGAATTGGGTGCGGGCAGAAACTTTACTGGCGGTTCTTATGGTCTTGGATTCAATACCAAAGAAAGTCAGTTCTTGAAGTTTATGGTAATGGTGAATAAAAGCATCAACAAAGACCTTAACTTCTCTGGACATGTTGGTGGCGAGATGCAGAACTACACCAATACGTTTTCTTCAGCTTCAACAAATGGTGGCTTGAATTATCCTGGAGGTTTCTTTATATCAAACTCAATCAACCCTCAATCTGTAAGTGGTGGTATTTCGTCAAGAAAGAGATTCAACTCTCTTTATGCGAGTGCTGACCTTGACTACAAGAATCAATTGTTCTTGCAGGCTTCATACAGAGCTGACTGGTCTTCTGCTTTGACATATTCAAACGGAGCAGGTAACAATCAATACGCTTACCCTGCGGTAAGTGCTTCATGGATTTTTACAGAAACATTAAAGCTGCCTAAATTTATCAGTTATGGTAAGTTAAGGGCTAACATCGCTGCATTGGGTGGTGATACTGATCCTTTCTTGTTGAATCCTGGATTCTCTTTGAATGGTTTCAGTCAGGCAAATGGCAATACAGTGCCTATGTCAACTTACTCTTCAAGCACAATTCTTCAGCCCGGCATCAGGCCAATCAGAAAAATCTCCAAAGAGATTGGTCTAGAGGCTCGTTTCTTGGATGGCAAAATTGGTTTGGATGTGAGTTTGTATCAGGATAACACAAAGAACCAAATTCTTGATATTCCAGCGCCAATTGAATCAGGTGTTTCTACCATGAAAATCAATGCTGGTAACATTCAGAACAAGGGTATTGAAATCGCTATTGACGCGACTCCAATTAGCACAAAGAATTTCTCATGGAATACTGCACTTAACTATTCAAGGAATAGAAACTTGATTGTTGAATTGTATCCTGGAAGAACTGAATATTCTCTAAATGGTGGCATGTTGCATAACGTAAGCAGCTGGGCAATTGTAGGAAAATCTTACGGTACCTTGAGGTCTACAACAAGTGCAGCAAAATACCAAGGAAGTGCAGGTGATGCAAAGAATGGCTTACCACTTCTTGATTGGAGAGCTGGTCGTCGTGTTGCATTCCCAAGCCAAAGTGGTCAAATTGTGGATGTTGGCGACATGAACGCTAAGTTCCGCGGTGGTTGGGATAACACTTTCCGCTACAAAAATTTCTCTCTTAACGTGCTTGTGGATGCCAAAATTGGTGGAGACATGGCGTTGTTGTCATACAGATACGGCACCCACACTGGTGTATACCCTAATACTTTGGCTAATCGTAGTCCTGAGTATGGTGGAATTACCTGGACAAGTGGTTTTGACGGAGTTACTTATGACGATGGCATGATCCCGGAAGGTGTATTTAAGCCTGGTCAGATGATTGAGCAGCCCGGCGGTGCACCATCTGTAAACGTAGGTGGTATGACTTTCCAAGAGGCTTATGATGCTGGACATGTTGAGCCTAACCACGCACCAATGTTCTATTACAGGTATGGTTCATGGTCAACTGGGGTGTCTGATTACTGGATATTCGAAAACTCTTGGATATCTCTTCGTCAGGTAGCTTTAAGTTATGCATTTGACAAAAAGTTCTATAGCAAGTTAAAATTGACTGGTTTGAATGTGAGTGTAGCTGGAAGAGATCTTCTTTACCTCTACAACACCCTGCCATACAACTATAACCCTGCATCAAACAACTCTAACTCTACCTCATTCTCTGGTGAGAATGGATTCCTTCCTATGACTAGGAACTGGATCTTCACCTTGAGGGCTAATTTCTAAACGAAAGGAAAAAGGAAACTTAAATATTATTGTATGAAAATAAATAAATTCAAAACTGGTCTCTTTGGAGCGACAATGGTCGGTCTCCTTATGCTCGCCGGTTGTAAAAAGGACTTCGGGTCGCTCAATACAGATCCATCTGTTGTTACGGATCCAGAAATCAAGTTCCTTCTCAGTTTTTCTGAGGAGGCTGTTGCTGGTGCTCACACAGCAGAGTGGGTGTACGAAGGCTTTGAGCAATTGTTGCGTTTTACTCAACATGTAACCTTAAATGCCTATGATATCGAGCCTTCTGTAAACACTAGATATGGCAGATATTACACTTCTATTCTTCCAAACCTCTATGAAATTAGAAGTAGGATTGAAGCCAAAGAAGACAAGGCTGACTATGCTAAAATGGCTGCAGTTACTCATGTTCTTCAGGTTTTATTCGGAATTCGTGTTACTGATATGAATGGTTCAATGCCATATTCAGAAGCCGTAAAAGGAAGAACTGAAGGTATATTCAATCCTAAATTTGATAACCAAGAGCTTCTTTTCGAAACTTGGTTGACTGAATTGGATGCTTCAATAGGAGCCTTATCCGCTGCTGACAACGCAAATACTAAGTCTTTCGGCAATTCTGATATTTTTTATGGTAGCAACTGGACCAAATGGATCAAGTTGGCAAATACCCTGAAGTTGCGTATTGCTGCACGTTATGAAAATCAAAATAGTTCAAAAACTGCTTCAATTGCTGCACAGGTAGCTTCAAACCCTGTTGGCCCAATGATGGAGATGGCTGATGACATGAAGTATAGAAGCCCATTAAACAATGGAGTGGGTGGCGATATCAATTATCGTGCCGCTAAGTTTGCTGGACTTGAAATGATGAACTTCATGAAAATGGTTGAAGATCCTCGTATCGCAGTGTATTTCTCCCCTAACGAACTTGTAGGGGCTTTTAGGGATACACTTTCAAAATACAGTGTTAATCTCCCATCTTTCATCGATCTTAACGATCCAATGCTTCAATTCCAGGGAGCACCTGCAGATCTTACGCGCGATATTGATCAGGCTGATTATCTTTTGCAACAATTCACTGTTTCCCCTAACAATAAATACTATCTCATTTCTGCTATCAACAGGAGGTTTTTCTCCCCAAGATGGCAAGGTGACAATACTAATGCTAGATACACAGAGCTTCTTGTAGGTGCTGCTGAATCTTGTTTCATGATGGCTGAATTTATTGAAAAAGGATATGCTTCTGGCAGTGCTCAAACTTGGTATAACAAAGGGGTTACAGCCTCTATGCAAACCATGAACGAGATTGCAATTGCAGCAAATTCTACAAGCATGTTTTCCGGAGCCGGGACAGTTGAAATCAATGATTACCTCAGCAATCCCGACGTTGCACTTAATGGTGGTAATAATTTGGAAAAAATATATGCTCAGCAGCATTTGAGCTTGATTCGCCAGGCGAATGAAGCCTATGTATTCTGCCGCAGAACTGGTTTCCCTTCCAATAACTCTAGTTATTTCCCAAGAGAACCATTCTCCGATTATATCGTTAGGCGTCTTTGGATCGAAGATCCAGGAGAGGTTAATCGCGAAAATTGGTTGGATGCATACACTCAACAAGGGTTCACTCCTAGAACACGCGACAAGCAAAAGCTTTCTGAAGAGCGTGTTTGGTACGATAAAACTGCTCCAGTATTTGGTGGTGCAGACTTCGGACCTCTATAAGTTTTAATCTAACGTTTATCTTTAAAAAAGGCAGCCTGTTTACAGGCTGCCTTTTTGTTATGTACGCATGGGCTGTTTTTGGTTTTGCCATTCCGGCTGCTTAATATTATGGTAATCAACTAGTTAAAAAAAAGTGGCGATGATTTACGTAATTTGAGGATTTGAAATTTTAAAATAAATGTATTCGTTTTGTTAAAATTTTGCTTTTCGTATACATTTATTTATTAATTTGTACCCCTGAATGGTTAGTGAGGTTGAGAATCTGGTTTTTAGTATTAATAGATTGTTAATTTAATTTTTATTTCAACGCAGCAGAAAGCACTAAACTCATGTCTGATATTAAATCTTTTTTTTTAACCAAACACACACATATGACAGTAAGAATCAAATCTCTGCTTGTCTTGGTCTGCCTCTTCTTTATTGGAGTGGTCGCACAAGCGCAAGAGAAGAAAGCCGTTTCCGGTGTTTTGACCGACATCGGCGGTGCAGCAGTTGCGGGCGCTACCGTAACAGAAAAAGGGACAAAGAACATGGTGGTTTCCGATGCAAACGGAAATTATCGCATCTCTGTATCATCTAATGCTACCTTGATATTTTCTTCAGTTGGCTTTGCCAAATACGAAGTAAAGGTTGGCGCAGGTGCTCAATACAGTGCAACACTAACTGAAAATCAAGGAGGCTTGAATGAGGTAGTTGTAACAGCATTGGGTATGAAGCGCGAAAAAAAATCAGTGGGTTTCGCAGTTCAACAGGTTAAGGGCGATGATATAATGAAAGCCGCTCCTATTGACATTGCTCAAGGCTTGCAGGGTAAAGTAGCAGGTTTGAACATTACAACAAGCAATGGTCTGCCTAACGCTTCTTCTCGTATCGTTATTCGTGGTAACAACAGTTTGTTTGGTAATAACCAACCATTGATTGTTGTTGACGGAGCGATTCTGGATAACAAGGCTCTACCTCAAACTACAAATGACCCTACAACAGGTGGAAATCTTGGTGGGTATTCTGACTGGGGTAACTATCTGAGTTACATGAACATGGATAACGTGGAAAATGTATCAGTATTGAAGGGGCCAAATGCCGCTGCTCTTTATGGAGCTAGGGGTGCAAATGGTGTAATGTTAATTACTACCAAAAAGGGCAGTGTAAAAAAAGGTATTGGTGTTGATTATTCTGTATCTAATTTAACTACTCAGGCGTTCAGATATTTGGATGTGCAAAATGAATACGGTGGTGGTTTTTCTGGTGCTCTGTGGACTGCAGATCAGAAACTGCCTCGTACCTCAAATGGTGAATATTATGTTCCTACCCTTTATCCTGCTAGTTGGCAGGCCAATGGTGGAAATGCATTAGCAACTGGCGGTACTGGTATTGAGTCTTCTCACAACAGCATTCCTGGTGGTTTGAATACATGGGATCAGTTCAGCTGGTATGGTGCGGGTTCTTCTTGGGGTCCAAAACTTGACGGAACAAATGCACGTTGGTGGGATGGTCAAATTAGACCTTACTCTCCACAGCCGGATA
The DNA here is from genome assembly GCA_044353505.1 of Chitinophagaceae bacterium. GTDB lineage: Bacteria > Bacteroidota > Bacteroidia > Chitinophagales > Chitinophagaceae > Pollutibacter. Next base: position 83,396 of record JBILBU010000003.1, on the reverse strand, counting down.
ACAGGAAGTACATGTTCCAAAACGGAAACTTGTCCAACCACAACCTTTCATTTTCTTCTGCCAACGATTTCGGAAGCCTAAGGCTTTCCGCATCTCTTTCAAATGGTACCCAACCGGTTCCTAATGTAACCAACTCAAGCAAAAACTTTAATCTTGGTTCAAACTTGAAGATCTCTAAGGTATTGAGTGCAGAAATTTCTGCTGCTTACACTACAACTGACAGGTTAAATTCTCCAGAAATCGGAACTAACAACTCTTGGAGTAAGTTCATGATCTATGGTATGTCAAGAGAATATAAGCCTTTGGAGAAAGCAATGTATAAAAATGCTGATGGTTCAAAGATGGAGTTCCCTGGTGCATATCCTCACAATGAGTACAGCCGTGATATGTTCTGGAACATTTATGAGAACAATTCAAATCTTTACAGGGATGAATTGTTGAGCACAATCAAGGTAAATGCTGAAATCACTCCATGGTTGAATGCATTTGTCAGAACTTCTGCAAACATCATTGGATCTCGATTTGAAACAAAGCGTACGACCAGCAACCCAAATAAAGTTGAAGGTGGTTACTTCGCTAAATCTGTATCTAAGGACAAGATTTACAATACGGACGTGATGGTAACTGCACACAAAGACAACTTCCTAACGGATGGTCTTAATGTAAGTGCTTCTGGTATGTATAACTCATACTCAAATAACTCTGCAGGTGTTAGTGCTGCAAACTGGAGTAAATTTGCAGTACCTAATGTGTACTCACTTTCTAACTACACCAACATTCTACAAACATCTTTTAGAGAGACCCGTTATGATGTTCAGTCTCAATCCTTTCTTGGATTGTTGAACTTGAGCTACAACGACTATCTTTTCTTGGATGTAACTGGAAGAAACGACGTTACTTCTACACTTCCTGTAGCAAGCAATTCAACTTTCTATCCTTCTGCAAACTTGGCTTTTGTATTCACAGAAGCACTTAAAATGCAAAGCAAGGCCTTGTCTTTCGGTAAAGCAAGAATTGCTTTCGGTAGAAGTGCAAATGGTGCTGAGCCTTATTTGCTAGACAATACTTTTAACGTAGGTAATTTCGGCGGACAGGCTACAAACTCTTTGCCAGGTACTATTCCTCCATACGCACTTAGGTTCCAAACATCTCAGTCTGTTGAGGCTGGTTTGAGCTTAGGCTTTTTGAATGACAGAATCAACCTTGATTTCACGTATTACAACATCCTTTCTGCAAACCAAATTTTGCAAGCAGCATTGCCTGCTTCTTCTGGTGCATCACTTGTTTCATTTAACTCTGGTAAGTTGAGAAACAGGGGTATTGAAGCAGTGATTAATGCAACTCCAGTAAGAGGGAAAGATTTCACATGGACTACCACGTTGAACCTTGCCCAGAATGACAACTTTATTATAGAGTTGGCTCCTGGTGTTCGTGAGCAGTGGTTGGGAGATGTATTCGGAAACCTTGGTGTTGTAATGAAAGTTGCACCTGGTCAGAAGTATGGTGCTATTTATGGTACTGATTTTCTTTTGGACGCCCAAGGCAGAAAGCAAGTTAAAAACGTATACTATCCAAATAGTACACAAGTTGCTGGTACAGAATACTTGATGACCAATGAGCAAGTTCAAATCGGTAACGCTGCTCCTAAATTCACTGGTGGTTTCGGCAACACGTTCAGATACAAGAGATTGTCTTTGTATACCTTGATTGATTTCAAGGTTGGTGGAGATATCTATTCTGTTGACCACGCTACTGCTGTGGGAAGTGGATTGTTGAAGGAAACCTTGAAAGAGAGAAATGGTGGTGGTTTGCCTTACACATATCCTGATAATACTACCGCAAATCATGGTGTAATACTTGAAGGGTATAACATATCTGATGCGAGAGATAACGACAGGGTAGTGCATTACCTCTACAAACATGGTAACATGTATGCTGGATGGTCACATTTGAACAGAGCTAGAAGTCTGTCTGTATTCGAGAACACATGGGTTCAAATCAGGGAACTATCTTTGACTTACGATCTACCACAAAGTATCGTAAACAAAGCAAAATTATTCCAAGGTCTTTCTCTTTCTTTAGTTGGAAGAAATCTGGGATATATTTACTCGAGCTTGCCTGATAACCTCAATCCACAAGCCATCAATGGTATTGGTAACGCTCAAGGATTACAGTGGTCAGCATTCCCAAGTTTCAGACAGTTCGGATTTACTGTCAGAGCTAAATTTTAACAACCAACTCAAACTCTACGAATATGAATTTTCTTAAAACAATATCAAGATCAACAGTGCCATTGGCACTGTTGATTACGGTTGCCTTCTCTTCTTGTGAGAAAGATTTTGGCGACATTAACAAATCTTGGGATAATAAGGTGTACGAAGCATCAATTCCAGCTCTCTACAACAGCCTTGCTGCAAGCTTGGTTGAGCCAGGTGGAACTGGAAATCTCCTCACAGGTTTCATCTATCAGAATACCCAATTGATTGCAATGTATGCTGCAACAGGTTATCGTTTAGATAACATGTCGGGCGCTTATTGGAACAATTATTATTCTGCTCTCGCCAATTACAGAAAATTGGTTGAATTGATCGATGCCAATGAAGCAGCGGCCAACATGACCAATGTTAAGAACATGGCTAGAGTAATCATGGCCTACCAAACCCTGAGAACTACGATGATTTATGGCGACATGCCATATACTGAAGCTGCAAAAGCTTTCGAATCTACTGATGGTTTCAGGCCTAAATATGATGCGCAAGCAGACGTCATCAATGATGCATTGGCAGAATTGAAAACAGCAATTGATAATTTTTCTAGCAATGCTGCACAGGTGTCTATCGGAGCATCTGAAACTATTTTTGGTGGCAACCTTACAAAATGGACCAAATTTGCAAACTCAATTCGTTTGAAGTATGCAATGGCCCTTCATGCAAAAGATGCCTCTACAGCAAACTCAATTATTGCTGAGGCACTCACAAAACCATTATTGGGAGCTGCTGAAGTTTATGGGTTGTTCCCAGGCACCATCGCTAATCTAGAATTTGATAGAAATGGTTGGTACAGAGGCAACTCATACGTACGTATGGGTAGTACGATGTGGAATGCCATGTCAAGTGACACAGACTCTTCAGGTTCAGGAATCTTTGATTTGAGGTGCAGAATTTTCTTCGAACCCAATGCTGCTGGCAAATGGGCTCCATATCCTCAAACTCCTTCAAGCAATACTGCTTCTGAGATTGGGAATGCAGGGGCTGACGATCCTTATAATTTGGATAGGTTAACTGTATTTAGTCCAGCAGGGGCTGATTACATATACTCTCCATTGAATGTTTACTACACAGCAGACAGGACTTTCCCTCAAGTTTTCATGACTGGTCATGAAGTAAGCTTCATTATGGCTGAATTGTATAACAGAGGAATTGGTGGAGTTGCTGCTAATGCATCAACTGCTCAAAATCATTATGAGTCTGGAATTACAGAGTCAGTTAAGTTGTTTTATGCACTTGCCAATGGATCAAGTATTTGGACTGTAAATAAGCCGACTGCTACTCCGAATGTCAGTGCCTTGAATACCATGATGAGCAATCCTCATGTTAGTTACAGCTCAAATTCTTCTACAGCGCTAAGCCAAATTTACAAACAACACTGGATTGCATTGTTCCATCAGCCATTTGAAGCTTGGAACCTTGCTCGTAGAACTAACTACGCTACACCGTCTGTTGCGCTTGCTTCTACTAGTCCTGGTTTGAATTTCTACAGGGTTACTTATCCTCAAAGTGAAATTGATGGTAACTATGATAACTGGAGAGCTGTTACTGGTGGTTCTGATGCACAAACAGTGAAGCCTTGGTTCATGCCATAGTATTCACAGTAAATTGATATTTTCAATGGCCATCTCCTCAAGAGATGGCCATTGCTTTTGGAGTACTTTTATAATTGCTGAGGATATAGCTGAAAATATACAATTGATGGCCACTTCCAAATAGGCCAAAGGGAAACTGATTAAGGCATAAGTTATTTTATTTCCTCAAAGTCCAGATAATCTTCATCGCGAACATTGGCTTGAACTCGCTCCTGTTCTTGTGGTTTTGGCGGTTGTTGCTGAGCTTGGTATTGACGTTGATTCTCCCGAATACCTTCAAATTGTTTTTTCACCTGCTTGGTGGTTTTGTAAAGAGGGATGACTAGCTCAACGATGAATCTATATGCAAAATAAAAGGCAAGAGAAATAAGGATATAGCGAAGCATATTGTAAAGTTATGACTTTGTGGCCTGTTGAGAAAGTTAAGGGAAGTTTAGAGAGGTTGAGAGAGGTTTAGAGAGGTTGAGAGAAGTTGAGAGAGGTTGAGAGAAGTTGAGTGGCCCCGATAGCTATCGGGGGCCAGTTTAGAAAGTTGAGTTTTATTACCTTGTCGCTTGTCCCTAGTACCTTTGTCCCTTGTCTCCCGAATCGGGCGAGGCTATTTTTTTGAATGTATCGCTTCTCCTAGCTTATCAGCCAATTTGGAGATCAGCGATCCTACACCTTGTTGTAGTTTTTCGCTTTCCATGATCCGGGTGGCTGTATCCGCCCAAAAATTGGTCTGGCTCTTTTTGCTGCCAAACATAGAATTTAAGGTCATGCTGAAATAGTTGCCTTTCAATTCTTGAAAGTTTTCATCCATTTTGGACTCCAACGTAGCCTGTTTGTTACGCAGTTCTTGGATTGACCTGTTGAGTGACTGAATATTTCGGATTGCCCTGCCCATGGTATTAGTAGTCGTCCTCTTCTTCCTGGGTTGATGTTTGAATAAACAACCTGATGAGGGGGTTAAGAAATAATGGTTTTCTAAATATTATGCAGATAAACATAATCAGCAGAAAAATGCCACCGCCACTAAGGAAACCAATTGATGCGCTGCCGGTCTTGCTAGCGATGTACCAGGAAAATGAAATCACCAGAAAAAGCAGAAAAAACAATACCATAAAGCTGATCAGGGTCACCAGAATCAGCATACTCAAGGTGCGGGCAAGTGTTGCAATGGCCTTTAGTCGAATAATTTCCACCCTGGTTTCAAGGTATTCTGTGATTAGCTTTCTGTTCTCCTTGTAAAAGTCATGAAGGTTTTCGTTGGAAGACATGGGAGTTTGTTATTGGGGTAAAGTTAAAGGATTAAGCATTTGGCCTGATGATCTTGGTCATTCTATTTCATGACATTGGTTTTCTTGTTGCCTACAGTGAATCCAACCAGCAACTGCCTAATTTTTTGCGTTGGCATGCATTGGTTCCTATATGACTGTTTCCCCTGTAGAATTTGGCAATTTCTGGCAAATGGCCTATATTTGTATCTGAATGAAACAGATGAAGGGAACGGTGCCGTTCCCTTCTTTATTTCACGGAATATGACAACAGAGGAAAAAATACAAGAGGTAAGGCGAATGGTTGAGGAACTCCTTCTGGCCGAACCACAGTATTTTCTGGTTACGGTAAGTGTCAGGCCAATCAACAACATCAGTGTTTTTGTAGATGGTGATGCTGGCGTAACAATAGAAAAATGTGTCAAATTAAACAGAGCCCTTTACAAGCAGATGGTGGAAACCGCACTATACGAGGATGGCAGTTTTGGACTGGTGGTATCATCGCCTGGAATTGAAGAGCCTTTATCTATGCATCGCCAATACATCAAAAATATCGGACGGTTGGTAGAGGTTGAATTGAAAGAAGGGATAACCATTGAAGGCAAGCTTATTGCTGCCGACAATGAAAGAATTGAACTTGAGGAGGAAAAAGGAAAAGGCAAGAAAAAAGAAATCATTGCACATGTTCTTCCTTTCGATGCAATTAAATCGACAACAGTTAAAATAGTATTCTAACAATAAAATATAAGAACAATAAATGGATATGTTATGGCAAGTATCAATCTAATTGAATCATTCCAGGACTTTAAGGATGCGGAGAATATCGATCGTCCCACACTCATGAAAGTGCTTGAGGATGTGTTCAAGACGTTGCTTCGTAAGAAATATGGATCGGATGAGAGTTTCGACGTAATCGTTAATACTGAGAAGGGCGATCTTGAAATCGTGCGTCACCGCATGATTGTTGAAGACGGCGCAGTTGAAAACCCACTCATGGAAATCGAATACAGCGAGGCCGTGAAAATCGAACCTGATTTTGAAGTTGGTGAAGAATTGTATGAGGAAGTCGATATCATGGATTTCGGTCGACGCGCCATCCTTGCTGCAAAGCAAACATTGGCCAGTCGTATTGGAGACCTGAAGAAGAATGCCTTGGTAAAGAAATATGGCGACCGTGTTGGTGAGATCATCAGCGCAGAAGTATATCAGGTATGGAAGAAAGAAGTGTTACTCATTGATGAAGATGGCAATGAGTTGATTCTTCCTAAGACAGAGCAGATCCCGTCAGACTATTTCAAGAAGGGAGAAAGCATTCGTTCTGTGATTAAGCAGGTTGAGTTGAAAAATAATGTACCAGTAATCATTCTTTCAAGAACCCATCCTTCCTTTTTGGCCAAGCTATTGGAGATAGAGGTTCCGGAGATATTTGACGGACTGATCGTCATCAAAAAGATTGTACGCGAGCCAGGTGAACGTGCTAAGGTGGCTGTTGAAAGCTATGACGACCGCATCGATCCTGTTGGTGCTTGTGTTGGAATGAAAGGAAGCCGTATTCATGGTATTGTTCGCGAATTGAAAAATGAGAATATTGATGTGATCAATTTCACTAACAATATTCAATTATTGATTCAGCGTTCATTGACACCTTCAAAAATCACACGCATGAATATCGATAATGAAGGCAAGCGTGCTGAAGTTTTTGTTGCGCCTGATCAGGTATCCCTTGCCATTGGTAAAAGGGGTGTGAATATTAAACTTGCCGAAGATCTTACAGGATTCAATATTGATGTGTACAGAGATAATGAAGGCGAAATGGCCGAATACGACATCGATCTTGATGAATTTACAGATGAGATCGAGCCATGGATTATTGAGCAGCTTAAGCGCATTGGTTGTGATACTGCACGCAGTGTACTCGACCTTACTGCTACTGAGCTTGAACGCAGGACGGATCTTGAAAAAGAGACCATCGACGAGGTGCGTGATATCCTCAGGGCTGAGTTTGAAAAGGATTAATTGATAGCGATAACATATTTAAATAGAAAGAGCATTAAAGCTTAAGGAGGATAAATGTCAGAATTAAATACACCCAGGTTAATGGCTGCGGCCAAGGAGTTCAACATCGGTAAGGATACGTTGGTTGATTTTCTTGTAAGCAAAGGATTCAGTAAAGATGATCTGAAGCCTACTTCGAAGCTAACGGAGCCAATGTACTATTGTCTTCAGCAGGAATTTTCATCTGATAAGGCTACAAAAGCCAAGAGTGATGCCATTGAAATACCAAAGGGGTCAACTGGTGAGGGAAAGAAGAAAAAGGATGAGGAGGAGATAGTTTTTAAAAAAGGAAAGAGTGCTAAAAAGCCTGCCGAAGAGGAAGTTGTTGCTGAGGTAGTAGCTGCTCCTGTAGTAGCTCCAGTACCTGAGGTAGTTGCTGTTCCTGAGATTGTAGTAGAACAGGTGAAGGTAGAAGTTGCTCCTGCATCAGAGCCTGATCACATGAAGATTGAGGCACCTGAGCTGAATGGTCCGAAAGTACTTGACAAGATTGATTTGGATGCTATAGATTCTTCAACGCGCCCCAAAAAAGGAACTACCAAAAAGAAGGGAGCAAAATCTGCTGCAGAGCCTGTAGTTGAGCCAGTTGTAGTTGAGCCGTCATCATCAGCAAAGCCTGTTGAGGTGGAAATGATGAAGATTGATGCGCCAGAATTAGAGGGCACTAAAGTAGTTGGCAAGATTGACTTGGCGCCCGATACCGAAGAAAAGGGGAGAACTGCAGACGAAAAAAGAAAGCGTAAACGAATTCCTATTGAGAAAAAAGAGTCGGATCGGCTCAAGCCCTTAATTCAAAAAGGGGGTGCCCCTGCTCCTGCTGGCCAACGATCAACCGGTCCACGTGTTGGTGGTCCAAGGATGGTCAGGCGTGGTGAGGTGAAGGAGATAGACGAAAAGGAAATTCAAAATAAGATCAAGGAAACACAGGCCAAACTGTCTGGCGGTGGCGGTTCGAAAGCCAAGATCACCAAATCAAAACTTCGTCGTTTGAAACGCGAAGAAATAGAAGCGGGTGCTGAAGGTGAACCGGAAGAAAAAATCCAGCTAACAGAATTTATCAGTGTAAGTGAGTTGGCTAGCTTATTGGATGTAAACTTTGCCGAAATTATCGGAAAATGTATGAGCCTAGGCATCATGGTATCCATCAACCAGCGTCTTGACGCAGAAGTGATTGAACTCGTTGCAGGTGAGTTTGGCTATGAGGTTGAGTTCATCGATATGGAGAAGCAAATGGAGATGGAGGAGGAAGAGGAGGCTGATAAAATCGAAGATCTACTTCCACGCGCACCTATTGTTACCATCATGGGACACGTAGATCATGGTAAAACATCTTTACTTGACTATATCCGTAATGCCAATGTGGTAGCAGGTGAAGCAGGGGGTATTACACAGCACATCGGTGCATACCATGTAGATCTCGCATCAGGTAAGTCAATTACTTTCTTGGATACTCCTGGTCACGAGGCATTCACCGCAATGCGTGCACGTGGTGCAAAGGTTACCGATTTGGCTGTGATTGTAATTGCTGCAGACGATGCGGTGATGCCTCAAACAAAAGAGGCCATCAGCCACGCTCAGGCAGCAGGTGTGCCAATGATCTTCGCAATCAATAAGATCGATAAAGACGGGGCCAATCCTCAAAAAATATATGAGCAGCTCTCTGGTATGAATATTCTTGTAGAAGAATGGGGGGGCAAATTCCAAAGCCAGGAAATCGTGGCTAAGACAGGACTTAACATTGATAAACTTCTTGAAAAAATATTGCTTGAAGCTGAATTGCTTGACCTGAAAGCAAATCCTGAAAAAGATGCTTCCGGAACTGTTATCGAAGCAACACTGGATAAAGGACGTGGTTATGTGGCCACCATCCTTGTTCAAAACGGAACTTTGCACCAAGGTGATCTTGTGGTAAGCGGACAGTATTTTGGTAGGGTTAAGGCCATGATGAATGAGCGGAATAATCGGGTAGATGAAATCCCGCCATCATCTCCTGTATTGATACTTGGACTTAATGGCGCGCCTCAAGCCGGTGAGAAGTTCAAGGTCTATGAAGACGAATCAGATGCAAAAGAGATTGCTACCAGGCGTGCGCAGATTATGCGTGAGCAGGGTATCCGGACTAAAAAGCATATCACGTTGGATGAGATTGGAAGGCGTTTGGCACTTGGAAACTTCAAAGAACTTAATATCATTATTAAAGGTGATGTGGATGGTTCTGTTGAAGCACTTAGTGACTCATTGCAGAAACTGTCAACACAAGAAATTGCCATCAAGGTGGTGCATAAGGCAGTGGGACAAATCACAGAAAGTGATGTATTGCTCGCTACAGCATCCGATGCCATTATTGTCGGCTTTAACGTAAGGCCATCAATGCAGGCGAATAAAATTGCCGAAGGTGAAGGTGTACAGATCAAGTTGTATTCAATTATCTATAACGCAATTGAGGAAATCAAGAGCGCGATGGAAGGTATGCTTGAGCCTAAGATTGAAGAGAAAATTGTTGCAAACGTTGAGATACGTGAAGTATATAAATTTGATAAGGCAACTGTTGCCGGATGTTATGTGCTTGATGGTAAAATTGCCCGAAACAGCAAAATTCGTGTCATCAGAGACGGTATTGTTGAGTATCCAAAAGGCGAAGGACAGAGTGCTGAATTGGGCAGCTTGAAACGTTATAAAGACGACGCAAAAGAAGTTTCAGCAGGTATGGAGTGCGGACTTACTGTTAAGAACTATGACAACATACGAGTTGGTGATGTAATTGAGGCGTTTGAGGAAAATGAAGTGAAGCGAACATTATAATTTCAGGCAGGAATTTTATTTTATGAAAAGTTTAAGTAAAAGGATCTTCAGATGATCCTGAATTAAACCAAATTTGAGGTTATTACAATGAGGATGAAAGCCGTACTGATATTTTTCTTTTTTGCAGCATGTGCACTGCCTTCTACTGCCCAGACCGCACGCGTGCTGGCCGATAGAATCATTGCAATTGTAGGGGATAAAATAGTGCTCAAAAGCGATATTGTCAACTACATGGATGACATGAAGCGTCAAGGAAACGAACTTCCTGAAAATGCACAGTGCGTATTGCTTGAGCGTATGATGCAAGACAAAGCGCTCATTTTGCAAGCCGAGAAAGACTCGCTTCCAGTTTCTGATGATGAAGTGGAAAGTGAACTTGATCAGCGTGTTCGTTATTTTATCATGCAGTATGGTGGCAAAGAAGCATTTGAACAGATTGCTGGAAGAACAATTTATCAGGTGAAGGATGATTTTAGAAAGTCCATCAAAGAGGGTAGGTTAGCAAAATCAATGAGAGATAAAATTGTGGAGTATGTTAAAATCACCCCCAATGAGGCACGCGATTACTTCAACAAAATACCCAAAGACAGTTTACCGTTCTACGAAACAGAATTGGTAATAGGACAAATTGTAATACACCCTAAGGCCGGAAGGGAATTGGAGAAATTTGCACAAGACGAGTTGATTGATTACAGAAGACAGATTGAGTCTGGGCAAAAATCGTTCGAGACCATGGCCAGGTTATATTCAGAAGATCCGGGAAGTAAGCAGAATGGAGGCCGATATGAAATCAATAAAACTCAAAAGGACTGGGATCCTGATTTCAAGAATGCTGCTTTTCGCTTGAAAGACGGCCAGGTTTCCCCGGTGATAAAATCTAAATTCGGTTACCACATTATTCAGATGGTTAGCCGCAATGGAGACGACGCTGTGATCAGGCACATACTGCGTATCCCGCAGGTTTTGCCGGAGGATATTCAGGCTGTTACCGATAAACTTGATTCAATTAGAACGAAGTTGATTGCTGGCAAGCTCGCATTTGGAGAGGCCGTTGATAAATTTAGTGATGACCAAAACAGTAAGTTTACTGCAGGTATCATGAGTGGTCAGGGCGGGAATTTTGTAACCATCGATGAACTTGATAAAAATCTTGTCCCATACCTAAGTGATCTGAAGGTAGGAGAGTATTCAAAGCCTATGGTCTTCAAAGAAGAGCAGGATAAGCAGGCTGTAAGAATTGTTTATCTGCAACGCAAAACAGAGCCCCATAGGGAGAACTTGAGAGACGATTACGATAGAATTGCACAAAGGGCCTTGGCGGAAAAAAAGGAAAGAGTCGTAGAGAAGTGGTTCCAAGAAAAACTGCCTACTTACTACATCAAAGTGGAAAAGGAATACCAGGATTGTGAATCCCTTAGAAAGCAATTTCCTAACTACGCGGTGAATTAATAAACATGTGCATTTTATTTTTTAGGTTCTTGTTGATTCAGTGTAATTTAGATTTTCTGATTTCTATTTATGAGTGATGCAATTAAGCACGAATGCGGCCTCGCATTCATCAGATTAAGAAAACCATTTTCCTACTACCAGCAAAAAAAGGGTACGGCACTTTATGGCCTAAATAAGCTCTATCTGTTGATGGAGAAGCAGCATAACCGTGGTCAGGATGGAGCAGGTATTGCAGCAGTCAAGCTGAATGCTGAGCCAGGCTACCCTTTTATGCATCGTTTAAGAAGTATTGCAACTCAAGCGATTGCTGATCTTTTTGCACAGGTAGGAAAGGAAATAAACGAATTAGAGAAGTCTCAGCCAGAGATTCGCAAGCACCCTGGACTCATGAAGGGTCACCTCAACTTTATGGGAGAACTGCTTTTGGGGCATTTACGCTATGGAACGCAGGGTAAGAATAATGTTGAATTTTGTCATCCATTCATAAAAAGAGATATCATTCCTGCCAGAAACCTCGCATTGGCGGGTAATTTCAATCTTGTGAATACAGATGAGATTTTTGGATTGGTGGGTATTGAGCCAGCGGAATTTCAAAAGAACAGTGATCTGGCTGCCATGATGGAAATGGTTCATCACTTTATTGTAAAAGATGACGAGTCCAATCCAGGCAATATGTCAGTTGCTGGGGTATTAAAAAATGCATTCAAAAATTTTGATGGGGGCTACCATGTGGGTGGATTGATTGGCAATGGTGATTCCTTTGTGATCAGAGATCCTTATGGCATCAGGCCTTCTTATTACTATATAGATGACGAAGTGGTTGTTGCAGCATCAGAGCGGGCAGCCATCAGAACATGTTTTCATGTTGCAGAAAATGAAGTCAAGGAATTGATGCCTGGCAATGCTTTAATCGTGAAGGGTGATGGAACTTGGTCTATCGAACAGATTTTAGAGCCAAAGCCAAGACGTGCTTGCAGTTTTGAAAGAATTTATTTTTCTCGCGGAAGTGACGAAAAGATTTATCGTGAAAGAATAGGACTTGGATATCGATTGAGCAGCAATGTATTGAAGGCCATTAACAATGACCTAAAGCATACCATTTTTTCTTTCATTCCCAATACCGCAGAAGTTGCATTTTACGGCTTACTCAAGGGCATGGAAGATTTTCTCAATGAGATCAAGGTACAGCGCATCATGGCTTGGAATAAGGATTTTGATCAAGAGAAGCTTGCCGAAATGATCAACAGAAAAATCCGCGTTGAGAAAGTTGCCATCAAGGATGTTAAAATGAGAACCTTCATCACAGAAGATTCCAATCGTTCAGAGATGGTGCAGCACGTGTATGACATTACATATGGCACCGTTGAAAAAGATGTTGATACCCTTGTCGTAATTGACGATTCTATTGTTCGTGGTACAACGCTGAAAGAAAGTATTGTTAGAATGCTGTCAAGACTTCATCCAAAGAAAATTATTATCCTCTCTTCTGCACCTCAGATAAGGTATCCCGACTGCTATGGAATTGACATGAGCAAGCTCGGTGATTTTATTGCATTCAAAGCAGCATTGGCCTTGTTGAAAGACAGAAACGAGTCAGATGTACTTGATAAGGTATATCAACGTTGCAAAGAATTACAACAGAACAATGAATTGCACACCGAGAATGTGGTTCGTCAAATATATGCTTCATTCACGCCTCAGGAAATTTCTGCAAAAATTGCAGAACTGATAACGCCACCTGAAGTAACCGTGCCTGTGGAAGTAATTTATCAAACCATTGAAGACCTTCATGATGCTTGTCCGGGTAACCTTGGTGATTGGTATTTCACAGGAAATTATCCAACGGCTGGTGGCAATCGGGTTGTAAACAAAGCGTTCATCAATTTCATTGAAGGGAAGGATGTAAGGGGGTACTAGACCTGCAAGCATTAAAGTAAATAATTTAGAAGAGGCGCCAATTTATTCAAGTTGGCGCCTCTTTCATATTATTATATGCTCATTGAAGAAAGTTGTTTCTTTTGCCTTACTTCAATCCGTACTTGATCTTATACCTTTCGTACAATTGTTTATGTTTGTCGGTAAGGCTTACAATGCGGCCCTCTATCATCACCAAGCTGATTAGGCTGCTGCGCATATCCAAGATATCACCTTCGCTGATTACGATATTTGCATCTTTCCCTTTTTCGATAGAACCTGTTCTATCTGCTATTCCTAAAATCTTTGCTGCATTTAGTGTTATGGAGGAGAGTGCTTCTTCCTTGGTTAGTCCGTAGGCCACCGATGTGCCAGCATTGAAAGGCAGGTTTTTACCCCTGCTCTGTCCATCTTCATCATTTATTGCAAACAATACTCCAGCTCTTTGAAGTTCAGCAGGCACTCGGTATGGCTGGTCTATTCCATCATCTGCGAGTGTTGGTAGCGTATGCATTTGATTTAGTATGACCGGTATGTTGTTTCTTTTTAATAGCTCAGCAACTTGATAACTCTCACTGGCACCGACCAAAACAACATCCATGTCGAATGTTGTTTTAAAATCGATTGCCGCAATGATTTCCTTGACAACATCACAACGAATGAAGAGTTTTTGTTTTTTTGAGAATAGGCCTTGGACTGCCTCTAACTTCAGGTTTGTTTTCCCGGTGTTTGGATTAGCACCATATGCTTTTGCCTCTCTAAAGAATTGCTTAATGGATTCGATTTCTTCCAATCCCTTTTTTAAGGGATCATTGGAGGCAGTTCGCTGATCCTGCGGTTCAGCATAGGGATTTGGCCTTGTATAAAGGTTTGGCATATTTAGATGGATGCCATTGTCTGCTGCATAGACAGCATCTTCCCAGTTCCATGCATCAAGTTGTACCACTGAGGATGATCCACTGATGATGCCGCCTTGTGGTATTATATTGGCATGGGTGATGCCGTTGGTTTTGAGTGTATTGATTACTTTGGAGTCGGTATTATACGCCACCAATGCACGAATTGAGGGATTGTACGCTCCAATTTCTGAAACATCCGATGTTGCCCTAATGCTGCTAACTTCTACAAGTCCAAGGCTTGAATTTGATAAGATGAGTCCCGGATAAACATGTTTCCCTTTTGCATCAATGACCATCACATCACCAGAAGGATTGGGTAAGGTTCCGATATCTTTGATTTTACCATCCTGTATTAAAATGCTTGTGTTGGTCAAGACCTCTCCATTGCCTATATGAATGGTTCCGTTTTGTAGAAGAATGATGCCTTGCTGTTTTTTTGCCGGGTAAATATTTTCTTGCGCAGTAAGTGAAGTTGAAATCGTTAACCCGAGTAATATGCTGAGTAGTAAATTTTTCATGTTAAATCTTTTTTCTTGTTAGTCTTGATCGATGGTTAACAATCCATGGCTATGTTGGTGATCTCCACAATTCAGGAGAATAGAATAGCTTGGTGTTGCTGGTGCCATGGGCGCTCCACTTTTTTTCTCTCCATTCATTTTCTGGATTAGCCTATTTCGTTCTGTTGTCAGTTGTTGTCTCGAAATCAAGTCTTTGCTCCTATCAAAATAAACGATGCCATCCACCATGGTTATTTCTGCCTTGGCGTATATGCTTAAGGGGTTGTCTGTCCACAGCACAAGATCCGCATCTTTCCCTACCTTGATACTCCCTACTTTATGGTCGACGTGTAACATTTTAGCTGGGTTTAGGGTGACCATTTTTAAGGCAGCTTCTTCAGTCATTCCCCCAAATTTTATACTCTTTGCTGCTTCTTGGTTTAATCGCCTTGCCATTTCTGCATCATCGGAATTAATGGCAACATTTAATCCAACTTCAGTCATAAGTGATGCATTGAAAGGGATGGCATCAATTACTTCCATCTTATAATTCCACCAATCAGAAAATGTTGAGGCTGCAGCACCGTGCGCCTTCATTTTATCAGCTACTTTGTATCCTTCAAGAATATGGGTGAATGTATTGAAGGTGAAACCTAGTCTTTCGCCAACTTTCATGGCAGCATTGATTTCACTTTGCACATAGGAGTGACAGGTGATAAATCTCTTTTTATTGAGTATTTCTACAAGCGCTTCTAATTCAAGGTCACGCCTTATTGTTTGGTATGGATCTATTTTGCTTGCATTAGTTTTTTTGTTTTTTGAAGGGATTGCAGCTGCCATGGCTATTGCCTTCTCGTAGTCCTTTGCCTTTGTGAAGGCATCGGTTAATACCTGTTCAACACCCATGCGTGTATCCGGAAATCGGGTATTGCCTTGAGATGATGATGATCTTTTCACATTTTCACCTAAAGCAAATTTTATAAAGCCATCAGCTCCTTCAAACTTCAGCAAATCATCATTGGCTCCCCAGCGCAGTTTTATGAGTTGTGTTTGTCCGCCAATGGTATTGGCACTGCCATGAAGGATATGAGATGATGTTACACCGCCACTCAGTTGGCGGTAGATGTTGATGTCATCAGGATTTAGGTTATCTGCTATGCGCACCTCTGACGTTACCGACTGCGCGCCCTCGTTGATCGAAGATGCAGCTATATGAGAATGCTCATCTATGATGCCGGCAGAGAGGTGCTTGCCTGTTCCGTCAATTATTCTTGCATTGGGATCTTGAATATTTTTTCCAATCTGTGCAATCTTACCTTCTTTGATGAGTACATCAGTATTTTCCAGGTTACCTTCTTTTTCATTGGTCCACACCATCGTATTTTTTATGACGATGATTTCTTGTTTTGGTTTTTCCGTCCATCCATATGCAGTGAATGGATAAGTAACTTCTCCAATTGTTGTTGGTTCTTTTTTCTTAACGCTATCTGTTTTTCTTTTCTCCTCATTTCTATTTATTAGATTGGCAGACCAGGTTAGTTTGATGCCCTCTGCATCTTCGCCATAACCATTCCATATGCCGTTGTTATTCATGCCACTGAGTCGCAAATTATTCTTAGACTTCTTTTCAGTAGCAACATTTATTTTCACCATCCTCCCGTCGAAAGAGAACTTTGCTGAAATGGTGTCTGTTGAAATCAGGTTAGCTGTTGTATTTGATTTTACCTGAAGATTGTAGGTGTTTTCGCTTTGGGGAGAGCGGATGGTTAATGCGTAGGTGCCTGTAACGTCCTGCCATTTTTCTGCCTTTACATTGTATTTTTCCCCTTGTATCCAATTTTCAATGA
This sequence comes from Chitinophagaceae bacterium, assembly GCA_044353505.1. Taxonomy (GTDB): domain Bacteria; phylum Bacteroidota; class Bacteroidia; order Chitinophagales; family Chitinophagaceae; genus Pollutibacter. Next base: position 66,815 of record JBILBU010000003.1, on the reverse strand, counting down.
TGGATGTTTTTTCATTGAAGATGTTTCCCGTCGTGATGATGAAGTTTGCAATTTTTCCTGCATCGAGGCTACCAATCATTGAAGTGAGTCCTAATGTTTCGGCAGGCGTAGTAGTCAGCGCTTCAAGTGCCTTTGTTTCAGAGAGGCCATGCTCAATCGCTTTTCTTAAATTGGTCATGAAATTGCTACTGTTTTTTAAATCGGCAGTAGTCAGACAGAATAGGATTCCAGCTTTTTCTAGTGCAGCTGGATTGGTTGGGGCAAGTTCCCAGTGTTTCATGTCTGATATTGATACAAAGCGGGAATCGTTCGGGTCTTCTACATCCATAGCCATGGGAAAGTTAAGCGGTACGATCAGCGTTGATCCTGCTGCAACCATTTCTGGAATGCGCTGGTATTCGTTTCCATTGGTTTTGATGATATATTTTGTTCCAAATTCATCTCCAATTCTGTCTGCACGTAATATGTTCCACTTGTCATTTGCCTCAAATATTTGTGGGTAGGACTGGTTGTTGTTCCAAGCCATCAGGCTAAGATTAACGCCTTCCTTTTCATTGTTGTTCTTATACCATGTTGCGTCGATGTATGTTTGCCTCAATAGTGCAATGGAGCCCATCATTGAAGAAGGATATGTTTGGGTTGATGTGCCCTTGCTAAAGGAGTAGTGGGTAGAAGCTTTTTCTTTGAGTATAACTTTGTTTTCTTTCATTGATGCCAATGAAACCAAGCTGCCAGTTCCCCTTGCAATACCATCTTTTTGGTGGGTAAGCACTGCGCCAAATCCATTCTCCCGTAAACTTTTTGCTTTTGCATCATCGGTTACAAAAAGTGCGGAAGCGTTAACTTCTGCTCTTATTGCTTGGTTCCATCCGTAGGCCCCCTTTTGGGTTGAAGTAATTTGTGACGAGCCATAGAAGCTCCTGCCACCTCCTTGGGTTGTTTGTATCGCTGGCATTCCATAGTCTGAATACATATCAATAAAAGATGGGTAGATGGTTTTCCCTGAACAATCTATGATTACTGCATGTTGGGGAATTGAGATGGCGTTGCCAATGGCTGTGATTTTACCATTTTTTATGAGCATCGTGGCATCGCTGAGGTTATGCTGAGGGTTGATTACCAAGGATGCATGGGTGAATGCATAGGTGATTTCCCTTTCATCAGCCACCCCATTTACCGGGAAGGTTGGCTGTGAGAAGGCAAATATGACGGGACATAGCAGCCATGTTGCCAAGAAAAATTTTCTCATGTTTTTAGGTTTGGTTTTAGAGAATGTTACTATTGTTACTGCAGTCTAGTGTTTTTTTTGAAATGATTTCTCCGAGCGCCTGTTTATAGCCTTCAAAGTTAAAGGTTGGTCTGCTGCCCGTCATGTTCAAGGCCCAGGATATCCCTTGTCTAACATCCAACTCGTCTTGTTGTTGCGTGTAAAACCACCCAAATTTGTTTAGGCGACTTGCCAGGTAGCGTTGTTCTGTTTGTCCGGGTGTTGGAATGAGTAATGCCTGTTTCTTTAATTTTAAGAGGTCCATTATCGAGGAGTACCCAGACCGGCAGATAACTAGTTTGGCTGCTGTCATGATGGTAGATAGGGCCTCTTTGTCTAGGTAATTGATAAACTTGATGTTGTGTATTGGGGTTAAGGCTGCTTTTTCTAGGGGGAGTCCCCTGACAAAGAGGATTTCTTCATCAATCTGTTGCAATTGGTCGATTAATAATTGCTCAAGAATGGTTCGTTGTGGTTCTAGTCCTGAAAGCAGCACGAGCAGGTGCTGATTTGTTTCAGACGGTTTTATATCAAGCCGAGAGACAGGACCAATATATCTGGTGTTTCTGGGTGGTATATCTGCTTTAGAGAGTTTTCCTGAAATGCTATTTTCTTCACTTAGATCTGGTATCCAACATTTACTGAATTTTTCAATTTGGAATCTTAAGATGCTCGCCGCCAAACGATCTATATATTTTCCAAGGCCTGTGATGATTTGTGGCTGATGGGTAATGAGTATGGTTGTTATCCCATTGGCATGGAGTCCATATCTATTGTCGCTAATAACAAGATCCCATTCTTTTTCTTTTTGATTATTTTTTATCCAAATGTGTTCCCCTGAAATGCTGCCAAGCAAGCGGGGTATTTGCAACATAATTTTAGGGATAAATAGCGTTCCTTTTTTAGGATAACGAATCCTGTATCCCTTGAGCGCTAGGTAATCAAGATTGGGGAACTCCTTTTTGATCAATTCAATGGTCTGGCCTTCGCCTGCAACTGAAACCCTGCAGTTGAGTTCAATGAGATAGGTGATCATGGGTATGCATCGGCTGGCATGTCCCAATCCCCAATCTAATGGGGCTACCAGTACTGAATATTGTTTATATGGTTGGTCAGTTTTTATACAGTCTGCGTGGTATTAAATATCTCATAAAAACAGGGTGTAATGCAACCAAGTTAGCTGAAAATTGTAATTTAGTAATACATGAAGAGTTTGAAGGCCAGGAGTTTTTTATATTTTTCTTTGTTTTTTATCTTCAATCTAGTATTGATATCTTGCAGTGTCAGCAAGCAAAACAATTGTGGATGCCCGGCGAAGAAAGGCTTAATCGGATATTGAAATTATTATGAAACGGTTGACCAGAGACTTATTATTAATCCGCAAGGAAACTAATCCCAATGCCAATGCCATTGAGAAGGAGGTTTCTATGCTTCATGTTCTTCTTCAGTCAGTCGAGACCGTTGATTCACTCTCTAGGGCCTTTGAGTTGATTGACATGAATAAGTTTAAGGTTTTACATGATTTGGCGTCAGTATCAAAGGCGCTTAAGCAAAAATCGCTGAAGCCTTTTCAGTTTCTGTTTAATAGGAATTGATCCCGGGACCCCTTTTAGGAGCTGAATATGTGCTTTTATCTGACTAACTTCAAAGAAGTATTTTGCCAGAAAAGCAAAATTCAATAACTTAGTGTTTAAACATCAAAATTAAATAAAATGAAAAAACAGATCTTTTATCTTGCTGCTCTAATGCTTGTGGTTTCAGGTACCGTTGCACAAACAAAGTGGAATGTTGACAAATTGCATTCTAATGTAAAGTTTTCAGTTACCCACATGATTGTGTCTGAAGTTGAGGGTTCTTTTCGGGTGTTTGATGGCAGCCTGGTTGCTTCAAAAGCAGATCTTTCTGATGCACAGATCAATTTTAGTGTTGATGTAGCGTCTGTGAATACTGATAATGAAATGAGAGATGGGCATTTGAAAACAGATGATTTTTTCAATGCTGAGAAATATCCGAAAATGACCTTTGTGAGCAAGTCTATGAAACCTTTAGGGGGGAATAAATATGCAATGACTGGTGATCTGACCATCCGTGATGTAACCAAGCCAATAACTTTTGATGTTACCTATGGTGGCCAAATCAAAGTTGGAACTGGTGCTAAGGCAGGTTTTAAAGCTAAAGCAACTATCGATCGTCTTGAATATGGTTTGAAATGGGCTAAAGCGGTTGAAGCAGGCGGACTTGCTGTAGGCAAGGATGTTGAGATTACGGTATTGGTTGAGCTAGATAAGCAGTAAAATACAAGCGAAAAGTGACAAGGTCGCAGATCCAGACCGAAGCGTCTGGAGACGAGGTCGCAGATCCCGAGAGGGCGCAGCCCGATTCGGGAGACAAGTCATACAGCCAAGCCAATTAACGTAAAATAAAAAGGGTCAAACAACATTTGACCCTTTTTTTATGATGCTAATAATTGTATCTACTCGTCCCCTGTCTCCAGACGCTTCGGTCTGGATCTTCGACCTCGTCCCTTGTATTATTACTTCTTTTCAAACCCCAGTATCACTCCATTAATACAATATCTTAAGCCTGTTGGGGGCGGACCATCATCAAATACATGTCCAAGGTGTGCTTTGCATCTACCGCACTGAACTTCGGTTCTTTTCATCCCTAGGGTATTGTCTTCGATGTAAATGATGCTTTTTTTGGCAACGGGCTCAAAGAAGCTAGGCCATCCGCAACCGCTATCGAATTTTGTATTGCTTTGAAACAGGGTGTTGCCACAAGCGGCGCAGTAGTAGGTCCCTTTCTCTTCAAACTTTTCGAACTTGCTGGTCCAGGGTCTTTCAGTTCCCTTTTGTCTTGCGATATAATATTGTTCTGGGCTGAGCACCTTCTTCCATTGCTCTTCGCTTATTTCCACCTTCTCTTCATTGGTTCTTGAGAATGCAGGATTTGTAGAGGTTGATTCAGGCATCTTCTTTTCTGATTTTGGGGGTTTATTTTGGGAGAAACTACAGCTGAAATTGATGATTGTGATTAAAAGGAGTAGTCCGGATTTCAGTAACATAATTTATGCTTTTTGTATCAATGCAAATCTAAGTATATTTGAAAAGCTGGATGGTCATTATACCATATACCACCCCATTAATACACATTTTAACATCTTTTGTTCATGTTTAACCTCATCCTATTTGGTCCGCCCGGCAGTGGAAAAGGAACCCAGTCAGAAAAGCTCATCAGCAAATACGGGTTTAAGCATTTGTCTACTGGCGATTTACTCCGTTCTGAAATTGCCAATCAGACCAAGCTTGGGTTAGAGGCCAAATCATTCATGGATGCAGGGCAACTGGTTCCTGATGCCGTAGTAATTGGGATGGTCGACGCCGCCATCAATTCAAACAAAGGGGTTTATGGTTTTTTGTTTGATGGATTTCCAAGAACTAAAGCACAAGCTGTTGCATTAGATCATTTGTTGGTATCGCATGAAGAAAAAATAGATCTGGTACTTGCCCTTGATGTTCCAGAAGATGAATTGCTACAAAGAATGATTGGCCGCGCCAAGACATCTGGCCGGTCGGATGATGCAAATCCTGAAGTTCAGAAAAACAGGATAGCTGTATATAAAAATGAAACCCTGGCTGTTGCCGATCACTATCATCTTTTCGGAAAGGTGGTTTCGCTAAATGGACTTGGCACAGTAGACGAGATTTTCAATGAACTCTGTAAGGAGATCGATAAACGTTCCCAGCAATAATTTGTGTAATCTAATTGTAAAAAATCAATTAAGATTTTCTTAATTGTGATATACGATGGCCACATTAATTCAATTTTTTGTATATTGCCGGCTCATCGATTTATGAAGAAAAGAAAGCCGTCATACGGGTTGTTTAAAAAAATAAGTGCAGGGTTCTTGCTTCTGGCATTGGCATGGCTTACCATCAGTGCACAGTTCATTTACACAGGTACAAGCGAGGTAAATGATCATGTTAATCATACCACTTCACTGCCCTCATCACCTGGAGAAGAAGCACAATCATCACCTTTGAATAATGCAGAGGAAGAGGCAAGTGCCAGCAGCAATATGGTTGACGAGTATCTGCATGATTATCCAATATCGAGAATATTTTGGTCACTGCTACCTTCCTATAACCATTTGGGAGATGATAATTTATATATCGCTTATCATGGAGAGTTGCTTGTTCCTCCACCAAATTCTTCTTGTTAATATTCAATGTGGCCCATTTTCGGGTATAGGCGGACTTTAGTATTTCTTGTCCGCAAAAAATAAAAATATTTTTTTAAAATTTTACGTCTGTAAGGCGGTTCAAATCATTAATACATGAGGGCGCATTCAAAGGATTTTTTAGATCATCTTAGTCCAGAAAAGGCATATGACCTATTGGTTGATGGCAATAGACGTTTCGTTAATAACTTGCGTAAAGACCATGATCATCTTGAAATGATTAATGAAACAAGAGAAGGGCAGTATCCATTTGGGGTAATATTGAGTTGCATGGACTCGCGTGCATCAGTTGAATTAATTTTTGATCAGGGCTTGGGCGACTTATTTAGTATACGAGTTGCAGGGAATATCGTTAATAATGATATTTTAGGAAGCCTGGAATATGCAGTTAAGTATGTGGGCTCGAAAGTATTAATGGTGCTCGGTCATACTTCTTGCGGTGCTATTACGAGTGCCAAGAGTGATGTCAAGGATGGCCACATAACGGGGTTACTTAGTCTAATTAAGCCTGCTATCAGTAAGGCAATGTTAATTAGCCATTCCAACCACAAGTTCAGCGACAATGTTGCTTATGCAAACGTAGAAAATAGCTTGGAAGAAATTTTAGAGCGTAGTCAAACTATTAAAGATCTATTTTCTAGAGGCGATATTGGTTTGGTTGGTGGCGTTTATGATGTAGAGTCAGGCGAAGTCGATTTTTTTAAAAATCTTACTAATCATTCAGGGAAAAGCAAAAACTAAGGCCTGTTAAAAACTGTTTTATGAGGTATAAGCCTAAATTTTTAAAAGACGATGTACTATCAGGTCTTGTTGTTTTTCTAGTTGCACTGCCTTTGTGCTTAGGCATTGCGGTTGCAAGTGGTGCCCCGCCATTTGCCGGGATCATAACAGGAGTTATCGGCGGAATTATTGTCGGACTGCTCAGCAATTCAAATGTCAGTGTATCAGGTCCTGCTGCAGGATTGATAGCCATTGTATTGGTTGCGATTACAGACTTGGGTTATGAAACATTTCTTGTTGCTGTTGTCATTGCGGGATTGATTCAGTTATCATTGGGGATTGCTAAGGCAGGGGGTATTTCAAGTTATTTCCCAACAAGTGTAATTGAGGGGATGCTTGTGGCAATTGGCATCATCATTATTAAAAAAGAAATACCACATGCAATAGGGTATGACGCTGTGCATGAGGGTGATTTCTTTTCGTATGAGTTGATTGGGGCTAATCGGGGTTTTCTAACAGAAATTATTCAATCCCTCAATTTTGCACATGCAGGCGCGATCATCGTAACCCTAGTTTCTTTGTCCATCTTGATTGCCTTCAATAAAATTAGCGCACTAAAAAAAATCAAAGCAATTCCTGGTGCATTGGTAGCCGTTGTTGCCGGCATCATAATTAATGAAGTTTTTAAGCTAACCGCCTCATCATTTGTGATTACTCAGGAGCATTTGGTTCAACTTCCTACTGCTCGTTCTTTCAATGAATTTATATCTCAGTTTACTACTCCCTCTATTAAGGGATTTCTTAATCCCAGTGTTTGGGTTGTTGGTGCTACTATTGCTATTGTTGCCAGCATCGAGACGCTATTGTGTCTTGAGGCAGGCGATAAGATGGATCCGCAGAAACGTTATTCAAGTGCCAATACTGAGCTTAAGGCACAGGGCATTGGTAATATACTCGCTGGTTTTTTGGGAGGAATCCCAATGACTTCAGTAATCGTTCGCACTTCTGCCAATGTTAATGCTGGAAGTAAAACAAAGGCTTCAGCAATTGCCCATGGTGTGTTTCTTCTCGTTGCCGTTCTTGCTATTCCAGGAATATTGAATAAAATTCCAATGGCAACATTGGCTGCAATTTTAATCATGATTGGATTTAAGCTTGCAAGCTTTTCTGTATTTAAACATGTTTGGCAAAAGGGCAAGCACCAGTTTCTTCCATTTGTAGTTACTGTGGTTGCGGTAGTGTTCACAGACTTGCTCAAGGGTGTTGGGATTGGCCTGGTGTTTAGTATTTATTTTATATTAAAGGGAAATATGAAGCTGGCTTATTTTTTTAAAAAGGAGCAGCACCATGAGGGGGAAACAATTTTCATGGATCTTGCACAAGAGGTTTCTTTTCTTAATAAGGCGGCCATTAAGCAAACATTGGCTCATTTGCCAGCAGGAAGTAATCTAGTGATCGATGCGTCTAACACAGTCTATATAGACCATGATATATTGGAAATGTTGAGAGACTTTTTAACTGTTGGTTCTAAAGACAAGGGGATTCATGTGAGCTTGCAGAATTTTAAACCAGAATATAAAATGGATGGTATGTCCCATGTACATTCTGGAAAAACAGGGGATCACTAATTTTTCAAAATATACTTTCGTTTAGCATAAATCAATATTCCTCATCACGGCTTAACTGGTGTCTTTGCCCCATAGCTATATGATGGCAGTTCAAAAATATCAAATGTTCAATCCCCCGCAAGTGCTCAGCACCTGTCCAGTTATATAGCTGCTCAAATCAGAAGCTAGAAATAGGGTGGTGTTGCCAATCTCCTCTGCAGACCCAAATCTGCCTAGTGGTATTTTAGAAATAAATGCTTGTGCTGCCTCTCCCTCTTTTAGATAGTGGGTCATGTCTGTTTCAATGAATCCTGGGGCAATGGCATTAACCCGAACATTCCTGCTGCCTAATTCCTGTGCTATGGATTTTGTGAAACCAATGATACCGGCCTTGCTGGCTGCATAGCTGGATTGCCCTGCATTTCCACGAACGCCAACAATGGAACTCATATTAATAATTGATCCTTTTCTAGATTTCATCATTGGCTTGATGACTTGCTTCGTCATGTTAAAAACACTTTTCAAATTGACATCCATCACTTCATCCCATTGCTCAGGAGTCATTCTCAGCAGCAGGTTATCTTTTGAAATTCCGGCATTGTTGACGCAAACATCCACTGTTCCGAATTCTTTAATTACATCGTTAACAAAAGCCTCTGACTCGGCAAAGTTGCCAGCATTGCTTCTCCATGATTTTGCTTTTACACCCAAGCCCTCAAGTTTCGCAACTAACGCTGCAGCTTTTTCTGCACTATTTTCACTTACATAGGTGAATGCAATGTGAGCGCCGTGCTCTGCAAGTTTTATAGCAATTGCTTCTCCGATTCCGCGGGCAGCGCCGGTTACAATCACAATTTTATTTTCAAGAAGTTTCATTTCGTTTGAGTTTTGTGCAAGATAATCAAGAGACTCGAGAAGCAGGGTGTGATTATGGAGAATTATTTGTGTAAGGGATTGAATACTGAGCTGTAGGGGAGTCTAATTGGCACTTATACCTTATCTAGTATCCTGAGGATTTCCTCAATAATTGTTCTGTCGTTGCTCAACCTAGGCACTTTATGTTGCCCGCCTAGTTTATTTTTTTGCTTTAGCCATTTGCTAAAATGTCCTTGGGGCATGACCTTAACGATTGGCTCTCTCAGTGCAATATTTTTATACCGTTTTGCCTCGTAGTCGCTGTTGAGTGTTTTTAGTTGCGTATCAAGGAGTTCAGAGAATTGCTGAATGTCTTGTGGGGCTTTTTCGAATTCTATCAGCCATTCGTGTGCGCCATTTCCGTTTTCACTGAAGTAGACAGGCCCTGCGGTATAATCGGTAAAAACCGAATTCGTTAATGCACATGCAGCAGTGATTCCCCTTTCTGCATTGTCTATGATCAACTCCTCTCCAAACGCATTGATAAAGAGTTTTAACCTACCGCTTACTTTAATTCGGAAAGGTGAAAGGTTGGTGAATTGAATGGTATCTCCAATGAGATAGCGCCAGAGTCCGCCATTGGTGCTAATTACCGGGGCATAGTGCTGACCTATTTCAACATCTTTGAGTCCGATTGTTCTGGGTTCTGTTTTTCCATATTCTTCTACCGGCATGAACTCATAGAAAATGCCGTGGTCAAGAAATAACAACATGCCCTCTGACCCCGGGAGGTCTTGTGCTGCAAAGAAGCCTTCACTGGCGTTGTACATTTCCAAGTAATGTATATCCTCTCCAATAAGTCTTTTGAATTGGTCTTTGTAAGGCTGAAAGGCTACTCCTCCATGCATATACAGTTCTAGTGATGGCCACACTTCCTTTATATTCTTTTTCCCGGTGAGTTCAAGTATACGCTGAAACAAGACGATCGTCCATGTGGGTACGCCAGATACCGAAGTGACATTTTCATGGATGGTATTTTCTGCTAATTTTTCAATCTTCTCTTCCCATTCATCCATCAAGGCAATTTTCAACTCAGGGGTTCTGATCCAGTTCCCCCAAAATGGCGTGTTTTGCATCAGGACAGCACTAAGATCTCCGAAATGGGCTTCTTCGTTCAGGCTGCTTATGTTATGACTTCCTCCAATGATTAGCGCCTTTCCGGTGAGCAGATCTGACTCAGGGTTGAACATATAATATAGGGAGAGCACATCTTTTGCAGCCTTGTAGTGGCCATCCTCAAGACTTTCTTGACTAACAGGAATGAACTTGCTTTTATCGGAAGTTGTACCACTGCTTTTTGCAAACCAATTGATGGGGGTATTCCAAAGCAGATGCTGTTCTCCTGAAATAATACGTTCTATATATGGCTTAAGGTCTTCGTATTCATGAATAGGGACTGTTTTTTTGAAGGCACGTGTGCTGAACAGTTTGGAGAATTCGTAGCGCCTCCCAAATTCGGTGAATTGGGCAGACGTAACAAGATCTTGTAAAACTTCCCTTTGAGCGGAAATGGGATGTTTAATCCATGCTTCTATGCGCCAGGAGCGCAACCTTGCCAGGGTAGAAATGGCTGGACTAAGCAGTTTCATGGTAGATCATTTTGGCTCAGCGATCGCCGTACATAGACTCTTGCTGAGCTTCCTCATGAAGATAGTCTTTTCTTTTAAGTTCAAAATTTCTACCAAGGTATAGTCTTCGCACTTGTTCATCATCTGCAAGCTCTTCAGCTTTACCATGTTTAAAAATCTTGCCTTCTATCAATAAGTAGGCACGGTCGCATATGGAAAGGGTCTCATTGACATTATGATCCGTAATCAAGATTCCAATATTTTTCATTTTCAGCCGGGCAACCACCGTTTGAATATCCTCTACTGCAATTGGGTCAACACCCGCAAAGGGCTCATCAAGGAGAATAAACTTTGGGTCAACGGCCAAGGCCCTGGCAATTTCTGTTCTTCGTCTTTCTCCACCGCTTAAGGAGTCTCCATTATTTTTTCTTACATGGGTAAGGCGGAATTCTTTGAGTAGGCCTTCCAACTTATCTTTTTGTTCATGCTTTGATAGCTTAGTCATTTCAAGCACCGCTGCGATATTATCCTCTACAGAAAGCTTTCTAAATACTGAAGCTTCTTGAGGAAGATAGCCAATACCCATTTGTGCTCTTTTATACATGGGTAGGCTAGTGATGTTTAGGTCGTCTAAAAACACTTCACCTTCATCAGGTTTGATAAGTCCTACAACCATATAAAATGAGGTTGTTTTGCCTGCTCCGTTTGGTCCGAGTAAGCCTACAATTTCACCTTGTTTAACTTCGATGCTCACATTATTGACTACTGTTCGATTGTGGTATCTTTTGACGAGGCCTTTGGTATGGATGGTTAGGTTCATGATTATGAACAAAAGTATTGAAATTCATCAGTTCAACAGCCAGTTATTGCCGATTTAACAGGGATAAGAATTGAATTTTGCCTTTTTTTAATCCGTACTTTTGCCTTTCTGAACAAATGCCGAATCTTAGTCAATGAAAGTAATAGACCATATCAACCAATCCAAGGGTACCCTCATTTCTTTTGAGGTGCTTCCTCCGCTTAAGGGAAAAAATATCACTTCACTCTATCAGCACCTTGACCCATTGATGGAGTTCAAACCTTCTTTTATTAATGTTACGTATCATCGCAGTGAGCACATTTTCAAAAAGAAAACGGATGGCACATTTGAAAAAGTAGAGGTAAGGAAGCGTCCGGGGACTGTAGGTATTTGTGCAGCCATCATGAATCATTATAAGATAGATGCCGTTCCCCATCTCATTTGTGGCGGATTTACGCAACGCGAGACGGAAGACGCATTGATTGATTTAAATTTTTTAGGAATTGATAATGTGCTTGTCTTGCGCGGTGATGCAACCAAGAATGAGACCAGTTTTGAGCCTGAAGTAAATGGCAATCGGTATGCGATTGATTTGCTCAAGCAAGTAGACCGTCTTAACAATGGCATTTATTTGGAGGAAGATATTCGCGATGGGTTCAGAACACATTTTTGTATGGGTGTGGCGGGCTATCCAGAAAAGCACTTTGAGGCCCCGAATATGGAAGCGGATATAAATTATTTGAAAGCCAAAGTAGATGCAGGCGCTGAGTATATTCTAACACAGATGTTTTTTGACAATACAAAGTATTTTGAGTTTGTTGATAAATGCAGGGCCAACGGAATTAGCGTACCTATTATCCCAGGGTTAAAGCCAATCACAAACAAGAAGCAGCTCACTGTAATTCCAAGAGTTTTTCATGTTGATTTGCCAACAGATTTGCTAAGTGAGATGAACAAGACCAAGACTGACGAGGATACGGAGCGCGTTGGGAAAGAGTGGCTTGTACAGCAATCTAAGGAGCTCATGCAAGCGGGTGTTCCCGTACTGCATTATTATACGCTTGGGAAGCCGCTCGTTATTTATGATGTTGTGCGTCAGATTGTATAAAGCTATTTTACTGGTTTTCTTCTAAACGCCATGAAGTCATCTACTTGTTTGTAATTGATTTTTTTCGCAATAATATTTTTGTCTTTATCGAGCAAATACATCACGGGTGTTTGGTATACGTCGTATAACTGACGGTATCCTGGAGTTCCGGCCTTTGTGATTTTATCCCTTGTCTCATCCGTTTGATAAAGATGTATCCATCCATTGAGGTTGTGCTCTTTGATGAACTTCAACCAATTGTCTTTCCCTCCATCTGTCATTACGCCAATAAGTTTTAGGCCTTCTTGTTTCCATTTGGCCTGGAATATGGAATCCACTTTCGGAACTTCCTCTTTGCAATGTCCGCAGGTGGGGTCCCAAAAACATACAATGGTAAATGGGGCTTGCAGCGTATAGAGGGAGAAGGGTTTGCCAAGGGTATCGACCATAGGCAGCTCTGCTGCTTTTTTTCCCAGAACGTTTGCCATGAGGCTATACCCCCTGTCGAAAATAAACTTTCTGTATTTTTCATTCATCCATGAATCTGCTTGTCCGGTGATGTAGTAGGTTTCAAAAAGATGAACGAACACCGCATCCAGCCCCATGAATTTTGGGTTAACATATTTATCAGTAAGGCTGGAGAGCACATATTTAAACATTTCTTCGCTTGGCTTTGCAGCAGCAAGAACCTGATCTGCATAATTGATCAGTGAATCGGTTGTTTGGGGTAAGACCTCATCAAAGTATCGATCAAACTTCGTTTGTAGCACAGGTGTTCTCATTAGTCGTGCGTCTGAAAAACTGATGCCATCCCAATAATGGTTTTTATAAAACTGATAGGCAAAGGCAGAATCATATTTTCCTCCGGGATGTTCAGTGGCAGCGGGTATTGTAGGCTCTTTTAAAAGATTAAAGATTGCAGTGAGCAGATGTGCTGGGTGTTGGGACTGCAGGTTGTCTCTGTATTCTTGCATTTCTTTTCCAAGAATTTTCATTTTTGCATTAGCTGCGTCATATGTAGAATCTCCCGACTTGCCCGTCATTTCGGTTTTTAACGCAGCCATTTGAGCACCAATCTCTGCTGATTTTTTTTGGTAGTTGCCAAAAATTGTATTGTCGGATGACCCTTTGTAGGTAAGGCTATTGATCAGGTCGCTGCTGTCTGCCGATACACTGAACTGTTGTTCTTTATCCATGATGCATTCGATCCATCCATTTTTTGCAGGGAATACAATCATGTATACACCTCCTGGTAATTTTTCTGATCCAGAAAAAAGTGCATCACCTTTGGTATTTATTTTTGCAGAATCAAGGAGGTATTGTTTGCTGCCAAAGTGATAGGCAAGGTAGAGGTATCCACTTTTGTAAGGAGTAATATTTGCCTTGATTTCATAAGCATTCTGTGAAGACGCGTTCATGTTTATTAGGGCAGAAGCAAACAGCAAGAGGAGTATACGCATCTGAGATATTTTGGTAAAATTATTCAATAACTGTGAAATGAGGAGTTAAAAGGGTTGAGGAATAAAAGTTTGAAGAGGTTTAAGCGGTTGAAGTAGTGGAACCTTCAATCTCCTCAACCCCTTCAACCTCTTCAACCTCTTCAACCCGAATTAACGATATCTTTGTTCTTTATGAAAAAGAAGCGAAATATCATACTCGAGAACCTGGAAGTTACTGCCTATGCTGCTGGGGGTAAATCCATTGCAAAGCTTGAAGGCAAAGTAGTCTTTATTGAGGGAGCGGTACCGGGAGATCATGTGGATGTAAGGCTATCAAAAAATAAAAAGGATTGGGCTGAGGGAAAGGCCATACGGGTTAGAAAATATTCAGAGGAGCGGGTGTCTGCTTTTTGCACGCATTTTGGCGTTTGTGGAGGCTGCAAGTGGCAGATGTTGCCCTACGAAAAACAGCTGAAATACAAGCAAGAAGAAGTTGCTGATCAGATGAAGCGAATCGGGAAGATTGATTTACCTGAAATGATGCCTATTGTGGGGGCTGATGAAACAAGGTATTATAGAAACAAACTTGAATATACATTTAGCTCAAAAAAATATTTTACTGAGCAGGAGATTGCTGAGCTCCCAATGAGTGAGGAAGGCCCTAGGGGGCTGCCTTCCATTCCATCACTTGGTTTTCATGTTCCAGGGTCGTTTGATAAGGTGATTGATATTGATGAATGTTTTCTGATGTCAGACCCAAGCAATGCCATTAGAAATCAATTGCGCACTTATGCATTGGGCAAGGGGTATACTTTTTATGATATTAGAAATCATGTTGGACTGCTTAGGAACCTTATGATTCGGCTGTGCACTAGTGGCGACTTGATGGTAAACCTTGTCTTTGGTGAAGATGATCAGGATGCTCATCATGACCTGTTGAATTTTTTGCAGCTTAATTTCCCTTCGATTACCTCTCTGTATTATACGGTCAATAAAAAGTTCAATGATAGCATCTATGACCAATCGCCTATTCTTTTTTCTGGCAATCCGTTTGCCATTGAACTGCTCGGTGGGTTGAGTTTTAAGGTGGGCCCAAAGTCTTTTTTTCAAACCAATACAAAGCAGGCGGAAAGACTATACCAGATCACAAAAGATTTTGCGAATTTAAATGGAACCGAAACGGTATATGATCTGTATTGCGGAACAGGAAGTATTGGTTTGTTTTTATGCGATAAGGCAAAAAAAATCATTGGCGTAGAAGTCATTGAAGAAGCAGTGCAAGATGCCAATGAAAATGCAGCCCTCAATAAGATTGATAATGCAGTGTTTTTCTCTGGTGATGTTTCGGATGTATGCACTGATGATTTCTTTCTAACCCATGGTAGTCCCGACGTAATTATCATTGACCCACCTAGGGTAGGGATGCATGAGCGGCTGGTCAGACAGGTACTGCAAATGCAGTCTCCGCTTGTTGTGTATGTGAGTTGTAATCCTGCTACACAAGCACGAGACTTGCAGTTGTTATCAGAAAAGTATGACGTAACGGCTATGTGTCCGGTCGATATGTTCCCACATACCCACCATATTGAAAATGTTGTTCAATTAAAGCTTAAAATGCTTTAGAACAGTATTGCCTGATCTTTGTTAAATTTACAATTCAACCCATTATATGGAATCAGAAATAAGGCCCGGCAGGTTTCAGGTACTTCCCGTTGTGATCAAGAACCTAATCATCATCAATTCCCTGGTTTGGTTAGCACAGATTACCATAGGGCAAGATTTGCTCTCGGTAGAGAATCTATTTGCACTGCACCATTTTAGTTCTGTGCATTATCATATTTGGCAGTATATCAGTTATATGTTTCTGCACTCTTCACAGTCTTTCTTTCATATTTTGTTTAATATGTTTGCCCTTTGGATGTTTGGTTCAACCCTTGAAAATCTATGGGGCCCATCTAGGTTTCTAATATTTTATCTGCTTTGTGGATTAGGCGCAGGCATTGCTCAGGTGGTTGCATTGACCTATGATATTTCCAATTATAATGCAATGTTTGCGGCAGGCCAGATTGGAGCTGAGGAGCTGTACATTCTTTCCAACATACCAACGTTGGGTGCTTCCGGAGCGGTAATGGGAATATTTGCTGCATTTGCCTACACATTTCCCAATAGCAAAATGCTTATTCTTCCCATTCCATTCCCAATCAAAGCCAAATGGGCTTTGATTGGCCTAGCCGTTCTCGATGTGCTTGGTGGTGTATCAAGCGAATCAACTGGCATTGCTCATTTTGCTCATTTAGGTGGAGCAGCCGTTGGCATTCTTATTGTGATTTTCTGGAACAGAAAAAACCGGAGTAACTTTTTTTGATGTCAAAATACTGGTATTATGGGATATAGGGAAAACTGGGGCGGAACTCGTTCCAATCTTTGGAATGCAAGCAATCCGCTGGTGATGCTCATCATCATCCACGCGATGTTTTTTATATTGCTTCAGTTTATTAAGAGTCTCTATACTTTTTCCAGTATTCAAGATGCTGAATTTTATAAAAATATATACCACTTATTTCTCCTTTCTGGAGACCCCAGCAAGTTGATTTCGAGGCCATGGACATTGATCACGATGCAGTTTTCAGAGGTTAAGCTGTTGGTGGTAATTGGTAACTTAATTTGGATTTGGACTTTCGGACAGCTGGTTCAGGACCTTCTTGGGAATCAAAGATTATTTCCTATCTATTTATACAGTGCATTCGCATCTGGCATTTGCTTTATCCTTGCTTCGAATCTTATCAAGGGAGAATACGCGAATCTTATGTTTTACAATGCAATTGCACCAGGGATACTGGGACTTGCTGTTGCAGCAACCATGGTATCTCCGCAGTATCGTTTTTTCCCAATGATTGGCGGAGGAATTCCTCTTTGGGTCATTTCATGCATCTATTTATTGTTGGACGTTGCTTCTATATCTTCAAATATTTTTTTATTAATTCCCCACCTTATTGGAGCAATTACTGGTTTTTTCTTTGTTTGGATGTTGCGAAAAGGGAATGACATTGGCGAGTGGATGAATGTGTTGGCTGGCTTTGTCCGTTCCTGGTCAACCCCTGCAAAGAAAAACACTGCGGCTTCCAAAACTTCTTCATTTTATGAGCTGGGCAAGAGGTCGGCGTTCACAAAAAAATCAAATATCACCCAAGAAAGGGTTGACGCTATTCTTGACAAGATTAACCAGCGTGGATATGAAAACCTGACTGAGGAGGAAAAAAAGATACTCAAACAGGCGGGCAATGTGGATTTATAATTTCAGTTTTAACAAACTTCATGGGTAATTTTCTCAGGTCATTTACTATTTCATTAATGATGTTGCTCAACATTGTTGTTGCAATATTTTTTCTTGCCTGCAGCTTTGCCCCGTATATGCATCCTGAAGATTGGTGGTTTACTGGTTTTTTTGGTCTTTTCTTCCCCTACCTTTTTGTAGTCATGCTCTTCTTCTTATTTTTCTGGATTGTTGTTAAGATCCAATTTTCTTTTTTCCCTTTGATTGTTTTGCTGGCTGGGCTTGGTAAGGCGGGTTTGCATTTCCCGCTTCGGACTTCAACTGATTTTATTCACGATAAACCTAGTGCGTCTCTCAGGATAATGACTTGGAACATCAGGCATTTCATCCCTTTTGATGAAAGCAGTTTTAAGCCAGACCAGGTGTTGCATGAGGCTGCCATTTTTGAACAAGTGAGCAAGTACAATCCTGATATTATTTGTTTTCAAGAGTTTTTGTCCATGCCCGATGCTGGTTCTTTAGATCCGGTGCGTGTTTTGGAGAAAGATCTGGGATATCGATTTCATCAGTTTGCGGGAATCGATATTTTTAAAACCAAGCAGTATAGTGGAATTGCTATTTTTTCAAAATTTCCTATTGTTTCTGGGGGGGTAATTCCATACCCCAATCTATCTGGCGATAATGCTGAGAATACTGCATATGCTGATGTTGTTGTTGCTGGAGATACCGTGCGTATATATTCAGTGCATCTCCAGTCATTCGGTTTTGGAAGCAGAGAATACAAAAGGATTGATGATGTTAAGGCAAAGCTTGACAGCAGCATGCTTGAATCAAAGCATTTGTTAAGGAAAATGCGAAATACATTTTATTGGCATGGTATTCAATCTGATTTTATAGAAAGACAAATTGACGAAGCTCCATACCCCTCAATTCTTGTTGGTGACTTCAATGATGTACCAGGGTCCTATGCGTATTCTGTAATTCGTGGCGAACGCAAAGATGCTTTTTTGGAAAAGGGAACCGGTTTGGGATCAACCTTTACGAGCTCCTCTTCATCTATCCTCAGGCTTTTGCCCACATTGCGAATTGATTATATTTTTCATCCCCAACAATATGAGACTATTCAATTCCTTAAAGGAGCTAGTCAGATTTCTGATCATCGATTCTTGATTGCCGATTTGAAATTGAACTGATCTATAATATTGGCTTTAGTACTGCCGTTCTGCTATTCAATCTATATCTTTGTATTCAACTTCAATTCTGCTTATGCCCTCCTTACATTTTTATAATTCACTGACCAGGCAAAAAGAACAATTTAATTCTTTGATTCCCGGTCGTGTGGGTATGTATGTATGCGGACCTACTGTCAGTGGCGAAAGTCATCTTGGTCACGCCAGGCCATTTATTACTTTTGATATTGTTTATCGCTACCTAAACCATCTAGGTCATAAAATTCGTTACGTTCGGAACATCACTGATGCTGGCCATTTTGAAGAAGAGGGAAGGGAGAGCGAGGATAAGATTTCAAAGAAGGCCGTTTTAGAGAAGTTGGAACCCATGGAGCTTGTTCAGAAGTATACCAATCTTTTTCATTGGGCGATGCGTGAGTTTAATAATATTGAGCCGAGCATTGAACCAACTGCAACTGGCCATATTGTTGAACAGATTGTAATGATTGAAAAGATCATTGCAGATGGCTATGCCTATGTAGCCAATGGCTCGGTATATTTTGATGTAGATAAATACCATCAGGATTTTAGTGCAAAAGGTATGCCTTATGGCATATTGAGTGGACGAGTACTGGAGGAACAGCTTGAGAGTACACGCGCGCTTGAGTCTCAAGAGGAAAAAAGAAATAAATCCGACTTTGCTTTATGGAAAAATGCTGCTCCTGAACATATCATGCGTTGGCAGAGTCCATGGGGACTTGGTTTTCCCGGATGGCATATTGAGTGTTCTGCCATGAGTACAAAATATCTGGGAGAGGAGTTTGATATTCATGGTGGTGGCATGGATTTGCAGTTCCCTCACCATGAGTGTGAAATTGCACAAAGCACTGTTTGCAATCACCGCATTCCTGCTCGCTTCTGGCTACACAACAATATGATTACCATCAATGGCAGGAAGATGGGCAAGAGTTATAATAACGTGATCAAGCTAAGTGAGTTATTCAGCGGATCTCATGAGCTACTTACTCAGGCCTATTCTCCCATGACCGTGAGGTTTTTTATTCTCCAGACACATTATAGAAGCACTTTAGACTTTGGCAATGAAGCCTTGCAAGCCTCAGAAAAAGGGCTAAGAAGGATTTGGGATGCTTTGGTCTTGTTGAATAAGTTTGACATTAACTTAGGCAGAAATGATGTTGCAGGGGATCCTGACTTAGACAACCATTGCAACACGCTATTGATTGCATTGGATGATGACATGAATGATGACCTTAATACCGCAAAGGTCTTGGCCGGTCTTTTTGAAATGGTGCCGACGATTAATTCTATTAAAGACGGGCATACTTCAATAGATGCTCTTTCTAAGGACACGTTAGCCCTCATGAAATTCAAGTTCAACAGTTACTTGGTTGACATTTTTGGATTGAAGGATGAAAGGGGCCAGTCTGATGAAAAACTATCTTCAGTACTGAGGCTGATTTCCGAGATCAGAAATGATGCCAGGGCAAAAAAAGATTTTCTTACCTCAGACAAGATTAGGAATCAACTCCTTGATGCTGGAATACAATTAAAAGACGATAAGGATGGTGGGGTCAGTTGGGAAATAATCTAAGTTCTTGTCAGCGTGTTTCTTTCACAACTGCATCTATCATTTCATGTTCTATCAAGCGAAGGTTCATTTTTTTTAGTGAACCGTTAGAAATTGACCAATTCATAGGATAGATATCATCCTCTCCCTTTTTATATAGATTCACATAATGGTAGGTGCTATCACCACTATATATACCGACTAAATATTTTAATAGCCTAAGATTATTGATGTCAGTTTGACTCGCATAGGATCCAAGAATTGTTTTCACTGGCGCAGCAAGATCATTAACTAGGGGATGTGTTTTTGTAATCTTTTTTTCGGTTTCAGGCTGGTTAGTGATATGTACCACATGGAATCGAATTTTATTAAATGGGTGGGATGCATTTGTTTTAATGCTGTCATTAATCAGTTGTTGTAACTCAAGCATCATTTCATGCACAACGCCACCCCCTGAATTATCAAAATATCCCCCATCAACAAAATATTGATCTTGGATCCTACCTGCCGGACTAAAATACGGAAATCGGGCACCAAGCACAATAGCAGATGCAACTGATATCTCTTCATGTTTGTTAAGAAGACTAAGGATATCAATCCGCTTGCCAAATACCGCCTCGTTTATTTGAATATTGCTCACGACTGCAGGTGATCCATCTTGCATCCGTGTGCAGTTGATAGCAATGATCGGATCAAATGATTTGTTGTTGGTGGGGATCAGCTCAGAAAAGTTTTTTTTCATCAGAGCGCTGAAAGGATTTTCGTAGCCGACATCCTTAAATGATTCTTCCAGGGCCTTCGCCCGATCTCCTCCAATCTTTCCTGGCAAAAACGGCAGAAGAAGGTCTGGTCCCATCAGCCTTACAAGCGGAAAACTGAGGAAGTCATTTGATAAGTATGCTTGTATTTGGGGAAGGAATGTTTTGTTGTGTTGGTCTTTTCTTCCTGCAATGAAGGCTATGTTACCAAGACTTCCTCCAGATGAGCCTGAGAGGCAAAAAAGTTGATTTGAAAAGCGTCCGTTACTTTCATGATCAATCTCACTCAACACAGATGCTGTCCAATAGGCCGATCGAGAGGCGCCTCCATCAGCCAAAACAAAAAAGATCGGGAACTGCTTTTGTACAGAATCATTAAGTAATATTTTTCTTTTATCCACCCACTTAAGGAATTGCTGATTGAGGTTGGGCCGTTTGATATAAGGAGATGTTTTCAGCGTGTTCTTTTCAAGCGAAACAAAATGTGGTTCAACGAAGTATCCGATAACGACTAGTGTTACAATGAAGATGAAGTGAAAATTTATTTTCTGCTTGATAGAAAATAGTGAGATAATATTTCCTGCGCCCAGCAATATTCCAAATGATAATAAAATGATTGGCAGCGCAGAAATGTACCGGGCAAAGGATAGTGAAGTAACTGCAGTAACATATATTAATAATGCAATCATGGAAAACATGCTAAACCAAAAGAAAATATTTTTTTCAGTTTGGATCATTCCTTCTTTTCGTGAAGTATCTTTTTTGGCAGCCCCATCCGTAAATAGCCACAGGATAACTTCTCGATACTGCGCTCGAATTCTACCAATAAAAAAAAGTGGGGGCAGTTGGTGATGACGGATATTGGTTTCACTAATTTTTCTTCTTGTAATGACAAGAAAAAGAAACCCTACTTGAATGACGGATAGCCCAATGATATACGATGTAATGGAATGTAGTGTCACCATTATTGCAGTGGTCACAAAAAATAAAAACCAGAGTAAGTATCTCAGGTTAATGAGGGTGGTTCTTTCTCTTGCATTTTTGATCCGCTCAAATATTGGATGTAGGGTTATGTATACTATAGCTGCATATCCTAGTATCCCAATATGTATGAGGTATATATTTTTGAGTGGGCTCTCTAATAAAAACAGCGAAATGATGATTACGGTGAAGCAAGCATATCCAAGAATACGGGGTGTGTGGTATAGTCCTTCTTTGGTGATGCTAAATAACCAGTCATTATTGTATGCAATTAGTCTAGACGTATACCAGGTTACCAATACCCAGAAAAATAATGCTATGGTAAAGAAAAAACCTGTTTGCCTGGATCTCAATCCTGTGATGAGAATATCCTTTCCTTGTATGAGGTTGCTGAAAAATAAATAGGCGATACTCAGCAGTAGGATTCCTGGGAAGAATGCCCAAAAAAGCTGTAAGAAAATCGCCAGTTTCTGAAGATATTTTTTGAAGAACATCTAAGGTGTTGTGTTGTAGATTCGGATATAGAAGTTACAACTTAAACCATAAAGGAAAAGCTATGGCCTGTAGTTTATTGTAGTTCCTTCCAAAGTAGATCCTTCAAGTCTTGAAGCCCTGTACCTAAAACTGAGGAAATGAATACATGGGGTATCTTTTTGGGAAGTTCTTTGCTTATTGCAGTTTTCAGTTCGTCGTCTAGCATATCACTCTTGCTGATAGCAATGACAAACTTTTTATCCAGCAATTCCGAATTGTATCGTTCAAGCTCATTAAACAGTATGGCCAGTTCCTGTTTGTGGTCATTGCTATCTGCCGGAATCAAAAATAAGAGCACAGGATTTCTTTCGATATGTCTCAAAAAACGATGTCCCAAGCCTTTTCCTTCTGCCGCACCTTCAATAATTCCTGGCAGATCTGCTATGCAAAAAGACCTGTTATTTCTATATTCCACCATGCCCAATTGGGGTACAAGTGTGGTAAATGCATAGTCTGCTATTTTAGGTTTAGCCGCAGTGATTGAAGATAGCAGGGTTGATTTCCCTGCATTTGGAAATCCAACAAGGCCCACGTCTGCAAGTACTTTTAATTCTAGGACTTTCCAGCCTTCAGACCCGTCTTCTCCAGGTTGTGCATATTCTGGAGCCTGGTTGGTTGCCGTTGCAAAATTTTTATTGCCTAATCCTCCTCGTCCACCCTTAACCCAAATAAGCTCTTGACCATCTTCCATGATCTCTCCGTTGAGCTCACCCGTTTCATCATCTTTGGCAACGGTGCCAAGAGGAACTTCAATGATGATATCTTTTCCGTCACGGCCAGTCATGTTGTTTTTATTGCCATGCTGACCATTTTCAGCAATCACATTCTTGTAATAACGCAAATGCAGTAAGGTCCAAAGGTTCTTGTTTCCCCGCAGGATGATGTGTGCACCCCTTCCTCCATCTCCACCGTCTGGTCCAGCCATGGCATTGAATTTGGTTCGCATGTAGTGCTTGCTTCCTGCCCCACCATGTCCACTTTTACAAAATACCCTAATCTGGTCGACGAAATTCGATTTTTCCATGAAGCGCAAGTTACTGAAAAAACAGCCAGTGACGAGGGACAAGGGACGAGGAGCCGCCAGTGACGAGGGACAAGGGACTTGTGCTAACATTCAACCTCTTTCCCCAATGTAATATTTGCCGCTTGCATTTCCTAGTCCCTAGTCCCTCGTCCCTTGATTTTCCCTAACTTTACTTATCGCATGAAAATTTTACGTTTTTTTCGTAACAAGTACCTACTCGCCATAGTTTTTTTTGTGGCCTGGATGCTATTTTTTGATCACAGTACGCTCTTCCAACATCTAGAATATAGAGATCAATTGCATGGGTTAAAACAGAGTAAAAAGTATTATCAGGAGCAGATTGACAAGACCCGAATAGAGCTTGAGTTAATGAAAACAAATCCCATCTGGTTGGAAAAGGTGGCCCGTGAGCAGTATCTTATGAAAAGGGATGGGGAGGATGTCTTTCTGATTAGAGAAAAGAAAGCGTCTGTAGAATAAGCCTGTTTACTAAATTTTATGGGTGCTCACAATATTTCGGATCTGTGAGCGTTTTAATCCTGTGTGGCGGATTATTTAATTTTCCATCAATTGGAAACTATGATTGTTGCCTTTGACGACGATCATTCCAAACCTTAGTCATCCCATTATTAGCGGGTAAAAAATTGATTATGAGCTTATTAATTCTTGAGTCGATGTTGCGTTTTCTCTATAATGACATGTCTGCAGTTGAGCATGCTGATTTTTTGATGGGTATCGAAAACAATCCAGCGATGATGGAGCAATTTACTATGCTTAAGCAAGGAGTTGAAGCGTTGGGAAGGCTTACTCTTAATCCTGCCGATGAGACGCTTCGGTCCATCATCTCCTATGCTTCCAATCCCTCCGAAACCATTCTCTAAAGCAATATTTCGTTGTACCTTCCGTCTTCTTATTGTGTATGAAAAGGAAGGAGCGTTACGATATCGTCATTGATCATTTTCAGAAGAGTATTCCTGTTGCAGAAACAGAGCTTTCTTATAGGAATCCATTTGAATTATTGGTAGCTGTTATTCTCTCCGCGCAATGTACTGACAAGCGCGTAAATCTGACTACACCTGAAATTTTCAATCAATTCCCAACTCCTGTTGAATTGGCCTCAACCAATTTTGATGCCCTTTTTCCCTTGATCAAGAGCATCTCTTATCCCAATAACAAGACCAAGCATTTAATTGGAATGGCCAATATGCTCATCAATGATTTTGGCGGAGCTGTACCAATGACAGTGGATGAGCTGGTTAAATTACCTGGGGTTGGGCGCAAAACGGCCAATGTAATTACTTCGGTGATTGACCAGCAGCCCAATATGGCCGTCGATACCCATGTTTTTAGGGTGTCTGCCCGTTTGGGCCTAACCCGTGGGGCCAAGACTCCTTTGGCCGCAGAAAAGCAACTGATACAATATATTCCATCTGAGCTTGTTCACATGGCCCATCATTGGCTGATTCTACATGGCAGGTACACTTGCATTGCACGTAACCCCAAGTGTGAAGCGTGTGGACTAACCAACATCTGTTTGTTTTTTAAGAAGTCCAAACCCAAGTTGGCAGCAACCTCAGATCAGCCTTAGTACTTGATTTACAAAGAATGCTCTTTACTAAAATCACTGCAACACACCATCAACAAAGAACTGATTGGGCTGTGTTGTTACATGACTGATGTCTTAATAAAAAATCATTATCTTGAAATATAATTTTTAATATGAAATCAATCACAAGAGTTCAGCTGTCCGCTATGATGTTCATGCAATTTTTTGTTTGGGGTGCATGGTATGGGCAGATGAGTAAATACATGACAGATCAACTTGGGGCTACAGGAGATCAAGTTGGTAGTGCCTATGCTGCTTTTTCTGTTGCGATGATTGCAGCTCCATTTTTTGTAGGAATGCTGGCTGATAGGTTCTTTCAGGCACAAAAAGTATTGGGGGTGTTAAACTTGTTAGGCGCAGCCATACTGTTTGTATTGACCCAGACTACTGATCCTGATATTTTTTATTGGGTGATGCTTTCCTATTCATTGACTTTTGCTCCTACAATTGCCCTTACCAGTTCCATTTCGATGCGTCAGATGTCGAATCCGGAAAAAGAATTTCCTGCCATCAGGGTTTTTGGTACGCTTGCCTGGATTGTAGTGGTCAATCTGGTCGGTTTCATGGGCGTAGGGGATAAAGTGGCTATTTTTCAAATCGCAATGATTGCTGCTGCATTGTTGGGGGTAATGTCATTTTTTCTACCGCAAACCCAACCCACTGCTACAGGCAAAACAAGCTTCTCGCAGATAATTGGCAAGGATGCATTTGTGCTGTTTAAGGACAGGTCTTTTGTTATCTTTTTCATTTCTTCCGTATTGATTTGCATCCCACTATCGTTCTACTATACTTGGGCTAATCCTTCATTGACTGATGGATTCAAGGCGGCATTTCCAACAGCAGATCCATCCACCTTCAGGATTGAAAACATGATGTCATTGGGGCAAGTATCAGAGGTGTTGTTTATGTTGTTGCTCCCTTTTGCGTATAGTAGATTTGGGGTTAAGAAAATTTTGGTTGTTGGACTTCTGGCATGGATTCTTCGGTTTGCTTTCTTCGGCTATGGTGATGCTGCTTCAAGTACGTGGATGCTCTATGCAGCAATATTATTGCACGGGGTTTGTTATGATTTCTTTTTTGTTAGCGGCATGATTTATACCGATAAGAAAGCAGGAGAAAAAATTAAATCTCAGGCTCAAGCCTTGATTAGTTTGGCTACTTACGGGATAGGTATGTTAATCGGATCTGTAGTAGCAGGTAAAGTCAAAGATATGTACACAACTAATGAAGTTACCAATTGGCTCAACGTATGGCTTGTCCCTGCAGGGATTGCCGCTGTGAGTCTCGTTTTTCTTTTGCTCTTTTTCAAAGACACAAAATCTAAACAAATAAACGCTTAAACAACTAAACCCTTTTTATGGTCAAACTTGCAATGCTCGGATCAGGATTTATTGGAAGATTTTACGCAGATTCTATACATGGATTGAGAAGTAAGGACAAGATTGTATCCATTTATTCTAGGCGTGAAGAACAGGCGAAGAAATTTGCTGAAGATTATGGATGTGAACATTATACTACCGTGATGGAGGAAGCTATTGCTCATCCTGATGTTGATATGGTATGTATTTCATTGCCCAATAACTTACATGAGGAAGCTGTTATGCTTTGCTGTAAACACAAGAAGGCGGTAATCTCAACAAAGCCCCTTGGACGAAATGCAGTTGAGGCAAAACGTATGCTGGAAGCGGTTGAGAAGGCAGGAATTTTTAACGGTTATCTTGAGGACCTTGTGTATACTCCAAAATTTATCAAGGCGTATGAAAGTGTCAAAAATGGTGCTTTGGGCAGAATTCTTTGGGCGAAGTCGCGCGAAACACATCCTGGCCCTCACAGTGATTGGTTCTGGGATTTGGAAAAAGCCGGCGGAGGTTGCTTGCTTGATCTTGGATGTCATTGTGTTGAAATAACCAGAACCTATATAGGTAAAGACATTAG
Source organism: Chitinophagaceae bacterium (assembly GCA_044353505.1). Lineage (GTDB taxonomy): Bacteria > Bacteroidota > Bacteroidia > Chitinophagales > Chitinophagaceae > Pollutibacter. The sequence goes on along the minus strand of JBILBU010000003.1, from coordinate 40,304 downwards.
GCCTGTTGAAGTGATGTGTTGGTCAGACACAATGGTGAAGCCAATAGAGGCAGAAGACAATGCCATTGGATTGGTGAAGTATGAGAATGGCGCAATAGGTCAATTTGAAGTTAGTTGGACTTTTCGTGGCGGACTTGATTTGCGAGATGAAGTGATGGGAACAGAGGGAACCATTTGGATCAACAGTTTTTTAAGAACAGGATTTGATATGTTCACGTCTGGAAAAGGGGGTGATTATGTAGCAGAAAAAGCAGAATCCAATACTGGATGGCTATTTCCTGTAGGGGATGAAATTAATGAGCTTGGATACAATCATATGTTTTTTGATATGTTTGATGCCTTTGAAAAAGGAACTAAGCCAAGGGAAACCTTTTATGATGGATACATTGTAAATGCTGTACTTGATGCTGCTTATCGCAGTGCAAAGTCGAAAATATGGGAACCGATTAAGTTGGACGATTGGCGGGGGCTAGAGGGGCAAACCAAGGAGAGCACCTTGGTTGAATTTGATGATGATCACTATCTTGTAAAAGAGGAAGTGACACATTATGGTGAGAAGAAACTTATTTTGAAAGAGAAGAAAACGGGCAAGATTATTGCCAGGATTATTTCTTAATACTGTTAGGGTTTAATAGTTGAAGTGAGGATTTGTTTCTTTTCCTGAACTATTAAACCCTAATTCTTTTTTATAGATATTTTCTTATTTCAGCAATCAGTTCACCTTTTGTGAATGGATTTCCTTTTATTTTGTTGTATGCCTTTGCATCTACAAAATAGACATCACGAATAATCTTCACGAGCTGACCATTGTTTATTTCTGGGATGAGTACTGTATCAAATCCAGCGATAATTTCAGCCAAGTTTTTAGGGAATGGTCTCAAGTACCTGATGTGTGCATGTGAAATGGCATGTCCTTCCTGTAATAATTCTGCCACTGAACTTTTTATTGAGCCATAGGTGCTGCCCCAGCCAATCACCAATACTTTTCCCTTGTCTTTGCCACTGTCAATTTTTTGATCGGGTATGTGTTGTGCAATCATATCCACCTTGGCTTGTCTGGTTTTTACCATGTGTTCATGGTTGTCTGGGTCATAGCTAACATTGCCCGTGATGTCTTGCTTTTCAAGTCCGCCTATCCTATGTTCAAGCCCCTTAGTGCCTGGCACCGCCCATGGCCTGACCAATTTTTCATCTCTTTTGTATGGTAGAAGTTTTTCCTCTCCGTCTTCGAGTGTTGTTTTGAATTGAATATCAATGGGAGGAAGTTGTTCTTCTTTAGGGAAGAGCCAAGGTTCAGCACCATTGGCGATATAGCCATCGCTTAGTAAAATTACCGGAGTCATGTGTTGAACTGAAATTCTTGCTGCTTCATAAGCAACATCAAAGCAGTCGCTCGGCGTAGATGTTGAAATAACCGGCATTGGGCACTCACCATTTCTTCCATAGTATGCTTGGAGTAAATCACTTTGTTCAGTTTTTGTGGGAAGTCCGGTTGATGGACCGCCACGTTGAACATTTATAATCAGCAGCGGTATCTCCAGCATTACAGCAAGTCCCATGGCCTCGCCCTTGAGGGCTAGTCCTGGTCCTGAGGTTGTGGTGACTGCAAGTGCTCCGCCATAGGCTGCACCGATTGCAGCGCTAATGCCCGCTATTTCGTCTTCTGCCTGAAATGTTTTGACCCCAAAATTCTTGAATCTGCTCAGTTCATGAAGAATATCTGAAGCTGGTGTGATTGGGTAAGACCCAAGGAAAAGGGGAAGCCCACTTTTTTGAGATGCTGCAACGAGGCCGAGTGATAGGGCCTGATTACCCATTATCGAACGGTAGTTACCCGGTTTCATTTTGGCTTTTTCAACCTTATACCTTGTTGTAAAGGTTTCGGTGGTATCTCCATAGTTATAGCCGGCTTGCAAAGCCCTTAAATTGGCATTTAGGATTTCATCTTTTTTCCCAAATTTTTCATTCAGAAACTTCAGCGTGCTGTCCATATCCCTGCTGTACATCCAATAGAGGAATCCCAGAACGAACATGTTCTTTGCCCTATCTTTCTCTTTTGTACCAAGGGTGATGTCTTTGAGGGCCTCTCTTGTCATTTTGGTAACATCCATGCGGATGAGTTCAAAACTTTCCAGTGAACCGTCATCAAGCGGGTTTATCCCTTCGGGATAATTAGCCAAACGAAGGTTTTTAGAATCAAAGCCATCTACATTGGCAATAATTCTCCCACCTGGCTTAATTGCTTTCAGGTTGGTTTTGAGTGCGGCAGCGTTCATGGCAACAAGTACATCGCAGAGATCTCCAGGCGTATAGATGGCATCACTTGAAAAACGAAGTTGGTAGCCACTCACCCCGGGAAGTGTTCCTTGTGGAGCTCGGATTTCAGCTGGGAAATCCGGGAAGGTAGCCAGGTCAATACCCAGAAGCGCTGTATTATTGGTAAATTGGCTACCGGTAAGTTGCATGCCATCGCCGCTGTCTCCTGCAAATTTTATTACGATATCACTGAGTACTTCTTCTTTTCTTTGGATCATGTCGGATAATTGTGTCGTATCTGATAACTAACTCAGATCTTTGTATTTGGTCGAAATTAATTAATTTACAGTACAAAAATACTCAACATGGCAATATTCAACTCAAGTAATCCAACACTTAACGAAAAATCTTTCAATAGGTCAATTTCAATTCCAGGGGCTGAAACCATGACATTTCGTGGAACCCTGAATAAATTCGGCTTTTTGTTTATCATGGTGATGGTCACTGCCTTTTATGTGTGGAACGAAGCCAGTGTAGGCAATAGCATTCAAGGCTATTTAATGGGGGGCGCCATAGGGGGCCTTGTTCTTGCACTTGTACTCGTTTTCAATCAACAATGGGCACAGTATCTGGCACCAGCCTATGCCTTGTTACAGGGCCTGGTCATAGGAGGTATTTCATCAATCTATAACAATGCTTTTGCCGCTGTGGCACCAGGTATTGTGATGCAGGCGGTCATGCTAACGTTTGGAACTGCAATTGCAATGTATGCCCTCTATCATTTTGGTGTCATCAAGGTAACAGACAAGTTTAAGTCTATTATGGTTTCAGCGATTGGCGGGATCATGATTTTCTATCTAATCAATTTTGTGCTTTCCCTTTTTGATATGCAAATTCCTGGATTACATCAGGGAAGCCTAATGAGCATTGGTATTTCTATTGTAATTACGGCGATTGCGGCACTTAGCCTACTTCTTGATTTTGATAGGATAGAGCAGGGAGCTGCTATGGGCGCACCTAAACATATGGAGTGGTATTGTGCCTTTGGCTTGTTGGTTACCTTGGTTTGGTTGTATGTTGAGATACTGCGTTTGCTCGGTAATTTATATGGACGTAAGAACTAATTAATCGAATTACATTATTGGTACGTTATCCCGGTTGCAGCATGTAGCCGGGATTTTTTTTGCCAATGGCGCAGGGTAAAATTGAACTGAAAGTCAGGGGCAACTATAAATATGCTTCTTGCTTATTATTAACGTCCATCGAGTAAGTTTCCGAGGCCACCAAGTATGCTTCCTTCTTCTTTTCTGTTGATTGTGCCGTAGGATATAATCCTGCTGGCTAGTCTGGATATTGGCAGGGTTTGAATCCATACTTTTCCTGGTCCTTTCAATGTTGCGAAGAAGAGACCTTCACCGCCAAAAATCGCATTCTTGATTCCCCCAACAAATTGAATGTCGTAGTCGATTGTTTGTGTGAATGCCACTACGCAACCGGTATCTATCTTTAGTGTTTCGCCCGGCGTGAGGTATCGTTCAAAAACATGTCCACCTGCATGAACAAATGCCATGCCATCGCCTTCGAGTTTTTGCATGATAAAACCTTCACCTCCAAATAATCCTGTGCCCAGCTTTCGTTGAAACGCAATCCCTACATTGACTCCTTTGGCTGCACATAGAAATGCATCTTTTTGACATATTATTCTTCCATCTAATTCTTGAAGATCAAGTGGGATGATTTTGCCCGGATACGGGGAGGCAAATGAAACTCTTTTCTTTTCATTGGAGGCATTGGTGAACGCTGTCATGAATAGGCTTTCACCGGTAAGAAGACGTTTACCTGCTGAAAATAATTTTCCAAGAGCACCTTTATCTTGCCCTGAGCCATCCCCAAAAATAGTTTGCATTTGTACACCATCATCCATCATCATAAAGCTTCCTGCTTCAGCGATGGCGGTCTCACTTGGATCAAGCTCAACTTCAACATACTGCATTTCTTCACCAAAAATCTTATAGTCAATTTCGTGATTGGATCGGGTCGAGTAGGGCGCCATAGTATTTTTTTATAGTATGAGGAGAGACATGTTGTGTGTATTGTAAATTAAAATAATTTTTCTACACACAACATGTCTTAGATCGTTTATTGCTTACCATTCCACACAGGCTTTCTTTGTATTTTTCTGACCAAGTACACAATTCCTGTGAGCAGGAAGAAGAGTGGACCGAGTAGGCCAAGAATTGATACCCATCTTCCTTTGTAGAACGTATTCATAGGTCTCTTTAATCTTTCTGCAATGAGGTACATTGCTGGTACAACCAAGAGGGTCATAAAGAATGCAACGATAAGCCCCCAGATTAGTGTGAGTGCCAACGGCTTCCAAAAAACTGCGTTGTCGCCACCAAAGAAGATATGTGGATTCCAGTCTGTCAGTAAGCTAACAAAGTTGATGTTGAAGCCCACTGCAAGTGGTATAAGTGCAAGGATGGCTGCGAGTGCAGTTAGCAATACAGGAACAATCCTGGTCTTTCCAGCTTCAATAACAGCCTCTCTGGTTTTCATGCCTCTTGACCGCAGTTCGTCTGCGAATTCAATAACCAGAATACCATTTTTAACTACGATTCCTGAAAGGCCGATGATCCCGATACCGGTGGTTACCACTGCAAAAGTAGAGCGGGTGATTGCATACCCTATCAGAACACCAATTACACTAAAGAAGATCTCTGAAAGCACAATCATTGTTCTGCTGTATGAATTGAATTGCAGCATAAGAATCAACAATATCAATCCGATTGCGGTGAATAGTGCAGTTTGGAGGAATGCTGCAGTTTCTGCGAGCTGTTCTCCTTCACCTGTTTGGGTAATGGAAACTGTTTCTGGTTTTGACTTAAACTCATCAATATACTTTTTTATTTCTTCATTCACTGCTTGCGGTGTGAAGCCTTGTGATTGAAGTACATTGGAAAAGATTGTGATTACCCGCTTTTGTTCTTTTCTCTTGATGCTTCCGTAAGTATTGCTAAGATCGGTTTTTACAACAGAGCTAATAGGCACCTGTTTAATCTGTCCATTTGTAAAATCACGGTAAGTGATTTTCATGTTCAACAGTTCAGATAAGTTTTTGCGTTGTGCAGCGGTGTTGCGTAAGATAATTTTATATTCTTCTTCTCCAATTTTAAGTTTTGATACTTCTTTTCCAAATAGCGCAGTTCGTATTTCCATGCCTATTTGTCCAGTGGATACACCCTGCATCAGTGCTCTTTCCCGGTCTATGGTGATGCCTATCTCTGGATTTGTAAAATCAATATCGATTTTTAATTCTTCAACACCTGGAACATTCTTGTCATTCAGATAATTTCTGAGGTTAATGGCAGTGCTCGTGAGTTCTTCAAAATTATCACCCGATACTTCAATGTTGATTGGAGATTGTGTTGGTGGTCCGTTGCCTTCCTGGTTAACACTAATTTCAGCTGAAGGAATATTCTTGATTACAGCCCGTATTGAGTCGAGGTATGACTTGGTTTCTTTTCCTTCCCTTTGTTCGAATGGAACGAAGTTTATTTGAACTCTTCCAAGCTCAGGCCTTGTACTTCTGTCTCCGCTATTTGGATCACTTGCGCCAACGGCTACGTTAGCAATTACGCTTTCAACCAATGGGTTTTCTTTTCCTCCATCAACACCAAGAACTTTATTGATTCTTGTTTCAAGTAGCTGCGTTACAGAGTCTGTGTATTTAACATCTGTTCCTGCGGGGAGTTTCAAGTATACATAAATTGTATTCGGGTCGCCCTGTGGGAAAAGAACAATGGGTACATTTCTCATCCCAAAGAAAACAAATGAAAATATTAAAAGTGCAAATGTTGCAATGAGTATTTTGACTGGCCTCCATCCTTTGGTTGTCCAGGTTAAGAGTTTCTCATACTGGTTCATCATTGCAGGGAGTAGCTTCTCTTGAAAATTCTTGATTGCGTTAGTTAGCACATAGGAATTGAGTATCATCAAGCCTCCAAAAATGAGCAGTAGATTTCCAAAGAGTCTATAATTTCCCTGATCCCCTAGATATCCTGCAAGATCAAATAAAAATCCAACGGAGATAAAAATCCAAAGCAATGGTTTTCTAAATACGTCGGATTTATTCTTTTTCTCATGATCTTCATGTTCCATGAAGTCCACTGCAAATACTGGATTCATGATATAGGCTACGATAAGCGATGCTGTTAGTGTGAAGATGAGCATCGTTGGAAGATAGATCATGAATTTTCCGATGATGCCCGGCCAAAATAGCAATGGAATAAAAGGCGCAAGGGTTGTGAGGGTTCCTGCAAGTACGGGAACAAATACTTCGCCTGCAGCATACTTGGCTGCATCTGTTGCACTTATTTTCCCCTTGCCTTGTGAGAAAATTCTGTGGGTATTTTCTATCACCACAATTGCGTCATCCACAACAATACCTAGTCCGAATAGCAATGCAAAAAGTACAATGAAGTTCAGTGTAACGTTCGATCCAACTATAAAATCTGCAGATGGAAGAAAGATAAAAGCAAGGAACATGCTCAATGGCACCGACAAGGCTACAAAGAATGAATTCGTTACTCCCATGAAAAACATCAATATGATCATCACCAGAATAAAACCGATGATGATGGAGTTGACCAGCTCATTGAAGGCCGCTGAGGCTTTAATGCTTAGGTCTGCAGTGATGTTGATGGCAAGGTCTTTGGGAAACACATCGCGCTTCAATTCTTTCACGATGTTGTTAATTTTTTCAGAGGCATTAATCAGATTTTCGCCTGATCTTTTGATTACGCTCAGTGTAACTACTGTTCTCCCGTTGAGTCGGGCATAGCTTTCTTTTTCTTTTACTGTATCAGTAATATTGGCGATATCGCGGAGGTAGATTGGTGAGCCGTATACATTTTTTACGATTACATTATTAAGGTCTAAAGCAGATTTAAACTGTCCGCTTATCCTTAGTGCCCGTTTTTGATCACCTACTGCAAGTAGGCCACCTGAAATGTCTGCATTCTCTCGTTGAACAGCCTGTTCCACATCCATGAATCCAACCTTCGCAGCTTCCATTTTATACCTATCCATATTGATTTGGATTTCCCTTTCAGGGGCACCAACCATATCAATTCTGCTTATTTCTGTTAGTTCCTCAATTCTATTTTTTAGTTCTTCTGCAAACTCTCCAAGTTTTACGGCGTCATACTCTCCGCTTACATTGACGGACATAATCGGCAATTCAGACAAGCTAATCTCTTGTACTACTGGCTCTTGTGTAAGATCATTTGGAAGATCTTTCTTTGCCTTATCAACTGCATCACGAATTTTTTGTAAGGCTATATCTGTTTTTACTGATGTGCTAAATTCTACAATGATGGCAGAGAAATCTTGTAGTGAGTTGGACGAAATCTTATTAATTTTTACTCCGGTAATTCCCTTAAGTTGTTTTTCAATTGGTCGGGTTACCAGACTTTCAATTTCTTTAGGGGAGTTGCCAATATATACAGTTTGAACATAGATGTTAGGGATAACAACATCAGGGAACTGTTCTTTAGGAAATGAATTGAATAGTGAAATGCCCCAGAAGGAAATAATGAGTGTAATCAGGTACACTGCTGTTTTATTTCTAATGGCCCAGTTGGTGGGTCCGAATGATTTTTGATTTTGCAGTAGCTTGAATACTGGGTTTTTTTTCGACGAGTTGTCCATAATTCTTTTTTTGAATTGGCTCTTTTGCTTGTGATTGAGATCAGTTGGTTACAGTAGCGATAAGTTGTCCGTCGTATAGTCCCTGGAATCCTTTTGTGATCAGCTTATCTCCAATTGTTAATCCAGTATTCACTTCAATCATTTCATCATAGAATTCGCCAATTGTTACATTTCTTTTTCGTGCTATGGCCTTGCCATTTTCTTTGGCATAGACGTATACATATTTCCCTTTTTCGTCAGTTTGTACTGTCTGCACTGGAACTACAATTGTATTTTTTGATTCGTGGTCAAGTATTTTGATGATGGCTACTTGATTTGGTTTGATGCCAGATATTCCGTTTAATTTACTTTCAGCGATGAAGCTTCTGGAGTTTACATTGATGGTTTCGCTTATCAGACTAAGTACAGAGGTGAATGTTTTGTTGATATCCGGCACAGTAACTTTAACTGACATTCCTTTGCGTACTTTGACTACATAGTTTTCAGGCACTTCAACTACAGCTTTCAAAGCGCTTGGGTTTACGATGGTAATTCCAGCCATGGGGGAGCCCATAAACACTTCACCAACTTTGATGCTAACGGTTTCTACGACGCCAGATACTTCTGCATAGACCAGTGTTGTGCTGATTTGTTCTTTGACTAGTGAAATTTGTTTTTCCAATGTCTCTACGTTGTTTTTGGCAGACAGATATTGTATCTCGGTGCCAATTCCCTCTTGCCATAGATTTTCTTGGCGAGTAAAAATATTTTTGGCAAAAGCAAGTTGACTTTCCACCTGTTTGATATTCTGCTGAATAATACCATCTTCAAGTTTCAGGAGCAATTGTCCCTTCTTTACATTATCACCTTGCTTAACATAGATTGATTTTACCTGTCCTCCCATACCTCTTGGCGTAACGTAGTACACATTTTCCGTCATGATTTTTCCTTGCAATTCTATATAATGTGCAAAATCACTTGTGACCAGATCGGTAATTTCCACAAGCTTTGTTTTTTCTGATGTTGCTAATCCACCCATCGTTGAAATCTCATTTTCAAGGGAGGCAATCTTATTAGCCAGTGCATCACGTTCTTTCATTAACTTTTCCAGTTCGACCTTCTTTTTGCTGATTTCTTTATTTGAATCTTTTGAATCGGAGCAAGAAGCTAGTAGGAACAACAAACAGATAATCAGTAGCTTTTTCATATGTCTTTTTTATTCTTTATTTATAATTTACCTAAGGCTTTGGTATAGCTAATCTTTGCATTGACTGCATCGTAGAGTGATTGGAAATAGTTTGATTGTGCACTTTCTAATTCTGTTTCAGTTTGCAGCAGTTCAAAGCTTGACCCCAGACCCTGCTCATATTTTTTCTTTGTGGTTGAGTAAACCTTTCCAGCAAGTTCAACATTTCGTTCTTGCATGTCCAGCGACGAAAGTGCGTTTTTGAACATGATTGAGGACGCAGCAAGCTGAAGATCAATTGCACGTTGAACATTTTCAATTGTGTTTTTTGTTTTTTGCATGTTCAGATTCGCCTGGCGTGTTCTTTGTAGTTTTTGTCCCCCATCAACTATTGGTATGTTCATGTTCAGCCCCCACACTGATGTTTTAAACCATCTTTGATTGGAGTCGAAGAAGTCAAATGATTGTCTCAAGGCATTCTGGCTGTAGCTCCAGTAGGTTGAAATTGTTGGGAGATAAGCCATTTTGCTTCTTTTGATGTCTAGCCCCTGCAAATCTTTTACAACATTCAACAATTGTATTTCTTTTCTATCGGAATAATTGAAGCTTGTGAGTTCTAGTAAATCTTTTTTTACGAGGTCAACAGACAGGGTGTCGCTTAGTTCCAATGTATCTTTTTGTTCTATCGCCAGTGCAAATTTCATTGATGCATAGCCAATTTCAATTAGTTTTTCTATTTGTGAAGCTGAAGTGACAAGGTTATTTAATGTTACTTGTGTTTTATCAATGTCTAATCTTTCAGCAAAACCATTGGCATACAGTTTTTCTTGGTCTGCTTTTAGTTTTCTTAGTCTCTTTATACTTTCGTCTAGAAAGTGTTTTCTTTTCTCAGCAATCAACACACTATAGTATGCTTTGTACACTGAGCTTTTCACTGAGTCTTCCATTACTTTGATATTGGCATCAGTGAAGTCGATTGCTTTTTTTCTTGCCTTGATGGCAATGAATAGATCCGGTTGAAACAGCAGTTGTTGGAATTGTGCACCTGCCGACGTTTGCCACGGAACCCCGAATTGAGCCGGGAAAAATTGTGCTTGGTTATTTGGTTTGACGATTGGGTTGCCAGTTCCGTTTTTTACACCATTATCTACGAGCACTTGATAAACAGAGGGGGAGACGAAGTCGGGGAGTAGTGTTACAGGGATGCTGAAGAAATGCTGCATTTGAACATTCCCATTAATCTGTGGGAGAGCCTGTGCAATATACTCTCGGTTTTTTGCTAACTGTATTTCACGGTCGATTTGCAGATTTTTAATGTCTGTGACATTTTTCAAAGCAAGTCCAGCTGCTTGATCTGCAGTCAGGTTATATTTTTGCTGAGCGGTGGTACTTGGATAACCAAGCCATAGCATAGTAAAAAGTAGCATCCCTCGATATAGCATAATGCTTAATTTATTGTCCATTTGTTTTTTCTTTCTTTTTTATATTCTTCTATTTTTTTGAATCCTATTTCGGTTGATACGCCGTATAAGAAGTTTTCTATCATGATCAGGGTAACTTCCGCGGCATTGTATTTTGCTGGGGGGAATGCTTCCATGTTAAAGGCGAGCATCATAGACTCCAATCTGTATTTTGATAGTACGTCTATATTGATATCGGGTCTGAAGTTTCCTTCCTGAACTCCCTTTTCAAGGTTGTTGGAAATAATTTTAATTAGAAAATTGTTTCTGTATTCCATGAATTTTACAAATGCCTTAAAGTGAAACTTTTGCATGTCAAAAACAACCATGGGATTGATGTTCCTAAAGTGTTCTACGACCATTTCCATCGTTTTAAAAATCTCGTCTACCGCATTTTCAGCAACATTGCAGAGTTCCAGGCAGTCTTCACGCATTCTATTGGTTTCTGCCAGAACTACACAATCCACCAATTCATTTTTGTCTGTGAAATGCTGGTAAATTGTTTTCTTGGACATGCCCATATGTCCTGCGATATCATCCATGGAAACCGAACGGATACCCATTCTAAAGAATAGGGTTCGGGCTTGTTCTACTATCCGGGACTTAATATCCATGTTTAAACATTATGGATACAAAACTATGAAAACTTTGTTTGTGAAAAAAGTTTCTACTTTGAAAATTTGCTAAAATATAGTTTTTTGAGATTAAGGCTATGCAATCGATTTATTTTGTCATTTTCTCTTAAAACGGGGTTGTTTTACCCATTTTTTGCTTAAAAAGGGGTGTATATTCGCTAAAACACATCAAAATGAAGCCATTCCGTCCAGGTAAGTTAATCTACTTTTTCTTCCAGGGATTGGTCATTTTGGCGCCAATAGTAATTACAATCTGGGCTGTCGTTTCCCTATTTAATTTAATAGACGACATTCTTCCCAATTTGTTACATATTCTGTTTCCCGAGCTGGTGAAGTTGGATATTTCCGGTTATCCAGAAAAAATTCCTGGATTGGGGTTTTTGGTTGTTGTTATCATTGTTTTTTTAGTCGGTTATATTTCTTCTTCTTTTGTGGTTTCAAAGCTTGTGGAACTTTTTGACAGTGTGCTTGAGAAAACGCCTGGAATCAAAATCATCTATTCCACAGTCAAGGATTTTTTGGAGGCATTTGCGGGAAACAAAAGGAAATTCAACAAACCAGTGCTTGTTTCCATTGAATCGGAGGAGGTGTGGCGGCTTGGTTTTTTAACGCAAACTGATGTGTCGCATTTTGGATTAAAAGATCATGTAACCGTCTATATACCTCACTCTTATGCGTTTTCAGGAATCACCTATTTTGTAAAGCGTGAGCGAGTGAGAATTCTTAATGATGTTGGATCTGCGGAAGCTATGAAATTCATTATTTCTGGAGGGGTTACAGATATCGGTGAACATGAAACCTTGGGGGTGACAAACAATGAAAAGCTTTAGCTGCAAATCTTCCTTTTTTCTTTTATTCCTTTTTTGTTTGTTGTTGCCTAGCTCAAAGCTATACTGCTGGGGGTTCTTTGGCCATAAACACATCAATTACCATTCCGTATTTCTTCTGCCACCTTCGGTTTTTTCCTTTTACAAAAAAAATATCGACTACCTCACATCGCATGCTGCAGATGCAGACAAAAGAAGATATGCTGTAGCTGAGGAAGGCCCACGTCATTATATTGATATGGATCATTATCCAGCAGATGGATTTAAGACTTTACCGCGTTCGTGGAATCAGGCAGTGGCGATATATTCGGAGGACAGTTTGCGAGCGCATGGGGTAGCTCCATGGTGGATCATTACAATGTATAGAAACTTGAGGCGTGCTTTTTCGGAATGCAACGCAGAAGAAATCCTGAAGGCATCAGCAGACATTGGACATTATATTGCAGATATCCATGTTCCGCTTCATACCACCAGTAATCATAATGGGCAGCACACCAATCAGCATGGGATACATGCATTTTGGGAAAGCAGGCTGCCCGAACTTTATGCAGTAAGGCAATACGATATGTTCATTGGGAGGGCCACCTATATCACTAATCCTGCAGAATTTATTTGGCAAAGGGTACATGAGAGTGCACTTGCCTCCGATACGGTTTTATCTCTTGAGAAAAAACTTTCAGCATTGGTTGCGCCAGATAAGCGGTTTGCTTTCGAGAATCGAAATGGTGTTGTGGTGAGACAATATGCTGAAAAGTATGCCTTGATTTATCATACCCGTCTTAATGGTATGGTGGAAAGGCGAATGCGGGATGCAATATATGCGGTTTCCTCTTTTTGGTTTACCGCATGGGTGGATGCTGGTCAGCCAGACCTCTCTGAGTTGGTCTTCAAGGGCGATCCGTTGAATGGTAAAGCTGCGACAGATTCCCTACAATCGGCCTGGCTTAAGGGCAATATCATAGGCCGCGCTTGTACAAATTAAGTATCTTTGCTTCATTGCTTTCTAAATTTTTTCAGCAAGTATTTTAATGATGAAACACAATTTTAATGCCGGTCCGAGTATACTTCCAAAAGAAGTATTTGAAGAGGCCAGTCGTGCTATCTTAAATTTCAATGACACTGGATTATCCATTCTCGAAATTGGACATCGGACACCACTTTTTGAATCTGTCCTGAATGAGGCGGTAGCATTGATGAAGGAACTTATGGGTCTTGATGCCAACAAGGAAGTGTTGTTTCTTCACGGTGGGGCATCCACTCAGTTTTTTCAGGTGCCTATGAATTTTCTTTCAAAGGAAAAGAAAGCTGCATACCTTGATTGTGGTGTTTGGGGAACGAAGGCTTTTAAAGAGGCTGCACAGTTTGGCCAGGTAGAAGTAGTGGCCTCATCAAAGGATAAAAACTACACCTATATCCCTACACGTTATACAATTCCCGAAGATGCAATTTATTTTCACTATACAACCAACAACACCGTAGAAGGAACTCAGATGCACCATATACCTGATACTGCGGTTCCTTTGGTGGCAGACATGAGTAGTGATATTCTCAGTTGCTCGATGGATTTTAACAAGTTTGCTTTCATTTATGCGGGGGCTCAAAAAAATATTGGTGCTGCGGGTGTAAACATTGTTATCGTCGATAAGAAATTTCTTCAGTCTGCAAATTCGGGTCTGCCATCTATGTTGGATTACCGTCAACATGTAGAAAATGGATCCATGCTAAATACCCCACCAGTTTTCGCGATTTATGTTTGTATGCTTACGCTGCGTTGGCTCAAAAAGCTGGGCGGAATTCAAGCGATAGAGAAGTTGAACAATGAAAAGGCAAACTTGCTTTATACCACAATTGAGCAATTGCCCTTATTTCATCTTCCTGTGGCAAAAGAAAATCGAAGTAAGATGAATGCTGTCTTTACCATGCATGACGCTGAGCTTGAAAAAGTTTTTTTATCTCGCTGCAAAGAAGAGGGAATGGTTGGCATCAAAGGACATCGCAGTGTTGGAGGATTTAGGGTTTCAATGTACAATGCCTTGCCCCTTAGCAGTGTTGTTGCAATCACCGAGCTCATGAAGGATTTCTCAAATCAATACGGTTCTTAAAAAATAAAGAATAATACAATGGCAATTATATTTCCGTTTAAGGCAGTGAGGCCCAAGCCCGAATTTGCAGCTGAGGTTGCCTCTCCTCCTTATGATGTACTTTCTAGTGAAGAGGCTAGAGCATCTGCGAAGTCTGCTCCAAATTCCTTTCTTCATGTAACGAAGTCGGAGATTGATATGCCGGCTGATTTGAGCATTTATGATCAAGCTGTGTATGCCAAGGCTAACGAGAATTTGGTTGCAATGCTGAGTAAAGGTATTTTGTTTGAGGAGGATCAACCCTGTTACTATATCTATGAGTTAATTATGGATGGCCGGAGTCAAACTGGTCTGGTATGCTGCTCTTCTGTTGATGATTATGAAGCCGGCATCATAAAAAAACATGAATTTACTCGCCCGGAAAAAGAGCAAGACAGGATTAACCACATCAGGATCAGTGGTGCCCAGACCGGCAATGTTTTTCTTGCTTACCGCAATGTGAGTTCATTGGATCAGGTGATTAAGAATTGGAAATCCTCACATCAGGCGATATATAACTTCAATGCTGAAGATGGAATTGCCCATAGGATCTGGGTAATCAATCAACACGATACTGTTGATCTCATTAGTGACATTTTCAAGGAAGAGGTACCCTGTACCTATATTGCTGATGGGCATCATCGTGCTGCCAGCGCTGCTAAAGTTCGGGATACGCCAGGTGCCGGACCTGAAGCTGATAAATTTCTAACAACCTTATTTCCGGCAGCAGAACTGAAGATCATGCCTTATAATCGGGTTGTCAAGGATTTGAATGGCTTGGAGGAAGATGAATTCATCAGCGCACTGCAGGACGACTTCATGATTTCGACCTCCGATCTTCCTGTAGATCCATCTTCGTTGCATGATTTTGGGATGTACCTCAATCACCAATGGTATCATCTTACAGCGGTAGAGGGAACATACACAGATGATCCCATTGGTATTCTTGATATATCAATATTCTCTAGTAATGTGCTGGAAAAGATATTGGATATTAAAGATCAGCGAACTGATAAGCGAATTGATTTTGTTGGAGGGATACGCGGACTCAAGGAGCTTGAGAAAAGAGTGGACAGTGGGGAGATGAAATTGGCTTTCAGCTTTTATCCTGTCAGTATCGAGCAGTTATTTAACATAGCGGATAGTGGTAATGTTATGCCACCGAAGAGCACTTGGTTTGAGCCAAAACTTCGCGATGGGTTACTTACACACCTTATCTAGTTCAACTTAATTCTGTTGCTTTATGCGAAATGTATTGACCACTTTATTGTTTTTTATTATGCTACCTGCTGTTGCTCAGCAGTCAGTCACGCAACTCAGGGAAACTGCTATTGCATTTCAGCGACAAGGTGATTACAGCAATACATTAATGGTGTTGAGTAAGGCACTTGAGAAGGAACCATCAAATCTAACCCTACTTAAGGATATGGCATATACCTATTACTTGTCCGGCAAGGTAGGTCGCGCATCAGAAATAATTGCTCCATTAATTGATCTTCCGAATGCTGATGTAGAGGTCTTTCAGATTGCAGGAACAATCTATATAGATGCTCAGGAATTCAAGCAGGCAGAAAAAGTATATAAAAGGGGACTAAAACAATTTAGCGCCAGCGGTCCATTGTATAGTGAGTATGGGGAATTGTTGTGGGGACTTAAAAGACCAGCTGAGGCTATTATTTCTTGGGAGACTGGCATCATCACTGATCCATCCTATTCAGGTAATTATTATCATGCTGCAAAGTTTTATTTTGCCGCACTTGACATGGCAAGAAGTATTGTGTATGGTGAGATTTTTGTTAACCTCGAAAGCTACTCTGTACGTACGCCAGAAGTCAAGATACTGTTGTTGGAGTCTTACAAGAAAGCTTTTATGGCAGATGCTTCAAAGCAATATTTTGTAAAACCGACGACTCCCTTTGAAGTAAAGTTCAATGAGGTGCTGCAAAAGCAAGCGCTATTGGCGCTGAGGGGGATTACTCCTGAAACACTTCTGATCATCAGATCAAGATTTGTGCTTGACTGGTTTAGCGTTGTTGAGGGGAACTATCCTCTTCAGCTATTTACAAACATGCAATATCTTTTACGTGAAGGACTATTTGAAGCGTATAATCAGTGGTTATTTGGTACTGTAACCGATGTGGCAACATACCAATATTGGACAAGAACCCATCAAGAAGAGTATTCCAGATTTTCACAATATCAGCAGAATAAAATTTTTCGTATGCCTACTGGGCAGCACTATTTTTGATCTTCTTCTGCATAAATCCGCTCAACGGCATCTGCATATTTATCCATGATTACTTTTCGCTTGAGCTTTAATGTGGGAGTGAGTTCCCCACCGGTGATGGTCCACTCACTATTCAATAATTCAAATTTCTTTACCTGCTCAACTGGGTTAAACTGTGTATTGAATCTTTCAACAATGGATTTGTAATATTCAAGAACCTTTGGATGCTGTAGCATTTGCTGGGTACTCTCAGCGGGAACTCCATTTTTTGCGCACCAAGATTTTAGATTTTCAATTGCCGGTACGATGAGTGCTCCAGTGAATTTCCTTTCTGCACCAACCACCATCATCTGCTCAATAAATGGTGATTCTTTCATCTTATTTTCTATAGGTTGGGGAGCAACATATTTTCCTCCGCTGGTCTTGAAAATTTCTTTCTTTCTGTCAGTTATTTTTAGAAAACGTTCATCAACCCAGACGCCAATATCACCTGTATGAAACCATCCATCTTTGTCAATACACTCTGCAGTAAGGTCGGGTCGTTTATAATACCCCAACATTACATTTGAGCCCCGACAACAAATCTCTCCATCCTCTGCAAGCTTCACTTCAACATTTTTAATTACGTTTCCAACGGTTCCGAATTTCCTGCCAGAAGCCTCAAAACGATTCACGCTGATCACTGGCGAGGTTTCAGTCAGCCCATAACCTTCCATGATAACCAGTTTTGCTGCAGTGAATATTCTCAGTAGCCTAACTTGACAAGCTGCTGCACCTGTTACTATTGCCCTTACATTTCCACCCAATGCCTCTCTCCATTTTGAAAAGATGAGTTTATTGGCAACAGCAAGTTGGATATTGTACCATAGTCCTAAATCTTTTCCTACTTCATACCTATTGCCAACCGCAACTGCCCAAAAAAACAATGACTTTTTGATTCCGGTAAGTTCTCTTCCCTTGTTTATAATGCGCTCATATACTTTTTCAAGCAGTCGGGGTACAGTAGAAAATAGCGTTGGCTTAACTTCTCGAAGGTTCTCGCCTACGGATTCGATACTTTCTGCATAGTAAATGGACACTCCCCTATACATGTAGATATAGGTAACAACCCGCTCAAAAATATGGTTGAGTGGCAGGAAGCTGAGTGATCTATCATTGGAGCCACAAATTGGTTCAAGAGTTTCTTCTACATTTTTAATATTGTCTAGAATGTTATGGTGACTAAGCATTACACCCTTGGGAAATCCTGTTGTTCCTGAAGTGTAGAGGATGGTAGCAAGCTCATCACTTTTTATATTGTCTTTTGATGCTTTTAGTTTCGCAAGATCTTCTGCATTTCCACTGTGTAATAATTCTTTCCAGTTTAGGGCCCCTTGAATGGGATTAAATGAATAAACTGCTTGAACAGTTGGGGTCTTATCTCGAATCGACTGTACTTTTTCAAAGAGCTCTTGATCACTAACAAATACCAATTTTACTGAAGCATCATTTAAGATGAATTCAAGTTCATTTACATTGATGGTTGGATAGATTGGAGTGAGGACTGCTCCTGTTTGCTGCACGGCCAGATCCACAATCATCCATTCGGGTCTGTTGTTGCTGAGAATTGCAATTTTATCCCTCCCCTCAATGGTGCCATCTTGATATCCTATGCCAGCATGGATAAGTCCCATGCTCAAACTGTCTACCAACTGCTTGATTTCTTTTGTGCTGTATTTTCTCCAGATTCCATTTTCCTTTGCGGCAAACATATCCTCTTTGGAAAACTTTTCCATTTGCCAGTCAATGCAATCAAATAATCTTGTTGGGCTGATGCTCATAAAAGGAAAATTTCGTTTGCGTTAAGTTAGGTAAAAACCTGATATGGTGTAATAGATCGTTGGGAATAATTATTCTAAAAAAACTCAAGAAATAATTACAAAAACCTCATTTCTTCAATCTCGAAATTGTCATTTTAGCATTGTTTTTGGGATCTCCCTACGCAATAAATTCTTATAAATGAACATGTTATTTTCGTTGGTTGAATGGGCCTGTTGGTTTCCTCCCCATCCATGTCTTCCTCCGGGATATACCATGAATTCAAAGTGTTTTTTTGCGTCTTGGAGTTTCCTGACCAGTTGAAGGCTATTTTGTAGGTGTACATTGTCGTCCATTGTTCCATGATAGATTCTAAGCAACCCCTTGTATTTGTCTACATAGCTCATGATTGATGTCTTATAATATCCATCCGGATTTTCTTTTGGGGTCTCCATGAATCGTTCTGCATAGTGCGTATCATACAGCGCCCAATCCGTCACACTTCCTCCTGCCAGACCATGGGTGAAATATCCAGCCCCAGCTGTAAGTGCCATGCAGGTCATGTATCCGCCATAGCTGAATCCCATGATTCCAATCCGCGTTGAGTCTGCCCCGTTTTTACGAAGCCATTTGACGATGGTAATCCAATCTAGAAGTTCCCAATTCCCAAGATTTCTGTGCATGTAGTTTATTCCGTTTTTTCCAAAGTGTCCACTTGCTCGATGGTCCATCGTTACTTGGATCAAGCCTTCATTTGACCACCATTGGGTTAGTCCATTGAACTGCCATCCTTCACGAACGGTGCCTGCATTCGGGCCTCCATAGATATTAATCATTACAGGGTATTGCTTGCTGCTATCGAAATTGATTGGCCAGGTGATTCGGATTGGAAGTTGGAATAGACCATCTTCTGAAGGGATCCGAATCAGCTCTGTTTTTGCTAGGGTATATTTGTTGAAGTCCGGACCTTGGCTATCGCCCAGTGTTGAAATGATTTTACCATTATTATTGACGAGTGTGAGTTGTTCAGGAGTTTGAGCATTGGAGTAGCGGGTTATAAAATAACTTCCTTTTGGAGACAGGTCTATGGAATGTGTATACTCACCAAAAGTCAGACGAACTTGATTTCTTCCATCAAGACCAACACGGTAAAGATCTATTTGCGTTGAATTGTGTTCTTTGGATGTGTAGTAGATGATGTTTGCGAAGGTGTCGATGTATTGAATTTCTGTGGCCCAATTTGCCCCGGAAGTGATGCGATTTTTTAGCATACCATCAGGGTTGTACCAATACAACTGCTCCCATCCATCTTGATCACTCTTAAGGATAAAACCCTTGTTCCCATGCAGAAAGCGGATGCGTTGTCCTTCGTCATCTAGGCTAATCCAGGTATGCTGATGTTCGCTATACATAAGTTTCTTTTTCCCATCAGTTGGATCAATAGCGTAAACAAGCAGCGAATCCTGTCCTCTATTCATCCATTGAACCCAAAGACTTTTACCATCTGGTGTCCAATACGGCTGTCCGAAATATTGGTCATCATTTTCATTAAAATCAGCCCAAGTGGTGTGGCCTCCAGTGTTTGGTGCAATGGCAATACGGACAGATGGATTTGGGTCTCCCGCTTTTGGATAGCGTGTATTTTCTGAGTAACCATGCAGTCCGCTTTCACCATAAATGGGGAAGAGTGGAACGTTGGTGTCATTCATGCGCATGAAGCTTATATGTTTGCTGTCTGGGCTCCACCAAAATGATTTGTATTTGGAAGCGCGACCAAGAATTTCTTCATAATACACCCAGCTGGCGTAACCATTAAGAATAAGATCAGTTCCATCATGCGTAATCTGATATTCTTTGCTGGTATTAATATTGATGGTAAATAAATTATTATTTCTTGTAAATGCTACCCAGTTGTTATCGGGTGATAGGGTAGGATTTATTTCAATTTCAATCGTTTTAGTCAGCTGTATTGATTTTTCGTCAGCGTTTGTGACGAAGACATCACCCTTGCGGGTGGTTACTGAAATGGAAGCATGTTTCTCCTTCTGAAGAATCTCTCTGTTTGAAATGGATTGCTTTCCAGTTTTACAATCAACTAAGAATACATTGGCTGCGGAATCCGGATGATATTTTTTTTCGATTAGAAAATGTGTATCATCTGTCCATCCAATAACCTGAGGAAGCGGTGTTGTTATTGTTGTTTTTTCGCCACCCAACATTTGTTTTTCCGTAAGTTGTTTTTTCTGGGCAACTGAAGTTTGCAGTGCTATAAAAGTTAAGCTGGTGAGCCATATGTATCTTGGCATGTACATGGGTTAATTGATAATTACTGACTTAAAGTATAAATTGTTTGATCCACAATTTAATTGGTTATCCTTAGATTATTACACTATTTCAGTTGTTTTTACTCTTGGAAGGGCGGTGTATTATGCCCCATGGCGCTGCAGAACTTTCTCTCTTTATTTTCAAGCCTTTGAGATACCGCCAGAACTGTATTTTGTTTAACTTAGGGTATGGTATTTAATAATAAAGTCGCGTTAATCACCGGGGCAAGTAGAGGCATTGGTAAGGCAATAGCCTTGAAGTTGGCCAGCGAAGGTGCCGCTATAATAATTGCAGCAAAATCCGTTGAGGAAAATCCTAAACTTGGTGGCACAATATTTTCTGTTGCAAAGGAAATTGAAGAAGCCGGTGGGCGGGCCCTTGCTGTACAATGTGATATCAGATTTGAGGATCAGATTATCAATGCTGTTTCCAAAGGTATTGAGGCTTTTGGTGGCATCGACATCCTCGTAAATAATGCATCAGCCATTTCATTGACAACTACTGAACAAACGGATGCCAAGCGATTTGACTTGATGCACGATATCAATGTAAGGGGCACATTTCTAGTGTCAAAGCATTGTATTGCCCCCCTTAAAAAATCAAACAATCCGCATATTCTCAACCTTTCACCTCCCATCAATATGGATAAGAAATGGTTTGGCGGTCATGTTGCCTATACGATGAGCAAGTACAACATGAGTATGATTGCCTTGGGCTTATCTGAAGAGTTGAAGCAGTTCAGGATTGCTGCCAATACACTTTGGCCTAGGACTACCATCGCAACTGCAGCTGTTCAGAACTTGCTTGGTGGTGAAATGTTGATGCGCATGAGCAGAAAGCCTGAAATCATCGCTGATGCTGCATATTACATACTGAATAGGCCATCTGGGGACTGTACCGGAAACTTTTTTATTGACGAAGACGTGTTGCAATCTGAAGGAATAACAGATCTGTCAGGTTATGCGGTAGTACCGGGGGCTCATTTGTACACCGACTTATTTCTTTAGAAAAAATATGATCTAGTGTTTAGTGTGGGGAATTGAGAATGGATACTTGTTGTTCTTTCCAGTTTGCAGTTATTGCTTGACCCTTATTACACTATTTGTAACCTGATATATTTCAAAGGTTTTGAAATCTTCTGGTGCAGATAGTCCGTTGCCGTACATGATCATATCGCGGGTATGGATGCGAACTGCTTTTTCAGTGTAAAACTTTTTCATGGACTGATTCCAGTAGAGTTCTTTGCAAAAAAGTGTATCACCTTTTGTATTGTATACTCTTACGCTGTCTCTTAGAAATACCTGATTCCTGTTTTCATAATATTGGGCGAACATGGCATCTAGCTTACTTTCTACGGTCAGGGTTGAGTCAAAGAAGTCAACATGAAGTGTATTAGGAAGTTCTACCCTTGAACTTGTATCCTGGTATCTCAGCATGAGTGGGGCAGTGAGTTTGGCCCTCATTTTTCCAGACTGGCTCATATAGCCTTCAATATTTATGGCTTCGTCAACCCCAAGTTTTTTTTTGAAGAGGGCTTTGACCTCTTGTTCATTATTTTCACAAGCGCTGATCAGGGAGGTCAATACAAGAAGGATGGTAATGTTCCTGATCATCAATGGGAGGTGATGTTTATTGGTATTTTGGTTTGTTAAACCAAACGTCACTTAAGTTAAGCCCAAGGGAAATACGAAAGATATTTTCTCTAATGTCGTTTGATTTATTGCCTTTAAGGCCAAATTCGAAGGAGGTATTGACCATGGTATATTGATTGTTGTATGGATTCCTTCTCACCGGCAATCCTAAACCAAATGAGAACATTTGCTGTGGGATTGTTCGTGTGATTTTTATATTGTCTGGGCCAAATGAGGTTCCTACGCGGTAAGCTACCCTTTTCCAGTAATTGGTTGAGGTTTGGCTAGGCGTAAGCTGTGCACCAAATCTCATCGTCCAGTTTTTTCTCATATTGTCTGCCTCCCCATAATATCTGTAATCGTTCCAATTTCCCAAGTTAAGTTCTCCTCCAAAGATGAGGTAATCGCTTCTTGCAATCATGAATCCGATATTCCAGGAGGAGGGGTATATGATGGTGCCCTGTTCATTGCGTTTTGTGAACACACTGTCTACTGTTACAACCCCAGCATTGATATCATTGATGTAAGTTTCACGGTTGGTATCACGATTTGCTTTCATGCTGTTTCTGATATTTCCGTTTAAACCAAGTCTGAGTACCGTTTTGTTGTTTAGTCGTATTCTATATTGAAGTCCTAGGTTAAAGAAAAGTCCACCAAATCTGGTTGTATCTGATGAGTTTGTTTTTTTGTAGTCAATAGAATCATTGACAAACGCAAGTCTTGTGGTATATTGTTTATTGCCGAACATATAGCCAGCATTCAATCCAACTCTTAAGGATTTGATTCCAAAACCAATTCCGGTGAAAGCCTGATAAGTGCCACCACTCCCTTTATAGTTGTACTGTACACTGTCAATTTCGTTTCTTGTGCGTTGGGTGATATCGTAGTTAATGCGTGTTATCGGCCTTAATCCAATATTCATTCCTATATGCCTCTTTTTGGAAATTGGAACACCAATTTGCAGATAAGAGGGGATTAGGTATGCTGACGGGAACTTTCTGGGTGGAGTTCCTGACATCAGTGTTCTTGAGTTATAATCCAAGCCAATATCAAGGGTAGTGAGCTTGATTTCTGAATAGGAAGCTGGGTTACTAAAATTGATCGATTGAACATCTGCATAAGCGGAAGACAACCCCCCTATTCCTCTATTCAGAATATTTTGTGCAGGAATGAGGTCTCCCAATCCATATCTCGAATACGGGGAGTTTTCCTGTGCATGGGTAGATGGTCCGATCAAGGTGATCATTCCAAGTAAAAATGTCGCTAAAAGAAAATTAGTTGTTGGTCTCACTGATGGCATACAATCCTTTGTAAAGTAATTCGGGGTCTGCAAATATCTGATTTTTAAGTAGTCGTGCAAAATAGGTGCAATCGCCCCCGGTTAAAACGACGTTAAAGTTGCTGTATTTTTTTCCAAATTCATGAACTATTCCTTCTATTTCTTTGGCCATGCCCAAAATAACACCGCTAAGGATATTTGTTTTCGTGTCATAGCCCACCAAAGGGAAGTTCCATTCTTTAGTTACCAATGGAAGCAAAGCCGTGTCTTCATGGAGGGATCGGAATCTCATTTCCATTCCAGGGGAGATGCTTCCCCCTAAGAATTGATTGAATTTGTTGATAAAATTAAATGTGATGCAACTTCCAAGCCCAACAACCAAGTTGTTCTTCCCTGGGTAAAAGTAAACGGCTGCTGCAGCGAGGGCCAGCCTATCAGCACCCATTTGTTCAGGTTTTCCTACTGGGATGCTAAAATTTAGTTTCGTCTGGTGGGTTAGCAGATGGAATCTTGTCTTTTCAAGAAGCAAGACCTCTATTTCTTTGTTGTGATGTATTACAGAGGATAGGATTGATCTCTCAGGTTTGTATTCATCGAGCAGGGTGGTTATGTTTGATAATCCATCATTTTCCAGTACATGACTGCCAATCAGTAATCCATCTTCAAACACTGCCGCTTTCATGCGGGTATTCCCAAGATCCAGGCAGATTGTTTTCATATTCCACTTGCTTTTGTGCAAAGTTGGGGTAAAGTTGCGGATTGGGCGGTTTTATTTAACGACAAGAATGCGATAATTTTACCCCTATTTACTCCGATCTTTTCGGAAATTGATTTATTTATGGACAAAGTACTGATTCAACTTGCAAAGGAAGGCGACAAGCGCAGTATTGCAAGGTGTATTTCATTGATTGAAAATCAGGCTGATGGATATAAAGCGATCATTGCCTCGCTTTCTGCGCCTTCTGGTGTTCCCGTAATAGGAATTACTGGGCCTCCAGGAGCTGGTAAAAGCACACTGGTGGATGGTCTGATTGGTGTGTACGTAGAAGAGGGGAAGAAGATAGCTGTAGTTTGTGTTGATCCATCCTCTCCATTTCATCAGGGGGCAGTTTTGGGCGACAGAATTAGGATGAGTGGGTGGTATAATCATCCAGCTGTTTATATCCGTTCTCTAGCAACTAGGGGGGCCACGGGGGGATTAAACCCAGCTGTTGATGATATTATTGCTTGTCTAAAGTCCTGTGGCTTTGATTTGATCATCTTGGAAACAGTTGGCGTTGGGCAGTCTGAGGTGGGGGTGGCAAAACTTGCAGACCTTAGCGTTGTGGTATTGGTTCCTGAGGCGGGGGATGAGATACAGTTTATGAAAGCAGGACTGATGGAAGTAGCGGATATTTTTGTTGTCAATAAATCGGATCGGACCGGCGCCGACCTTTTCTCTTCCCAACTAAAAAATATGCTCCATGTCTCAAGTAGCACCAAGCACAAGGATATCCAACATGTAGTGAACACTGTGGCTACTACAGGTGTTGGTATAGCAGCGCTGAAGAATATTATCGATCAACTAATTATCAAAACATAACAACTTATTTATCATGGAAGAATTGATTAAAAACAGTGGATTTCCGGTAGCTGCAAAATGTGAAGCAGCATGTGTTAAGGTTGAGGCTGGGAAAACCTATGCATGGTGTACATGTGGACTAAGCGAAAAGCAACCATTTTGTGATGGGAAGCATAAAAAAATTGAAGGCAACCCTTATGCAAGCCTGAAAGTAACTTTTGAAGAGGAAAAGGAAGTCTGGCTTTGTCAGTGTAAGCAAACAAAAAATCCTCCTTTTTGCGACGGAAGCCATAACCACATAAAATAGATTGTATTGCAAACAGATTTCTTAGTTATTGGTTCAGGAATCGCCGGTCTCAGTTTTGCGATTAAAATAGCAGACAAGTTTCCGGACAAAAAGATTCTTGTGGTGACCAAGACTGTAGCCGATGAAACCAACACCAAGTATGCACAAGGTGGCGTAGCTGCGGTTTGGGATGAGTTGGAAGACAATTTCAATAAACACATCGATGATACATTGATTTCCGGAGATGGACTGTGTAATCCAGAGGTGGTAAAAATTGTTGTGCAGGAAGGTCCTGAGCGTGTTAGGGAAATTATTGATTGGGGTGCTCAATTTGATAAGGAACCTGATGGTGATTATGCATTGGGAATGGAAGGTGGTCATAGCACATCACGCATTCTTCACTACAAGGATGTGACAGGTATGGAAATTGAACGGGCACTCATCTCGGCAGTTAAGAAAAAAGAGAATATTGAAATTATCAGTCATTGTTTTGTGGTAGACCTCATCACCCAACACCATGCGGGCTATCTTGTTACTAAGGCAACTCCTGATATTACCTGCTATGGGGTTTATGCGCTGAATCTGAGGACGGGTAAGATGGAAAAAATTTTAGCCAAATCCGTGTTGGTTGCTACTGGAGGCAATGGACATATTTATAGAACAACAACCAATCCTGCGATTGCCACTGGGGATGGAGTTGCCATGGTGTATCGGGCAAAAGGACGAATTGAAAACATGGAGTTCATTCAATTCCATCCCACTGCACTTTATGAGCCAGATAACAAGGGTCATGCTTTCCTGATCACGGAGGCCGTTAGGGGTGATGGCGGACTTCTTCGCAATGAGAAGGGTGAAGCATTTATGGAGCGATATGATAGCCGCAAAGATCTTGCACCTAGGGATATTGTGGCAAGGGCAATTGATAGTGAAATGAAGAAAAACGGCACAGAATGTGTATGGCTGGATTGTAGGCACATGAACAAGGAGCAGTTTCTCAAGCACTTTCCATCAATACATGAAAAATGTCTTTCATTGGGCATTGATCCTATGAATGACATGTTGCCTGTTGCACCAGCTGCACATTATAGCTGTGGCGGAATTAAGACTGACAGCTGGGGAAGAAGTTCCATCAGTAGATTGTATGCCGCCGGTGAATGTGCATCTACAGGACTTCATGGAGCAAATAGGCTTGCCAGCAATTCATTGCTTGAAGCAATGGTTTTTGCTCACCGTTGCTTTCTGGATGTGAGTAAACAAATCGATTCCTGGCCTCTCGGAAATCATGTTCCAGATTGGAATGCGGAAGGAACCACAGCGCCTAAAGAGATGATCCTGATTACTCAGAGCCTGAAGGAGCTTCAATTGTTGATGACGGATTATGTAGGTATAGTGCGAACCAACATCAGACTAGAAAGGGCAATCAGACGCCTTGATCTATTGCATGAAGAAACTGAAAAGTTGTACCAGGAAACAGTTGTTTCTCCTCAGCTCTGTGAATTGAGAAATATGATTACTGTTTCATATCTGGTCGTTAAGGGAGCACAGTTTAGAAAGGAGAGCAGGGGTTTACATTACAATACAGATTATCCTGATAGAAGTGGGTTAGTACAAAACATAGTAATATAATGCAGATTAAGAACAGGATACTCTATGGGCTACTTTATCTAATTTCCCTTCTCCCACTTCCAATATTATATCTGCTGAGCGATGCATTTACCTACTTGGTTTACCATGTTGTTGGATATAGAAAGGACATTGTGATGTCAAATCTCAAGATCGCTTTTCCTGAAAAAACCAAGATCGAAAGAGCTGTTATTGCCAAGAATTTTTATCGAAATTTTACCGACGCAATGGTTGAATCTATCAAGTTAATCAGTGCTGGGGAAGCGCTCATCAACAAGATGTTTATTGCAAATACCGACATATTCACTGTCCTAGCCGCCAGCAAGAAAAATATACAGATACATGCAATGCATAATTTCAATTGGGAGATTGTAAATCAAGGTGTATCAAGAATGATGCCCTTGCCTTTTCTCGGAGTATACCAGCCCATTTTAAATACTTTTTTTGAAAAGTTGTTTACTCGAATTCGTTCACGCTACGGTACTGTGCTTATTCCTGCTAACGACTTCAAAAACAATTTTATCAAATACGGAGATAAACAATATATCATTGCACTGGTTGCTGATCAAAATGCTAGCAATCCTCGAAGAGCATGGTGGGCTAATTTTTTTGGCAGGCCTACCCCCTTTGTAAAAGGGCCAGAACATGCTGCACGTGAGCGGGATAACATTGTAGTGTTTGGAAATTTCTTTAAGATTAAACGTGGGGTATATACCTTCAAAGTGGAACTGGCAACAGAAAGTGCTGCTTCATTACCTGAAGGTGAACTCACATTGCGGTACATCAAATACGTAGAAGATCGAATCAGGGAGAGACCAGATAATTATCTTTGGTCTCATCGTAGGTGGAGGCACGAATACAAAGAGGAGTATATTGGATCGGTATTACAGACATTGGCTAGCAATCCTCCAGAACTATCCTAACAAATCCGAAATCATGTTGTCCATCATCCCAAGCCTCGGAGTATTCAGTTTATAGTACATGAATTTGCCATCCCTTTCTGTTTCTACAATACCAGCACGACGGAGGATAGCAAGGTGTTGACTGGCTACAGATTGCTCAACACGCATTTCAACAAAGATTTCAGTGACAGAAGCTTTGCCGTTTTTCAAAATCATCGAAATCATATCCTGGCGAAGTTTGTGATTGATTGCTCTAAAGGCCAAAGAGGCCTTTTTAATACTATGCGGAGATAAGGATTTGAAGTTATGTTGCAATGCTTCTTGTTTAGACAGGTCTTTTTGGACAGAGCTATTTTCATCTCTTAGAAAGTCAGACATGTGGGTGTTGGTTTTGGTAGGTTAGTGTTAGCATTACGAATATAACAATTATTGTCTCTTAATAGAATCACAAATGTTTTTTTATTGACCGCCAAAATGCGCCACTACCTTTATATGGGCTTTGCTATGGTGTAAAATTCTTTGATATAAAATGGCTCACTATATGCCAGATTAGCAAACCTTTTCTGTGTGAATTCACTAAATGCCAGTGATGTAAAGTGTGATGTGTCGTGGGTTTCGTTCAAGAAGGAAGCATTTGTATTGTTGCATATTTCTTTCCACTTTAAGGCACCTGTGCCACAGAAATTAATTGTATGACTCAGTAAATACACTGAAAAACTATCATCATCCAAGACCATCGCCGATGAAGGGAAAATATTTTTCATATGGCAATCATATAGCCCTGTAAATACCTCCATTCTACGCGCATCTATCATGGGGCATATCAAATCTGTTTCTTTTCTTCTGTTTCCAAAAGCTATCCAGTCGAGTGTATTAATACAGATGAGTGGGATGTTTAATGCAAAGCAAATGCCTTTGGCGGAAGACAATCCGACTCTTAGTCCGGTGTAAGATCCAGGGCCGTTCATCACCGCCACGGCACTTAGCTCATTCAAGGAAATATTCAATCGAGCGCAAATCTCCTTGATGGCAGGTTGAATGAATCCTGCATGCTCTTGTTGATTGGCATTGATCATCTCATGAACCAATAAGCCATTTCTACTGATGCTTATGCTGGCCTCATTAAAAGCTGTATTGATTTGAAGAATGATAATATCTGAACTCATATGCGCTTCTGGCTGGTTTATTATTGCAAAAATAGGTTGATGGAAAGCAATTACCTTCGTAATCAAGAATAAATACAGGTCATGTCAAAACAGATCATCAATACTCCTTCCGCTCCCGCGCCAATTGGCCCATACAATCAATCTGTGAGGGCCAATGGGTTTTTATTTATTTCTGGACAAATCGCGATTGACCCCCATACTGGAAATATTGTAGCCACAAGTGCGGAAGAGGAAGCTCATCAGGTTATGAAAAACCTAGCCGCGATTCTCCTTGAGGCAGGGCAGGATTTTTCTGCAGTTGTCAAAACGACAATTTTTTTGAGCGATATGTCACTTTTTGGGGTTGTCAATGAGGTTTATGCGCAATACATCACAGATAACCATCCTGCAAGAGAAACTGTGGCAGTGAGCGGTCTACCCAAGGGGGTAAATGTGGAGATTAGCATGATTGCCTTGGGTTGAACCAACGTACTCTTTATTTGTTTTTAGAATATATTTCTATGGAGTTAACAACAGACATACCCGTGAATGTGAGTGCGGTTGCATCTACATCAATTCAGTTTCAACAGCTAATTGATCTTCAGCAGCGTTATTTCAATTCGGGAACTACAAGGTCAATCGCTTTTAGGGTTGAGCGGCTTCAACAGCTTAAAAAGACAATCATCGCCAACGAAAGGGAGATAGTGGCTGCTCTTTTTATGGATCTTCGAAAATCTGATTTTGAGGCCTTTGGTTCTGAAATTGGCCAAGTAATCAAGGAAATAGATTTTACCATCAACCATCTCCATGGTTGGGCCAAACCTCAGAAGGTAGGCACACCGATGATGTTTTTGCCTTCAACCAGTAAGGTGTACAGGGATCCACTGGGCAGTGTGCTCATCATTGGCCCCTGGAATTATCCCTTTTTGCTCACCATGAGTCCGTTGGTTAGTGCGATCGCAGGAGGTAATACAGTATTCATAAAGCCTTCAGAGGAAGCTGCTCACACAGCCATTTTACTTGAAAAATTAATAGCCAAGACATTTGATCGCGAGTATATTCATGTTGTACAGGGCATCGGTGCTGAAGTAATCCCTTTACTCATGTCTCAGGTAAGGTTTGATCATGTCTTTTTTACTGGAAGTACTTCAGTTGGACAAAAAATCATGGAGTTGGCTGCAAAGAAACTGGTGCCTGTAACATTAGAGCTGGGTGGGAAAAGTCCTTGCATCGTTGACAAATCTGCATCGCTCAATTATGCGGCAAAAAAGATTGCTTGGAGTAAGTTGATGAATGCTGGACAGACCTGCGTAGCGCCGGATTACTTGCTTGTGCACAGCAGCATAAAGGACGAGCTGGTTAAAAAAATCAAGGCAAATTTTACCAAGATGCTTGGTGATGATCCAAGGGAAAGTGAAGACCTTGCCAGGATTATCAACAAGAAGCGTTTCAATACGTTATTGTCATACTTGGGGCAGGGGAATATTGTAAGTGGGGGAAGATACGATGAGGCTGATTTGTATATTGAGCCAACCATCATCGAGCATGTTGGCTTGCAGGATTCAGTCATGCAAGAGGAGATATTTGGTCCTATTCTACCCGTTATTGCTTACGACAATAAGGAAGAAGTGATTGCGTGGGTTGAGAGAAATCCTTTTCCCCTTTCGCTTTATATATATGCAGAAGACAAATCCATTCAGGATTTTTATATTGCTAAGCTTCGATTTGGGGGATGCTGCATCAATAACGGTCTAATCCACCTTGGCAATCCACATTTACCTTTTGGCGGTGTTGGCCCAAGTGGTACCGGCCAATATCATGGTAAGTTTGGATTTGAAACGTTTACCCGTCCGAAGGCTGTGATGCATTCCAAATCCTGGTTTGATGTGCCCCTGTGGTATGCTCCTTTCAAAGGGAAGGCTGGAATATTAAGAAGAATCTTTAAAATGACTTGATATGAAAATGATGTCGTTAACACGCAACATAAAATTTTTAATTGCTCTATGCTGTATCGCCCTCATTGCATTGGCATGTTCAGTTACCTCTAAAACACATACAACCATGAGCACTAGGCAAAGTATTTTAAAATCCTTTTATCCGGCACTAACAAGTGTAACAAGATTCTTTGGTGTAAATAATAGGGTGATCACTCCTGATGTTCCCGCGGTGCCATCTTCCTCTATTTATGATTTTAAAGTAACATTGATTAATGGGGATACCCTCAGTTTGGCAGATTACAAAGGGAAAAAAATTATTGTGGTAAACACGGCGAGTGATTGTGGATATACCGCACAGTATGAAGAGCTGCAGCAAGTCTACAATTCCAATAAGGAAACTATCGTTGTCATTGGCTTCCCTGCCAACGATTTCAAGCAACAAGAAAAGGGGAATGATGACGAAATTGCATCTTTTTGCAAAAAGAATTATGGTGTTGAATTTCCCATCGCCAATAAAACTACAGTGATTAAAGGTGATGCGCAGCATCCACTGTTTGACTGGCTTTCTGATCCTTCAAAAAATGGATGGAACAAAGAGGCCCCTGCATGGAATTTCTCAAAGTATGTGATTGGTGAAGAAGGAAATTTATTAGGCTATTTTGATCCAGGAGTTAGTCCACTTGGAAAAGATTTTTCCAACGCACTTCACAATACAATGCCTTAACCAATCATGGAAAACACAGATCAACAATTTTTAGTGTTGGTGAATGAATCTGATGAACCAATAGGGGTCATGGAGAAGATGGAGGTTCACCGAAAAGCCCTGTTGCATAGGGCGTTTAGCGTTTTTGTATTCAATCGCGAAGGTGAGATGCTACTCCAAAAACGTGCCCTAACGAAATATCATAGTGGTGGGTTGTGGACCAATGCCTGTTGCAGTCATCCCTTTCCTGATGAAACGCTTGTGCAGGCTGCAAGAAGAAGACTGATTGAAGAACTGGGATTCGAGACTGAGGTTAAGCCCGCGTTTAGTTTTATCTATAAGGCAGCACTTGACAATGATCTTACTGAGCATGAATTTGATCATGTATTGATTGGCGCATACCACGGGGAGATTTTGCCCAATGCAGAGGAGGTGTCTGATTATTGCTACAGGAATATGGTTGATTTAAGGCAGCAGCTCGAGCTTCATCCAAGTCAATTCACCGCATGGTTTCGTCTTGCATTTCCTATGTTGGAAGATTATTTGAATAATAATCCACTTTCTAATGAGCAATAGAAAGGCCATTGTTGTGGGTGCTGGGATTGCGGGTATTGCCACTGCAATTAGACTCGCTGTGAAGGGCTATGAAGTGGAAGTGTATGAAAAAAATGATGTTGCTGGGGGTAAAATGTATGTGATAGAAAAAGATGGTTTTACCTTCGATGCTGGCCCATCGTTGTTTACCCAACCATCCAATGTAGAGGAATTGTTTCAGCTGGCAGGAGAAGATATTTCTTCTTTCTTTACCTATGAATCTGTTCCGATTGCATGCAGATATTTCTTTGAAAACGGGAAAAAGGTAAATGCCTACACGAACGCTGGTCAATTTGCTGAAGAAATGCGCAAGCAAACGGGCGAGCCTACGGAACATATTATTCAATATTTAAAAGATTCAGAGCGGGTGTATAATGAGGTTGGAAGTATTTTCCTGAATTACTCACTACACCGATCATCCACGTGGCTGCATGCTCGCGTAATCGCAGCAATGCGTGCCGTAAAACTTCCTTATTTGGTTAAAACACTGGATCAATTCAATCGGTCCAGATTTATTAGTCCAGAGGCTGTTCAGATTTTTAACCGCTACGCCACGTACAATGGTAGTAATCCATACAGTGCTCCCGGGATGCTTAGTCTGATTCCGCATTTAGAGCAAAATCAAGGCACCTTCTATCCCCATGGCGGCATGATTAATATACCGAAAGCCCTAGTTGCTCTTGCCGAAAAAAAGGGTGTCAGGTTTATCCTCAATACTGCTGTTGAGAAAATCAACAAAGACAACGGTAGAATTTCCGGAATTGTGGTTGATGGAAAATTTATAGCTTCAGATCTCGTGGTCAGCAATGTAGATGCTTACTATACCTATAAGAATCTACTCAGTGATGAGGCAGGGGCAAAGAAGATTTTGCGCAGTGAGCGAAGCAGCAGTGCATTTATTTTTTATTGGGGTATGAAACGAGAATTTAGTGAACTCCATCTTCATAATATATTCTTTAGTGAACATTATCAGCAAGAATTTGATCATCTGTTTAAGCTCAAAAAATTCTTTCACGACCCCACCATCTATGTGAACATCACTTCAAAAATGGAATCAGGGCAGTGCCCCAGTGGTAAGGAGAATTGGTTTGTTATGGTTAATGCTCCAGCAAAGCCAGAAGACGATTGGCAGGAGGATATGAACACCTTGAGGGCGGCAGTAGTTGCTAAGCTTAGCAGGATGTTAGGTGTTGATATTGCCGAAGCCATTGAAGTTGAAGAAGTACTAACACCAAACGGAATACAGTCGAGAACAGATTCCTATCTTGGATCACTCTATGGCACCAGTTCCAACTCGCCATGGGCGGCTTTTATGCGCCACCCAAACCAATCCTCACGCAATCAGGGATTGTATTTCGCCGGGGGTAGTGTTCATCCTGGTGGTGGGATCCCCCTGTGCCTAAAAAGTGCTAAGATCGTTAGTGATTTGATAGGCGACTTGGGTTAATTCTCTTCTAGTAATTTTATATTTGTAAAGAGTAGCTGCCATATCATTGTCGGCTAACCGCTACTAAATAGGTTTATCATTTATGGCCATTGTTCCAATTTCTACTACACGATTGCTGCCCTTAATCAAGAAACCGATTTTTTGGGCTGTGTTCATTTGTGCATTAGTTCATGTTTCTGGGGCAATTGGCATGGTTTTTTTTAACCGGCAAGCATTCTTGGAATTAACGGCGGTCAATCTCTTGTTGATGTTTACTTTACTCTATTGGATTGAGGAACGCATCACTGCAGCTTTGTTATATTCCTTAGCTGTCATATTCATTACTGGGGTTGTTACAGAAATTATTGGTGTCAATACTGGGTTGTTATTTGGTTCCTATGTTTATGGTGACTTTTTTGGACCGAAGTTTTTAGGAGTTCCTTTGGTGATAGGGATTAATTGGTTTTGCATCGTTTATTGTTCATTTGTAGTAGTTGCCAAGTGGCTACGCAATCGCAGGTATTTATTTTTTGCAGTCCCCTTCTTCTCCTCTCTGCTTGCAACTGCTTTTGATTGGGTGATGGAGCCTGTAGCCGTAGCCCTTAATTTTTGGACCTGGGAGGGTGGGCATATTCCTCTCTTGAATTATGCGAGTTGGTTCGTGATTACTTTTTTGCTTGTTGTTATTATGCGGGTTTTAAAAGCCCCAGCGTCAAATCAATTTGCAATTTTCTTGCTCCTTATTCAAGCTTTCTTTTTTATTTTTCTTCGAATTGCGCTCTAGCAAGGTATTTTAATACAATAGGGCAACTTTTTTAATTAACTTGTACTTGGCCTGTATTGACAATCAATAATGCTTAGTACTTTAACCTGTGTTTATGAATTCGGCAACAAGCCAAACCTCTTTTCATGCCTCCATGCTGCAGGCATGGTCTGCCTTCTCTGATGAGTTTATTTCCGTTTGGAATGAAACTGGCACAGAGATGGTTTATTTTAATGAAGCGTATTCTCATTTTTTTGGGTATGCCCATCGAAATGTTTTTTTGAAAGACTACTCTTTTTTCGGATTCAGAAAACATACGCTAAATTCTGAAATAGCCCAATTGTTAATGAATACCATTATTCGAAATGGGCACTGGACCGAGGAGGTATTGTTTCGAAAAAGGGAGGGAGTAGTTTTTTTAGGCAGACTAGATATCGCTTCTTTTTATTTTGAAGGGAAAACCTATTTTTTACAGCGAATCATCAATATAGATCCACAAAGGATCTTTTCCGAAAATCTATTTAAGGAGATAAAAAAATTTGAAGCTTTATTTCAGTACGCTACGCTTCCTATTGTACTATTGAATAAGTCGGGGAATATCATACTTGCCAATAAGCAATCTATTGACCTTTTTGAGTACTCCGCTGCAGAAATTATTGCATTAAAGGTTGAAGATTTGATGCCTGCACGTTTTCATGATGTGCACTTAAGGCATAGGGCTGGCTATCACCAACATCCGGAAAATCGCCCAATGGGAAGGGGCATGCAGTTGCTTGCGAAAAAAAAGACCGGCATTGAATTTCCTGTGGAAATAAGTCTGGGTCATTATATGATTGAAGATGAACCCCACGTAATTGCATTTATCATCGACATCACTCAACGCCAAGAGATCGAGAACATGCTTCGCAATCAAACAGCTGAAATGGAGAGGGCAAAGCTGGAAATTGAAAATCTTAATGCCGAGTTAGAGGAGAAGGTTGAGGTCCGTACACATGAACTCATGGATACATTGAGTAAACTCGAGCAGTCTAGAGATGAGCTCACGGAGGCCTTGAGCAAGGAAAGAGAGCTGAGTGATTTAAAGTCAAGGTTTGTATCAATGGCTTCCCACGAATTTAGAACGCCTTTGAGTACAATTTTATCATCTGTTTCTCTCATTGCAAAGTATACTGAAGATGAAGATCAGGATAAACGGGATAAGCATATCCTCAGGATTCGTTCTGCGGTGAGCAATCTCACAGATATTCTAAATGAATTTCTCTCGTTGGGAAGAATTGACGAAGGAAAGATTCAGCTCCATTATTCCGAGTTCAACCTTAAGGAGCAATTGCAACTGATTATTAATGAGATTCATCTTATTTCTAAATCAGGGCAGCATATTTATTATGAGCATCAAGGTAATTTATTAATCAACCTTGATCTTTCTCTGGTTAGAAATATTATGATTAACCTGATTTCTAATGCTTTTAAATTTTCACCTGAAGGATCAAGTGTACACATCTCTAGTTTGGTGGATGATCAGCGTATTGTGTTAAAGATAAAGGATGAAGGGATGGGCATTCCTGACGAAGACAAAAAGCATCTTTTTGAGCGTTTTTTCAGGGGTAAGAATGTGGTCAACATTCAAGGAACTGGACTCGGACTGCATATTGTGTCAAGGTATATAGAGCTTATGAATGGTTCTATATCCGTTGATAGTGAACTGGAAAAAGGTACCTTATTTATAATAAAATTTGATTTATGAATACAATATTGTTGATAGAAGACAATCCGGAAATAAGAGAGAATACTGCTGAGATCCTTGAATTGGCAAACTATACTGTCATGACTGCTGAGAATGGTAAACTTGGTATTGAAAAGGCCCATGCCATTAGGCCGGATCTCATCATCTGTGATATCATGATGCCAGTATTGGATGGATATGGCGTATTGCATATGTTGAACAAGAGCGAAGACCTCAAGGATATTCCTTTTATCTTTCTCACAGCCAAGGCAGAGCGACTTGATTTTAGAAAAGGCATGGAAATGGGCGCTGATGATTATGTATCAAAGCCCTTTACTGAAGTAGAGTTATTAAATGCAATCGAGCAGAGATTAAAAAAGATGGACATTTTAAAAAAGAAATATGCATCTACACAAGAGGGGGTTAAAGATTTGCTCTTAGATATAGGAAAGTATAATGTGTGGGAGGAATTAGCCACCGGCCGAAATACAAACACCTACAAGAAAAAACAAGTCATCTATAATGAGGGCAATCATCCAAATAGATTGTTTCTTGTACAAAAGGGCAAAATAAAACTGTATAAGTCAAATGATGATGGTAAAGACTTGACGGTTGGACTATATGGCCAAGGTGAGTATTTTGGGTATATGGCTTTGTTGGAGAATTCTGTGTATAGAGAAACTGCAGAGGCAATGGAGGAATCGGAGATTGCCATTATTCCCCGAGAGGAGTTTGATGCTTTAATTAGAGAGAATCCCATTGTTATGAAAAAATTTATTCAGATACTTGCAGGTAATGTTTCCGAAAAAGAAAATCAGTTATTGGGTTTGGCTTACAACTCTTTAAGAAAAAGGGTGGCAGATGCATTGTTGATGTTACAGAAAAAGTTTGGTGATGGGCATGCGCCTTTTTCAATTCATATCTCTCGCGAAGATTTAGCAAATATTGCAGGAACTGCTACAGAATCATTGATTAGAACGTTGAGCGATTTTAAATCTGAGCGTTTGATTGACATCAAAGATGGCAATATCGTTCTGATGAATGAAAAAAAATTAGGAAATCTCTTCAATTAGTATTTACATGGTTTGTATAGCGGCCATCGATCAGACCCGCCTATTCTTTGTATTACATCTTTTATTAAAACCTTAATGGGTGTTGCAAAAAAATCCCCTTAGCATTTGGCAAAGGGGATTTTTTGAATTGATTTGTTCCTAGGTGAAAGAGAAGGAAGAGAGGTATGTGTTATAGTCTTTTTTTAAATGAATATGATCTCTTTCAATGAGTTCGATTTGATTTCTGAAATTCTTCTGTGCTTTTTTCATTTCTTGGGTGATAAGATCTTTGCCATTCGCAGTGGCTTCTTTGATTTTTCTAGTCTGCCCCTTAAGTTCATGAATAAGATGTTCGTATAGGTCATCTTTTATAATGAACTGAGTTTGAAAGCTTTCAGCCAGATTGAGGTTATCTCGATCATTAATCTGATCAAGTATTTCAGAAAGTCTATTTTTCATATATGAATTTTCTTGGTCCAGGAATTCAATTAGCCTGATCCAAGAAGCATTTTCAAACTGGTATTGTCTCGCTTTACTGCTAATCATCCGGTCATTTATCTTCATACCCCTTTTTTAAAAAACCTGCCTGTCTACTGACAGGACAGGGTAGTGGTGTTTTTAGTGAACACTAATTTTTTGATGTGGAGTTTTTTTGGCTTCTTCTTTTTTTGGAATGGCCAGTTTAAGTTCTCCATTTAAATAGGTTGCATCAATCTTATCTGATATGCAGTCATCAGGGAGTGAGAAGGATCTTGAAAAGGAGGAATAGCTGTATTCCCTTTTGGTATAGCTTTCACCCTTTTCTTCACTTTTTTCATCTTTCTCT
Source organism: Chitinophagaceae bacterium (assembly GCA_044353505.1). Lineage (GTDB taxonomy): Bacteria > Bacteroidota > Bacteroidia > Chitinophagales > Chitinophagaceae > Pollutibacter. The sequence continues at coordinate 2,329 of JBILBU010000003.1, read as the reverse complement.
GCGCTGATGGTGATCAGTGAGCCATTGACGTCAATTTTAAAATCTTTCTTTTCTAATCCCGGCGCGGCCATAGTGATAATGTATTCATCATCAGTCTCTTTCACATTTACTGCGGGCATATGTGTGTTAAATGGCCACTTTTCATCAAGCCATTCATTCCAAGGTCTGATCATGTCTTCCAACAAGGATGGTCGCAACAGGGATGATCTCATGAGTGCTCTTCCATTTCCAGGCATAATATTGTGTTTTTTGGTGAATAATAGGATACGTAGCAAATTTATCCGTATTGCTTCTTGCATTCAATAATGTGCATCATTCGAAAAAATGAGTTTTATCACTCTCCTATGCAATGAATGGCAGCATTTTTTCCTGGAAGGAGTTTCGGGCTAAACATATGCCCCAGGTTCATTCCCCTGACAATCAACATGATTGCCATTACTCCAATCAGTATGGGATACCATTGGGTTAGAAATTTTCTTGTTGCCAAGCTTAGGGTATTTCCCATTACCATTGCCATCAATAACATCGGCAATGTTCCTAGCCCGAACAATATCATAAAAAGGGCTCCTTGAAGGGGCTCTTGTACAGCAATGGCTCCTGCAAGCGCCATGTATACTAGTCCACATGGAAGTAGTCCATTTACTACTCCACCAATCAGGGAGGCGGACCTTGTTTTTTTATTGATGTGGGGGATGAGTATTTTTCTAATATTTTGCAGTACTCCTATCTCAGCAATGTATTTTTCATAGGAGGGGAATACTTTTCTTGTAATAAGTACTACCAGTATCCCAATTCCTATCGCCAGGGAAATATTCTGTTGAACCCCAAACCATTTTGCAGATGCACCCACCAGTCCAACCAGCATCCCCCAGAGTGCATATATACTTATTCTTCCCAGGTGATAGAGTGTCCAATGAATAGCGGGTAATGCTTTTTGATTTTTTTGATAGAGGGTTGCGAACATAAGTGGACCGCACATCCCTATACAATGCAAGCTTCCTCCAAGTCCGATGAGTAAGGCTGGTATCATGAATTCTGTTAGCATGACTTAGAGATACACTTGTTTTTCATAGTAATAGGAGATCCCTTTTGACGCCCACTCAATTTTTAATAAGTAGAGTCCATAAGCACCTGTTGGAACTTTTATGTTGACAAATCCATTGCGCACTTCAAATGTACCTTTTACATCCTTTTTAATATCTGCAGCATAGTATAATATCCATTTTCCTTTACTTATTATGTCATCAAATTCCGAAGGAAAGTTTATCATGAGGATTGTTTCAGATTGCGTTATTTCTACGGGGGAGGACAGCGAAGCCGTATGTGCAGATTGATCAATTACATGTTGGTAGGCAAGTTCCTCGGCATAATAATCATCTGATACCAGATCTCGATTTTGCTGACTCGACAAGAACACCATCGTCAGGATTCCTGCAACAAAAAGACTATACATGATGAGTATTTTATAACCCCAGCTGATTTTCATAATTGATTGTTTATTGTAAGATGGGACCAATGAAGGACGTTGTTTTTTGAGTTAGAATTTTGCCTTCTGCAACGATGTCGATGGTGATTTTGATATTCCTTTTATTAATGAGTTCAGGACTCTTTTTTACTATAAATGTGATGACCGCATAACTTTCTTTAGGGAGAAAAGGGGGTTGTCCAACGACCTCAATATTTCCATCAGTTTCCGGGATACTTAATTTTACTGCTATATCTCTGTGGGTTTTATTAAACATCCTTGCTGTATAGAGGTTGCCAATTTTCCCATCAGGAAGTTTTTGGTAAATCATGCCTTGTGTACGGAGGATGGTCACATCAATTTCATCTCTCGTAACGAGCATCGACACAAGTACTATTAAAATGAGGAAAAGAACAACTGAGTATGCATTGATTCGGGTTGTAATCTTTAGTTTTTCTTTTTTGACAATATTATTTTCTGAAGCCAGCTTGATAAGCTTTTTTGGACGATCGAGATTGTCCATAATCTCATCGCAGGCATCAATGCAGGCAGTGCAGTTGATGCATTCCAGTTGCGTGCCATTACGGATGTCGATACCGGTTGGACAAACCCTGACACAGGCTTTGCAATCAATACAATCGCCAATATGTTCTGCACTTGATTTTTTCCCTCTTGGTTCGCCGCGCAGGTAATCATAGGCGACTACAATCGAGTTCTTATCGAGTAAGACACCCTGCAGTCTTCCATATGGACAAAGCACAATGCAAACTTGTTCTCTAAACCAATAGTATACAAAAAAGAAAATACTGCTGAAAATCATGAGGGCCATGAATGTGCCTAAATGCGCAGCTATGCCCTCATTCA
>JBILBU010000096.1:0-2926 GCA_044353505.1 Chitinophagaceae bacterium | reverse complement strand
AACTTTATATCACTCCGGCCTCATCATCGGAAACAACAACACATCTTGGATTGAAGGTTGATTGGTAAGCAACATGCATAACCTATCAATACCAAAACCTATGCCCGCTGTTGGCGGCATTCCATATTCCAATGCACGTAAGAAGTCATGGTCTATGAACATTGCTTCATCGTCGCCACGTTCCATGAGTTTAATCTGATCTTCAAAACGTGAGCGTTGTTCGATGGGGTCGTTAAGTTCAGTGTAAGCGTTTGCAATTTCTTTTCCATTGATCATCAGTTCGAAGCGCTCAACCAAACCTGGTTTGCTGCGGTGCTTTTTAGTAAGCGGACTCATCTCAACTGGGTAATCTGTGATGAAGGTGGGTTGAATATAATGATGCTCACATTTTTCACTAAAGATTTCATCAACCAATTTCCCCTTCCCCATACTCTTCTCAACAGCGATGCCAATTTTCTTGCATACTTCACGAAGACCATCTTCATCTAGTTCACTGATATCAAAGCCCGTATGCTCTTTGATGGCATCATACATGGTTACCCTTTTAAACGGGGCTTTAAAACTGATTGTTTTACCACCCACTTCTGCATCTGTAGTACCATTAACATCGATAGCTGCTTTTTCGAGCAGTTGCTCAGTGGTATTCATCATCCAGAGATAATCTTTGTACGCTGTATAGAACTCCAATACCGTAAACTCTGGGTTGTGCGTTCGGTCCATTCCCTCATTTCTGAAGTTTCTTGAAAATTCATATACCCAATCAAATCCGCCAACAATCAATCTTTTCAGATAGAGTTCATTGGCAATGCGGAGGTACATTGGAATGTCAAGGGCGTTATGATGTGTAGTGAAAGGTCTTGCTGATGCCCCGCCCGGTATACTTTGGAGAACTGGCGTGTCTACTTCAATTGCACCCTGTTCATTTAGAAACTCTTTTATTGAATTGATCAGCTTGGATCTTTTAAGGAATGTTTCTTTAACCTGTGGATTGATAATTAAATCTGCGTAGCGCTGCCTGTACCTAAATTCAGGATCTGTAACGGCATCAAAAGTTTCACCCTCTTTTTCCTTAACTACGGGTAGCGGTTTTAGCGATTTGCTGAGTAAGGTTAACTCTTGAACATGCACTGAAGTTTCACCAGTCTTGGTTGTAAATACATATCCCTTGATTCCAATGATGTCTCCAATGTCGAGTGTTTTCCAAACCCGATCGTAAAGTGTTTTATCTTCTGAAGGGCAGACATCATCCCTTCTTACATAAATCTGAATTTTTCCTTCATGGTCTTGAAGTAACGCAAAACAGGCTTTCCCCATATCGCGAACGCTCATGATTCTTCCAGCGAGTGAAATATCACTGAACTGTGCCTTGTTTTCTTCGCCAAGGTAGTCGGCTTTGATCTGTGCCGAAGTGATATTCACGGGAAATTCAGCGGCAGGATATGGGTCAATGCCCAACTCTTGCAAGGCGTTCAACTTCTCTCTTCTTATATTCTCCTGTTCGGAAAGGTGTTGGGTACTCATGTAAATTTTATTGATGGTAAAGGTAAGTAAGACACATGAGAAAGAAGGCGATAGCTATTCGTTAAGCATACTTAGATTTCTCTAGCCAACCCGATACAATAGTTTTTATATCTACTCTTATCACAGGATTTTCTTTTCAACGCCTAAGCTAAACAAAGCAATATCATATTTAACAGGATCAGCAGCATCAAACATCTTCAAGTTATTTGTAAGATCTACTGCTGTTTTCCAGTCAGCCTTTTCGCTTTTGATGATCTTAAGTCTTTTGGCGGTGCGTTGGACATGGACATCAAGTGGACAAACCAATTGATCGGGACGAATTGCTTTCCAAATTCCAAAATCAACCCCATGGCTATCTTGGCGCACCATCCACCTGAGATACATATTTAGTCGCTTGCAAGATGAATTGTTATTGGGTGTTGGAATATGTTTTTTTGTGCGGGAGGGACTGTCGTCTAATGAGAAAAAATAATCATGAAATCCTCTGAGGGCTTGACCTGTATCAGTGTCGTGATTTTTCATGTTGTACGTGAAGGCTGATTCCAAGCTTGGTGATTTGCCGCCTAGTTGCTTGTACCCAACCGTATAGTGGTATTTAAGCAATCTGATAAAATGCAACAGGTCGGTTGCATTAAAAGTTCTGTGTTTGAAGTTTAGAAACTTCTTAAGTTCTTGTTCCTCGTGATCTATAATAAACTTGTATGGAGAAGTTCCCATCAGGTCCATCAGCTCATTGCATTTATTGATGATGGTGGTTCGATTGCCCCAGGCAAAGACGGCAGCAAAAAAGCCAGCAATCTCAATATCTTGTTTTAGGGTGAAGCGATGGGGGATTGAGATAGGATCATTTTTAATGAATTCGGGCTGATTAGAAATCAGCAACGCTTCATCCAAAAATATTTTTATCTCTTCCCTGAAAGATTTTTTCATGTACAACCAATCAGGCAGTCACGGCTTTATTGATGGCCTGATCTAAATCTGCTATCAAATCATCAATATCTTCTATGCCTGCGCTTAACCTAATGAGGGTGTCATTAAGGCCATTTTTAATTCTTTCTTCCCTCGGGATTGAAGCGTGCGTCATGCTTGCAGGGTGATTGATCAAGGATTCTACGCCACCCAAGCTTTCTGCCAGTGCAAATATTTTTGTTCCTGAAAGGAGTTTGCGTGCGGCATCCATTGAATCAGTTTTTAGTTCAAAGCTGATCATTCCTCCAAAGTCTTTCATTTGCGCTTTGGCAATCAAGTGGCCTGGGTGGTCTTCAAAACCTGGCCAGTATACTCTTTTGACCAGGGGATGTGATTTTAGAAAATGAGCAATGGCAGCACCATTTTGTGAATGCCTTTCCATTCTAATGCCCAGTGTTTTTATTCCCCTTAGCACAAGGAAGCAATCCATAGGGCC
>JBILBU010000095.1:0-3039 GCA_044353505.1 Chitinophagaceae bacterium | reverse complement strand
CAAGCCATTGTAGAGGTTACATCTCCTACTACCAATACAACCTCTGGCCGATGTTGATTCAGCTCCAGTTCAAATCCTTTCATAATGGACCCCGTCTGCTCGGCTTGCGTTCCGCCGCCGCAAGCTAAATTAACGTCGGGATTGGGTATCCCCAATTGATCAAAAAATATACCACTCATTTTTTCATCAAAATGTTGTCCAGTATGAACTAGTCGATAGTGCACATGAGGATGTGTAGCTTGCGCAACTTGCAGTGCTTTAATAATCGGAGCTATTTTCATGAAGTTTGGACGTGCGCCAGCAACAATAGTGATAAGCATAAACGGTAATGGTTCATTAGGTGATAGAAGACAGAAATAAAACACTGATATTAAACGATTGACAATTTTGATTTACTGTCATAATAATTAATTAAACCGATAGTCTCATGAATGTTCGCCTTTGATGAAGCTCCGAAAAGGATAGACTTAATTCCTGGCAAAGCGGTTACATATTCAATGGCTTGGGATGGAGGAACAGCCCCTCCAGAAAGTACTTGCATAGCTATCGCACGAATTTCTCTTGTACTCAGCACATGCTCATAAAGAGATTTGCCCCCTGACATTCTAAAACCATCGATATTAATTGACGAGCATATGATGGGATTTTTTATGCCAATATCTGTTAATACATCTAATAACAACGGCATATTCATTGTGATATATCCTGGCTCTGCATTATACTTTTTGATAATATAGGCATGATAGGCCTTGAGTACATCTTTCATTCTTAGACCTATCAATAGGTCAGTAATTACATTTTGAAGAAATATAACAGGGGTATTAAGTCCCTTAAACATTTTCATTTCCGAATCAATTAACAACTCCATTAATGATAAAACATCTTTCGAGGCGAGAGCAACACCACCCTTAAAAACAGAACTAAAAAGATTTCCAGGAACATACTGCTTTAACGCTCCAAGAATACCAAATTCAGTTACTGCATTCGCATATTTATGCGCATACGGGAGACAGGGATAAATACTAAATCCAGCATACTTAGATTGATTAGCACGTATTAGCTCACAAATATTTGCTATGCGTTCATGGGTTGTACACATAAATGTATCAATACCCCCCTCACGAGCAATGTCAATTGTCTTTAATATTGAGATGTCCTCTTTAAATCTAATTGATTGCGCTCGCGATTTCTCATCGGAGACATGGTTGACACCAAAGAATTGATTATCACCAAAAATAATTCTATCCATACTAGTTGTTTTTATGTTGCCTAATCATTTCTATAACCTGGTCAGTTTGAAAAGCGGTATCAAAAGTATTTATATTGTTTTTGACCCCTCCTTTCACAGCATTAATAAAGTAGTCTAACTGAAGAGAGTACTCTTCTCCACGTAAGTAATATGAAACACTATCAGTTAATTGGTTGATCTGCTTAATGTTCCACCCCTTAGTATATTCAATATCACTAGGTGTTTTCTTGAAGAAAACTCGCAACTCGGTAGAATCCACAATCATCTTTCCATTGCTCCCAATAATGGTAAGTGATGTAGACATCTTTCGAAATGTCTCATCACTCCAATTCACATTCAAAACTCCCGAAACCTTATTTCTTGTTTCAAGTAGGGCGTAGACCGAATCTTCTACTTGACCACCAAAGAAGGACTTTAAAATTGTGCCATTCACTTTTGATATTGGAGCAACTAGATAATTAATCAAATCAATGATATGCGCTGCATAATCCAACAGGCAGCCACCACCCTCTTCAGGCTTGGAGCGCCAAGTACCCTGTTTCTCTTTAATCACAACAGGCCCGTACATGTTTGCCTCAAAGTGCTGAATATGACCAAGTAATGAAGTGTCAATTATTCTTTTAGCTTCTTGAAAAGTGCCTATAAACTTATTATGGTACCCAACCTGATTAACTAACTTACTTGAGGCTGCATAATCCACCAGCCATTTACCATCTTTGCTATCAAGGCAAAAGGGCTTTTCTACAAATACATGAATTCCCTTAGATAGAACATCTTTTGCAATTTCAGCATGGAATCGTGTTGGAACAGCAATAACTACAGCGTCGGGTTTTGAATTCTTTACCAAATCCCTGTAATTATTATACCCTGTAAAATTGCCATACTTTTCCAAAACGCCCGTTACTAGAGAAGATGTATCTGCAACACCAACCACATCAATATCATGCCTTGCGCCTAAGATGGCCAAATGAGAAATGCCCATTTTACCTGCTCCTATTACTCCAACTTTGATCATATGAAAATTATTAAATTGTATAAAATGCGAATAGAAATTCAGTAGAAGGAAAATTACACTGGGCAAAACGTATTTATTTCTTTTTTAAATAATTGATAAGCGGATTTGCCAATATCCATCAACTCATTTGACGGCTGAGTATTCTGAATATTTTTAAGGTAAGAATTGACTTTTTCTGCCGTAAGCTTAGGATCATGAATCATAAGTCCTCTTGAAATCAAAACTTCATCTACATCCAATAAGTTGCTTTGATATACTGAAATCGTAGGAACACCAATCAATGCCAACTCTCGCGTCATTGAGCCCCCTGCGCCAATGAATAAGGTGCAATTGATTGCAACCTGATCAAAACTAAGGGGAGTAGCGGGGAGATGAATATGGTTAAACCGTTTTTGGGAATAATGCATGAATTGTGTTTTGTCCCTAGCCAAAACAGTGACCCTACAAGTTTCTTGAAGCTCAGAAATGATATCGTCTAAAAAGTTTTGCTTGCCATTATAATATTGTGCAGTTAATGGTTCGGGCCGAATAAAAATCTCGATGTCAGAGGATGGGGGCCGGCGTTTTCGATCACTTGCTATTGCTGCAGCCTTAATCCAAAGATAAATACCCTCTTTGATCCCTGGATATCGGATGAACTTTCTATGCAACAGGCTAATCCGAAAAAATGAAGGTATCGGCATCTTTTCAGGTATAAGGATCCGAGTAGCTGTCATAAAACAGAGAATATTTCCAAGGGCATGCTCATTGTCATTTGTGTAAATTGATGGGATAC
>JBILBU010000053.1:0-9793 GCA_044353505.1 Chitinophagaceae bacterium | reverse complement strand
GTATGTATACAAGTTATTTCATGAGCCGCTCTATATCATCTGCCTTAATAGGAATATTTTTCATGAGGTCTACATTGCCATTTTTGGTAATCCATACATTATTTTCAATCCTGATGCCTATTTGTTCTTCTTCTATATAGATGCCTGGCTCAACGGTGAATACCATGCCTTGTTTGATGGGTTCGGTTTTTGTGCCAAGATCATGTACATCAATGCCAAGGTGGTGTGATATGCCGTGGCAAAGATATTTTCTATATGCTCGGTTTTCTGCCGATTCGTTTTTAATATCTGTTTTGTTAAGCAATCCGATCTTTAATAATATTTTCGAGGCTTCATCTCCCACCATGTCGGTATATCTCAAAACGCTGATGCCTGGTTTCAGTAGTCCTTTTGCGTAGTCATGTAAATGTAGGCAAGCATTGTATACTTCTTTTTGCCTTTTGGTAAACTTCCCATTTACAGGAACTGTTCTTGTGAGGTCAGCACAGTATCCACCGAATTCAGCTCCGAAATCCATCAATATCAATTCTCCATTTTTACACTGTTGGTTGTTGGCAATATAGTGCAGTGTTCTGGCGCGATCTCCTGACGCGATGATTGATCCGTAAGCTGGACCTGCTGAGCGATTCATCATGAATTCATGATAAATCTCTGCTTCAATTTGGTTTTCCCAAACGCCTGGCTTGATGAATTTAAGCAGTCGCCTGAATGTTTTTTCTGTGATATCAATTGCTTGTTGCAGGGTAGCTACTTCAAGAGGAGATTTTATTGCCCTTAGTTGGTGCATAATTCTTGCAGACCTCTTGTAGTTGTGCAGTGGATATCGAGACCTCATTTCAGCAGCGTAGCGGTAGTCGCGCACGGCCAATTGATTCGACTTTCTATCATTTTCATTGGTGTTTAAATAGATGTTTTCCGCCAAATGAATCATTGGCTGAAGTAGTCCATCCATTGAATCTAACCAAACGATGGTTGAAATGCCAGATAGTTGTGTTGCCTCTGCTACGCGATGTTTTTTGCCATCCCATTTTTCTTTTAGTTCATTTGGTCGGACGATCACCAATACTTCTTTGTATTTTTTATCCGGGTTATCTGGGAATAGAATGAGCATGGTGTCTTCCTGACGAATGCCAGTCAGCCAATACAAATCACTGTTCTGCACAAATGGATATAAGGCATCCCCGTTACTAGGAACTTCATCGTTGCTGTTAAAGATGGCAACGCTATTTTTTTCCATTTGGGCAACAAATCTTTTTCTATTGTCGACAAAGATTTGAGGGTTTATGTTTTCTGAATGCATGATCTAATATTTGCCTTCCAACGTTAAATATCAGTCGAAGGTGTTAGTGTAATTTAGTTTCTGGTTGTCATAAATTTTCTATGGCTAAGTTAACCCAATTAGGGAATTAACGTTAAAACTTGCATCATTTCTAAACATTGGTGGGCTCTAATCTTGGGCATCCGATTTCGCAGGTATCAAATCGCCCCCTCATCTGCAAAGCTGTAATAGCCGTCTGTGCTCACAATGATGTGATCGAGTACTGCGATATCAAAGTACTTTGCCGCATGTCTGATTTTGGATGTCAGTTCTTGGTCGGCTCTCGATGGCTTAAGGTTGCCTGATGGATGATTGTGACAAAGTATCAAACTGACTGCATCTTCTTCCAATGCCTTCTTCAAGATAATTCTTGGGTCTGCAACCGTTCCGGTAATACCCCCCGAACTGATTATTTCAAAATGCCTGATTCTGTTAGCCCTGTTTAGGAACAGCACTGCAAACACCTCATGAGGGAAATCCATCAATTTCACTTGAAGATATTTTGCTACTGATGCACTTCCTGTGATGGTTTCACTAATGAGGTGCTCATCGGCAAGCCTTCTTCTGCCCAGTTCAAGGGCAGCTTGAATGATGCTGGCCTTTGCCATACCTATCCCTGGAGTTTTCATCAGGTCGCGTACCGATGAGCGGGCAAATTCAGCCAACTTGTTATGGCTCTTTTCCAACATCTCCATCGCCAGGTCCATCGCAGTTCTATCTCTGGTACCCTGTTGGATAAGTATGGCAAGCAATTCGGTATTGCTCAGTTGACCTGCACCGATTTGTCTTAATTTCTCTCTCGGTCTTTCATCTGCCGGCCAGTATTTAATTTGTTTCATCTTCGTTTTTTATGGTTAAGGCTAGATTCCCTAGCTGAGTTTTGCACATACATATCGCTGCAAAAGCCTGATACGCATTTTCTTTTCCACTTTTGTCCATCTTCTCATATCTCGGGTCTCAGGTCGCTCTTCTTTTGTTATCTTCGCCTTACTCAATTCATTTTATGCAACGCGTAGGACCATCCTGTAAGATTTTCTCCGGAACCAGCTCTCAATACCTGGCAGAAAAGATAGCCACCGTCTATGGCGGCAGTCTAGGTAAGATCAGTATTCAGAAATTCAGCGACGGAGAAATTCAGCCTATTTTTCTCGAAAGTATACGAGGTGATTATGTTTTCCTAGTGCAAAGCACGTTTGCGCCGGGGGATAATCTCCTTGAATTGCTGTTAATGATCGATGCAGCCAAGCGGGCTTCTGCGTATAAGATCATTACCGTCATTCCTTATTTTGGCTATGCCAGGCAGGATCGAAAAGACAAGCCAAGGGTAGCCATAGGGTCTAAGTTGGTTGCCAATATTCTAACTGCTGCCGGAGCTGATAGGGTAATCACCATGGATCTTCATGCTCCCCAGATTCAAGGCTACTTCGATATACCCGTAGATCACCTCGATAGCTCGGCAATTTTTATACCCTACATAAGGGATCTTCAGCTCGAAAACCTTACCTTTGCCGCCCCCGATGTGGGAAGTGCGAACAGAATCCGTGAGGTAGCAAGCTATTTTAACGTGGAAATGGTCATCTGTGACAAGCACAGAAAGAGGGCCAATGAGATAGCGAGCATGGTAGTAATTGGCGATGTTACCGACCGCGATATTGTGCTGATTGATGATATTTGTGACACAGCAGGAACCCTTACAAAAGCAGCTAAACTGTTGAAAGACAAAGGAGCAAGAAGTGTTAGGGCCTTGTGTACGCACCCCGTGTTAAGCGGAAATGCATACACAAATATCGAAAACAGCATTTTAGAGGAGTTGGTGGTCTGCGATACGATTCCGCTTAGAGGACATTCTTCCAAGCTGAAAGTGCTGAGTGTGGCTAACTTGTTTGCCTCGGCCATCAAAAACGCCTATGAAAACCAGAGCATAACCAGTCTGTTTATTCATTCTCAACAGAGGAATAAATAAAGGTTGGCTCATAAAAGCGTCATTTTTTAAACACAATACAATGAAGACGATTACAATCGAAGGACAATTGAGGACCGAAACTGGCAAAACAGCCACCCGCCGGTTACGCTCTCAAGACATGGTACCTGGTGTAATTTACGGGGGTGCTCAAGAGGTTAACTTTGTAGTAAAATCACTTGCCCTGAAGCCATTCATCTACACGCCTGATTTTCAATTAGTTGAAATGAAAGTGGAAGGGAAGGCATACACCTGCATTTTAAAAGACCTCCAATTTAACAAAGTGACTGACAAACTAACGCACGTTGATTTGTTGGAACTTGTTGAAGGAAAGAAGATCACAGCCAACATTCCCCTTAAATTCACTGGAGCAGCCGTTGGTGTTAAAGCCGGTGGTAAACTTGAAATCAGACTTAAGTCTGTAAAAGTGAAAACAACACCAAAGTACCTAAGGGAGAATATTGAAGTTGATCTCACCAATTTGGAACTCAACCAGAACATCCGTGTTCAGGATATCGTAACTGATAATTTTGAGATCATGAACTCTCCAAGAATTCCAATCGCTTCTGTAACAATGACCCGTCAGTTGAAACAGGAAGAGGCCGCTGCTCCTGCTAAGGCTGCAGCCCCTGCCGCTGCACCAGCTGCCAAGAAGTAGATTCAAAGTTTTATCTTTATAGCCCTGCGATAACATCGCAGGGCTTTTTTATGAATAAATTTTTGATAGTAGGACTTGGAAACATTGGAGTGGAATATGAGCATACCCGCCACAATATTGGATTCGATATACTCGATCACTTTGTAAATAAACATAAAGGTGAATTTACTTCAGAACGGTTGGCTTTTAGAGCAGACCTTAGCATAAAAGGAAGAAAGATTATCTGTATTAAACCAACCACCTTTATGAATTTAAGTGGTAGGGCTGTGAAGTATTGGCTGGAAAAAGAAAAAATAGAAATTACCAATATGCTGGTACTTGTTGATGAGCTGGCAGTTCCACTCAATAAGATCAAAATGAAGCCTGCTGGCAATGATGGTGGGCACAATGGTCTACGAAGTATTCAAGAAACATTACTTACTGCTCAATATCCTCGTCTTCGATTTGGAATTGGAAATGATTTTGCTAAAGGCAAACAAGTTGAGTATGTATTGGGTCATTGGAAGCGAGACGAAGAAGATACAGTAGCTAGAAAGATTGAATATGCTTCTCAGGCCATTGAAGACTTTGTTTTCATCGGCCTTGAAAAAACAATGACGGAGGTTAATCAAATCGAATTGTAGACAGGGTGTAGTATATTTATTTCGGCAACTGAGAAGTCTTTTTTAACACCGTTCAATTCTCGCCTGTTATTTAAAAACTTGGGTACATGAAATTTATTTGTATTGGTAGAAACTACGCTGAGCATGCAAAAGAACTCGGTAACGAAGTGCCAGATGAGCCTGTGATATTCATGAAGCCTAATAGTGCCTATCACCAACCATCAAATCCATTCTATTATCCTGAATTTACCAATGAGCTTCATTATGAATGTGAGATTGTTGTTAGAATTAGCAAAAACGGAAAGCTTATTGAAGAGGTGAACGCATCCAAGTATTATGATTCTATTTCTGTGGGGATTGACTTTACAGCAAGAGACATCCAGACTGAATTGAAAAAGAAAGGGTTGCCTTGGGAAAAAGCAAAAGGGTGGGATGGGTCTGCAGTGATTGGAAAATGGCAGCCAATCAGTCAGGAGGTAGATATGAAAAATATTATTTTTTCCTTGAACAAGAATGGACAGGTCGTTCAACAAGGAAATTCAAGAGACATGATTCATGATATTGATAAAATCATAGCCCATGTTTCCCGGTTCTTTTCACTCAATATTGGGGATGTGATTTTTACAGGTACTCCAGCCGGTGTTGGCGAATGTGTTGTCGGAGATGAGTTGGAAGCATTTCTCATGGATGAGTCGATGTTGACACTACTTGTTAAGTAGTAGTTTAGTTTCAGTTACAATCAGGTTGTTGTATATCTTTATGTATTATTTATATGGATAAAGTTGTGTAGATTGATGTTCATATAAAACTAATCTAATGACCCAATCCGGATTATTAAAAAAGCTAAATAATCGTTTTTTGTTTCGGCTTTTTTTGCTTCGATCTTTACCTGCAGCTTTTTTCTCAGGAATTCGAATTGGTCAAGTTTCTTTATCATCTTCTGTGATTTTTGTTAAGTACAGTTGGTTTTCCCAGAATCCGTTTCAATCAATTTATTTTGCATGCCTCTCAATGGCAGCAGAAATGAGTTCAGGTATTCTTGCCCTTGTCCATACACGTGGTAAGTCTCCTAAAGTATCTATGCTTGTGTTGGGTGTTGAATCAAGTTTTCATAAAAAGGCTGTTGGTACAATACGTTTTGAGTGTAATGATGGTGCAGTGATTCAGCAAGCTGTATCTGATGCTATCTCAACGGGTCAAGGTACTAGCTGTGATACACTTTCAAAAGGATTCGATCAAGAAGGCAGATGTGTGGCAGAGTTCAAGATAAAGTGGAGTTTCAAACAAAAAGAAAAATAACAACAATGAAAATATCATTTCATGGTGCAGCAAGATGTGTGACCGGCTCAAAACATTTGCTCACATTAAATAACGGCAAGAAAATTTTACTTGACTGCGGCATGTTTCAAGGCATGGGAAAGGAAACAGATTTTTTAAATCGTCACTGGGGGTTTGATCCTAGTGAGGTCGATTGTTTAGTCTTGTCTCACGCACATATAGATCACAGTGGACTTATTCCCAAGTTCGTGAGTGATGGCTTTGCTGGAAAGATATTTTGTACCCCCGCAACAAGGGAACTCACAACCGTATTGTTGGAAGATTCAGCACACATTCAGGAAGACGATATTAAATATGCAAACAAGAGGAGGAAGGCCGAGGGGCAGCCTTTCTTGAAACCTTTGTATACCTCAGAAGAAGCTGAAAAAGCCATCGAGCAGTTTGAGGTTGTTCAATATGGTACCTGGTTTAAAATCGCTGACGGAATTGAACTAAAGTATACCGATGCTGGTCATATTATTGGCAGTGCTTCTGTCCACCTAAGAATTGTCGAAGATGGTAAAACGCAACAGCTTACTTTCAGTGGTGATGTTGGTCGATATCGCGATGCGATTTTGAAATCTCCAGAAGAATTTGATCAGTCAGATATCATTATTTTGGAGTCAACCTATGGCAATTCCCTCCATGACCTGCATACAACCACGCCCGACAGTCTACTTGAATGGATTGAAAAGATATGCTTGAAGAAGCAAGGTAAATTAATCATACCCGCATTCAGTGTTGGTAGAACCCAGGAGTTGCTTTATTCGCTGAACCAGCTTGAATTGGAGCGCAGGCTTCCCCCACTAAGCTATTTTGTGGATAGTCCCTTAAGTGTTGAAGCTACTGAAATTGTAAAAAAATACCCCCAGGATTTTAATGCCCGCATTAGGAAGGTCCTTGAGAAGGATGAAGATCCATTTAATTTTGCAGGATTACAGTATATCAAGACGGTTGATGAATCCAAGCTCTTGAACTTTAAAGATGGTCCCTTTGTCATTATTTCTGCAAGTGGCATGGCTGATGCAGGGAGGGTAAAGCACCATATAAACAATACCATAGAAAATTCTAGAAATGGTATACTGATGACTGGCTACTGTGAACCGCATTCGCTGGGGGCAAGAATACAATCAGGAAGAAAAGAAGTTAATATCTATGGGGCTGCACGCGAGATTCATGCAGAAGTGGGTAGTATCCGCAGCATGAGTGCTCATGGAGATTATGAGGATCTGTCACAATATTTGGCTTGTCAGAATCCGAAACTGGTTAAGAAATTATTCCTCGTACACGGGGAGCACAATGTACAGGTGGATTTTAAGGAGCGCTTGCTTAGAAAAGGATTCTTGGATATTCAAATTCCGGAATTGCATCAAGAGGTTGGCCTGGGTTAGTTTTTTGAAGTGCTTGTGGTGTACCGATCAACCATACAACAGCTTGTAGTTGCTGGGATTTATTGTTGTGCTACCAACTACCACCTGCGCCGCCGCCGCCAAAGCTACCACCTCCAAATCCACCGAATCCACCACCGCCGCTTCCGCCACCAAACCCACTGCCACCGCCTCTATTGGAGAGAAGCCACAATCCTCCTAGGGCAGCTGCATCGCTATAGCCCCTTCGGTTATAGTTACCACCTCCGCCACCACCACGTTTGATGAATCCGAGTACCAAGAAAATAACAATGATGATGAGTAAAAGCGGGGGTGCATCTTTTTTCTTTCCTTTTTTATAATTGGCCGGTGCAGTATATTCTCCAGTTGTAGCTGCAATGATTGCATTTGTGCCTTCATCTAGGCCTCGATAAAAATCATTTTCTCTGAAGTTTGGGGTAATGTCATTGTCGATGATGCTTTTTGCTATCGCATCTGGCAAGGCACCTTCTAGTCCATAGCCAGTTGCAATCCAAACCTTTCTGTCTGCTTTTGCCACAATCAGGAGTACTCCATTGTTAAACTCCTTATTTCCTATACCCCATGCTCTTCCTAGCGCAACAGCATAATCAGCAATATCCCGGTCGCCAGTGGTTTCAACAATCACTAAAGCGATTTGGGATGATGATGAGTCATCAAATGCAACAAGTTTTCTTTCTAATGCCTCTTGTTGATCTGGGGCAAGGGTGCTTGTATAGTCAACTACAAGTCTAGCGGGACTTGGTTTTGCAGGCAATTCTTTCTCTATCTGTCCAAAGACAGATGAAAGTGAAATTACAAACAGGAATATAGTTAGTGCGTGTTTAATCATTTTCCAAATACTATGCCGTCTTCAAGTTCATTGGTATCGTCTCGTTCATACGGAAAATGCTTTTTAAGGGCTTCACCAGTATCGGTAATTATTTTGATAATGCCTTCCATGTAATGTTGCCCATGAAATTCGTCAATCATTTTTTTTACTTCTGCTAACCAGAACTCCTGGCCAAGTCGTTTATGAATTTCTTCGTCTCCGTATAATGCCAGCTGACGGTCTTTCATTGCGATATAAATAATAACACCATTGCGGTCTTTGGTATTATACATTTTTAGTTCCTTAAACACTTCAACTGCCCTATCAACTGGGTTGATGTATTTGCATTTATTTTCAATGAAGAGGCGAACTTCTCCGCTGGATTGCTTCTCAGCAAAACGGATGGCTTCCACCATCCGTTCTTCTTCTTCTTTTGTGAAGTAGTTGAGTCTTTTTTTTGAAAAAATATGTAAAAGATTCACTCAGTTTATTTGATGAAGTCTACAGTAGGAGCCTTTTCAGAACCAGCCTCAGCTGCAAAGAATCCTTTTTCTTTAAAGCCAAAAATACTGCTAAACAACACCATTGGGAATTGCTTCACACTCGTATTGTAATCCTGAACTGCTGTGTTAAAGTCATTTCTTGATACTTTGATGCGATTTTCAGTGCCTTCCAGCTGTGCTTGAAGATTGATAAAGGCCTGTGTGGCTTTCAGCTCAGGGTATTTTTCAACAGTAACAAGCAGGCGACCAATCGCACCACTAAGTTGGCCTTGTGCTTTTTGGAATTCTGCGATTTTTTCTGGACTGAGGTTGTTTACGTCTACTGTTGTTTGGGTTGCTTTAGCACGAGCTTCAACCACTTGGGTTAATGTCTCTTGTTCAAAGTTTGCAGCACCCTTAACGGTGTTGACGAGGTTTGGAATAAGATCAGCCCTGCGTTGATAATCACTTTCTACGTTAGCCCACTTTCCTTTAACATTTTGGTCTTTTTGGACAAGGCCGTTGTAGCCGCCGCAACCACAACCCCCAAGAAGAAGTATCAAGGCGCCTATCACAATCAAAACAATATTACGTGTGCTCATGTTGGTAGTTATTATTTTAAAGGTAAAGATATACTAAAACCCTCAATGACATTGTAGTCGTTGAGGGTTTTGATATGTTAAAATATGCTAAGGTTTAAGAATTGATAGCGGAAATGCCAGGTAATGTTTTTCCTTCAAAGAACTCCAGCATCGCTCCACCTCCTGTCGAAACATAGCTTACCTGCTCATTGAACCCAAATTGGTTTACTGCCGCTACGCTATCGCCGCCTCCTACCAGTGAGAAAGCGCCATGTTTGGTAGCTTCCGCCACAGCTTCTGCGATTGTTTTTGTACCAGCTTGAAATTTTTCCATTTCGAATACGCCCATCGGGCCATTCCACAAGATGGTTTTGCTTCTTAGAACAACTTCGCTGAAATCTTTTCTTGCTTGAATGCCGATATCAAGTCCCATCCACCCGTCAGGAATGTTGGCACTATCACAATTTTGGGTGTTGGCATCAGCTGCAAATTTATCTGCAATGGTGCTATCTGCCGGAAGATGAATATTAACTCCCTTGGCTTTTGCTTTTTCAAGCAATTTCAGGGCAAGGGGGAGGCGGTCTTCTTCGCATAGGGAGTTTCCAATCATTTTTCCCTGAGCTTTCCAGAATGTATAGGCCATTCCACCTCCAATAAT
>JBILBU010000031.1:0-30969 GCA_044353505.1 Chitinophagaceae bacterium | reverse complement strand
CGTAAACTTCTTACTGAAGTTCCAAAGTTGAAACACTTGAGCAATGATGAAATGATGGAAGCAATGGGGAAGGGAATAAAACTGATTGATGCAAGAAATAAGACTGAATTCGCAGAAGGATATATCCCTGGAAGTATTAACATCCAGGGCAATAACTCATTTGCTACCTGGGCAGGATGGTACATCACCTATGAGGAACCCTTCATGTTGCTGGCTGATGAAAGTCAACTTGACGACCTCACGCGCAAACTCATGCGCATTGGATTGGATAATATCATGGGGTATGTAGGCTCAACAACATCCTTCACTCAAGCAGGCGGGAAACTCGACAAGGTGGCCGTTATCAATATTGATGAGTTTAAATCAATATTGAATGAACCAAATGTACAGGTCGTTGACCTAAGGGGTGCAACTGAATACAATAGCGGACACGTTAAGGGCGCTGATCATATTTTTGTAGGAACACTCTTAAACAACCTTGATAAAGTGAGTAAAGACAAAAAAGTTGTAATTCATTGCCAAGGCGGTGATCGTGCAACGATAGGATATTCATTACTTGCGAAAGAGGGGTATACCAATGTGTTCAACTATTCTGCAAGCATGAATGAATGGGTGAATTTAGGTAACCCCGTGATCTCCTGATTCACTCATGTCTTTATTACACGAATAATTCTAAATAAATACTATGCTAAACATATTCAAAAACCTTTTCTCATCGCCCCCAGAAGCCGATTACTCGAACCTATTGAAAGAGGGTGCAATGATTGTTGATGTTCGAACTAAAGGAGAATTCAATAGTGGCCACATCAAAGGGTCAATCAACATTCCACTTGATGAAATCGAAACTAAAGCTGCAGAACTAAAAAAGAAAAACAAAGTCATCATTACTTGCTGCAGAAGTGGTAACAGAAGTGGAGTAGCAAAATCAATACTTGAAAATGCCGGCATTGTATGCTATAATGGAGGTGCCTGGGATATACTTGACAATAAAATTTAATTAATGAAAGAATTGTTAACGTCCAACTGGAATGGAGCAAGAATATTTAGGGTTGCGCTCGGGATTGCAGTGATCATCTATGCAATTGTTAAGCATGACAACATAATGGGATGGGCTGGGGGATTTGTGCTGCTGATGGGAATTTCAAATTCAGGATGTTGTGGAGTAGGCGGATGCTCTATCCCAAAAACTTCAACTAAAAGTAAAGTTTCAACTGAAGACACCAGCTTTGAAGAAGTGAAATGATGTTGAAATGCAGATGATGAAAAACCTCTTCCTGATAATATTGCTATTGTATACGGTATCGCAAACCTTTGGTCAACACCAAGAGCTGGGAGAAAAACCTTCCATCTGGAAAGAAAAAGGGAAAGAAACAGTTGACTCCAACTCATTGCTCGCTGCTTTTAAAAGCGGCACCATAAATGGCCATCTGCGATATTTCTTCATGGCAACTGATAATCAAGGAGCATTATCCGACTACTATGCAAACGCCGGCGGTGGAGGTATAAAATTTGAAACTGCGAAATTTAAAGGTTTTCAATTAGGCATCAGCGGATTTTTTACTTTTAACATAGGTTCATCCAATCTATCAACTCCAGACCCCATCACAAACCAATCCAACCGTTACGAAATCGGACTTTTTGATATCGAAAATCCGAATAACAAAACTGATATCGATAGACTTGAGGAACTATTCATTAAATATAATATTGGAAATTCTTTTATCACAGCAGGTAAACAATTGATCAATACCCCTTTCATTAATCTTCAGGATGGGAGAATGAGACCAACTGAAGTAAGTGGTATCTGGACTGAAATAAATAGTATCAAGAAAACAAAAATTGAAGGAGGATTCTTAAACCAAATCTCCCCAAGAGGAACTGTCAGGTGGTTTAGGGTAAGTGAGTCAATCGGGGTATATTCATCTGGCCTGAATAATGATGGCAGCAAGTCTGGCTATGCCGGAAATACAAACACCAAAGGTATTGCCCTCCTTGGCGTTACACACAAACCATCAAGCAAGCTCTCTTTGAAGTTTTGGAATCTGTTTGCTGAAAATATTTTCAACACAGCCATGATACAGGCCGACTATAAACAACCACTTTCCTCGGATGGAGACTTTTTTACAGGCATCCAAGTGATTCAACAGAATAAAGTCGGAAAAGGCGGAAATGAAGACCTATCAAAAAGATATGTTCAAGACAAAAGTTCAACCACCTATGGCGGCACCATTGGATGGGAAAACAAATCATGGAAAAATTCTTTCAACTACAATAGAATAACAGCAACAGGCCGCTACCTTATGCCAAGGGAATGGGGAAGAGATCCCTTTTACACTTTCATGTCTCGCGAAAGAAATGAGGGTCTGGCTGATGTCAATGCATTTGTTTTAAAACTTGGATACACCATTCCAAAAATCAATATCAAAACAACAACAGCAATTGGATACTTCGATCTTCCCAATATTAATGATCCAGCAAAAAATAAATATAGTATGCCCTCATATACCCAGCTTAATATCGACATGAGGTATGAGTTTACTGGCTTCTTAAACGGGCTTGGGGCACAGCTGCTGTATGTTTATAAAAACAAACTGCATAATGCCCCTATCGCCACAAAATACATCATCAACAAGGTGAACATGAGTCTATGGAACATTGTTCTGAACTATAACTTTTAATTTCGAGCTCCCCAAGCTATGTGACCAATATCACAAAATGATTTATTTCCTTTAGATTATATTTATAGATATATACCGATTCACATGATAAATCTAAAAGGAAACTGGATCATCTTCCTCATTACAATAGGCTTATTGGCTGTCATCATCAGCGAATTCGCTGACACCTTAACTGCACCCAAGCAAAAACTGCCTAGCGTTGCAATAAATGATGAGTGGACTGCCCCAAGCTTATTCAGGGATCATGTACTTGAAGGGGATGAAAGAAAAAAAGTTATTTACGGAGAAGAACTTATTGCCAATACCGCTAAATATCTTGGCCCTAAAGGAACAATTGCACAAGTAACAAATGGTATGAATTGCCAGAACTGTCACCTTGATGCTGGGAAAAGAAAATGGGGAAACAACTATGGTGGAGTGAGCGCTAATTACCCAAAATTTCGCGATAGAAGTGGCTCTACAGAAACCGTTTATAAGCGGGTAAGCGACTGCATGGAAAGAAGTCTAAATGGAAGAACATTGGATAGCAGCACTTATGAAATACAGGCAATGATGGCATATATCAAATGGGTTGGCCGGGATGTTGAAAAAAACACAACACCCAAGGGCGTTGGCATTATGCCTCCTGAATACCTTGATCGCGCAGCAAGTCCTACCAATGGCAATGCCGTCTATTCGGCAAAATGCCAAAGCTGTCATGGTGCAAACGGAGAAGGTGTAATGGCTGCTGATGAAATGAGTTATACCTATCCGCCACTTTGGGGCGCTAATAGTTATAATACAGGTGCTGGCTTATTTCGTCTGTCGCGCCTTGCAGGTTATGTTCGCGACAACATGCCTTTAAATCAAGCATCTCATAATGCCCCCGCCTTAACTGACGAAGAATCATGGGATGTAGCCTCATTCATCAACTCACAGCCACGTCCAAAAAAAGACCTATCTGGCGACTGGCCAAATATATCCAAGAAGCCGATTGATCACCCATTTGGCCCGTACACAGATGGATTCTCTGAAGAACAACACAAGTACGGTCCGTTTAAGCCCATTATTGCCGCTAGGAAAAAATAATATGTGATGTAAGCAAATGGAGAGTAGAATCAACATCGGTTAAATTAAAAATAATATCATGAAACACATAACAACCTGCACTTGCTCTTCATGTGAAACTGAATGGATTAGCAAGTCAGAAAAAGAAATTCACGTTTCGCTATCTGAAAATAGCAGAAGAGATTTTCTGCGAAAATCTGGAAGATTTGGCCTGGGACTGGGTATTGGGGGTGGATTGATAAGTACCCCATTGGCAGCCTCTGCCCTTCATCATGATGATGCTGCATACAAGAGCCGTTCGATGAATCAAAACAAAGCAGTTCAGAATGGCAAAGCAGCGATGCTGACATTATTGCACACAGCAGATATACATTCACAGCTCAATATTCATGATGAATTTTTTATCGAGCATGGAACTCCAGTCTACAAAAAACGTGGTGGCTTCGCAACATTGAAAAGCATGATCAACACACTGCGTAATAAAAATATCAGCAATACGCTGGTGATAGATGGTGGTGACTGCTTTCAAGGTAGTGGGGTAGCTGCACTAAGTGAAGGCAAAGCCATTGTTCCTTTGATGAACAACATCGGCTATGACATCATGCTCCCCGGAAACTGGGAAGTGGTGTATGGCAAAGAAATGATGATGAAAGATATGTTTGCATACAACGGAGTAAAAGTTTGCGCAAACATGTTTCATGATACCCATGATGAAATGAAGGGCGACCTTATTTTTCCTCCTTATTTCATTAAATACATTGCAGGCATCAAGATTGGCTTCATCGGATACAATGACCCGCTCACACCAAAAAGACAGTCACCTGCATACAGCGATGGCATCAAGTTCACAGCACCAGAATTGAATGTTTCCAAATACATAAAGATTTTAAAAGAATACGAACAATGTGATATGGTGTTTTTACTAACACATATGGGGCTTGCACAACAGGTTGGGCTAGCCAACATGCCACATGTAACAGGAGTTGATTACATATTGGGTGCAGACACACATGAAAGGGTAAGAACACCGATAGAAGGCAAATACACAAAAGTAACAGAGCCCGGAGCCTTCGGCTCTTTTATCGCAAAACTTGATATCGTTGTTGAAGATGGCGTTGTAAAAGACCATAACTACCAACTGATGGATGTAGATCCCGCAATATATAAGGAGGACGAGGAAATGAAGCGATTGGTTAATAAAGCACGTGAGCCCTATAAAAAAGAATTAAATCGGGTTATAGGAAAAACAAAAACTCCACTGGTGAGGTATTATGTAATTGAAACTCCGATGGACAACTTTATCACCGATGCCATCATGTGGAAGTTCAAGCCCGATATTGCACTCAGCAATGGATTTAGGTTTTGTCCACCGCTTGTACCTGATCCAAAAACAGGTGAGGCAGAAATTACAGTAGATTACCTCTGGAATATGTTGCCGGTTGACAGCGAAGCTAAAACAGGAGTCATCACAGGAAAACAGCTTTGGGGCTGGATGGAAAAAGAGCTTCAGAATGCATTTGCCAAAGACCCCGCAAAACGTTTCGGCGGATGGGTAGTAAGATTCAACGGCATGGAGGTTAATTTCACGATAGGAAATGAACTGGGCAAAAGGGTTAACTGGATAAAGGTAGCAGGCAGCCCGATTGACCTTGAAAAAGAATACTCCTTTGTCGCTTGCGAACGCGAAGGCGACCCCGACACTACAATCTGTCGGGTTGAAGGAGTTAAAGAACCTAAACGACTAGGTGCAACATTACATAGCGTTATCGAAGAATACCTAAAAACAAACTCACCCATATCGCCCAAGTTAGAAGGACGATGCACGGCAACAGATGCACCAAACTCTTTACTGACTCAGTTGATGGGAGTTGGATACAGCTTTAGATAATCTGCAGCTAGTGTAACTAATGCCCCAGAAACTCTTGGAAAGCCATTAATCCATAAAGAACTGCTTAACTTAACAGGGCATTAGCAATAATTATTCAAGATGCCTTATAAGCTGTCTTTTTTATCCTGTCTGGGAATCGTCATCGGTACAATTATAGGAAGCGGAATTTTTATCGTGCCTTCCATCATGATTAATATATTGCCATCCCCACAATTAATCATGTTGGTTTGGATATTGGCTGGCATCGTTTCTATAATTGGTGGACTGGTAATTGCAGGCATGGGCAATGTATTCCCTGAAGCAAAGAATTTGCTAGACTTCTACCGACTATTGTTCCCTCCTTGGATTTCACATGCCTTTAATCTAGCTTCAAATTGGATCATAAATCCTTGTGGCACTGTTGCTATTGCATTTGTTTTTGCTGAATATGTAGGATATTTCATGCCGCTCGATCCATTTGAAATCAAACTTACAGCAATCGCTCTTCTGTTTGCAATGACATTGATTGATTCTGTCAATATGAAAATTACAGATCGATTTCAACTGATATTTACAGGAGTAAAAATTGCTGCAATTGTTTTGCTGGTAAGCTTATTGATATTGCCTGGAGAAGGAAGTATAAAGAATTTCAGTAGTGCGCCAATGATGGCAGATTGGAACATGATAAAGATAACAGCTGCGTTCATAGCCGCTTGCACAGGCGCTTTAAATGCATTTGATGGCTGGTATATGGTTAGCCATCTAACCACAGAAGTAAAGGGTGGAAATAAAACAGTAAGCCGTGCAATAATTATTGGGCTAATCATATGCATGATACTTTACCTCATGACTACCTTAGCCTATCATTTTGTACTTACCCCAGCAGAAGTAGGCTCATCAAAATTAGTGGCCGTTACCGCACTAGGAAAAGTCTCATTTGAATGGGCACCAGGACTAATCGCAACAATGATTTTGATTTCTACAGCCAGTGCAGTCAACGCAAATATGATTGCCTCCTCAAGATTAATTGCCAGCTCAGCAGAGAACAATATGTTGCCAACATATTTTTCAAAAATAAACAAGAGAAAAATCCCACTAAGAGCCTTTTGGTTAATTTTTATTTTTGATACTATACTGGTTTTAACTGGCTCCTTTGAGCTATTTCTTGATATTACACTTTTTGCAGTATGGCTATTTGTGACCCTACTCACAGCCGGGTTTTTTCGAGAATACATCAAAATAAAAATACCGTCACGAAAGAAAGTTCCCATGATAGCGGCCTGTATATTGCTGCTTGCTTTTGGCGTAATTTATCTGGGATCTTTTTTTAGTAGATAATAGACGCAAGGTCCAGCGCCTATATTTTCTTTAGTCTTGATAACCACATGATTACCCCGGTAATTGGGAATGTAGCTCCAAATAAGCAAACAATAAACCCAAGAATCTTAGAGGGCAGCCCAAAAATAGAACTAACATGTATTGGCTTAACAGTAGCACGCACTCTTTGCCCCAAGGGCCGATCAGCAAATGAAACTTTTTTGAGATATTGCCCACTGTACTGATGATAATAATAATGATCGCTGGCATTTTCGTGTGCTGCATCCCTATTCAATATATTGACCGCATACACACCAGATGAATCTTTAGGAAAGGCGACATTATAAAATACAGCGTTGGGCACCCTCACAAATGCATCGGCTATAATATTATCCATTGAAGCGGCAACTGCATTATTGGGAATAGTTGATGGTGGTGGCTTAATAGGTTCTTTAGAAGAATTCGTAAGCGTATAAATCCCATCATTAAACCACTGAAAACTCCAAACCAATGAAGTGAATGCGAAGATGAATAAAAACATGATGGTGTATATGCCAAGAGCATGGTGTAAATCTTGCGATAATCTTTTCCAACTGGCGTTCCACTTGATAGAAGTACGCTGTTTTAACATGGCCTTTGTCCTTGGCCACCAAATTACCAGCCCAGTAATCAAGATGAACAGAAACATTAACATACTAATCCCCATGATTAGCTTACCGGTGTCGCCAGCCAATAACCAGCGATGTAGGCTCATGACCGTATAAAAAAAACTTTCGCCGTATACATACAGTTCAATGATAGCCCCAGTATAGGGATCCGCAAATGCAGTGATTTTACTCCCTTCGGCTTTTTTCTGGTTAGTGCCTTGCTTGGGATTTTCTGTAGTCACGGCTAATTCAATATTTCTTCTAGGATCAGCATAGAGCTTAACAGCACTTACCTTAAACTCGGGGTAAGATGCACGAAAATTGTCCAACACCTTTGCAATAGGTACTTGTAACTCCTTAACCTCTTTTGAATAATACCTAGCAGGATATATGGCATGTTGCAATTCCTGCTCAAAAACTAGAATAGCACCTGTAAAACAGGCCGTCATGATAAACAATCCGGATGCTAAACTGAGATAAAGATGAATGGTCCGAAAAAAAGACTTCATAAAATGTTTCTAGGATCATGAAGTTACGACAAAGGTTTTAGGGCTGCCCTGATAAAATTTGTGGTTTGTTACTTATCGTTTGATTTTTAAAAATATGATCTTAGGTATGAAAAGTCATTTTCGCGTAGATCCTTAAAAATATCACTTCCGCATGGCTGCAATGATCTCCTAAGCATGTAATGTCGGGCAATTAATAGGAAATAATTGTCCCGCAATCAACCTATTGGAACTGTCATGATCGCCAATCCAACTTAAATAACAAATCAGGGTAAACCGCCTTATTAAAATGGGCCTATATTAAAAAGTCCGATACAGAATGAATGCCTAAGAAGACAGGTAGTCCTAGCCCCGACAAATTGAAATTTTCTGTTTGTATTAATAATGATAAATTTATATATGCAACCTGCCCTGGAGAATGATGCGAATATCAACTTATCGTCAAATAATCTTATTGCTGGATTTGCTACCCCGTCAATACCGCTTCATCATCTAAAAATATGGGTCTTAGCGCCTTATCTGGAGTCATCAGATAACAACATAAATTATTATTACGACTTTAGTCAAAGCATCGCAGAATACACCAACATATTCAATGAGCTGAATATAGAATGGGAATGGCAGCCTGTGACCATGAATGATTTTTCTACCATAATCGATAAGATAGCTGATTCAGGTTCAGAAAAGATTTCACTGATACTTAACCTCTGCGATGGTGATGAGGTGAATGGAACACCAGGTATATCTGTTGTTAAAGAAATTGAATCCAAAAATATTACTTATACGGGTTCAGATGAATACTTCTACCACATCACCACCTCAAAGATACCCATGAAAAAGGCCTTTGACGAAGCAAGGGTGCATACAGCAAAATGGAAAGCAATTTCTTCAGAAACAGACGATCAAAGTAATTTATTTGAGCTACTCGGAACACCAATCATTCTAAAGCCATCAGTATCTGGCGGGAGCATGGGCGTAGGAATAAGAAATGTGGTTGATAACCTTGAATCACTTAAAGAACAGTTAACGAATATGTTCAAAGGATACCGTGGCTGGAATCTTGCAATCGATGGCATTATTGCAGAAGAATTTATAACCGGCCGCGAATTTACTACCATGATTACAGGATCAAGTCAGTTCGGTGATAGTTGTAGGGTGTATAAGCCCGTTGAGCGTGTCTTTCATGCCTCGTTACCAGAAAAAGAAAAATTTCTTTCCTTCGACAGGCTATGGGAAATTTATGAAGACGAAAGCCCAATGCCCAGAAATGAAAATTTTTATGAGTACAAGGAAGTAGATGAGGTATTGGCTGATGCTGTATGTAAAATAAGTATGGAGGCATATTGTTCGGTTCATGGAACTGGATATGGAAGAGTGGACATCAGACAAGATGAAAAAACTGGAGAACTTTATGTGCTAGAAGTGAATGCTCAATGTGGATTAAGCGAAGACGAAAACTTTACATCCATCGGAGCTATTCTTAGGGTCAATAAAACATCATTTAAAGATATGATTGTGGAAATTATTCAGGATGCTTTAATCCGAAAAGAAAAAAGATGAGTCTAAAGATCTGTGTTCTTCAGCCCGATTATTCAACGTCATCAGTTGACTATCAAGACTATGATCCGCCCCGTGATCTTTCATCATTGCTTCCAAATGCAAGAGTTGACCATATTCAACTCAATAAACTGACGGTATACAAACAACTGCAAGAGCTAAAAAAGAAAAAATATGATGTCTATGTTAATCTCTGTGAGGGATATCTTGAATGGGAAATTCCTTCTATTGATGTCATACATACGCTTGATTTATTAGAACTGCCTTACACTGGACCTACCGCAACATTGTATGACCCCCCTAAAACACTAATGAAATATGTTGCCTATTGCGAAGGTGTCAAAACGCCATTATTTGAAACAATAGACATTAATAGCGATCTGCAAGAAATAGCAGAAAATGGAAACTACCCGCTATTCATAAAGCCGGCAAAAGCAGGCGATAGCTTGGGAATCGATCAAGCATCTCTGGTAATGAATGAATCCGAATTCATGAATAAGGCAAGATCTCTTTTGCATGAGTACCCCATCCTGCTTGCAGAAGAATATATCGAGGGAAGAGAATTCACCGTACTTGTGACAGCAAATCCTGATGGCAAAACCTGTAGATCATTTAAGCCGGTGGAATATATTTTTCCGGATGGCTTCACATTTAAAACTTATTCACTAAAGACTTCGGTACTCCATC
Source organism: Chitinophagaceae bacterium (assembly GCA_044353505.1). Classification (GTDB taxonomy): domain Bacteria; phylum Bacteroidota; class Bacteroidia; order Chitinophagales; family Chitinophagaceae; genus Pollutibacter. The sequence continues at coordinate 20,663 of JBILBU010000031.1, read as the reverse complement.
CTGGTGCCAATATCCCTTGCCATGACAGTGCTATAGAAAATGAATTGAGAACAGCAGCAGAAAAGATATTTAAGGGCTTTGGCGGTAAAGGATACGCTCGTCTTGATTTTAGAATGAATAGTAAAAATGAAATCTTCTTCCTCGAAATTAATTTTACATGTTCAGTATTTTATAAGGATGGACTGGAAGGCTCTGCTGATTACATTCTAGAACATGATGGGTTTGGAAAATCGGCATTTTTAAAACACATCATAGAAGAAGGGATAAGCAGACATAAAAAGAAACAAAAGCCATATCAACTTCGGGGCAACTCAATTTCAGGCTACGGAATATACGCTACTGTAAATATCAATAGAGGTGAAATTATTTATCGTGGCGAAGGCCGTCCACAAAGACTTGTTTCAAAGTCACACGTTGATCAACATTGGGATGAGGAAGGAAAATTAAGTTTTAGACAATACGCGTACCCTATTGGTAATAATGTTTATGCCATCTGGGATGAAGAGCCGTCAGAATGGTCGCCTCAAAACCACAGCTGTGAACCCAATACTGCTTTTGCTGGACTAAACACGATTGCAATAAACGACATCCGGATAGGAGAAGAGCTCACGCTCGACTATGCAACCTTTCTTGACCACGCCATGGAGCCATTTGAATGCAGTTGCAAAAGTCTGCAGTGCAGAAAAATCATTAAGGGATATTCAGAAAATGAAAAAGCCAACAATTAGTATACGTATCAATGTAAAATTTATAGTGAACTAGGGAGTTATTTCCTCTTGCTGTATATTTGCCTTCCACCGCCCAGGTGGCGAAATTGGTAGACGCACTGCCTTCAGGTGGCAGCGCCGCGAGGTGTGCTGGTTCGAATCCGGTCCTGGGCACAAAGAAAAAAGTCCTGCACGAAGTGCGGGATTTTTTATGGCCGCGACCGAAGCTTGCTTCGGGGAGTGGGCATAAAAATGCCGGAGTGAGCGAAGCGAACCAGGACTTTTCTAGTTTGCAGCCCCTCGCAGGACGCATAGGATCACCGCAGGTAATCCGGTCCTGGGCACAAAGAAAAAAGTCCTGCACGAAGTGCGGGATTTTTTATGGCCGCGACCGAAGCTTGCTTCGGGGAGTGGGCATAAAAATGCCGGAGTGAGCGAAGCGAACCAGGACTTTTCTAGTTTGCAGCCCCTCGCAGGACGCATAGGATCACCGCAGGTAATCCGGTCCTGGGCACAAGCCCTTCTCAACGAAATGAGAAGGGGTTATTATTTTGCAATATCAATCTTCACTTTCTTATTCTTAAGCCGCTCTTCTTTGACGAGCTGTAAAGTTGCACCTGCATTGGATTTTCGGACTGCAACAAAAGAAAAGAAATCTTTAACTTCAATCAATCCAATATCTTCTTTTTTTAACCGCCCCTTGTTTGTAAGAAAACCTACAATATCAATTTTGTTTACCTTATTCTTCTTGCCTGCACTAACATAGAAAGTAGTCCAGCTAGGCTTATCAGGCAATGAGACTTCAGCAGGCAATTCAATTTCTATTGGATCTGGCTGAATGTATGCTGGAATTGTTTCGTGTGGGGCAAGCAATAAAATAGCTGTTCCACTGGCTTCCATTCGTGCAGTGCGGCCGTTGCGATGAATAAAAGATTCTTGACTTGAGGGCAACTGAAAATGGACAATATAACGGATGTTTGGAATGTCTAAACCACGGGCTGCAAGGTCAGTTGTTACCAACAGATTTGAACTGCCATTTCTGAATTTGCACAGTGCAATGTCACGCTCATCCTGCTCCATTGCTCCATGATAAAATACATTCACAATCCCCTTCTCTTTGAGGAATTGACTGACTTGCTCAACATTTTCCCTTTGGTTACAAAACACAATGGTTGAGCGATTGCCCAAAGAACAAATAAGATTAAATAGGGTATTTGATTTGTCTGTTTCAGCACTTCGAACAAATTGAACTGCCAATGCCTCGGATTTTTTCCCTGATAGAAAATTGATTTCAATTGGATTTTTCAAGCCAACAAATGCTGGTATTTCTGCTGCCTCTGTTGCAGAAGTCAGAATCCGTTTCTTAAGTGCAGCAAGGGATTTAACAATGAATGACATTTCGGCTTCAAAACCCTGTTCCAGTGATTTATCAAATTCATCCAACACCAGGGTTTCGATATGATTTGTAACGATATTGCCTCTTCTGATATGGTCGGCAATTCTACCCGGGGTCCCAACAATCAGCGATGGAGCCTGCTTAAGATTGTTTTCCTCTGTTTCCCTTAAATGCCCACCATAGCAACAAGTAATCTTGAATCCGGTCGACATGTTCTTAAACACTTGTTCAATCTGCAAAGCAAGCTCACGAGAGGAAACTACGATTAATGCCTGACAAACAGGTTTGGTTTTATTCAACAATTGCGCAACAGGAAGCAAAAAAGCCAAGGTCTTTCCTGAGCCTGTATCTGCTAACAAAACAACGTCATCATTTGATACATTGGCCTCTAATGATGCCTGTTGCATTGCATTCAAGGCCTTGATTTTTAAATGAGAGAGCGCATCGGCAATGGAAAAAGAGGTTGGATGCATGGCCTAAAAGTACATCAAACTACATTACCATTGGTGGTCTTTGACCAACAGTTTCTGTAAACTCTCCAACACATAAAATTTTAGGTATCAGTTGAGAGTAGCATTCTCAGAAATTATATTAGCCAACTATTGTTTTTTATTACATCGATTATAGCCGATAAGCTATCCTTCGAACTCAATCCAGTCTTGGGCACTGTTATTTTAAATAGTCATATTGCGTGAACTTGCATTGACTTGACTTCCGCAATCACACTGTGATAATATCGATACCAGGCTGATTTCCCCTTTTGTTTTGCTTCGATATGCTTAGGCTCAGTAGCCCATGCGCGAATGGCATCCATATCTTTCCAATAACTAATAAAGGTACCTCGACCATCGTGCTTAAAGCTTTCATATCCTAAATAGCCGGGCATTTGCTTCGCCAACCCAAGGGTGAGCTCATCATATTCGAGGTATCCCTCGAGTTGATCGGACAAGTAGTAGTTAAAAATAGAGGCGATGTAGGGAGGCTCAGGTACAGTGTTATCTTTCCAATTTATCATGCGGTCTTTCTTTATTTCGATTTGTAAATTTTCAACTTAAAATTACAATTATTTTAAAATAACTAATTCCGAAATATCAGACAACATCATTCTCGAACTCAGTCCAGCAAAGTGCACGATGCCCTGTCAGCTTCGCTTAAAGGGTATTTTAAATTGTGAAGGTGGCAAACTCGTTTGCTCAAAATAGAAAATATAAATACAGGGCAGATAAAAACTAAAAATAGTTTTGCTGACAAATCATTCTTTCGCTTGATTAGAGTCATGTTTCTCTATAACCACTCTCCCTAACATTGCCAATTAAATACAAATAAGCCTTAAGACAAGGGACTGACAATTCGGATGAAACAAATTGCGCTATCAACACTTTCTATATTATTTATTTTGCTAGGCCATACGCAATCCAATCGGGTATTCTCCGAAGGCGAGGTGCTTAATTTCGGAACAATTGATATTTCATTAAACGTTGAAACATCATGGAGTTCGGAAAGAAATGCACATCCGGGCTATTTCAGTTCACTCGAAAATGCAAATTATATTGGATATTCTGATAAAGTACATATCGATGGTTACATAAAGAAATACGGGAATTCTGCATTTCTGTTTCCAGTAGGCAATGGAAGAGACCTGAGAACACTTGAGATTTCTAAAACCGATTCAACATCAGATGCATTTGCAACTGCCTGGATTGAAGGTGATCCAACCGATAATATTGATCCTACCGAACCTCATGCAGGCAAACATTCAGTTCTTGCTGTTGCTGAAACAATTTCATCGGTTAGCAAAGCAGGGCAATGGGATTGGCAAACTGGCGAAGATGGAAATCTTGGTATTGGAACTACTGGTAACGGAGATGGTCTTCTAATCACAGTAAGTATACCTGACATGTCAAAATTTGCTGATGAATCCGATTTGAGATTGGTAGGATGGAATGGAATACAATGGATTGATCTCAGCAGAAAACCAACCGCAACAGGAAACAAGGAAGACAGTAGGCTAAGTGGAACCATGATACCTGGGATATCGGCTATTGCAATAGGAAGAACAACTTCGCCGCCCCTTGTGAAGATCATATCTCTTACTGCAAACACTTCTAATTGCAATACGATATTAAATTGGGCGACATCGATTGAAAACAATTCAAGCATATTCATCATAGAACTGAGTGAGGATAACATCAACTTTCGTACCATATCGTCTTTGGCAACTTCGGGCTCATCCAATGGCTCTAGGTATGCAAAAGAAGTTCCTCAACCTCTTGGCATCGCTTATTACAGATTAAAAATTCAACATGCAAATGGCACATATGAATACTCTACTGCTATTTCAGTGAATAACACATGTCATGAACTCGAAAACATGCGAGTTTATCCCAACCCTGTTGTAGATAACGAAAAAATTAATCTTCGTTTTGCAACATCTTATGAAGGGTCTGCTGAGCTCGTGATAGTCAGTAATACCGGACAACAGGTTCTCAAAAAGTATGTTCAGGTCAAATCACAAAATAATCTATTAACAATAGATATAAAGCATCTTATCCATGGAGCCTACTTCATAAATATAATTGGTTCAAATCGCGAGCAAATTGGTAGTACAATACAATTCATCAAGCAATAGGAAATGAATCATTTTAAAATGAAAAATATATATAGTCAAATAGCTGCCTCCGTATTGATCTTGGCACTTGCCTATACTCCCAAAGTTTTTTCCCAAATTAAAATAGGCGACAATCCCAGGTCAATTAACGCTGATGCCATGCTTGAAATTGAGTCAACCAACAAAGGGGTACTGCTACCAAGAGTTGCACTAAAATCAAGCACTTCGGCTGCGCCGTTAAAAAGATTAATAGCCGGAATGGTTGTATACAATACTTCAAATACCTATGACGTAACTCCTGGATTATATTACTCTGATGGAACAAAGTGGATAAGAGCAGTAACATATATTAACGAATCTGAATCCACTTCAAATCAACTGTGGAATTTAAAAGGAAATAAAGGTATAACAACAACCAATTTTCTCGGCTCCACCAACAATGCTCCTCTAATTATTAAAACAAACAATCTAGAGCGTCTACGAGTTACTGAAAAAGGATGGGTCGGCATTGGAACCTCAACGCCGAAATCTGCTTTGCAAATAAAAGGTCAGCTGATAATAGATACCCTAAGTACAGGTAATCCTCAAACAGATAAAATATTGGTAGCAAACCCAATCGATGGTAGGGTGAAATCAATTTCGGCTTCTGTCCTAACAAATGGAGTTCAAAATTATACTGAGATGGTCTCGAACAATGGTCAAAATATTTTTACTACCCCTACAATCATTACAGATGCAAATAAAATACTGCTATACAGAAACGGAGTATTGATATCATTTACCGTTAATAATAACAATTCCATCCTAGCAGAGCTGCCCTGCAAACAAGGTGATCAAATAAGAATTATTCAATTATTATAAAACAAAAACAAACAAAAAATGAAGAATCTTCTCCTTCTCTCCATCGCAGTTGGAATCAGTTTTACTGCATCAGCACAAAAAGACAGCACCAGAGTGATTGACAACAAGGGTACCATCAAGTGGGTAATCTCCAGTACCGCAGCAGTCATCACAAAATCAGACAGTACACTCCTGTATGTAACACCAAAACAATTGGGCGACAGCAGCTTTGCAAAATTTGCAAACAATGGCTTAACAAAAAATGGACAAACACTTGAGCTTGGAGGCACATTGAATCGTGTTACAACCATTGAAACAAGTGCATCAAATTTCTTGCAAATTACCGGATTACAATCAGGCTCAAATACAGCTGATAGTGTAATGGTAATAAACCCTGCAACAGGCCAACTGAAGTTTATTTCAGCGTCTTCGCTTTTCAATGCATTGGCTTTCGGCAACGGCCTAACCAAAACTGGTAATCTGGTAGAACTTGGTGGCACACTAACCAAAGCAACAACGATTACAACTGATGCCACCAACAACCTTAAAATTACAGGATTACAGAGTGGATCACTCGCTACGGACAGCCTTGTTGTATCTACTTCAGATGGTACTTTAAAAAGAGTGGGTGCTGAATCACTTCTACAAAGCGGTAATGAATATTTTACTTCCACAGCAGGACAAACTTCTTATGCTGTATCTAATATGCCCTTGACTGCTTCGAAAGTTTGGGTTTACAGAAATGGTGCTAAACTAATGCCGATAACTGATTACACAACTATTGCTGGACAAGTCACCTTAACCTCATCAGTTGGGTCACTTGTAGTTGCTGGAGACATGATAGAAGTACAGTGGGTAAAATAGTCCTGCCCAAACTCCATAAATTTATTTACTTACTTAACTAAAACATTTGATCAGTAACTTATTCATAAAATAAGTTACTGATCATAATTGCTCATTCAAATGAAGATAATTTGTGTACTCTTTCTATTCTTATTTGTTTCACTAAACGGAAGCGGCCAAACAGTAATTAGTTCCAAGGGAACAAGAATAAACATCGACAGCAGCAAGTGGAAGATGTCGGGCATTCATATTTACAATAAAAATTCAGGAAACCTTGGCGTTGGTACCGCTAATCCTACCGCACAACTTCATACAACTGGAGATGTAAGATTTGAGGGAATCACTACAAATATTACAAATTCAAAAATCTTAACCACTGATAGTCTAGGAAATGTTAGTACCAGATCATTATCAAATATGCTGTCTGGAAATACAATTACTTCTTTAAATGGAATCACCTCTTCCTTACAAACTTTTTCAAGCAATACTGCTGGATCTGATTTCAGTATTACTTCTTCAGAATCTGGTCACTCATTTAACCTACCAACTGCATCTGCAACCAGCCGAGGAGCACTATCATCAACAGATTGGACCCTTTTCAATGGTAAAGAAAATACATTAAGTTTCACAGGCGGGTTAACGAGAAACAGCAATACGATAAGTGTAAATGCCATACAAAACATCAATGCATTATCCAATCTTACTTCAAACGGATTAATTAAAACATCTGAGGGCACTGGTGTATTGTCAATTGCCACCGCAAGTGACTTCCCCATTTTAAATCAAAATACAACGGGTTCTGCAGCAACAGTAATCACCAATGCTAATCTTACAGGTCCGGTAACTTCAGTAGGCAATACCACTACAATTTCTACCCATGTAATAACAAATGAAATGTTAGAACAAATTCCTACACAAATTTTTAAAGGCCGTAACTCAGCGGAAACGGGCAATGTGGAAGATCTCACTACAACTCAAGCAACAGCGATGTTAAATACCTTCAACGCATCAGATAAAGGACTTGTTCCTGCAAGTGGTGGTGGAATAACAACATTCTTAAGGGCCGATGGAGCGTTTGCTGCCCCCAGCGGGAACAACAATCGGAATATGATTACCCTAACAACAGACGTAATCAACAACAATGCTAGAGGAAATACACTCGAAAATGTGACAGGATTATCCTTTGATGTTGTGGCTGAAACTGTATATCACTTCTATGCAATGATCCCATACACTAGTGGTGCAACAAATAATGGGAGCAGGTGGACAATCAATGCACCAGCCACTACATTATTACACTACACTAGCCAATATACCCTTTCCGCAACTTCTCAAACAGTAAATTATGCAGGTGCCGTAAATATACCCGCTTCATGCAATAGTAATTCTCTCCTCAATGGCAATCTTGCCATCATTGAAGGCATCATTAGGCCCTCAGCCAAAGGAACCGTACAAATAAGGTTTGCAAGTGAAGCAGACAAAGTTGCCATTACTGCAAAAGCTGGTGCCAGCTTGGAGTATTGGTAATACAAAAATGTAAAGTTGAGAAGGTTGAGCTTCTCAACTTTGCATTTTCTCAAATCCCTTGCACATCCCACCCCTTTCGGTAATTTCTCTTTAATAATTCATTGGCTGCAGGGTAATTGGGAAATTTTAAATTCTCTGCATCCCATTCCAATAGTTGATCTGGAAAACGAATAGCCACCGTCCCCAACAGAACCGTTTCGGTCATCGGACCAGATTGTGCAAAATGTGATTCGGTCATTTCACCCCCTAAACATGCATCCACAAAATGATGGTAATGGTTTCTTTCTTCCAGCTTTGGAACATCCGGTTGTTTTGCATCATCATTTCGAATAACGATCGGCATGCCCTGATGCGGAATTAAGAGTGACCCTTCTGTTCCAATTAAAATAGAAGCCTCCTCGGGAAAACCAACTCCATTATTATATGATCTTGTAATTTCCTTCGGCGGGAAAAACTCTCCATCAAACCATTCAACCTGAAGATTATCTGTTGCCGTCAATTCGTTTCCCGGAAATTGCCAGATGATATGGTTGCTTTGAGGCCAAGTGTCTGCTCGCCTTTTGGCCGATTTTTTCCAAGACTTTTGAACTTTTGCAACCACAGACTTGGGTGCTTTCAAACCAAGGCCTTTCCAGACCGGATCAAAAATATGACACCCGATATCTCCTGACCAACCCGTTCCAAAATCTTGCCATGTTCTCCATTTGGCTTGATGATAGATATTTTTGGCATAAGACCTCATGGGTGCAGTACCAATAAAATTATCCCAGTGTACATGTGCTGGAGGGTCCATTTGCCTAGCTGGCCTTGGCCCAGCCAACCGATATGTACCAATAACACCAGAACGATTTGAACATAAATAAGCGTGCTTGATTTTACCAACCACTCCCTGCCGAATCCACTGCACTGCAGTTCGATCTCCAAATGTTGCGGCAACCTGAGTCCCTAATTGGGTTACCACCCCCTTTCTTATAGCCTCTTCAGTTAAATGTCTTACTTCCGCGACATCATGGCACATTGGTTTTTGACAATACACATGTTTATTATTTCTTACAGCGGTTATTGCAATTGCAAAATGATTATGATCTGGGACAGCCACGTTTACCGAATCAATATTCAATTGTTCGTTTTTTAATAACTCTCTCCAATCAATATATGTTCGGGCATTGGGAGCAAGCTCTGCAGCTTTTTTTAGGTTGTTTTCATCGATATCACAAATGGCAACAATCTCTACATTTGCATGTTCCCTGAACTGCTGAAAATCCCATGACCCCATTCCTCCAACACCAATACAAGCATGTCTTAATTTTTTGTTTTTCGGAAATGCATTTGCTGTATTGCCCAAAATGAAAGGAGCTGCAGCAGCAATGGCTGCCCTTTGAATAAAGTCGCGCCTAGATTGTGTGCTTGATATATTGTTCATAGGAAAATTAATCTTAGCTGATTGTAATTGTTGATGCAGTATTTACTTCTAAAATGAATCATTAAATTAACTAAAAATATCAACTTAACCGGTTGGCCGTTTATAATACTCAGAAAAATCAACAAATAAAAAAAGGTGGCCCTTTTAAAGACCACCTTAATAATATCAGCGCATTTAATATCGACTAGAATCAAGCCAAGTCAAAACGATCAAGATTCATAACCTTGGTCCATGCCGCTACAAAGTCCTTCACAAACATCTCTTTAGCATCCGAGCAAGCATAAACTTCTGCAACACCTCTTAGTTCAGAGTTTGATCCAAAAATCAGATCTGCGCGTGTGCCAGTCCATTTGATTTCACCTGTTGCTCGATCACGTCCTTCAAAAATATCTTTAGACGCTGCACTTTCCTTCCATGTAGTACTGAAATCAATCAGGTTAACAAAGAAATCATTAGTAAGCGCTTCAGGAGTCTTAGTAAAAACTCCATGCTTAGAATGATCGAAGTTTGTATTCAATACACGCATCCCGCCAACAAGAACCGTCATTTCAGGCGCACTCAAAGTTAAAAGCTGTGCCTTGTCAATAAGTAATTCTTCTGACGATATGGTATATTTCTTCTTCATGTAATTGCGGAAACCATCTGCAGTTGGTTCAAGAACTGCGAATGACTCAACATCGGTTTGTTCTTGCGAAGCATCAGCACGACCAGGAGTGAAAGGAACTGTGATAGTATGTCCTGCATTTTTTGCTGCCTTCTCAATACCGGCACAACCGCCAAGAACAATAAGGTCCGCAAGAGAAACCATTTTACCACCCGACTGAGCAGCATTAAATTCCTTTTGTACCCCTTCTAGTGCATCCAATACTTTTGAAAGTTGGGCCGAATTATTAACTTCCCAAAATTTCTGAGGCGCCAGACGAATACGTGCCCCGTTTGCACCACCGCGCTTATCAGAACCGCGGAAAGTTGAAGCAGAAGCCCAAGCAGTAGAAACCAATTCAGATATAGAAAGTCCAGTTGAAAGAATCTTGGCTTTCAGATCGCTAACATCTTTATCATCAACTAATTGATGTGTAACTGCTGGAACTGGATCCTGCCAGATAAGTACTTCACTTGGAACCTCAGACCCGAGATAACGAGAACGCGGACCCATATCACGATGTGTCAACTTAAACCATGCACGTGCGAACGCATCGGCAAACTGATCAGGATGCTCATGAAATCTTTTTGAAATTTTTCCATAAGCAGGATCTTCCCTCAAAGCAATATCAGTAGTAAACATCATTGGTGCATGAGTCTTTGACGCATCATGAGCATCAGGAACTGCACCTGCAGCTGCACCATTTTTAGGCCTCCACTGATTTGCGCCGGCTGGGCTCTTGGTTAATTCCCACTCGAAACCAAAAAGATTATCAAAATAATTATTGTCCCAGGTTGTTGGCGTATTTGTCCATGCCCCCTCAAGTCCACTGGTTATCGTATCCCCCGCGTTCCCTTTGCCATAAGTGTTTTTCCATCCAAGGCTCTGCTCTTCAATACCAGCAGCAGCTGGTTCAGGTCCAACATATTTGCTCGGATCAGCAGCACCATGCGCCTTTCCAAAAGTATGACCGCCAGCAATAAGTGCAACCGTCTCTTCATCATTCATGGCCATGCGACCGAATGTTTCACGAATGTCACGTGCAGAAGCAATTGGATCAGGTTTGCCATTAGGCCCTTCAGGATTAACATAAATCAACCCCATCTGAACAGCAGCAAGTGGGTTTTCAAGATCGCGGTCGCCTGTATAACGCTTATCGCCCAACCATTCACGCTCTGAACCCCAATATACATCCTCTTCAGGCTCCCAAACATCGGCACGACCTCCGCCAAATCCAAAGGTTTTGAAACCCATCGACTCCATGGCGCAGTTACCTGTTAAAACCATAAGATCAGCCCAAGAAAGCTTTTTACCATATTTCTCTTTGATAGGCCAAAGTAACAAACGAGCCTTGTCGAGGTTCGTATTATCAGGCCAGCTGTTTAGCGGGGCAAAGCGCAGGGTTCCTGCACCGGCACCACCGCGTCCATCAGCAATTCGGTAAGTTCCTGCACTATGCCATGCCATACGAACAAAAAATGGCCCATAATGACCATAGTCGGCTGGCCACCAGTCTTGCGACTTCGTCATTAGGTCAACAATATCTTTTTTCACTGCTTTTAAATCTAGGCTTTTGAACTCCTCTGCATAGTTAAATGATTCCCCCATTGGGTTTGACAATGAAGAATGTTGACGAAGAATGTTCAATTTCAGCTGATTCGGCCACCAATCACGGTTTCTTGTACCGCCGCCAGCTCCTTGGTTTAGAACTGTGCCGCTAAAGGGACACTTGCCAGCACCGCCGCTACTCGCCGATGCACTAGAATGTGTGTTGCTATCCATTGCTTATAGATTAATTATTGGTTAAGAAGTTTATATAAAAAAATAGATAAATGGTCTGTATTAAAACTAATGGCTGGTAAAATTAAACTATTCTAACAAACTACGAAAAGGATTTAAGTATGATTTAATATTAAAATATACAAACAGTCTGGGAGGCCGGATTGTTTATATATGGATTAGAATGACACCCCACCCCATATCCGATGTTTTTGAAAATGAGAAAAAATCATACTCAGCACAAGTCTATATCTTCGCAATTAAACAACTAAAAACAATGAAAGAACAAAATTTCAAAAACCATTCAAGAATGGTTCCTGGCTATCATTATGTAACCGGACTTGCAATTCTTGCATTAATTGGAGGATCTATCAATTACCTATTAAAGTCAACCCCAGAAAATACATACCTCGCTGCATTGTTGGTATTAACGAGTTTAACCCTTTTTATGCTATATTCATACACGAGGATTTTCCCGCTTAAGGCACAAGACCGGGCAATAAAGGCAGAAGAAAGTTTACGATACTATGTGCTTACAGGAAACCTATTTCCAAAGACGCTATCCATCAGTCAAATTATTGCGCTGCGCTTTGCGCCTGATGATGAACTACTTTCTTTGGTAGACCGCGCTGTACATGAAAACCTTACAAGCAAAGAAATCAAGCAGGCCATCAAAAATTGGAAAGCAGATTATTATAGAGTTTAATTACCATCAATGAATATGAGTCGCTGATTCAGACTCTGCAGCCTTTTCCAGGTTAATCAGCGACTCATAAAATTCTTTCAATACCCCTATATTGATATCAGGATTGCTCTCGTCAGGAATAGTAATCGGCATCTCATCTATGTATTTTATAAGCTCAGGGTGGCTTTTGCGCAGTTTTTCAACAACGCACATTATTTTATCATTCCAATCGTGTTCCGTCTCCATCGTATCCGACCTATTAATTCATTTTTTCTCTAATAATGAAATCGTCTTTAACACCTAAATCGTGCAATAGATTTACCAATGCAGTAAGCATGGCGGGTGGACCACAGAGATAAAAACGTGTGTTAAAATCCTTGATGTGCGCCAACAAAAAATCCTTTGTGATTACCCCATGGTGATACCCTGCGATTTTCTCCTCTGACAGTATATTGATGACATTGGGACCTAATAATTTAGAAAAGTCCTCTTCAAAAATAATATCGGCCCTGGTCTTGTTTGCAAAAATCAGTCGGTTTTGCCCAAGGCTTTGTTTTTGCTCTAAGTCCTTCAGTATAGAGACAAAGGGAGTTACACCAGCTCCCCCTGCTATGAAAATTCCTTCCCCAGAATATTTTATTGCTCCAAATGGACGACCCAATATCAACTTATTACCAATCTTTAAATCAAGTAGTTGGTTCGTCATTCCATGATGAGCAGCATACGTTTTAATAATAAACTCCAAATGTGAATCATGGGGTAAATTTGTAAAAGTGAAAGGACGTTGCTCATTCGCCCAACCAGGTTTTTTTATTGCAACCTCAGTTGCCTGACCTGGCAGAAAGGTATAGCCTTCAGGCTTCTCAGTATCAATGCGCAATACGTCATGCGTAAGACGATCTATTGAGTTCACCTTTACTACATAATGTTTTTTCTTTTCGGCGCTCTTTTGCTCAGCGGGCTTGGGTGTCATAATTGTGTTTCCCATGATATAGATTTTGTATACGTGCAGAATCTCAATTGATAACAGTAAAGGTATCACCCCGTCAACTCACTATTCATGATGTATTGAATTGGCCGCATTGATATTGGTCACCTTACACCATTTGTTAAACCCATGTTAGTTAAGATTTCTTTGTATGATGTCGTTTGAATTATATGCGATTTTAGTACCCAACAAAAACTAAACTATTGTATAAAATAATCGCCTTGCTGCTATTTTCTTTTCAAACATTTGCCCAGGTGACTCCATTGGATTCATCCAATATAATAGACATGCACAATAAGGCGAGAAAAGAGGTTGGTGTAGGGCCTCTTGCATGGAGTGCAGAACTGTCCAACTATGCTCAGCAATGGGCGGATTACTTATCCAGTAAGCCCAAGATCTTTCATAGCAAATGTGTAGACTTCAATGGAAGAGCGATTGGCGAAAATATCTATTGGTCTAGCTCCTATGAGATTCATAATATAACTGATGCATTTCGGGCATGGTACGACGAGAAAAATCAGTATACCTATAGTAAAATAAAAGCCAGAAATAGCAGGAACATGAGTGGCCATTATACACAAATAGTGTGGAAAGACACGAAAGAAGTTGGTGCAGGAATTGCCCGAACTCCTTCAGGCGGATTCGTTGTTGTCACCAGCTATTACCCAGCAGGGAATATAATTGATGAACTGCCTTATTGACAAATGTTATGTACGATGAACAATTAGACATGAATAGCTGTGATTCTTTATATTAGAAGTTGATTCTACTTAATGAGCAACCTTACAAACATTAGCTGCTACCCCAATTAATATGAGGAGATCTTATGTTTTCCCTTAATTTAATATGCCCATATTAAAAGCCATACTTTTGACTTTTTAAGACCCCTTACACGATAACCCTATGGACTACATCGCACATAAAATAAACGCCTCAATTGAAATAGACGGAAATATAGAAAAAGAGATTTGGAAAAAGGCGAATTGGAGTACCCGCTTTGTAGACATGGTTACGGGTGAACCCGGGATGTACAATACACAAACTGCTATTTTGTGGAATGATCTTAACCTGTACATCGCTTTTAAAGTTGAAGAACCATTTGTGGAAGCAAAACTCACTGAAAGAGATAGCATCATCTTCGTGGAAAATGATCTGGAACTATTTATAGACGGTGGAGACTGTTATTATGAGCTTGAGGTAAATGCGGCAAACTGTGTGTATGAAGTTTTTTTTATTTGGAAAGACGCATACAAAAAGGGAGGGCGTTTTGATATTCCTGAATTTGATGTACATGGCGATCGGGCATATACATTTGGAGGAGATTATGACCGCAGTGGAGCAACATTTTGGAAAGGAACACACCCAAGGGGAATTCGTTGGGCATTTACAGGATATGACCTGCCTGGATTGAAAACAGCTGTACAGGTTCAAGGCACATTGAATAACAATAAGGACATCGATCAAGGATGGACACTAGAAATCGCAATCCCTTGGACCAGTCTTGCTCATCTTGCAAATGGTCGTTCAATCCCTCCAACCTCAGGAGATGTATGGAACCTTTTTCTTGGACGATTCCAAAAACTCATGGCAGGAGGAAAAGAACTACACCCTCATCCTGCAATGGCGCTAAACAGTCATGGTGTCTATGACACCCATCTTCCTGAAAAATGGACCAGCGTCTGTTTCAAATAAAATTAACAGCTGCATTCTTCAGCGCCAGATATAGCATCTTGATAATCACATTCAAGAAATCATCATCAAAAAAATTTAATGATAAATGCGCATGCAATTATTGTGCGCTATCTCACAGCAAGCATTGATGTATCAGGCCATAACAACATATCATAAAATCGGCTGACGATCATCATGATTGTCTGCACCTAGGGGTTGTATCTTTTTCGCAAATCTTCAATGAATGATACAAATGCTAACCCCCGAACTTCTGCGGAAGTCATGCGTAATCGAAATCGCAACAACAGTTCAACCAGAAGATATTGAATTACCCGATGAATTAATCGATCAACAAAGAGCTCAGGATGCTTTGAAAATGGGCTTAAAAATAAAGGCTGATGGCTTCAATATATTTGCCGCCGGAAAAGAAGGTACAGGAAAACTAACAGCAGCAAAACTTTTTCTGGAAAAACTGGTTCATGATGAACCAACGCCAAGCGATTGGTGCTATGTAAATAACTTCAAAGATCCCTACCAACCCAATAAGCTTGAACTACCTTCTGGCTATTCGACAGAATTAAAAAAAGACATGAAAACGCTTGTCAATGAGTCGATGCAATCACTCATTAAGGTTTTTGAAAGTGAAGAATATTCAAAAAAACGCAAAGAGATTAGTGAAAAGAATGATATGAAACAATCTGAGATGACGTTGAGCATCAATGAAAAAGCAGCAAAAGAATCTCTGCTGATAAAACAAACCCCCTGGGAAATATATACCGTGCCGGTTGTAAATGAAGCGCCAATAACTGATGAAGAATTTGACAAGCTGCCTATTGCCGAGAAACAACTAATGCAAGACAAACAATTACGTTTTGCAGAAGAAATGAACAATGCATTAAAACAACAAAGAATTCTAGAAAAAGAGACCTTAAAAGAATACAACAAACTTGAAAGTGAAGTTGCTGCATTTGCGATCACTGAACTGGTGAACGAGATCAAGTTGAAATATAAGGAAATGCCATCAGTTATTAAATATCTAGAAAATGTGAGTGATGATATTCTTGGCAATCTGCCAGATTTTATGCTTTCGCATAAAGAAAAAATGACCGGAGCAATCAATAAAGGAAATGAGTACCTTAAGCGGTATGAAGTGAATGTGCTTATTGATAACTCAAAACAGAAAGGATCTCCGATTGTCATTGAAAATAATCCAACATACAACAACCTAATTGGAAGTGTTGAAAAGGAATCGGTTATGGGCTCGCTGGTAACCGATTTCACGATGATCAGAAAAGGCTCACTGCATGACGCAAATGGTGGATACCTCATTATCCGCGCTTCCGAGCTTTTCAAGAATTACTTCTCGTGGGAAGCACTAAAGCGATCAATAAGAAATAAGGAAATCGCGATTGAAGAAGCAACAGAACAGCTCGGTTATTTGAATACAAGAACACTTAAGCCAGAACCGATTCCCTTAAACGTCAAAGTCATACTGGTTGGTAGCGCCCTCTATTATTATATCCTATTTAATTATGACAACGATTTTAAGACGCTGTTCAAAGTCAAGGCTGACTTCAATTCTGTAATGGAAAGAACACCTGAAAATATTGCTGGCTATATTTCATTTTTTGATAAACTATGCAAAAAAGAAAAACTCGCCCCACCCAATGAGCAAGCACTTAAAAAACTGGTTGAGTTTGGATCAAGATTTGCAGAAGACCAAAATAAACTGAGCACACAGTTTGGAAAAATAGCAGACATCATCAGAGAGGCAAACCATTATGCCCATGAAGACAATTCAACAATAATAAATGAGGTTCATGTAAAAAAAGCAATTGAACAAAAAACGTATAGAAGTAATCTTATCCAAGAAAAAATCAATGACCTGATCAAAAACAAACAGATTCTGCTTGATTTAAGTGGAAAGAAAATAGGACAAGTAAATGCTCTTTCCATATTAGATATGGGAGATATCCTGATTGGAAAGCCAAGCAGGATAACCTGCACTGTAAACCTTGGTAAAACTGGCGTTATTGCAATTGAAAGAGAAGCGGAATTAAGCGGACCAATACACACCAAGGGTGTGATGATATTAACGGGATATCTTTCTGAAAGATTTTTCCAAGATAAGCCCGTGAGCTTATCAGCAAGACTAGTATTTGAACAAAGCTATTCTGAGGTTGAAGGAGATAGCGCGTCAAGCACAGAACTATACGCACTACTGTCCAGTCTTGCCAATATCCCAATAAAACAAGGAATCGCTGTGACTGGATCAGTAAATCAAAAAGGAGAAATACAATCAATTGGGGGCATTAACGAAAAAATTGAAGGGTACTTTGAGGTCTGCAAACTTATTGGCTTTAATGGTGAACAGGGAATCATGATCCCGGCATCTAATATTCAAAATCTTATGCTGAAAGAAGAAGTGGTTGAAGCAGTTGCACAAAATAAATTTTCTCTTTGGGCAGTAGATACCATCAATGATGGAATTGAAGTACTAACTGGAATGAAAGCCGGTAAAATCTCCGAACAAGGAACTGTAAATTATATGGTAAATAAGGTGCTGGCCGATTTTTCAAATAAAATAAGAGAATATAACGATGGGGAACAAGAACAGGAATTGGAACATGTCAGTGAGCGCCACTGGATTTCGGATATTGCAGTGAAACATGATTAGCAAGCAGTAACTCCAATGCGAACCAAATGAAGACCTGTTTTTCTGGCCCCATTTCAAGAAAAAATTCATGGACTTATTATTGACCAACTATCTTTTCCAACAACTCCATTGGCAACTCATGTGTTGGATTAAATTCTTTGCTGTCAATGTACATCAGTAAACTTGATTTCAGCTGTCTTGCCGCTGGTCGGCTTTCAATGTCGGTCGTGAGATCTAAAGCGCATATTATTAATTTCCCTTTCCCGACTCTCGTCTCAAATATCAAGCCCAGCTTATAATTGCGTTCATAGTTGTCAATCATCTGAACAATAGGCTTGTAATCATGAGGAGCCTCGTTCAATACAATTGACTTTGATCTGTTAAACCTATCATTCCACTCGTGAGAGGCTTGATCCCCAGCGATAAAATAGGATGTCTGGGCAGTATACCTACCGAGTAGATCAGCCCATTGCCAATCACTCTGTTCTTCTGTAGGAAAAGAAGCAAGAGCGGGATGTCTAGGGTCACATAAAATACTCAAGGTGCCAATTTGATTAAACAACCTCATGTTCCAAAATGCCGGCATGTAAGATCCGGGTATAGCGCTCTTGCCTTTTTCCACAGGGGGAAACTGTCGAACTTCATCAGGACCCATGAATGAATTTTTTATTTCATACAACCCCTCTTCCGGGGAAGAAAACAGCAAAACGCGTCCCCCCCTATTTAAGGCTGCTTTAGTATCATCATCAAATGCGTGAGCAATCCGTACTTGAGTAGAAAAATTATTTTGCCTAGATGGATACACCCAAATGTTCCAACTGTTTGATGTGCCTGCACAACTTACAGTAACAACGAGTCTCTTTGCTTCATTAATTTCTTTTAATGCAGCACTGATCTGCCCTAATTGATTAACCCTGCCTGTTACGATTTCTCTAGCCTTAAAAATTCCTGATGCAATAATGCCATTTCCTTCGTCTTCGATTTTCCATTTTGTCTCAGACTTTATATTGTTAAGTCCATAATGCGATAGCTCTGCTTGAGCAAGAAATGTTTCATCATTATTGTAAATTCTTTTTGGCATTCGTAACAAGCAAACAGTTGGTCCACAAAATCGCCTGAACTCCTCTGGAGTAATCAATCCTTTTGAATCCCAAAAAGCATCAAGCCACCCGATAATTGCAGCACCTTCCCCAGTAAAATCTCTTGCATCCACAATGCTGAAACCGCCATGAGGAAAGGTTCTTAAACATCCTTCAATTTCATCTTTATATAGGGAGACAGCAAATTTTCCTGTCGCGCTTGCAAACATCTTGTTCTGACCAATCATGCCCTGTTTGATGAGAGACTCCCTGAAGTTTTCATAATTATATGGACGAAGATTTCCTGTGAACTTAGGCAGCTGATCAAAATCAGGGTAACTCGACCACTGGCCAACTTCATGAGCAATGGTAGGCAGCGAAAGTTTTTTGTATCGATCAACCTCTGGCGTTTTTATCAATGACCACCTGTCCCAATCTGTCAAAGGACCTTTCACACCTCGCTGTCCGATCTCTGTTCCACGCTCTGCAAAATCTCCATTCGTAATCGTATCCCCATTCTGGCATCGATACAGCATGCGTGTATCAATTGTTTTTCCCTTCCTGACCAGTACGTCCAAAGATCCGGGGGATTCATTTCCCATCCCCATAAATGCAAATGATGGATGATTGCCATAGGTTGCAAGAATACGCTCAAGCTCTTCGGATAAAAACTTTTCGCGTTCAGGATCTTCTCCGAAAGAGCCCCAAAAAGGTATTTCAACTTGTAAAAAATATCCTAATTCATCTGCTGCTTCAAAAGCTGCTTTGGGTGGACACCATGCATTGAATCTCATGAAATTCATTCCATAAGACTTGCAAACATTAAATAAATGAAGCCATGAATTTTTATCCATGGGCGGGTACCCAGTTTTTGGATAAATGCATTCGTTGTTTACCCCACGCATCAAAGTAGGACGACCATTAATAATGATCTGACCGTTTTTTGTAGTTAGCCTTCTGTTGCCATACTGCACAGTTTTTTCATCATGATAAATCGCAGATGTAAGTTTTACATTTAATGTCTTAACAAGAGGAGTGAACTCGTCCCAGGTTAGGGGGGTTGGCTTGAAAGGCAATCCGATTACTGCACCTCCGGAGGGAATAGAAAAAAATGAATCCTGGATCTTCACGTGATGCATCTTTCCTGTAACATTTCCAACATCCACTTTCAAATGATTTTCAAAAACCTGAACCTGCTTCAACCAAATAGGATCCGTTGCACGCAACTCGATCTGCCCAATAATGCCATTCCAATTTCCCTGACCATCATCAGTGATTGAAAACCCCCAATCGCCAATAGGTAATTTAATTGTGTTGTCTATTCTAATCTCTAGTGTATGTGTTCCTGGTGCCAATACCCCAAGGTCATATTCATGTGGGGCCGACAAAGTATTCTGCAACCCAATTGGCTTGCCATCTAACCATAGGGCCGTTTCCCAGAGGCAGCGTTCAAGAAATAATTCAACGCGCTTCGATTTCCAAGCAACCGGTACTTCAATTATTTTTTTATACCAGGCCTTACCCACGTATCTAACTTCTCGTGTTAGTCGATGTGGATCTTTGACTGTTGTCTTATAACCATATCCTTGCTCCTCACATGAACCTGGCAACTGAATTGGAGTGAACTGCTGAATGGAATCAAATCTAAAGTCCCAGGTTCCTGACAATGATTGAACCTGAGCATATACTGGGCCTGCTATGTTTAGCAACAAACAAACCAATAAAAAATTAGCCAATACAATTTGTGTACCCCTCTTATAATTTATTCGAATATTCATATGCGAAAGCTAAGTAATAAGTAAGGGGGCAGGAGGTTAT
>JBILBU010000029.1:0-31362 GCA_044353505.1 Chitinophagaceae bacterium | reverse complement strand
AGAGGCTGAAAAACTAAACCTATCAGTAACACCAAAAGAACTTGGTGCTGTATTGTTTTCAGAAGATGCCCCACAAGAGTTCAAGCAAATGTTTCAAAATAAGAATACGGGCGCATATGATGTTAGCGCAGCACAAACCTGGTTTAACAATTTGAAAAAGAACGCCAAGCCAGAAGACGTGGCGGGAGTAATTGATCAATTGATAAAACCAATTGAATTGGGATTGCTAGCAGAAAAATATAATTCCTTGCTTACACAAGGATCATATGTGCCAACCTGGATGCTTGCAAAAATGCAAGCAGAAAACACCTCGTTTTCTTCAATCAAATTTTTGGCCATTCCCTACTCCTCGGTTCCTGATAGTGCAGTAAAAATCTCAGATCAGGAAATCAACGATTTTATTAATAAAAATAAAGACGATTATAAACAAGAGCACGTAAAGAGCATTGCCTTTGTTTCATTCAGTGCAAACCCCACAACAGAAGACACGCTTAAGGTGTATAATAAAGTACTTGAGCAAAAAGCAGCATTTGAAAACAGTGATGACGCTAGAGCATTTGTGACCAAGAATACGTCTTCTGTGCCTTATTTTGATGGATATGTGCAAAAATCAAAACTAAAAATGGGTGCAAAAGATCTCATCATTGGGATGCCAGTAGGCGTTGTAGTGGGCCCCTACCTGGACGGAAGTAATTATGTGTTGGCAAAAAAGCTAGAGAAAAAATCTATTCCGGACAGTGTTAAATTCAGACATATATTAATAAGTGTCGTTGACCCACAAACAGGAAAACCAAGAAGAGCAGACTCAACGGCTAAAAAAACAGCAGACAGTATTTATGCGGCAATCAGAGCTGGCGGAAGCTTCGGAGCACTTGCTGCAACACTGAGCGAAGATGAAGGAAGTAAAGCTAAGGGTGGCGAATACAATTTCGCTTCTATGGACATGGCGAGCTTGCCTAAAGAATTTGCGGATTTCATTTTTAATAAACCACAGGGAAGCATGGGGGTAGTTAAAACCTCATTGGGATATCAAGTAACAGAGGTAATGAGCCAAAAGAATTTTGACGAATCTTATAAGGTAGCCTACTTTGCTAAGCCCATTATTGCAAGTGATGAAACCGATGCTTCAGCTTCTAGCGCAGCCCTTCAGTTCGCTGCCATCAGCAAGGATGTCAAATCATTTAATGCAGCATCAGAAAAAATGAAGCTCGACAAAAAAGTTGTTGACAACATAAAAGAACTAGACTATTCAGTTGCCTCACTTTCTTCTAGGGCAATTGTTAAATGGGTGTTTGACAATAAAGTAGGCACTATATCAGAACCCTTTGATTTGAAAAACCAATATGTTGTAGTGGTGGTAACCAACGAATTAAAGGAAGGTCTTCAAACACCTGCATCTGTAAGAATTGTGGTTGAACCAAC
This sequence comes from Chitinophagaceae bacterium, assembly GCA_044353505.1. Taxonomy (GTDB): domain Bacteria; phylum Bacteroidota; class Bacteroidia; order Chitinophagales; family Chitinophagaceae; genus Pollutibacter. Next base: position 29,940 of record JBILBU010000029.1, on the reverse strand, counting down.
GCTTAGGAATAAGAAGAAAGCAGATATTCTGGCGCGCAAAGCAGGAGCAGAAACAAACCTTGAAAAGCTAGCCACCATTGTGGGCGGTAGTATTGGACAAGCAGATACTGTGAAGTTCTTCGATCCTTTTGTTCCAAACCTCGGTGCAGAACCAAAGGTTATTGGTGCAGCATTTAACAAAAACAACATTTCAAAAACATCTCAGATTATCGACGGACAGAATGGTATTTACTATATTTCAGTAAATCAAATCGGTGCACTCCCTTCAGCATCATTTCATTTTGCAACCGAGAAAAAAATGTTTGAGACGCAAATGAAACAATATGCAAACTATAGCACATTGGAGTCTTTAAAAAAGGCCACGAAAATAGTTGACAACAGACGGGCAGCAGGGTACTAAAATAAAGAATCAATATTTATACTCAGCCGCCCCCAAAGGGTGGCTGATTTTTTTTAATATCATAGGTTATGGAAGAAATAAGAAACAAAGTAGCAGAAAGTGGACTCATCACCATTGATCTTGAACACTATTTACCATCTGGAGATATTCTAGCATTTGATTTGAAGGATTTTCTATTTATGGAAATGTTGTTAAAGGAAAAAAATTTCAGGCAGGCGTTGGAAATCCATGATTGGAAACAATATCATGAAAAAACCATTGCCGTTTTTTGTTCTACCGATGCAATCATTCCAATGTGGGCCTATATGTTGGTTGTCGCAAAGCTTTCTCAGTATGCCTCATCAATACAGTATGGAACAATCGACGAGGTGTTTAAATCAACATTCATTAACCGCATTCAACAAATAGACGCAAGCCAGTTTGTAGGGAAGAGGGTTTTTATTAAAGGTTGCGGAGAGAAGGAAATACCGCCGTATGCGTATATGGAAGTTTCAAGTAAGCTTATTCCGGTGGTTTCTTCGCTTATGTATGGTGAACCCTGCAGTACGGTCCCTGTTTATAAAAAGAAATAACGAAGACAAAAGTTATATCGATTGAAAGTACGCTCTTGCGTTTTCAAGGTCTTCTGGTGTATCAATCCCTATGCTGCTGGTAGTTGTTTCAACCATTCTTATTGTTAGGCCATTTTCCAAGTACCGAAGTTGTTCTAACATTTCAGTTTTTTCAAGTGCTGAAGCGGGCCAGGAAGTAAAGTCCAACAATGTTTTTTTTCTATATGCATAAACACCAATATGCCTGAACAACGGAGCGGAGTCTTCGGAATTTCTAGAGAAAGGAATTGGCGCCCTGCTGAAATACAGTGCATTGCTATATTTATCTGTTACCACTTTTACAAGGTTTGGATTTAAGGGATCTTCATCTGACGAAAATTTTTTCATGATAGAAGAAACTTGTACAAGAGGATCTTCAAAGCTTTTGAGCAACGCTGTAAGTGGTTCTTTAATAATGAAGGGCTCGTCTCCTTGAATGTTTACCACAATGTCCACATCCATGTCTGCTACTGCCTCAGCTATTCGATCGCTACCGCTTTGATGTTCTCGCTTACTTTTAACAGCCGCACCACCGTTTAAAATAATTTCCTCCAAAATTATTTCACTGTCGGTAACCACCAACACATCATCAAATAGTTTTGTTGCAACCGCATTCTCATAGACCATCCTGATGATGCTTTTATCACCAATCTTTTCCATGAGTTTACCAGGGAATCTGGTTGCAGAAAATCGTGCAGGAATTACGGCTATTGTTTTCAAGGCTTATTTAAGTTTTTGAAAAGGTCTTTTCATCAGTGCAGAAAAATCCTCATCTTTTTCATTTGGGAAATATCGGTCCAATCCATATTTTAATTTTGACGGCTCAAGCTTCATAAAGGTGCCCAATAGCCTATCCCATATGGAAAACACTGCCCCATAATTGCTGTCTGTGTATGGCTGTTTCCAGTGGTGATGAACCTTGTGCATGTTCGGCGAAATAAATATCCAGCTTATTGCTTTATCTAGCTTTGCAGGAAGACTAATGTTTGCATGCGTTACACCGGTCATGAAAACAAGTATTGTTTGGTATAAAAGAACAGCAAACATTGGCGCGCCTGCAACTGCGATTCCAATATAAAAAAATACACCCCTCCACACCGATTCGAGCGGATGGTGCCTAAGTCCGGTTGTTACATCAACATTATTATCAGCATGATGAATAATATGAAAACGCCAAAACAAAGGAACCTGATGTTCTGTAAAATGGCAAAGCCAACCAGCAAAGAAATCAAGTACAAGGCAGGTGATGAGAATAACTGCTAGCGGATTAAAGCTCCACCATCTTATCATTCCAATATTATATTTTTCTGTCCATGCTGTGATAAGGACGATACCCACCGCCATAAATGTGTGAATGATGAAGTGAATTGCAGTGAATCCAACATTCAGTGTACCGTGTTTTGTCTTCGTCTTTTTGTATTGGTTATCCAGCAAAGGCATAAGCTGCTCAATTACAAGCAGCAGAAGCATACCGGCGACAAAAAAACCCGCTCTTTCGAGGGGCCTTTTTTCAAGATCGCTGAAATAGGATATCAACGTATCCATAATGATTTGGTTTGATCAACTTAATTTGACATCAATGGCATTGCCAACATGAGAAGGTCTTCATTTTCTTCTTGTTCTACCGGCTTGATTAATCCCGCTTTTGACGGCGTTGACAATTCAAGACGCACCTCCTCACTATCTGTTCCTGAAAGCATTTCAATTAAAAAACGGGCATTGAAAGAAATCGTAATATCCTCTCCATCATATTGGCAGGCCATTCTTTCGTTTCCTTCAAAACTAAAATCTACATCTTGTGCCGTAAGCTGAAGTTCACTACCCGAAATGGCAAGTGTCACAAGGTTTGTGCTCTTATTGCTAAAGATGCTTACCCTTCTAAGCGCGGATTGAAAATCCTGACGATTGATGGTCATTCTGTAAGGGTTGTCTGCAGGAATCACCACCTTATAATCCGGAAACCTTGCGTCCAGCAAGCGGCAAGAAAGTTCTACGGTTCCATGGGTTACAAAAAGGTGGTTGCTGTTGTATGATACAGACAGTTCATCTTCATTATCAGGAAGAGAATTCTTAAGCAACACCAGCGGCTTTTTCGGAACAATGAATGAATCTGATTTTGAGCATTTTACGTCTTTCAGCTTGTATCGCACCAAACGATGAGCATCCGTGGCTATTACAGTAAGTCCGTTTTTTTCAAGTTCAAAAAATACACCAGTCATAGCGGGACGAAGATCATCGCTACTGACAGCAAAAATCGATTTGTTGATTGCTGTAAGTAAATGATGACTCGTCATGCTGAAGGCCGTGGTATCGTCTGCTGGAGGCTCTTTAGGGAAATTATCAGGGTTTTCGCCCATGACTTTGTACTTCCCATTGTCGCTCGTGATCTCAACACTATAGTTTTTATCAATATCGAATGTGAGGGGTTGGTTCGGAAGGTTTTTTAGGGAATCCATCAGGATTTTTGCAGGAATACATACCCTTCCACTGTCCTTCGCTTCAATATCGAGATGAATTTTCATTACGGTCTCCAAGTCTGTTGCAACTACTGTTAGTTTGTTTTTATCAATCTCAAAAAGAAAATCTTCCAAAATTGGCAAAACGTTATTTGATCCAATAACTCCGTTGATCTGTTGGAGCTGTTTAAGTAGGGCTGATGAAGACACAATAAATTTCATGGTAAAACCTTGTTGGTATTATAGCAAATATAATCGCCTATGGCCGAAGATGACTTCTATTTTTTTGACATTTTGACCAAAATAACCCGCTTTTATGTTGAAAACCACATCAACTGCCTTAGTTAATCAGTAATATTGCTTTGATGGAAGATGGGTATATAAAACGAAAGGTGCTTACCCCAGAGCAGGCCTATGTTAAAATACGCCACTATTGTGCATTTCAGGAACGAACGCACCAGGAGGTCAAAACCAAATTGGCGGGCTATGGAATTTCCTGGTATCAGGCCAGCGAATTGCTCTCCAAGCTGATCGAAGATGGTTTTTTGAATGAAGAGCGATTTGCAAAAGCATTTGCGGGGGGTAAGTTTAGAATAAAAGGATGGGGAAGAAAAAAAATTGAAGCCGAACTAAAGAAAAGATACATTGCTGATTACAGCATCAGAAAAGCAATTAGGGAAGAGATAGGGCAGGAAGATTATGAAAAAATGGCCATGAAGTTGATTGAAAAAAAATGGACATCACTTACATCCCCTGGAGATACAGCATTTGTAAAACAATCCAAAACCCGTCAGTATCTATTCATGCGGGGCTACGAAAATGATGTAATTACTAGAGTAATGAAACTTTTTTTATGCAAAGATTGATCATCACAACCATTCAAACAGCGTTGAACTGGGAAGACAAGCAAGCCAATTTGGAAATGCTTGAACAAAAAATAAAGGCGATCGAGGAAAAGACACATGTTGTAGTACTTCCGGAAATGTTTTCTACAGGGTTTAGTGTTAAGCCAATAGCATTGGCTGAAACCATGGAGGGGCCTAGTGTTGCGTGGATGAAGCGGATCGCGAAGGAGAAAAATATTATTCTTGCTGGAAGCTTGATCATTCAGGATGGAGAAGATTTCTTCAATCGTTTTTTATGGGTATTGCCAAATGGAGAACTTGGTGTGTATGACAAGCGGCATTGTTTTTCACTTGCCGGTGAAGACGAGCATTACACTGCCGGAAATAAAAGAACAATAGCTTCTGTTGGAGGATGGAAAATCAATCTTCAGGTTTGTTATGATTTAAGGTTTCCTGTTTGGGCTCGGCAGCAGATCCAACAAGATCCGGAAAAGGAAGCAGCACCAGAATATGATGTATTGATTTACGTGGCAAACTGGCCAGAGAAAAGAATCCACGCATGGAGAACATTGTTGCAAGCAAGGGCAATTGAAAACCAATCTTATGTAGTTGGTGTAAATCGTGTTGGAGAGGATGGGAGCGGCTTACATTATAGCGGCAACAGTATGGTAGTTGGACCTTTAGGAGAGATCATCTATGAAAAAGCCAATGAGGAAGATACACACACCGTTATCTTGGAAAGATCACAACTAGACGAGGTGAGAAAGAGTTTTCCCTTCTGGTTAGACGGAGATAATTTTCTGATTGTTTAGTACCCCCTGCTGATTTATTTTTTGAAAGCATTCCAACCCTGTGCGGTAATGTCGTATGTATTCCCACCCTTGGTTTTAATTTTTGCCCCTTCCTCTGAATCAGTGATGTATCCAATAACACTGATTTGCTCATTGAGCGTTAGTTTTTCATAATCTTCCTGCTTGATGGTAAAGAGCAGTTCGTAATCTTCTCCCCCACTGAGTGCACAGGCGGTGGGATCAAGTTCAAATTTATAAGCAGCTGCTTTTGAATCATCCGCAATCGGCAGCTTGTCTTCATAGATAACGCAACCAACACCGCTTTTTTCACAAATATGCAACAGCTCAGAACTGAGCCCATCGCTGATATCCATCATTGAAGTTGGGAGCACTTCTTTCTCTTCAAGAAATTCGTGAATGTCTTTTCTTGCTTTTGGTTTAAGCAGGCGACCAATTACATAAGATTCATTTTCAAGATCTGGCTGAACACCCGGACTTTCAGCAAATATTTTTTTCTCACGCTCAAGGAAAAGCAAACCAATATATGATCCTCCAAGATCGCCTGAAACGCAGATCAGGTCACTCTTTTGGGCAGTAGACCGCTGTACTACTTTTTCAGAAACAACCTCACCCAATGCAGTAATAGAAATAATAAATCCTTTTTGTGATGAGCAGGTATCTCCTCCAACAAGGTCTACCCCATATTCTTCACAGGCAGCATAGATTCCATCATAAAATTCTTCTAATGCCTCAACACTAAATCGGCTGCTTATGCCTATGCTAACGGTTATCTGTGTTGGCGTTGCATTCATTGCATAAATATCACTTAGGTTCACCACGACAGACTTGTATCCCAAATGTTTCAAAGGCGTATAGGAAAGATCAAAGTGTACTCCTTCAATGAGCATATCTGTTGTTACTACAGTTTGTTTTCCAAAATGGTCGATCACTGCAGCATCATCACCAACACCTAAAACAGAGGATGCATTTTGTAATTCGATATTTTTTGTGAGGTGGTGGATAAGTCCGAATTCACCGTATTCATTTATCTCTGTTCTTGACATGTTATTATTATTGTTGATGTGTGTTAGAAATCCAGCTTAGCAGGTCCTGATGAATTTTTCCGTTCGTTGCAACGATATGCGGTTGATAGGGGGAATATTTTTCTCCCTTGAATCCTGTAACTGTTCCCCCGGCTTCTTCTACCATCAGGTATCCTGCTGCACTATCCCATGCCATGAGTTTGTGCTCGTAAAAGCCATCAAATCTTCCGGCCGCAACCCAGCATAGGTCGATCGCTGCAGATCCAAGACGACGAACGGGGATACCTGCACGGATGAGTCGACCAAATACATCGAGCGGACCGTTTTCAGCCTCCAGGTAGGTGTAAGGGAATCCTGTAACTAGACATGAATTTAATAGCTTTTCTTGCTGGCTTACCTGTATGCGTTGATCATTTAAATAAGCCCCTTTACCCTTTTCCACGAAGAAAAACTCATTCATCATGGGATTATATACGGCGCCCATGATCATTTCACCTTCTTTTTCTATCCCAATGCTTACACAGCAGAGCGGTATTCCGTTGGCAAAATTGATGGTTCCATCAATCGGGTCGATGATCCATTTGTAGGCCGAGTCCATTTTGATCTCACCGATCTCTTCGCTCAGGATAAAATGATCCGGGAATTCCTCGCGTATAATGCTCATTATCAACGCTTCAGATGCTTTGTCCACCTCCGTGACCAGGTTATTATGACCCTCTTTGAATTCGATGGAAAACTTGCCGTTGATGCTCTCCTTGATCAATTTTCCGGAAGCTTCTGCAGCCTTGATGAGTGTGCTTTTTAGCATGAAACGAAGTTACAAAATTCGGGGGAAGGTTCATGAGCTTGCCTTTGGTCAAGGGTTGCTTGGCTTCTTTCCGTAGATTTACTGATTAGCGACTGAAAGCAGAAAAGATATATTCGTAAAAACAATTTAATGTCAAATAATTTCATTGATCTTCCAACAGCCATCCAGCTTACTAGGAATTACAGGGAAAACAAGGACAAGCTTGTAACCACCGAATTTTCTGATGCCATGTGTCTTTCAGAAACTTTTGATGCTTCTGCGATTCGTGCCGTTTTGGACCAACCCGGATGTGTGAGTTTCAGGGCATATTATGGAATGAAAGAGAATAAATAAGTCTGTATGGTATTTGTGGGAGTGAATGACAAGAATCAGGATATTGTATTTGTAGATAATCCTAGAAAAAACATCTTGGTAGAAGTTGGCAGTAGATGCCCTCCATTCTGTCCTGAAGACTCACCATTGATCAAATAATATTACTACGCCATTGTTATTATTATTTATAATCATACCCATTATTGTGGGAGTCTACAAATACAAAGAGTTGGATTTTTCATACCGACTTTTGTTATACTTGTCTTGCATATCATTTATCAATGAGTCCCTCAGTTTTATTTTTTACAGAGTTCCGACCTACAAGCTTGCACCCTTTTGGAATAATATTTTTAATTATCAATCACAGTTATTTTCATTGCCTCTTTTAGTTTATATCGCATTTTCATGGTTAGGCTTACTAAAGAAAAACCAATTAACGGTTAAATTTTTTCTTTTTTGCATTGCTTCTGTATTGCTCGAAATTTACTTGATTGGGCTGGAACAGATCAGAGGATCATTTGCTGTATTATTCTGTACACTAATTGGAATTTTCATCTTTATATATTCTTTGAATTATTTGCTGAAAAAACAACTGATTATTAAAGAAAAGCGTTCAAAATTGCTGATTATTTTGCCTTTTATCATAAGTGATATTTATAGTATTTCGCTTGATATTTACATCTATTATCTATATTCAGATGAAACAGCATTAACCTTCCAGATGCTTTATAATGTATTGATGGCCATAGTGGCGTTAAAGCTCTTATGTACAGCTTTATCAATATGGTGGGCGCCTAAAAAAGAGGTTTTTATTTGATGTTTTATCTTAAGAAATAATAAAGAGCTGTAATCAGTTATATATTCATGATTGCTATGAAAAATAGCATTCTGATTTGGAAGGGTGAAGAATTCACAGTCAATAGTCTCCCTTGAATAAATAGCTTTGTATCTTAAATTGGCAAATCCATTTGTAGATATAAGCGCTTAAAAGATAACCACTCAGTTGCTTGATTTTTAAAAGTCAAAAAAGAAAAAGATGCAAATATTTTTTTTGCTTGTACCAATTATTGCCGGAGCATACAGGTACCGGCAATTGGATCTTGAGTATAGACTTTTATTTTATTCAAGTTGTCTTTCGTTGTTTAATCTACTGCTTTATTTTTTCTTCAAGGATATTCCCGGAAATAAACTGTCTCCTTTCTGGAATAATATTTTTAATTACGCTACTTTATTGTGCTGGCTTCCCATTTTTGTTTTTGTTACACTTTCATGGGCAAGCGTAAGAAAACAATTATTGATAACGCTAGCCTTTGTTCTTTTCTGCATTGCATCTATGTTGGCCGAAGCCTATTTGATCGGACTGGAAGAGATTAGGGCATCACATGCTATATCTCTCTCTACGCTATTGGCTATTATTATCTTCATTTTTACTTTGAACGAATTGGCAAGTCAACAAATGCTTTTAAAAACAAGGCGTTCAAAGTTGTTGATCATTGCCCCTTTTCTTTTTGGTAGTACGTTTGTAATTTCACTCGACCTATTCATGTATTATCTTTTTTCTGAGCAAACAAGTTTGTTATTTCAGCGACTTTTTTATTGTTTAATGTGGATTGGAGCGGCAACTTATTTATGTACTGCTTTATCTATATGGTGGGCGCCTAAAAAAGAGGTTTTTATTTGATCGTGTAAATATGCAAGAGTGGAAGTTCTACTTCAAAATTTGAAACCTATATTACCCCAGATATCAGTAGTGTGTGAACAGGTTTTCATTGTTCTTGGATTGTTTTTCAAAATATTGATTGTAGTTATTCATATAACTCAAACTTTTATAAAAATTATAAATCATATTAATGCATAACATATTTGATTTATTGCTTTCTTTGACGATAGTATGCGAATTGAGGAGCAATCAATATATCTAGCCAGTTTATTATTTGCAATATTTATTGCTATTATTTTAGTTGTATTCATGGTCAGCCTATTTGTACAACAAAGGCGCTATATCAGACTCCAAGAAGAAAAGCTCAGGGCTGAGATCAATGCAACAGAAAAAGAAAGGACTGCTATCGCTACTGAGTTGCACAATGAGATAGGTCCTTATTTGTCCGGGATTAAAATGAGGCTATCCATGATAGATTCCAATGACCCTGCCTTAGAGGAGTGTCAACAAGGGTTAAATCAGTGCATTGTGCAGGTGCTCGATCTCTCAAGGTCCATTGCCCCACTCAGTATCTTTCACCTGTCATTTAGCGATGCACTTAATCAGTATCTTGATAGACTCTTAATGAACAACAAGCCCAAGTTGGATATTTCTACAAAGGGAGATATTGTGTTGGATGAGGAAGTTAGTGCCCATGTGTATAGAATATTACAGGAAATTGTTTTGAACTGTGTGAAGCACTCCAAGGCCAAAGAGCTTAAAATTGTATTATCTATTGAAGATGATATGTTGCTCATTCAAACTGCTGATGATGGGATCGGCTTTGATACGCAGCAGGTATTGAAGTACAAGAATTCCGGAATCGGATTGATGAGCATACAAACCAGGGTGGATTTTTTAAAAGGAGTGATTTCTGTACCCTCAACTCCCACTCAGGGAACCAAATACAACATAAGAATTCCATTGAACTATGCCAAATAGCCCGATAATCAGAATTGTGCTTGCAGATGATCATCTTTTTTTCCGAGAAGGCCTTATTAATGTGCTTAAATCAAAAAAGCGATTTGAGGTCGTAGGCATCGCTGGCAATGGAAGAGAGCTGATAGAATTGGTGACTGAACATAAGCCCACACTTGCTATTGTCGATATCGGTATGCCCATCATGAATGGTATTGAGGCAACCAAGATGATTGCTGGCATGGATCATAAGACTGCTGTCATTGCCTTATCAATGCATACGGAAGAAGCAGTAATTTTTAAAATGCTAGAAGCTGGGGCCAAGGGATACCTCGAAAAAAATATTTCAAAAGAAGAACTGTTCATTGCTATTGAAAGTGTTGTTGATAACGATCAATTTTACTTCCCTGAGTCATCTACCACATCCATGTTTAGGCTAATGAAGAAACTGTCTTTCAGTCCTTACCCAAAGCCAAGCGTTTTGTTTTCTGAACGTGAGTTGGAGGTAGTTTCCCTTGTTTGCCAAGACTTCTCGAGTAAAGAGATCGCCAGCTCATTATCGCTTAGCAATAGAACCATCGAATCTCATCGGGTAAATATCATGCAAAAAATGAATGTCAAAAGTGTCGCTGGAATGGTTGCATTTGCTTACACCAATGGATTGGTCAATTTATAAATTACCCATTGAAAAAATAAAACCGGATAAAACGATTACCCGGTTTTTCTTGGTGTTGATCAATGTCTTGATTAAAGCATTAGCAACGACTGGTAAGACGGATGAGTATTATTTATTCACATCGTTAATTATAAATTTAAGATGGATTCCAATTTTTGCTCTCAGTAGTTATACGGGAAAAACGCCCTATATATTTCTTCAATTTTCTGGTTCCCCAGTTAGGGGGTCTGGCAGACAAATCAGTCCAAGCTTCCATATATCTGGAAAATCACAATTTAAATTTTGGTAACAAATAGAAGATTATATAGCTTTAAGACCAATAAATTATTTTTTAATAAAAAACTGAACGGTTCATCTATGCACCCCAGTTAATCAATAATATTTTTCAAGCTGTTTTTATAGAGAAGAATTTTTCATCCCCTTAACCAAATCAAACTACAAATGAGCAAAACCATTAACGCAAATCGCCTCTTCCTAGCAAGTTGCTTTGCACTTATCACAACTGCCTTTTCGTTTAGCATCAGGGCAGGAATTCTAACCCAGTTGGGAACAGAGCTGCAATTGGACACTGTTCAGTTGGGAACAATCAACTCAATGTGGTTTTTAGGCTTCCCCATTTCTATGATCTTGGGTGGAATTTTTTATTCACAAATTGGTCCAAAACTCATCATGCAGGTAGCATTTATTGCCCATGCTGTTGGAATTTTAATGACGATTTATGCAGTTGATTATAACACGCTACTCATCTCTACCCTGCTTATTGGTTTGGGAAATGGATGTACAGAGGCTGCTTGTAATCCAATGATTGCGGATTCTTACAGCGGTAATGAATTCAACACCAAAATGAATCGTTTTCATATGTGGTTCCCGGGCGGTATTGTTTTAGGGGCATTGATCTCTAAATTCATGACAGATTCAAATATGCATTGGCAGGCACAGATATGGGTGATTATCATTCCAACTGTTATCTATGCTATTTTGTTCTTTGGACAAAGCTTTCCAAAGCCAAGAATTGCTGCAAGTTCAGCACTAGACAATTTTAAAGCCATGTTGAACCCCTTGTATTTGTTCATGGCAGCTTGCATGGCCTTGACCGCTATTTCCGAGTTTGGTCCACAACAATGGGTTGGCCCAATTTTGTCAAAGGCTGGTGCTAGTCCAATGTTAATCCTGGCGCTTGTTACCGGCTTAATGGCAGTAGGCAGGTATTTTGCCGGTCCAATCATCAAAAAAATCAATACCGTAGGTGTTCTTTTGGTTTCAGCGGTATTTGGTGTAGTAGGTTTGTACATGATGAGTACGCTTGACGGCTCAATGTTGTATGTAGCCGCTGTATTTTATGCCCTTGGCATTTGTTATTTCTGGCCAAATATGCTAGGGTTTATCAGTGAAAACCTCCCAAATACCGGAGCACTCGGACTATCAATTTTGGGTGGTATTGGAATGTTTTCATCCTCAATTTTCCAACCAATCATTGGTGGTTGGATTCAAGGGAATAAAGTAGTTGCTGAAGCAGCAGGCCTATCAGGTGATGCAGCTGATCTAGCTGCTGGTCAGGCAACCTTATCAAACATGATCCTTTTCCCAGCAATTCTCATAGCAGCATTTTTGGGATTGTATTTCTTCATGAAAAAAACCAAAACAGCACAATAAGCTGCTCGTTAAATATTAAAGAGGGGGCCCTGGTCCCCTCTTTTTGTTTTTACTCATGCCATACCGATTTGTAAAGGCTAGTTATTGCCTTTGGAAGTATAAATTTTAATGCAGTTCAAATCAGATCCGAAATCAGAAATTCAGTACTTTTAAACCTCTCTTATTTATCGAAATTTTTTCAATCTAATATGATGAACAGAAAATTAAGAATGGGAATGGTTGGTGGGGGCAAAGATGCCTTCATTGGGGCCATCCACAGACACGCTGCGGGAATGGACGGATTAATAGAAGTTGTATGTGGCGCATTGAGTATAAACCCAGATATAGCAAAGGATTCCGGGCAATCGCTTTTTCTTGATGAAGATAGAATCTACCTCACTTTTGAGGAAATGATTACGAAAGAAAGCAAGCTGCCTGCAGATAAAAAAATGGATTTTGTAACCATCGTTACCCCCAATTTTGCACATTTTGCACCAGCGATGATGGCCATGGATCATGGGTTTCATGTTGTGATTGAGAAGCCAATTGCATTTACATTGGATGAAGCAAAGCAATTGAAGCAAAAGCAGGAGGAAACTGGAATGATTCTCTGCCTTACACATACCTACTCAGGATTTCCGCTTGTGAAGCAAGCCAAACAAATGGTTAAGGAAGGCAGGTTTGGTAAAATCAGGAAGGTGTGGGTAGAATATCCCCAAGGATGGTTGAGTAAACTATCGGAAAGAGAAGGCAATGCACAGGCAGCCTGGAGAACAGATCCCAAGCGCAGCGGCAAGAGCGGTTGTATGGGCGATATTGGTACACATTCTGCGCATTTGGCTGAATATATCACCGGACTTAAGATCACCCATCTTTGTGCCGATCTTAATATAATGGTAGAAGGAAGAATGTTGGATGATGACGGAAATGTGTTGTTGAAATTTGATAATGGAGCAGCAGGTGTTCTGATGGCTTCACAGGTGGCTGCAGGTGAGGAAAATGGAATAAAAATCAGGGTCTACGGCGAGAAGGGGGGACTTGAATGGGCACAGCACGAGCCTAATACAATGCTTATCAAGTGGCTAGATCAGCCTACCCAGATCTTTAGGGCGGGCGGCAACTATGCCGACAGGCTTTCTTCTTTCGCAGTTCACAATTCAAGAACACCCGGCGGGCATCCAGAAGGATATCTTGAAGCGTTTGCCAACATCTACAGAAACTTTTCTCTTACCCTTTCAGCACGCTTGGACGGCACTACAGCAACTCCAGAAATGCTTGATTTCCCTGGTGTTGAGGATGGTATCAGAGGAATGGCCTTCATCGATAACGTGGTACTTTCTGCACAATCTGAGCAGAAGTGGACCCCTCACAATGTATAACACACTAAAACTCATCGAATGAAAACAATAAAAGGACCGGGTATTTTTCTTGCCCAATTCATGGGAGACAAAGCGCCATTCAATGAGCTCTCATCGATTTGCAAATGGGCTGCTTCATTGGGTTTTGTAGGGGTGCAGATTCCAACTTGGGATAGCCGCTGTATCGATTTGCAGAAAGCCGCTGAAAGCAAAACCTATGCAGATGAGATCAAGGGAATTGTTGAATCAGCCGGATTACAAATAACAGAACTCTCTACTCACTTGCAAGGTCAGCTGGTAGCCTCTCATCCAGCGTATGATGAACTATTTGATGGCTTTGCACCAGAACATGTCAGGGGAAATGCAAAAGCGCGCACCGAGTGGGCTGTTCAACAGCTTAAATATGCTGCCAAAGCTTCCGCGAATTTGGGATTGAATGCACATGCTACTTTCAGTGGCTCTTTGTTGTGGCATACCGTATATCCATGGCCACAAAGGCCAGCGGGTCTTGTTGAAACCGGATTTACTGAGCTAGCAAAAAGGTGGACTCCCATTCTGAATGTATTTGATGAGCATGGAGTTGATCTGTGTTATGAAGTTCATCCTGGAGAAGATCTTCATGATGGCATTAGCTATGAAATGTTCTTGGAGAAAACAAATAACCACAAAAGGGCTTGTTTGCTTTATGATCCAAGCCACTTTGTACTTCAGTGTCTGGATTATCTAAGTTATATCGATCATTATCATGAGCGCATAAAAATGTTTCATGTAAAAGATGCTGAATTTAATCCATCAGGTAAGCAGGGCGTTTACGGCGGCTACCAAAGTTGGATTAACCGTGCTGGGCGCTTCCGTTCTTTGGGAGATGGGCAGGTTGACTTTTCTTCTATTTTCAGTAAGCTAACTGCTTATGACTACAGTGGCTGGGCCGTTATGGAATGGGAATGTGCAATCAAACATCCTGAAGATGGCGCTCGAGAAGGAGCTATTGTAATTAAGGATCATATCATCCGTGTAACTGAAAAAGCGTTTGATGATTTTGCTGGTACAGGAAGCGATGAAGAGTTCAATAAAAAAATACTGGGTATTTAAAAAATCAAAACGATAAACAATAAAAAAACAAACATGAAAAAAGTACTGTTCACAATGATGATCGCAGCAGGAATGGTTGCCTGTGGTGGAGGGAATGAAGAAGCAACTGAAAAAAAACCAATCAGCAATGCTGCAACTGAAGAAACAGCGCCTCCAGCAGAGGAAGCTCCTGTTGTGGCTAAAAAAGATGGAAAAGCATTGATTGAGGGATCAGACTGCCGCACTTGCCACAAGGATGATACAAAATTAATAGGCCCTGCTTATCAAGATGTTGCAAAGAAATATGAGAACAATGACAAGAATATAAAAATGCTTGCTGAAAAAATTCTCAAAGGTGGTCAAGGCAACTGGGGCGAAATTCCAATGGCTGGTCATCCAAATCTAAGCGTGGAAGATGCATCAGCAATGGTTGAGTATATTTTATCAATGAAAAAATAATTACATGAAAACCATTATTACCGTTATCGTTGCTGCCTTTTTAATGTCTGCTGGATTAATCAATCAACAACCTTCAGCAACAAACCAACCATCTGGAAAAGGTTGGAAGAAATTGTTTGACGGAAAGACTAAAAAGGGATGGCATATCTATAGAAATGAAGGCGATGGATCTTCATGGCAGGTTGAAGATGGGATGCTTGTATTTGTTCCCATCAAAGCCAAGCCGTCTGCACCAAGAACTGGCGGAGATATTGTAACCGACAAGGAATACGAGAATTTTCACCTGAGCCTTGAGTGGAAAATTTCAGAAGGTGGAAATAGCGGCATCATCTTTGGTGTAAAGGAAGATGAGCAATATGAGCATACATATCACACCGGTATGGAAATGCAGGTCTTGGATAATGATAAGCATGGTGATGGTAAAATAAAAAAACACCGTGCAGGAGATCTTTACGACCTTATTGCTTGTTCAAGAGAAACCGTTAAACCCGTCGGCGAATGGAATCATGCTGAAGTTATACTTAACAAGGGCGAACTAAAACTATACCTAAATGGAGAAAATGTTGTTAGTACGATTGTTTGGGACGACAACTGGGATAAAATGGTAGCAGGAAGTAAATTTAGGGATATGCCTGGATTTGCAAAATATAAGAAGGGCCGCATTTCGCTTCAAGACCACGGCGATAAAGTGTGGTATAGAAATATAAAAATAAAAGAACTCTAGCCGAGCCTCCATAGCATCAGGCATTGCAACAATAAAACAGCATGAAAAAATCATTTCTCTTTTCTCTTCTATATTTTTCTTTCTTAATCAGTGTCAATGCGCAATCCCGTGTGTTGGTTTTTTCCAAGACAGCCGGCTTTAGGCATTCATCAATTGGGGCTGGCAAGTTGGCAATCATGCAAATGGGAAAAGAGAATGGTTTTTCGGTTGATACCACTGAAGATGCGTCTCAGTTTAATGAAGAAAACCTAAAGGGATACAATGCAGTTGTGTTTCTCAATGCAACAGGAGATGTCTTGAATCATATTCAACAAGCTGCTTTTGAGAGATATATCCAAGCCGGTGGTGGTTATGTTGGTATTCATGCTGCATCTGATTGTGAATACAAATGGCCTTGGTACGGCAAACTGGCGGGTGCTTATTTTAAAGGTCATCCACATAACCAGTTGGCAAAATTAAAAGTGCTTGACAAAACACATCCCAGTACATCACATCTTCCTGACGTATGGGAACGAACAGATGAGTGGTATAACTTCGTAAAAGCGCCAGGCAGTGAAGTAAATATTCTGATTAGTATTGATGAAACTTCATATACTGGAGGCGACAATGGTGCTAGCCACCCGATGGCATGGTATCATGATTTTGATGGCGGTAGGGCGTTCTATTCTGAATTCGGACATACTGACGAAACTTTTTCAGAACCACTGTATGTTAAGCATCTTTTAGGCGGACTTAAATATGCTATTGGCGATAATGTTACACTTGACTATTCGAAGGCAACCTCGCTTCTTGTGCCAGACGAAGACAGGTTTACTAAAAATGTATTGGCGGGTGGTGTTTTTGATGAGCCCACCGAAATAGCTATCCTCCCTAATTTTGATATATTGATTAGTCAACGAAAAGGGGAAGTTTTACAATACAGCAACACCACAAAAAAAGTAAAGCAGGTTGCAAAGTTGAACGTTTATTTTAAATCAGCTACAACCGGTTCGAATGCAGAAGAAGGGTTGATAGGGATCACTGCAGATCCAAAATTTGCGTCGAACAATTTTATATATATGTTCTACGCTACACAGGACACTGCTGCAAATAGGGTTTCACGTTTTGTATTTAAAGATGGCAAGCTAGATCTTGCAAGCGAAAAGAAAATTATTGACATTGGAACAACAAGAGAAATTTGTTGTCATACAGGTGGGTCGCTTACATTCGGGCCCGATGGTAATTTGTATATTTCTTCTGGTGATAATTCAACACCATTTGATCAAGCAAATTCAACATATACCCTTAATGGGTATGGAACATTGGATAATCGCGAAGGCTTTGAGCCATATGACGGACGAAGAGGTCCTGCCAATACCAATGACCTTCGTGGAAAAGTAATTCGCATCAAGGTAAATCCCGACGCAAGCTATTCCATACCTGATGGAAACCTATTTAAACCTGGAACACCAAAGACACGCCCTGAGATTTATACAATGGGCACAAGAAATCCATATAGGATATCAGTTGATAAAAAAACAGGATTTCTTTACTGGGGAGATGTTGGTCCGGATGCCAGTGATGATAGTCCGTCCAGAGGATCAAGAGGGTATGATGAATTAAACCAAGCACGCAAGGCAGGAAATTTTGGATACCCAATGTTTATTGGGAATAACTATCCTTATCGTCAGTTTGATTATGAAACTGGTGAAATCGGAGAATTTTTCAATCCTGAAAAACCGATCAATAATTCCAAAAATAATACAGGCCTAGTTGAACTCCCACCAGTAAGTCCCGCATTCATATATTATAGTTATGGCCAATCAAAAGAATTCCCTGAGGTAGGTACAGGAGGCAGAACAGCAATGGCCGGACCAGTATATTATTCTGAATTTTATCCTAAGGAGACTCGTTTTCCTGATTACTATAATGGGAAACTCGTTTTTTATGAGTGGATTAGGGGATGGATAAATATGGTTTCTATGGATAAGGAGGGCAACTATGAAAAAATGGAACCGTTCATGCGCTCAAGTCCTTTAGCAAGTCCAATGGATATCGAAATAGGTCCAGATGGCAGGTTATATATATTGGAATATGGATCAGGATGGTTTACTGCAAACCCAGATGCAACTTTATCGAGAATTGATTATAACGGCGGGAACAGACCACCCAAAACAAAAATTAGTATTAATAAGAAAACAGGGTCATTGCCATTTGTTGTAAAGGCAAGCGCAGAAGGTACGGCCGATGCCGATAAAGACCCCATCACATATACATGGCATTTTGGTAATGTGGTGCTCAAGCCAAGCTCATCACCAATAGCCAATTATACATTTACACAACCGGGCCCTTATAATATTTATGTCGAGGCGAAAGACAATAAAGGTGGTGTGACCAAAAGCCAAGTGTTTAAAGTGTATGCTGGAAATGAAGAGCCTGTTGTTTCTGTAAAGTCAGATGAAAACGCGCAGTATTTTTTCTCGGGTATACCCATTCCCTATTCCGTGAATATTCAGGATAAGGAAGATGGATCAACAGAAAAAGGAGGTATCGATAACAAATCAATTTTTGTGAAAGTAGATTATATGAGTGGGCCCGATAAAGCACAGGTTGTTGGCCACCAAGTAATCACTTCTGCAATGGAAGGAAAAAACCTTGCTGCTACATTGGATTGTAAGGCCTGCCATAAAGAGGAAGTAAAATCTGTTGGACCAGCTTATAAGGCGGTTTCAGCAAAATATGAAAATGACCCAAAAGCAAAAGCCTACCTCGTCAATAAGATTATCAAAGGAGGAAGTGGTGTTTGGGGTGAAGTGGCAATGCCAGCCCATCCGAATTTAAAAGGGTCTGATGCTGAAATGATTGTGGACTGGGTCTTGGGGATCAATAAAAAAGCGGGATTGACATTGCCATCAAAAGGCACCATCACCCCTTCAGAAAAAGATGTGCAGGAAAAAAACATTATGCAAATAACTGCAAGCTATACGGATAAAGGTGGAAATGGAATCAGGCCGCAAAGTGGAGTTGGTTTCTTAACGCTCAAAAGCCCATTGCTTGAAGTTCAATCCAATAGCGGTCTTGAGCATATTGCTATGGTAGAAGATGGCGACAACAAAATTGCAAAGCTATCTGACGAATCGGGTTTTTTGAGTTTTAATAATATCAATTTGAAGCATGTCACTTCACTTGAGCTTGAGTATTTGATGAAGTCTGCCCCAAAATATGGTTATATCATAAGCTGGCATGCACATGAAAGCAATGGTGTGAAATTGGGCGAGGTGAAGCTTGGTGCTGATACCGACCTAACAACAAATAAGGCCAAGGTGAAGTTGACTAATATTCCGTCTCAGCCATTTACGTTGGTGATGAAAATTACTAAAGCGAATAAGCAGGAAAACCAAGATCTTGGGCTGAGGTCGATAAGGTTTACATCAGAAAAATAAATTTCTGCAATCAGATTGCAAACAATTAAATCCGGGGCTTATTGGCTCCGGATTTTTTATGTAAAACAATGTTTACGATAACAACAAGTAGAATAATCATTAGTCCACCAAACTCCCTTGTTTGCTCAATCCAGGGTTTGCTTGCTTTCATACTTTGTACAAGATTTTCTTTTTCGTGTTCGTTAATCCAGGAAAAAACCCCATCTGAATTAACAAATAGAAATGCTGCGTATACAACGCAGAAAGCGGCTATCGCTAAGTCTAATTTAAAACTGTATTTTCCTCTTGAATTTAAAATGCAGATGGCACTTGCTAGTGCATAAATCGGAATCCATAGATAGGGATCAAGATCATTATACTGCAAAATTGCGAACATAAAAAAAACTAGTCCGAATAAGATGTTGAAAGCTTTCATGTACTTAAAGGTGTTTAAGCAGGGTTGATTTTACGTATCCGAAACTTTGTGCTATACTTTCCAGTGCTGGTTTGGTGCACTCATCTTGTTCTATGAAAAAATGTTTCATTCCAGACAGATTTGCATTTTCGAAGATCTCATTAAAATTAATGATCCCGGAACCTACTTCTGAAAAATGTTTATTTGGAGTCTTGTCCATATCCTTGACATGCCACAATGAAATTCTATGTTTATATTGTTCAAATAAAGCGATGGGGTTTTTGCCCGCTTTAACTGCCCAGTATAGGTCCAGCTCTATTTGAAGTGCTGCGGGGTCAGCATATTTCATCATCACATCGAAAGGAATTTCACCTTCTAGGGACTGAAATTCAAAAGCATGATTATGATAGCATAATTGAATACCAGATTTTTTGCAAAGTTCACCTGCCTTGCTAAGTCCTTCAGCAATTTTTTTATATGCGTCGATTGAGTTTCTTTCTTCGTCCATCAGATAAGCGATGACCATATAATCTTGTCCAACTTCTTTTGCATCATCTATGGCTTTTTCCCACCCATGTATGATTGTACCTGGCGTATTCCTATTTCCAAAATCACCATAGAGGTAATGCCCTGAAGGAGATTTTAACCCCAATCCTTTTAATACCTTTTTATATTCAGCTGGCGACATTCCAAAATATTTGCCGTTATAACCATAGCTTTCAACTTCTTTGAATCCAATACCTGCAACTTTTTCTAGGGTGCCTTTAGGGTCTAGCGACATGTTATCACGAACGGTGTATAGTTGTACCCCAATCTTTTTATCATTATGGGCAGATGAAGCAAATGAATGAGTGCCTATTGAAGAAGCTGCAGTTATCCATGCGAGTTGATTAATAAATTGTCTCCTTGAGGTCATATTAATTGGAATTAAAAATTCAAATTACAATTTCTTGTTTTGAAATGCTAATCGTCTTAAATATATATTTTTAATGAATACAATCAGAAGATTGACAGCTGTTGGCCTTTCTGCAAAGTTGGAAGTTCTTAAAATGCGCTGAGATGATTAAGACAAGAGCGGGGATTAAAAAAATAAGTTGATGGGCATGAAAAATCTGTTTAAGGATAAGCATCCCTATACCCCCAATAAATAGAGCAATGGGGAAGATATTGTGGTGATGTTTTTTGAAGCCATGACGCAAGGAGTATATCCCAATTGCAGTGGCTAGCAAGATCATGCCTATTTCAAACCAAATATTGTTGATGATGTTGACGCCAAGTATGGGCAGGCTGGTCAGTAGGATTGGCAGAATTGCGCAATGTATTGCACAAGCTACCGAAGCTGCAATTCCTAATGCGTCGTAATTGATTTTAAACATGGGACAACAAATTTAAGTATTTTGCAACAAAGTTGCATTCCAACTTTGCCTTTTAATATGGCAGACCGGCGTACTTTTGTATTAATTCACTTTATGAGAAAAAAATCACTTTTTTATATACTTTTTTTTGCGGGGCTATTTGGCTGTTTTTATGCAGTGATGGTCTATACAACTGATTTCGCAAAAGTTAGGTTGCCTATATTGAATTCAGTGCAGCCTTTCTCTTTTATGCGTCAGGATAGCACCATGGTGAGTCAGGCTGATATTAAGGAAAGGGTTTATGTTGTTGAATATTTTTTTACTACCTGTAAAGGAATATGCCCAAAGATGAATAAGAATATGAAACTGATTTATGATCAGTTCAAATCGGATTCTAGTTTTCTTATTTTGTCTCATACTGTCAATCCAGAGACCGACTCAATATCGGTACTGTCTAGATATGCTGAAACATTTGGAGCACAAGCTCAGAATTGGTGGTTTCTTACAGGCAGTAAAGACGCGTTGTATAAAACTGCCAGAGAGAGTTATCTGTTAGATGATCCCAAGAATAGCACCAAAAATATTGATGAACAGTTTTTACATACCCAGTTTTTCTCTCTGGTTGACAGGATGGGCCGGGTTCGTGGTGTGTATGATGGGATTAAGAAAGATGAGGTTGAACAGCTAACAAAGGATATCCAAGAATTAATCAATGAATAGCAGCATGAAGCAAAGTGATACTATATTAAAGGATAGCGCCCTAAGTGTTACCTCCAGCAGAAAAAAAATTTTGGATATTTTTCTTTCTTCTCAAAGTGCACTTGCCCATCAGGATATTGAAACGAAGTGTTCGGATCAGTATGACAGAGTAACTATTTATAGAACACTACAGACATTTCTTGAAAAGGGCCTGATCCACAATATACCTACGACTGACAACAGCATAAAGTATGCCTTGTGCAGTGATAGCTGCATAACAACGGGCCACCACCATGACAACCATGTTCATTTTCGTTGCGACACCTGTGAAAAAACCTTATGTCTTGATGACGTAAGCATTCCCCCTGTCAAGCTTCCCACTGGGTATAGCATTAATGAGATCAATATGGTGGTTACAGGAATTTGTAAGTCGTGTCGAAAATAAATAAGCCCCAATGTAAAAACACCGGGGCATTCGTTAAGGCTCTGATTAGTAGCACCACAAATATATTCTTTGATATAGCGATGGTCTAATAACTACCATACCCTAATAGTGGTAGCTCAGAGTAAATCCAATTCTTTTTTGACAAATAGCATTAATTCGCTGATTTTACTTGGCGAGAAATCAAAATCGATTCCTGCAGATGCATACAGTTCTGGTAATGTTTGTGTTCCCCCGAGACTAAGGCCATGCATATAATTTTTCAAAGCCTGCTCTGGGTTTTCTCGATATTGTTTCCACATCCCAATTGCACCAAGCTGGGCAATACCATATTCAATATAATAGAATGGTACTTCAAAAAGGTGAAGCTGTCTTTGCCAATTGTAAGACCTATAGGGCTCAAGCCCACTGAAATCAATTGATTTGGTTGAATAGTCATTCAATATGCTGAGCCAGTTTTCTTTTCTTTCCTCAAGCGTGTGTGAAGGGTTCTCGTAAATCCAATGCTGGAATTTATCGATAGTGGCAATCCAGGGGAAAATTGTAATTACGCGTTCAAGCTGATGACGTTTTGCCCTTTTCATTTCTTCTTCGTTGTCGAAGAATACATCCCAATGGTCCATGGTAAATAATTCCATGGACATGCTTGCTACTTCAGCCATTTCAGTTGGATATTCTTTGAAGCCGGTAAGTTCCAGTTCGTGGGATAAAAATGAGTGAATAGCGTGTCCGCCTTCATGTACCATGGTGGTAAGATCTGACATTTGAGAGGCAGCATTCATGAATATGAATGGAGCTCCGCTTTCTGCCAAAGGCATATTGTAACCACCAGGGGCTTTGCCTATGCGGCTGTCAAGATCAAGATGATTGAGCTCTTCCATTTTTTTAAGGCAGTCGCCAAAAAATGGATTTAGGTTATCGAGGCAGGCGATGGTTTTTTTCAAGAGATCCTTGCCATCAGTAAAAGGCCTAAGTGGGCTTATGCCTTTAGGCTCTGCTTCTGTATCCCATGGCCTTAGGGTATCCAAACCAAGCCTTTCTTTTTGTTTGGTATAGATATGGTCTACCAATGGCAACACCTCTTTTTTTACGGCTTCGTGAAACTGAAAACAGGATTCAGGGGTATAGTCGAACCTCCCCATTTCAATAAATTTATAATCCCGATAATTCTTGAAATCAGCGTTTAAGGCTATCTGGTGTCGCTTTTCAATTAGTGTTGTAAAAAGATCATTTAAAGAGTCTTTATCCATTAACCTTCTTTCTGCAATCTTTTTGTATACGGTTTCACGAATATCTCGGTCTTCGTTCTCTAGAAATTTTCCTGCTTGTTGCAGCGTATATTCCTGGTCATCCTGTTCGATGGTCATCTTTCCTGCTATGCTTCCGTATTGCTGTTGTAAAACGCTTACTTCAGCTTGCAAGGGGATGTTTTCTTCCCTGAAGAGATCAATACTTTTCTTTACAGACCTTAGGTAGGTAAAATATTTTTTTTGGTCTAGCTCTTTTGTAAAGGGGCAATCCACCAATTTCCTATTTAAGATATCGGCGTAGGGTTGGATCTTTGGTTGAATCTCCATAAAGAAGAAGTTGAAGGCTTCCTCAAGCTCCTTGTTTTCGGTGTCACAGGTCATTCGCACTTGTCTCCAGCATGCGTCTTCACTGATAAACGCTTCAACCTCACTCATGTCCTTAAGCCACTGCTCAAGATCCTTTGCAGCATTGATCTGCCTATCTTTAAGTTGGATAAAATAAGGTTCAATCGTTGACCAATCGATCAAGCTGAAATGCGCTGGCAGAAAACTGTGTTTCAGTTTCTGAATATTTGCACTGTGTTGCATGCTCATGGTTTGTAAATTGAATCAGATCAATTTTCTGTTTCTTCCTCTTCTGTTGATTCAGTGAGTTTAATTTCAATATTATGCTTCTTGATAACATTGAACCAGCGCACCATTTTTTTCATATCGCTGGTATATACTCTTTCAAAATCAAGCTCAGGGGTTATTGTTTTAAAATACCCAAGAACAGCTTTATTGTCTTTTTCTGAAGGGATTGCGGTCTCGCTTGCGTCCATCTTTTTGAAAAGATCTGCCAAGTTTATATTTTCATCCGTTGTGTATACTTCTATTGATTCAAGGTGTGAGAATTGATGAATCCTGCTTGATACGAACTTGGTGCTGTTGTCTTCAAGAGACCTCACGATGGCACCATCTGTTTTGCTTGTAATGAGTTCAAATAGTCCTGAAAATCCTGTTACTGAAATGAGTTTGTTGTATTCCATGTGCACTTTTTAGTGGTCGCAAGTTACGACCATTTTACTTAACATTATTTTCAGCCAGAATCTTATTGATGCGCAACTCAACGGAGTCAAGGTCGCTGTACCCCCGGGCAATCATATACAGTTTAGATTCATCCATTTGAAGAAAAACGGTTGGGAAGCCGGTTACATTGAGTTGCTTGATCAGCGAGAAATCATAGTAAGCCTTTTCTTTGTAGGCATCGTCAGACAGGCTGCTTAAAAAAGTTTCAGGATCAACGCCAAAGGTTGAGATCAGATGCCTATATGCTTCCTTGTCAGTAAGATCACGGCCTTCCTTGTATAGGGCTTCTTGCAATCCAGCGGCAAACTCAATAGTGCGTTCTGGCATTATTTCCCTGAATATGGCCATTGCAATGGCAGCCATTTCTGAATTTGGGTACCAATCGCTTTGCTCAGGATTGACAATATGCCATAAGTAATCCTGACCAAATGTTACACCAGTCATATTTTCAACTGATTTGTAGGCACCACGGATATATTCGGCGATGCTTGAGATGGGCTTGGTGCTTTCCTTGGGAATCATCCCGCCAGACAATGTTTCAAAGTCGAATGAATCTTGGTATTTTAAATAAAGTGCTTTGATGACCGGACTAAAACCATAACACCATCCACAATAAGCATCGTAGCAGTAAATGACTTTAGGCCTCATTGTGTTTTTATCTTTTCGTATTGTGTATCATAGTCATCTCTTAGCGTACCCATCACCCTGTCCCAAAACAAAAAGTACAAGCTATAATTTCCTTTAAAATATTGGTGGTGTTGATTGTGTGCAACTGAGGTATTGACCCACTTTCCTATTCTTGTTTTGTTGAAATTCTTTGGGTACAACTCCCAGCCAATATGACCATACACATTATAGATAATCATGAACATGAAGAATGCAAAAAAATGTAATTTATGCATTGGTATGGTGAAAAGAAAGACAATAAAAATTCCTGCTTCAACGATTGCTTCTAATGGATGGAAAGCATAAGCAGTCCAAGGAGATGGGTTGGTTGATTGATGATGGACAAGGTGGAAGAGCTTGAAAAGTTTTTTGTGGTGCATTAACCTGTGCATCCAGTAGAAATAGGTATCATGCATAATAATCATGATGGGGAAGGCTGACCAGAAATAGAGCCATCCCATTTCGTTGATGTTCTTATATAGGGTGGTGTGTTTTGAAATGGATTCATTTTGAACAAAAATCATTGGTACCAAACCAAAGATCAAAATGGTAAGTGTTGAATATCCTATTTCTCTGAAGTAATCCGATGTTTTGGGATATCGTTGTTGAATTTTTTTACTAGCAAGAACCCTGTTCAACAATAAATAGAAAATCACAAACGCAATTCCAGCAGTGATGAAATAGCGTCCGCCGACTAATGTAATTATTTTAATATATTTTTCAGGCAACATATAGAATAACAATTTACATAACACTTGGTTCAATCAATGCGTATGGCGGTTAAGTTAAATTGCTCTGGGTACTTGGCGGTCATCCCCTCATAGAAAGCCTTTATTCTTGCCAAGTCGTCTGTTTTATTTCCGGTTAGATAAATCGGGGCACCAAATCCACCTTCTTTCTTTTTAAAATCTAAGTAACCAGGGAGTATTGGCACGTTGGCTCCCAGTGCTGCGTAGTAGAAACCGCTCTTCCACTTCTCGACGCGCTTTCTGGTTCCCTCTGCAGGAACGGTAATCAGTAGATTGTCTGCCTCATTAAATTTTTGGATAATCTGATCGGTCAGTGACTGTTTTTTGCTTCTTTCCACGGGTATCCCGCCTGTATTGTTGAGCAAGATGCTGAGGGGGAAACGAAACAGCTCTTTTTTGATGAGGTATCGAACATTTAATTTGAGTAGCCTGAATATGGCCATTGCATATACAAAGTCCCAGTTGGATGTATGTGGCGCTGCGATGACGACCGCCTTTTTTATTTCAGGAGGAACCGTGCCGACAATTTTCCAGCCATTGAGTTTGAAGAGCAGTATAAAGAACCTAGTAATCATAAATTATTTTTAATGTGCCTCGAGCCAATTGTCACCAATTCCGGCCTCTGCAATCACAGGAACATTGTTGGGAAGTGGAAGTGCGGATTCCATATTTTCAAGGATGCACAGTTTCAGCGCTTCTGCTTCAGTTCTTAGTGCATCAAATATCAATTCATCGTGTACCTGAAGGATCATTTTACTTTTATAGCCGTTTTTCTTTATTGCATCATGTACTTTAATCATTGCCAGCTTGATCATATCAGCTGCAGTTCCCTGAATTGGAGAGTTGATTGCATTGCGCTCAGCAAATCCGCGAACAGTAAAATTTGATGAATTGATGTCTCGCAACCATCTTTTTCTTCCCATCAAGGTTTCAACATATCCTTTCTCTTTGGCAAAGTTGATGGTTGACTCCATATATGTTGTGATGCCCGAGAATTCTTTTTTGTAATTGTCAATGATGGTCTTTGCCTCTGTTCTGCTGATGCCTAAATTATCTGCTAATCCAAATGCACCCTGACCATAGATGATACCGAAGTTTACGCTTTTGGCCTTATACCTCATTTCTTTCGTTACCTCTTCTTCTGCAATGCCATAGACTTTTGCGGCTGTTGCAGTATGTATATCTTTTCCAAGCCTGAATGCCTCACACATATTTTTATCGCCACTGATCGCTGCAACAATGCGCAATTCAATTTGAGAGTAGTCTGCTGAAATCAACACATGGTCTTTGTCTCTTGCAGTAAAAGCCTTTCTTATTTCTTTGCCCCGATCACTTCTAACTGGAATATTTTGAAGGTTTGGGTTGTTGCTTGAAAGGCGCCCGGTTACTGCTATGGCCTGCCCGTAGTTTGTGTGAACCCTTCCAGTATTTGGATTGATCAATTGGGGCAAGGCATCAACATAGGTTGATTTCAATTTTGTAAGCTGACGAAACGCCAAGATATCAGAAACAATTGGAAATTGAAATGCTAGTTTTTGTAGTACATCTTCCCCTGTTGCATATTGTCCTGTTTTTGTCTTTTTTGCCTTGGGGTCAAGTTTTAGTTTTTCAAACAAGACCTCCCCAAGTTGTTTTGGTGAGGCAAGATTAAAGCGGACTCCAGCTGTTTTGTATACAGCTTCCTCTGCTATTTTAGCTTCACGTTCGAGCTCTTTTGAGTATTCATTCAGAAAGCCAACATCTACACGCACCCCTTCGTATTCCATGTCTGTAAGCACTTTCACCAAAGGGTTTTCCACTTCATAAAACACCTTTTCTACATCCTTCTCTTTCAGTTGGACTTCAAAAACCTGTTTCAGTTGTAGTGTAATGTCTGCGTCTTCGCTCGCGTATTCTTTTATCTTCTCTATTTCCACATCCCGCATGTTGCCCTGATTCTTGCCCTTTTTTCCAATCAATTCTTCGATATGTACGGGCTCGTATCCCAGGTATTTAGCGCTTAGCAAGTCCATACTTCTTTTTCCTTCTGGCTCTATTACATAATGAGCAAGCATCGTATCGAAGATGTTTCCAGCCAATTGTATACCATGATTTTTTAGAATCAGCAAGTCGTATTTAATATTTTGTCCAATCCAAGTCTTTGAAGAATCGTTAAAGAGTTTGTTGAATTGCTCAAGGAATATTTTTGTTTTTGTTCTTTCATCTGGACAAGGCACATAGAAGCCAGTTCCTGTTTTTATTGAAAAGCTCATCCCAACAATATCTGCCTGATTTGCATCGAGGCCTGTTGTTTCAGTATCGAAGCAAATTTCTTTTTCTTTTTCAAGTGCTTTAATCAGCGCATCAATTTCTTGATCACTACTTACCAAGGTATAATTGTGGGGAGTGTTGTTTATGTTTTTGTCTGCAGTAATTTGTACAACAGATTCTTCCTGTGGCTCATCGTTATTATTTGTTGTAGACACCGTTGTACTTCCTCCGAATAAGTCGCCTTGAACGGTAGTGCCTTGTTTTTCAGCTGTCGCTGCTATAGGAATATCCTCTCCCAGTATTCTTTTGCCGATGGCCCTGAATTCAAGTTCGCTGAATATGTCCATCAGCGCCTCCTTATTGGGATCTTTTATTTTATAGTTGCCTTCATGAAATTCAACCGGTACGGTTGTGATGATCGTAGCAAGTTTTTTGCTCATCATGGCAAGGTCTTTTCCTTTCCTAACTTTTTCGCCAATTGATCCTTTGATCTCATCTGCATTGTCTAATACATTTTCAACTGTACCATATTCTGCCAAGAGCTTTGCCGCGGTTTTTTCTCCAACGCCTGGGATGCCTGGAATATTATCCACTGCATCACCCATCATTGCTAAAATATCAATCACCTGGGAGACTTCTTTGATATTCCACTTTTCACAAACCTCTTTTGGGCCAATGATTTCAAATTCGCCACCCTGATATGGGGGTTTAAAAATTTTAATATTCTCCGATACAAGTTGGCCATAATCTTTATCAGGGGTTACCATATACACCTGATATCCTACTTTCTCTGCTTGCTTCGCGAGTGTACCAATCACATCATCGGCCTCGAAGCCGTCTGTTTCAATGATTGGGATGTTCATTCCTTCAATAATCTTTTTAATATCTGGGATTGCTGCAATTAGATCTTCCGGCGCTTCCTGCCTATTTGCTTTATAATCGGCAAAGTCAGTGTGTCTTTCTGTTGGGGCTGCCGTATCGAAGCAGACTGCCATATGGCTTGGCTTCTGTTTATTGAGCAGATCAATTAGGGCAATCGTAAAACCAAATTGGGCATTTGTATTTTTCCCTTTGCTTGTAATTCTCGGACTTCTAATGAGGGCGTAGTATGCACGAAAGATTAGTGCGAAAGCATCCACCAAAAACAGCCTTTTATCCATCTTTCAAAGGTAGCGTATTAGGCTTATTTTCTCATGTCGCCCTACAATCTGTGCTCAATAAAATAAGGAAGCATTTTTCTCCAGGTTGGCCAATCATGTTTCATGTCTTTTCCCCACACCTCAAGGCTGTGCGGAATTGATTTAGTATGCAAGACCTCCGAAAATCTTCTGCTTGCTTCAGGATCTTCATAATCACCTTCTCCTGTGGCGATGACAATATTGCCCTTGCGAATTTTTTCAAGGATGGCAGGGTCATTTAAATTCTGGATATAATGTATGGGAGAGTTGAAATAGACCTGATCATCATAATAGCCATTGGTGTATTCCATCAAGTCATACACTCCACTCATTGCAACTACCCCGCTAAATAACTCGGGCCGTTTTAAAAATATATTCATCGCGTGAAGGGCTCCAAATGAAGCACCACAAATTACAATAGGCGTATCGGAAGATGTTTTTTCTTTAATAAATGGAAGAACTTCAGTTGTAACGTATTCATTGAACTGGTTCTGTCGGATTGCCTGATATGCCCCATTCATTTCCTTGTTCATCCAACTTTCATCATTGATGCTATTAATAGAAAACACTTTGAGTTTTCCACTGTTGATGAATTCTCCAATGGCATCTATTAGTCCAAACCTTTCATACTCAAGATAATCTGCCGCTGCAGTAGGAAGCAGGAGTAATGCAAAACCAAAATGCC
>JBILBU010000030.1:0-31136 GCA_044353505.1 Chitinophagaceae bacterium | reverse complement strand
TCCTGAAAGCGCTATCGGGGCTATATAGACGAGAAACTGTAGCAAGTGAATCAAAGGGATGGTAGAAGGAATTGGGAATCCGGAGAGACCTAACAAGTATTCTGGTGAAGAGACTGTCCGACCGAAATCTCACAGAAGCATCTTCAGATTGAATAATCAATCTAGCCAGTGGTGCTAGGCTATCCTCTTTTTGGATAAGCTCAATCTTTTGTTGACTGGTTATTTGAGCAGACAAGTCGGGAACAACAAAAAACAAGAAGATTGAAAAAACTATAGATAAGAGCAGCGACTGTCTAGATTGCATGATGAATACCCAAGTTTAGGTGATAAAAAACAAAAATAATATTGCTTTATTAATAAATCAAGTTAAAGTATGTTTTACATTTAACAGCAATAGTTTAGTTAATTTCATGCGATGATCGACTCAGTACCTAAATATTCCATTGTTGTTGCAGTATACAACAGGCCTGATGAAGTAGGGGAATTATTAAACAGCCTCAGCAATCAACTGTTTAAGAATTTTGAGGTGATTATCTTGGAGGATGGATCCACATTGGATTGCAAAGAAATCGTTGACAGGTATGCTACGCGCCTAACTATTCATTATCATTTCAAACACAATACTGGTCCAGGTCATACAAGAAATATTGGGGTTTCCTTGGCTAGGGGAGCGTATATCGTATTCTTTGATTCCGACTGTATTATACCTGATGATTATTTCATAAAGGTTGAACAAGCATTATTAAAAAATGATGTTGATGCATGGGGTGGTCCAGATATGGCATCAAAAGATTTTAACTCATTGCAAAAGGCCATAAGCCATACCATGACTTCATATCTTACAACTGGAGGCATCAGAGGTGGCAAAAAACAGGTTAGTTGGTTTGAACCAAGGTCTTTTAATTTTGGTATCAAAAAAACGGTCTTTACCGGTTTAGGTGGGTTTCACTACACTAAAATTGGAGAGGATATCGACCTTAGCTTTAGAATGAAAAAAGGAGGGTTTAAATCAGTGTTGATAGCAGATGCCTATGTTTATCATAAGAGAAGAACATCACTAGCAAAATTTTATAAACAAGTGTTCATCTTTGGTAAGAGCAGGATTATTGTGAATAGGGCACATCCAGGATCAATTAAGCTAGTCCACTTATTCCCGCTTTTGTTCACGTTGGGTTTTTTTTCAATCCCATTTATTTCAATCTTCAGCAGTTCAATGTTTAATCTGATATCATTTGTATACATCAGTTACTTTATTGCTATTGGAATTGAGTGTTGGGTTAAAACGAAGAGCTTCAGGGTATCAACCTTATCTATGGCAGCAGCATGGATACAAATGATTGGCTATGGAACAGGTTTCCTAAAAGAGATCATTAAGAAAACTCCAAGGGAGCGAATAAGCAACTAAACCCTTTCCTCAATATTGTAGGTATTCCTATCGTTAGAGTTTCTAGCAATCAATTCGCCAATAAACCCAGCAAGAAATAGCTGAGTTCCGATAATCATGATGGTGAGAGAAATATAAAATGCCGGTCTGGTTGTGATAGCGAAATTAAAATCAATTAATTTGGAAGTAACCAAATAGGCAATAAAAGCAAACCCAATCAGAAAAGAAAGAGTGCCTAATAAACCAAAAAATTGCATTGGTTTCTTACCAAACCTGCCAATAAACATGATGGTTGTTAGATCAAGAAAACCATTAACAAAACGTTCCCATCCAAATTTTGATATGCCATATTTTCGGGCTCTGTGCTCCACTTCTTTTTCACCAATTCGATCATATCCAGCCCACTTTGCCAAAACGGGAATATAACGATGCATTTCACCGTATACTTCAACGTGCTTAATGACTTCATTGCGGTATGCTTTCAATCCACAATTGAAATCATTCAGTTGAATACCTGACATCCTTCTTGTAACCGCATTAAAGAGTTTCGAGGGAATATTTTTCGTTAACACATTATCATAACGCTTTTTCTTCCAGCCACTTACCAGGTCATATCCCTCATCCAACACTTTATGGTATAAAGCAGGAATCTCATCTGGACTATCCTGAAGGTCTGCATCCATTGTGATAACAACTTCTCCAGTAGCCTGCTGAAAGGCTACGTTCAAGGCTGCACTTTTTCCGTAATTTCTTTTGAACTTTATACCATGGAATCGATGGTCATCTTTATGGATAGTGGTAATGACATCCCATGAACGGTCACGGCTACCATCATCAATGAGAATGACCTCAAATAAAAATCCGTTGGAATCCATCACTTTCTTGATCCACGAACACAATTCAGGCAATGATTCTGCCTCGTCTTTGAGTGGTATGATGACGGAAATATTCATTTATTGCTGTTGAAAGGGAGTTTGGGGATTTTTTTTAGTAACTGCAGCACCTATCAATGAACCAATGGCGCCTACTACGAGAGAACCAAAGATTGTTCCTGCAATCAGCAATGGCCAATATGTTTTTAAGAGAAAGTCAGAAGACATGTCTATTGCATCTTCAGTTACTCTTGGGTCTTCGCTCATTTTCTGCCTTGCAGCCTCAATCATTTGATCCTTTAGCTCAGGAAAAATCAGGTTCAGAATAACTTGAAATGCCAACATGAGGATTGTTGCAAAGGCAGTTGCCTTAAACCCGAAAGAAAAAAGTTTGCCAAATGATGCATTAAAATCAACTGATTTTCCAAACTCCCGGATAAAATAAACAAGACAGCCAATGATTATAACATAAGTAACCAAGGCAAGCTGCTGATTCTGGAGTTGATCTGTTAGAATCAGTATTACAGAATAGAGAATTACCAATGAGGCCAAAATACCTCCAGCTAAAAAATGACTAACTGATTTTTGTTCCATGATTACTTAATATTTTTTTGAGTGGAAAGGAGGGTGCCAATAATCTCCCCTTTAATCTCCATTCCGAGGAAGGGAGTATTTGATGAGCGGGACTTAATATCATGTTCCGTGAATACTTGTTTAGTATCTGGATTAAAGATTGTGATGTCTACTTCAGCACCAATTTCAATAGAAGGAAGAATACCGAATATTTTCCTTGGGTTTACAGAAATTACCTGGAGTATTTGGTCTGTTGTTAGACCTATATTCCCTAGCGCACCAAAAGTTGATTCTAGGCCAAGCATCCCATATCCAGCATATTCAAACTCACAAACTTTGGCATCAATATTTTGAGGCGTATGGTGAGAGGTTATGCAATCAATTGTTCCGTCTTTCACAGCATTGATTAGTGCCTGACGGTCTGCTTCAGTTCTTAGTGGCGGATTTACTTTCAGGTTTGTATTGTAGCTAGAAAGAAGATCGGCATCAGTAAAGGTGAGGTGATGTGTGGTTGTTGAACAAGTCAATTTTAGTCCATCTTGTTTTGCCTTTCTAATCATCGCTAGACTAGTCGCTAGAGTTACACCGGTGATATGCAGAGATGAATCAGTATACCGAAGAAGTTCAATATCCCTGGAAACCATTATTTCTTCTGCAAGTGCAGGCTTACCAGGAAGGCCAACCTGAGTTGATACTATTCCCTCGTGCATGAGTCCGTGTGGCGCAACAGATTGATCATCTGGTATCTGAATGATGATGCCTTCAAAGGCCTTAACATATTGCAAGGCCTTGATGAGCAAGCCTGCAGACTGAACACTTCGATGTCCGTCACTAAACGATATTGCTCCATGCTGTCTCATGTCAAACATCTCTGTCAGTTCTTTCCCGTCAGTATTTTTAGTTATTGCACCAATCGGGTGAAGCTGAACCGGATGAGAAATTTTCCTTTCAGTAATATATTGAACACCGGTTTTGTTGTGGGTTACTGGATTTGTATTGGGAGTTAAGAAGACATGGGTATAACCACCTGCGGCAGCGGATGCAGCAATCGAAGCAAGGTCATCTTTGAATTCGAATCCAGGATCAGTACCCGATACAAAAATATCTACCCAACCGGGAGAAAGGTGTAAACCCTTAGATTCAATAGTGGTATCGGCAGGTGTATTAATTTGCTCTGCAATATCAACGATCTTACCATCGGAGATTAAAATATCTCGAACTTTATCGTGGTGTGTGGAGCTTTTATCCTTTATGCAGGCATTGCGGACGAGGATAGTCATATGCTATGAATTACGCGAAGATATAGATTTGTAGAGTAATTTGACAGCTTAAAGAGTGAAAATAGGGATGAAATTCTTTAATTTTGTACAGATTTCGGGAAGTGGCGCAGCCTTGTACGCATCCCGATGGATCGGGAGTGTCGCAATAGTTAGCTCTTTTTAACCGGCAAAATAAAGTTCGGGAAGTGGCGCAGCCTTGTACGCATCCCGATGGATCGGGAGTGTCGCAATAGTTAGCTCTTTTTAACCGGCAAAATAAAGTTCGGGAAGTGGCGCAGCCCGGTAGCGCACTAGCATGGGGTGTTAGGGGTCGCAAGTTCGAATCTTGTCTTCCCGACAAACAAATTAGCCTTGGCGTTAGCCAGGGCTTTTTTGTGCGCGAGCGTAAAAGGGAATACAAGGTTTAGAGAGGTTGGGGAGTTTGAGAGAGGTTTAGGGTTTAGTTCTATACCCTAAACAACTAAACAGCTAAACGACTAAACACATCTTCTAGATCCCCTGCCTTCGGCAGGCAAGCTCGCTTCCCTCGGAATGTCATATTGGGCGGATGATAGATATGGAATAAAGTTAAAGGGAGTTAAAAATTCATGAAATAAATTTTTCAACAAGCGTTTTCCATTCTTCTTTCAACCCGCAAGTGGGAGTAAATTCACCAGCTCTTCTATACCAATAATCTGCATTTCCTTGATCGCCTTCAACACGATGAAGATAGGCGTGAAGATGGGCAGCATCATTGCCGGGTTCATCCTGAATAAGATCATGTGATTTATCCCAATCACCAATACCCGCATACCAGAGTGCCTCAAGGTATAATGACGAAAAAGAAGGAGCTATTTTTTTGTCAACTGACAAGATAAAATCAGAAATAATCATGCCAAAAATTTTATTGGTTAAAGAACACCATGAAGGCTACTACCAGTTTAAAAAATAAATATGCTTTTTTCAACACAACTGGGTTTAATTCAACTGGTGATGCATGATGGGTTTAAAACCGAGCATCCAGAATCCAAAAGAAGTGCTCCATGAAAAATAAACAACTTCTTTATTGTCCCTTTTGAAATGACAAATCACTTAGCGAAATAATATATTCTTTGGTTGAAGATGAATAGTCAACTGTATACGATTGGGGATACCACCCGTCTTGCTGGAAAGCTG
Source organism: Chitinophagaceae bacterium (assembly GCA_044353505.1). GTDB lineage: Bacteria > Bacteroidota > Bacteroidia > Chitinophagales > Chitinophagaceae > Pollutibacter. The sequence goes on along the minus strand of JBILBU010000030.1, from coordinate 25,872 downwards.
CAGGCTGACGCAAGGCTGTTACCGAATTAGGTTTTGTCATCAAATAATGATGTGTAACCATCGGCTCCCAGAAAACAACTTGTCCATTGTTTGAACCCCAAATAAACGTTTTTGTAAATGTTTTACCATTAAACTCATCTCCTAAAAGATCAAACCAATGAGCTCCCATTGTAGGTGCTCCTCCTATTAAAAGCCCGTATGACGAAGGGATGTATCGTGCTGCAGGAGGAACTGAAATCTCATCACTTCCGTTTGATCCAATCATCATGCGCTCTGATTGTTCGATGTTAAAAAAATGAACATCAAAGTGGGAGATATCATACACATTGTTAGGAATATGTCCATGTGCACTCCAATCTAAGGATACAAATTTATAGAAATGGGTGGCCGAACTTGGGTCAAAGGTGAGTATGTATTCTTGATTGATTGTAGGAAGATCGTTGAGCGCTTCTTCGGATATACTAATGCCAACTGCTGTAGGATTTCCAGAAGGATCCTCAGATACCCAAGCACGGACTTCCCCATCGCCAATCGACACAGCCGGACCGTAAACTATTTTTAGAGGGTCGCTTTCTTTACGGCATGATGTACTAAGCATGATCACGCTAAAAGATGAAATAAAGAATACCAGTTTTATGACAAGCTTCATACTATTTTATATTAGTGCTTTACTTTATGAAATTAATAAAAAATACCAATTAATGTGTGATTAAAATGATAGGCAGTTCAAGATTCAGGATATAAATTGGTATTTGTTTTGTTCTATTAAAAGGTTGTTGCTATAAAGGTAATTCACTGAACATGATGACGTAAATGAAATACTAAAATAGGTGTTCCCATCTTTTAAAGCTTACCATATAAACTTCCCCCTTTTTCAAACAATCGATCGGTTTTCTTCAGCACAACTGGGTCTAGTTCAACTGACGGAGCATGATGGGGTTTAACACGCGAATCAATAACAATTGGTCCTTTGCAGCCCCAATGTTTATCTACAACAGTTTCCAGAATACCATGAATATCGTGGGATGGATTGCACCTCGTAAAGCTAACCCAAAGAAAGTTTCTTATGCTGGCTGCAGTAAAGGCTGCATCATCACACAAGATCAATAGGGGAGTGCCGGTTACGGTTTCAATTCGATCAGACAATTGATTGTTCCATGATTCAATTGACTTTGAGATCTGTTTATTATCGGTATACGGTACTGTTTGAATGGCAACAACACCAGGGAAAATTAAACGGCAATCGGTGATGCCTTCAAGATTTTTAATCGCCTCAGGAATTTCTGTGTCCAATATCCTAATAGGATCTCCATATGCTGCAAAAACAACTTTACTTCCTGAATTGAGTGATGTTCCAGAGTAATCTAGTGTATCGATTGTGGTATGGGTGTAAAAATGGATATCTCGATCTAAATGCAATCGTTCAAGTATATATTGTAAAAATTGCGACTCATCATGTGTTAATATAGCGTTATGATCGTCTGCAGTAATAAACAAGAACTTCGCCAAACTAAGCTGTCCAGTTCCCAAAATATGATTAGCAATAGTCAGCAGTTCTGCAGGCTGCTTTGTAGGCATATAGGGTGTGTACCTTTCGCTTCCGATGGCAAGCAATAAGGGGTGAACACCGGCAGCATCAACGGCATGAACTTCTTTCAGTCCAGGAATTTCTTTTGGAATTGCAGCACCTGTTATTTCATGGATGAGCTGTCCGAAGCTGGTATCTTCCTGAGGAGGTCTGCCCACAACTGTAAAAGGCCATATCGCATCTTTCCGGGCATACACCTTGTGAACGCGCATGAGTGGAAAGGGGTGCGTTAAACTATAATAACCAAGATGATCGCCAAATGGACCTTCTGGCTTGTTTTGCTCAGGAAGTACTTCCCCAGTGATTACAAAATCTGCATCGGTACTAATGGCAAACCCATCTCGATAGACATACCTAAACCTTCTTCCACCTAAAGCCCCTGCAAAGGTCATTTCGCTTAACCCTTCAGGCAGCGGCATTACAGCAGCCACGCTGTGGGATGGTGGACCGCCTACAAAGATGCTGACTTTCAAAGGCAGGCCTTTTTTATTTGCTTTTGTCTGGTGAACACCAATACCGCGGTGCAATTGGTAATGTAACCCAATCTCCTGATTCATGATATAGTCATTGCCAGAAAGCTGAATACGGTACATGCCCAGGTTGGCGTTCATTATTCCAGGATGATCAATATCCTCTGTATAGACTTGTGGGAGGGTAACAAAGGCACCTCCATCGTTTGGCCAGTGTTTTATTTGTGGAATATCTTGAATGGAAATTTCCTGAAAAAGTACGGGCTTATTGATTGGATTTTTAAGCGGGAAGGCTTTAGTGCCAGCGAATAGGGCGCCAAGATGTTGAAAAGGATTTTTTAGCGCTGCAATCGGATCATTCTTGAGTTTGATCAGTTTCTGCATTTGATCCAGTGTGTCACGAAAAATAAAACGACTTCTCTCTAGAGATCCAAAGATGTTGGAAGCGGTTCTGAATCTAGAACCCTTGACATTTTCGAATAAAAGGGCTGGTCCACCTGCTTCATAAACCCGATGGTGGATGGTTGCCATTTCGAGATGGGGGTCAACCTCCTCTTTCACTCTAATTAATTGTCCGTGTTGTTCAAGGTCTAACAAACACTGTTCCAGGGATTGATACGCCATCGCTCTTATTGAATTGCAAATATAACACGTCGAATTAGGGAAAGTTGGAATAAAAAATCCGAAATATGGATTCAATCCATTTTCAGGATAAAAACTCATATTCCGGATTGTTTTATTGATTCTTAGGACCCAAAAAGACTTACCAGCTTAACAGACAAGTTTCAGCAAGGTATCGACCCTGAATTCTTAGATCTTCTCAAAAGCAGAGAAGAAGAAACTTCCTTCAATGGCAGCATTTTCGTCGCTATCACTTCCGTGAACAGCGTTTTCGCCAATACTTTTGGCATATAACTTCCTAATGGTTCCCTCTTCTGCATTGGCAGGATTGGTTGCCCCAATAAGTTTCCTGAATTCTTCAACGGCATTGTCTTTTTCCAGAATGGCTGCAACAATTGGACCACTGCTCATAAAAGCCACCAATTCACCATAAAAGGGTCTTTCACTGTGAACGGCATAAAATTCACCCGCTTTTTCAGCTGTTAGCTTAATAAGCTTCATTGCTTTAATCTTAAACCCCGCATTTTCAATATGTTTGAGAATTGCACCGGCATTTCCAGCTGCAAAAGCATCTGGCTTCACCATTGTAAACGTTTTGTTGCTCATAAATTCATTTTTTAGAACTGCGAAGTTAACCTAAGCCATGCCATAACCCAAGAAAAAAAGGGATTATCCATTTTCTGGCTTTAACCGTACATTTGCTGTCCAAATGAAAGAAATCTCATCCATATTCACCGCCTTGCAGTCATCGGAACCGATTGTCATTACCATGCATCAAAAACCAGATCCTGATGCAATGGGCTCGGCACTTGGACTCTTTCATTTCTTAAAGCATCTTGGTCATCCTGTTAAAGTCATTTCACCAACCAATTGGGCTGATTTCCTCAAGTGGATGCCGGGCTGTGACGAAGTAATAGATTTTGACGGAGATAGGGCACAGGCTGAAAAATACCTTTCAAGCTGCAAATGGTTGTTTTGTATAGATTTCAACCATTTTGGCAGAACAAGAAATATGGAGAAGGTGCTTGAAGGTTTGTCTTGCCAAAAAGTGTTGATAGACCATCACCGTGAACCCCAAACAGAATGTTTCAACTACGGCCAAAGCGATATCAGCAAAAGCTCAACAGCTGAAATGATCTACGATTTTATTTTGCTCTCAGGAAGAAAAGACCTGATTGATAAGGAGATTGCAGCCTGTCTATACGCTGGTGTAATGTCGGATACTGGTTCATTTAGGTTCGCATCCACTACTCCCAGCGTGCATTTTATGGCTGCCGAACTGCAGTCGTATGGTATCGACCATTCAAAAATACATTCTGCCGTATATGATAACTTCCTAGAAAATCGACTTCGCTTTACTGGTCATGTGTTGAGTAACTGCCTCGAGGTCTTTTACGAATTCAACACGGCTTTGATTGCAGTTCCGAAACAAGATATCTTGAAGTTCCATATTAAGACTGGAGACACTGAAGGGTTGGTTAACTTTCCGCTATCAATCAAAGGAATTGAGATGTCAGCCCTATTAATTGACAGGGACGAAGAAAGAAGGTGGTCATTTAGGAGCAAAGAGACTTTTGATTGCAATAGCTTTGCAAGAAAATATTTTAATGGTGGCGGCCACTACAACGCGTCAGGAGGCAGAAGCTTTGATTCCCTTGAAAAGAATATTGAAATTTTTAAACAAGCCTTGCAAGAATATACAACTACACTTTAACTACCAAACAATGAAAAAAACAACACTGCTTCTAATTGCCTGCTCATTGCTTTTGCTGAATGCGTGCAACAAAATTGGTTTTGAAAAAACAAAATCAGGACTTGAATACAAAATCATCAAAGGCACTAGCAAAGGAGAGAAACTTGCGCATGGAGACATCGTAAAATTTCAGTACAAGCTCACCTACAAGGATTCTACCATCGTTAGTTCTTACGATTTTATGCCCGCCTACGATCAGGTTGATAGTGCAGGTAGGTACCACGACTTCTCCGAATTCTTAACTAAAATGAATGTTGGAGATAGCGCACTCTGCTATCAGTTTTTTGATACCCTGCAAAAGAATCCTCAGTTTGGTGTACCACCTTATATGAAAAAAGGTGATAAGCAATCTGTAACCATCAAGATCCTTGATATCTTCAAGGACAAGGATGGTAAATCTGCACGTGACATTGCTATTGCAGATTACACATCAGAGATCAATAATTTCAGAGGGCGCGAACTTCAGGATATTGAAAAATACCTGACCGAAAAAAATATTAAGGCAACTAAAGTGAACAACAGTGTGTTTGTTTTAATTGAAAAAGAAGGTACTGGTCCAAAGGCTGATTCTGGAATGGTTGTAGGTATAAAATATTCCGGATCCAACTTTAAAGGCAAATACTTTGATTCAAACACAGACAGCAGCAAACAATTCACACCGCATGGTATGGAGACCTTCTTTTTTGTTTCAAAACAAGAAGGTGCTATTCAAGGAATGCTTGAAGGTATTACTTCCTTCAAACAAGGTAGTGTTGGAAAAATATTCATCCCTTCTAGCATGGGTTATGGTCCACAAGGCAGTGCACCGGTTATTAAGCCTAACGAAAACCTGATTTTTGATATCGAAGTGGTAGAAGTTAAACCACAGGATGCTAATCGTCCTAAAACAGACATGAGACAAAGACGTTAGTGAAATCTAGCAAATACTTTCAAAAAAAAGAGCATCCTCGGATGCTCTTTTTTTATGCTCGCTGCAGTTGTTTTATCAGTTGAACAACCTCCATAGCCTCCTTGACATCATGAACCCTCAATATTGAGGCCCCGTTCAGCAGGGCAATTGTGTTGAGTACCGTGGTGCCATTCAAGGCATCTTCTGGTGATGTGCCCAATGGCTTGTAGATCATAGACTTCCTTGAAAAGCCAACAAGCAGAGGAGTATTTAAAGATGCCAATTTATGTAAATGCTTTACGAGGGTATAGTTATGCTCAATTGTTTTTCCGAAACCAAAACCAGGGTCAATGATGATTTCTTTAATACCGGCAGATTTACACGCAATAATTTTTTTAGTAAAAAAGTGAACAAGCTCACCTACAACATCATCATAAAGAGGATTGTCCTGCATGGTGCTAGGGCGACCTTGCATGTGCATACAGATAAAGGGCACATCTAAAAGAGCCACTGTTGGTATCATCACTGGATCCATCTCACCGCCACTGATGTCGTTAACGATATAAGCACCTAAGTCAACCGCATGGGAAGCCACAATCGATCGGGTAGTGTCAATTGATACCCACACATCTGGATATGTTGAATTAAGGTAGGAGATAGCTGGAGAGATTCTTTCCAACTCAACATCCAAAGAAACCTGGAGCGTTCCGGGCTTGGTACTTTGTCCACCTACATCGATAATATCAGCTCCCAGAGACACCATCTCGTCTATTCGCCTAAAGGTCAAATCTGTTTGTTGTGATCTGCTAGCCTTGTAGAAAGAATCATCAGTGCAATTGATGATCCCCATGACGAGTGGTTTTTCAGACTTTAGTTGTCTTCCCCTTGAATTAAGTGTGATCATGTTGATTCCTTTACTATTTTTGCCAGCATAGGTTGTAAAATTGAACTAAATTTATCTAAAACTAGACTGAAAGGATTTTTACTTAAGAAAAGCATGGATTCGACAAACATACAATACGATCAGGCAGTTCATTCCTGCAAAGATATTTTTTTAAAAAAGACCCGTGATTATGGCACTTCATGGAGGTGCTTGAGGATCATATCAATCACTGATCAAATCTACATTAAGGCAAAACGCATTCGGACAATACAAGAACTCAAGACCCAAAAAGTAGGTGATGATATCAATGCCGAATTTAGGGGTATTGTTAACTATGGTGTAATTGGCTTGATCCAACTAACCTTGGGAGATGCTGAAGTTGATGAGTTGGATCCGGTTGAAGTGGATGAAAAATATAATCAACAAATTGTTGCAGTAAGAGCAACCATGCTGGATAAAAACCACGATTATGGTGAAGCATGGAGAGAGATGAGCCAAGAAAGCTTTGTAGATCTGATCATCATGAAACTAAGCAGGATCAGACAAATTCTTGCAAACGACGGAAAAACAATTATGAGTGAAGGAATTGATGCAAATTTTACAGACATCATCAACTATGCAATCTTTGCGCTTATTCTAATTGAAGAGAAAAAATCCGGACATACCGCTTAAGTTTTATTTATGAAAATTTCACTTTCTGTTTCTAGAATAATCGTAGGCGTATTATTCATTTTTAGTGGCTTAATTAAGGCCAATGATCCAATGGGACTAAGCTATAAAATGCAGGAGTTCTTTGAGATCTGGGGAATGAATTTTCTTGATCCATACACATTGGCACTTTCAATCATGATGATTTCATTTGAAATCATTGCGGGGGTAGCGGTTTTGCTTGGCTGGCAGTTCAAACTTTTCAGCTGGTTACTTTTTCTATTGATTGTTTTTTTTACTTTCCTAACTGGGTATGCTGTTTTTTCAGGAAAAATAAAAGAATGCGGTTGTTTTGGTGATTGCATCAAACTTACCTCAAGTCAATCTTTCACAAAAGACATCATCCTTTTCTTCATCATCGGTTTTCTCCTTCTTAACAAGGATAAAATTAGAGCATTATCAAGTACCATTGTTTCTGTTGCAGTTTTATTGTTGGTGACGATTGGTTCGGTATGGATACAATTTTACGCACTAAAACATCTTCCAATCGTTGATTGCCTTCCATACAAAAAAGGAATTTCGATTCCTGAAAAGATGAAAGCTCCCGCTGGATCTATTCCAGATAGTACAGTAATCAACTTTGTGTATTTGAAGCAAGGAAAAGAAATTGAATTTGATGCCGAGCACTTTCCTGAAGATTTCAATGAAACAGATTACACCTTCGTTAGGCGATATGATAAACTGATCAGAGAAGGAAATGCAATACCAGAAATTAAGGATTTTGTGATTCTTTCACTTGATGGTAATGATACCACAACTGCCATATTAACCCATCCTGGAAAAATATTCGTTCTTTTTACGTTGTCAGTTAACAAGGATGCTCAGGCTTGGCTTACTGACGCAGCGACGATTTATAAGCAATCTGCATCAAAAGGGATTCCAATGATTGCTGTAAGCTCAGATGCTGCGAATTTGCTAGCCTTACTGGAAAAGGAATCCCTAAACATCCCCGTATACAAAGGCGATTTGGTAGCTATCAAAACAGCTGCCCGCTCTAATCCAACACTTTACCTGCTTGATCAAGGTAAAATACTTGGAAAATGGGGGAAGAGCGACCTGGATAGGGTAGAAATCGAATAAATACTTTTCGGTTTTTATGGCCCTTGTCACTGCTTGAAATTTCTCATTTTTTTCTTATATTGAAGAAGGTTTTTCATCCTCAAAATCAGGTTTATGAAAAAAGTATCAGATATCTTCAAAAGAAAGGGCTTAATCAACGTTTCAGTAACTACCAATACTCCTGTATTTGATGCACTAAAGCTAATGGCAGAAAAGAATATTGGTTCTGTTGTTGTGATGAACGAAAGCAAATACCTTGGATTGTTTACAGAACGAGACTATGCAAGAAAAGTAATTTTGCTTGGCAAGAACTCAAGTAAACTCAATGTAGGAGAAATTATGTCAGAATACCTCCCCAAGGCAACACCAAATTCAACGTTGGAGGAATGCATGGAGATGATGACCAACCACAACGTTCGGTATATCCCCGTTTTTGATGGAGAGGAATATATTGGTGTGATCAGCATCATTGATGTAGTGAAAGAAACTATTATGGATCAAAAGGATACAATTGAAAACCTCAAGAGTTATATTCATTTTGCAGGATAATATTTTATGTTAATTTTTCTATGTTCGATTACTAAAGTAGAAAAATGTTGTTTTAATTGCGGTATGAAAAAAATTATACCCTGCTTACTTTTTGCACTAGTGATTAATACCACGTCGATTGTAGCACAAGACAATTCAAGTTCCTATTCAACTGCAGTTGGGGTAAAATTCTATCCTGGATCAATTTCTGTTAAAAAGAGTATTGATGGCAATAAGTATGTTGAAGGACTGGCAGCATTTTGGAATAAGGGATTTCGTGCTACCGCTTTACTGGAATTACACAATGACTTTAACAACGCACCAGGTTTGAGGTGGCATTATGGAGCCGGCGCACACCTTGGGTTCTATAATTCAAAAAATTATAATGGAAGTACGCTGATTGGTATAGATGGTGTATTGGGATTAGATTATAAAATTAATGGTGCTCCATTAAACATATCCCTCGACTGGCAACCTTCATTCGAGTTTGGTCGGGGCCCAGGGTTTGAAGGGTGGGGCGGACTTGGCATCAGATATACATTCTAAATACTTAGGCAATTACAACCTCTTTCACAACCTGCTCACCCATGCTTTCATTGACACGTTGAAGGATTAAATCTTTTTGAAATACGAGCTCATTTTTTAGTGGGGCAACTGATGTATAAATAAATAAAGTGCCATTGCGGATTTCTATCTTATCGGTGAATTTTGCAATGGTTACTCCCATGATCTTAGTCCAATGATCTTCGATCTGTAATGACTGTATATCATGCTTGATTCTACTTTTTTCAAGAAATCGTTTTAATGCAACACCAAGTGAAATAGCATCTGACATATAACTAAAGTTGAATAAGTTGAAAAGATAGTCCTATTTCGTCCATGGATGATTGTACCCTGTCGTGGTGCGTATCTGTTAGAATTACCTGGCCATTGTTCTTGACACAGACCCATTCGAGTAATCGTTTCAATCTTTCTTGATCAAGCTTTTCAAAAATATCATCCAGCAGAAGAACAGGCTCAAAACCAAAGTGTTTTTTCAAGGTAACAAATTCAGCAAGCTTTAAAGCAAACAATAAACTTTTTTTCTGTCCCTGAGAAGCACTTTGCTTGAATGGCAGGTTATTCAAGTTGATATCAATATCATCCCGGTGAATCCCTATCGATGTTCGTTGCAACAGGACATCCTTGCTCCTTGCGTTTAATAAATCCTGGCTGTAGGCCTCAATCGTGGTCGAGGGCTGATAATTAATTGTTGGAACTTCATGTCCATCTGCTATGTAATTGAATAGATCTAGCGCCTCTACAATAAAATGAGATAAGAATTCAGTCCTCCTATTGAGTATAAAACTACCCGATTCAAGCAATTGCTGATCAAAAGAGTCGATAAGGAGGTGATCAACCAAGCCATGGCTGACAGCAATATTTTTAAGGTATCGATTGCGGTCTTGCAGACACTTGTTATAGCGAATTAACTGATTCAGGTATTCGTGGTTAAGTTGCGATAGGATAGTATCAAGAAACCTCCTTCTTTCTTCACTTCCTCCAGTAATAAGAACAACATCATCAGGCGCTATAAAAACAACAGGAAATTGTCCAATGTGTTGGGAAAAAGGGGTCACCTGCTCCTGATCGCACCACAACTCTTTTTTGTTGTTTTCCCTCAGGATTAAAGAAACGGCAACATCATTGTCGTTTCGATCAAACCCACCAGTGATGTTGAAGCCCTGTGAGCCATGCTCAACGGACAACCCATCGGTCTTATTAAAATAACTCTTTGTAAAACAGAGGTAATACACAGCGTCCAACAGGTTTGTCTTTCCAACCCCGTTGAGTCCACAAATAGCTGTCACCCTTCTATCAAAAGTAAAAGAGGAGGCATGATAATTCCTAAAATGGGTTAGACGGATATGTTTGATGCTGAACAACATGTGAGATAAATGTAAAAATACAGCATGTAAGTAAAATTAACCGGTATAACTGCCTTTATGTAAGAGTTTTATCATTTTCGCACTATATTTGCCAATCTTTCAGAATTAGAATCTTTTTACGATATGGGGCCTACAAAATTTACAAAAGAGACCTACCTATACTGGTATGAAATGATGCTCCTACTCCGCAAATTTGAGGAGAAGACTGGGCAGCTTTATGGCATGCAGAAAATCAGGGGGTTTTGCCATTTATATATTGGGCAAGAAGCAGTGGCTGCTGGTTGCATGACTGCAACAAGACAGGAGGATCCTTTTATCACGGCCTACCGTGACCACGCACTCGGACTTGCCAAAGGAATGACTGCGAATGAGTGTATGGCTGAACTTTTTGGAAAGGCAACAGGATGTTCGAAGGGAAAGGGTGGTAGCATGCACTTTTTTAGCGTTGAGAAATATTTCTTTGGTGGACACGGAATTGTTGGGGCACAAATTGGCACTGGCGCGGGACTAGCATTTGCTGAGCAATACAGAGGAACAGATAATGTTTGCCTAACCTTTTTCGGTGATGGTGCAGCACGTCAGGGAATGTTGCACGAAACCTTTAACATGGCAATGCTCTGGAAACTTCCTGTCATCTTCATCTGTGAGAACAACCATTACGCAATGGGTACCTCAGTAGAAAGAACTTCCAATGTAATAGACATCTATAAATTAGCCGATGCATACGATATGCCAGGTGATATGGTTGATGGAATGAGTCCTGAAGCTGTTCACGATGCTGTGGCAAGAGCAGTGAAAAGAGCCAGGGAAGGTGGCGGACCAACATTGCTTGAAATGAAGACCTACAGATTCAAGGGACACTCCATGAGTGATCCTCAGAAGTATCGCTCCAAAGATGAACTTGAAGAATACAAAGGCCAAGACCCAATTGAAACAACCAAAGAAAAACTCCTTGCTTCTTTTGGCGTCACTGAAGTAGATATTGAAGTAATCAACGAGAGAATCAAACAAGTAGTTGATGAAGCCGTACGTTTTGCAGAAGAAAGTCCTTGGCCTGATGATAGTGAATTGCTGAAGGATGTTTATAAACAAGAAGACTATCCTTTCATTGTCGATTAATCTTTTAATTTTTTATATGTCTGAAAAAAAATCACACGAAACAACCGATCAGGAAGTAGCAAACAAAGCAATCGGTTTCTGGGAAAAGAACAAGAACCTGATCATTTCTGCATCAGCAATTGTATTGCTTGCAGTTGGCGGCTATTTTGGCTACATGAATTTTATCCAACTGCCTAAACAACAAAAGGCAAGTGAAGAGATGTTTACAGCTGAGAAATATTTTAGAACTGACTCTTTTTCATTGGCCCTAAACGGAAATGCATCAGTAGCAGGTTTCATTAAAATTATCAATAAGTACGACGGAACCCCAGCTGCCAATCTTGCAAAACTTTATGCAGGCGAATCATATTTGCATATGGGCGAATACCAAAAAGCTGCAGACATGTTGAAAGACTTCAATGCAGGCGGTGCTAAACAGGTTGAGGCCAAGGCTGAAGGCCTTCTTGGTGATGCCTATGCTGAGCTAAAGAAAAATGATGATGCCATTAGCCATTATAAAAAAGCGGGCACCCTGTTTGAAGAAGATCAAGCAATTTCTTCAGAATATTTATTTCGTGCTGCTTTGCTTAATGAAATAAGTGGAAACAACGAACAAGCAATCGAATTGTATCAACAACTAAAAGATAAATACCCTAGAACTGAAAAAGGGTTTGTTGTAGACAAATACCTTGCCAGACTTGGTGCAACAAAATAACTACTGTTTATGTCTTCATCAGGTCTCAATACAAAACTACCCTCAGGCACTTTTACAATCAAAGGTGCCTGTGTTGTGATAGTCAAAACAGAATGGAACTCAGACATCGTAGATGCGCTTGAGGCAGGGTGCAGAGAACACCTTACCCATGATGGACTATCCAACATCCTAACCATTACCGTACCAGGTGTGGTTGAAATACCCTTCGCAATTAGACAGTGTTGGGATAAATTAAAGTACCGCGATCTTCGACCCCATGCCTTTATTGCCTTAGGAGCAGTTATCAAGGGTGATACACCACACTTTGACTATGTAAATAAGATACTTGCCGATGGCATAACCCAACTCAATCTCACACTGCCAGTACCTACCATATTTGGCGTACTTACTGTAAATAACGAAGAGCAGGCCAAGGAGAGAATAGGTGGTAAACACGGGCACAAAGGAAGGGAAGCAGCAGACGCGGCAATCAAAATGATGTCCATTTCTTTACAGATTGATCAAGCGATCCAAAAAGCATAAAGATCCCCATGAATGTACATGTGTTTATCCCTTGCTTTGTAGATCAACTCTATCCAGATGCGGGATTTAACACCATCAAAGTACTAGAAAGGGCCGGTTGTAATGTAAATTATAATCCTGCTCAAACCTGCTGCGGACAACCCGCTTTCAATGCAGGGTATTGGGGTGAAGCAAGAGAGGTTTGCAATAAATTTATTGCTGATTTTTCTGATGCAGAATATATTGTTATTCCCAGTGGATCATGCACCGGTTTTGTGAAAAATTACTATTCAAAAATATATGACAATGCCTCTAACCAAAAAAACATCAAATCATTACAGGGTAAGGTGTATGAATTGACTGATTTTCTGGTTAACGTATTAAAAATAGAAGATCTAGGGGCAAGGTTTGAGGGAAAAGCCACCTACCATGATTCATGTGCCGCACTCCGTGAATGCAAGATAAAGTCTGAGCCCAGGAAGTTGTTAAAGAATGTAAAGGGACTTGAATTGATAGACTTAGAGGAAAATGAGACCTGCTGTGGCTTTGGCGGAACATTTGCCGTTAAATTTGAAGCAATTTCAGTAGCCATGGGGGAGCAGAAAGCCCAGCATATCATCAATACCAAAGCCGATTTTCTGATCTCTACAGACCTCAGTTGCCTCATGCACATCGATGGTGTGTTAGGCAATCAAGGAGTACCCATAAAGTCTATGCACATTGCAGATGTTTTGGCAAGTGGCTATTGATCCCTTATCATTCAATAATTTATAACTATGGCATACTGGCTCATCAAATCAGAACCCTTTAAATATTCTTGGGATCAGTTCGTAAAAGACGGATCTACATTTTGGGATGGCGTGAGAAATTATGCGGCAAGGAACAACCTTAGGTCAATGAAAAAGGGAGACCTTGCTTTTTTTTATCATAGCAATGAAGGAATGGAAGTGGTGGGCATAGCTAAAGTGATAAAGGAATCGTACCAAGACCCAACTACCCCCGAAACCGCTTGGCTTGCGGTAGATTTTAAGCCCCATAAAAAATTAAAAAAAAGCGTTACACTAGCCGAGGTCAAAGCAACTCCTGCCTTGGCCAATATGGCCCTCATCAGACTGGGCAGGCTATCCGTTCAGCCGGTTCTAGAGACTGAATGGAACCTAATTTTAAAGATGGCCGGGGAGTGACCCATGTCTTTTTTTTCGGCATAACAAGTGGATAAATCATAGTCATTTCTTTCATTGAAATACGGCCAAATTTGGGTAAATTTGTTAGCAACTAATTTGTTAACAAAGGCTCATTTTTTTGCAATAAAATGGACGAACAGATCATCCCCGAACAGACAAGCGATAACAACAGAATAATTTCAATTAACATCGAAGAGCAGATGAAAGCTGCCTACATCGATTACTCTATGAGTGTAATTGTAGGAAGAGCACTACCTGATGTTAGAGACGGACTAAAACCAGTACACAGAAGAATTCTCTATGCCATGAATGAGTTGGGAATGGACTTCAACAAACCCACCAGAAAATGTGCAAGGATTGTCGGTGAGGTATTGGGTAAGTTCCATCCTCACGGTGATACTGCAGTGTATGACTCATTGGTGAGAATGGCACAGGAGTGGAATACCCGGTATCCAACGATTGACAAGCAAGGTAACTTCGGATCGCCAGATGGAGAAGGACCTGCTGCAATGCGTTATACAGAGGCAAGGCTTCATCGACTTGCAGGATACATGATGGATGATATCGACAAAGAAACAGTCGACTTCCAATTAAACTTCGACGACTCTCTTGAAGAACCCACGGTACTCCCAACAAAGATTCCGCACCTGTTGATAAACGGAAGTAGTGGTATCGCTGTAGGTATGGCCACCAATATGCTTCCACACAATCTCTCTGAAGTGATTGATGGTTGCATCGCTTATGTAGATAATCCTGAAATCACCATCGAGGAGCTCATGCAATTTGTGAAAGCTCCTGACTTTCCAGGTGGAGGAATCATCTTTGGCATGGAGGGAATTAAAGCAGCGATGCACACAGGAAGGGGAAGGGTAGTGCTAAGAGGAAAGGTATCGATTGACACCAAGCCAAATGGCAGGGAACAAATAGTCATCAACCAAGTTCCTTATCAAGTAAGCCGGGATGTACTGACGTCAAGAATCGGTGCACTTGTAATAGAAAAAGTAATTGATGGCATCACTCACGTAAACAACGAATCAAACGAAAGCGAAGGAACACGTATTGTTATCGACATCAGAAAAGATGCCGTTGCCAATGTAATTGTTAATCAACTTTATAAGTATACAGACCTACAGACATCCTACGGCATAAACAATGTTGCGTTGGTAAAAGGCAGGCCCCGTATCCTTAACCTGAAAGACCTTATTTCATCGTTCATTGAATTCAGACATGAAGTTGTTGTAAGAAGGGCTCAATACGAACTCAAAGAAGCAGAAAAGAAAGCCCATATTCTTCAGGGATATTTAATTGCGCTTGACAACCTGGATGCGGTAATTAAACTCATCCGAAATGCACCAAATCCTGAGCAAGCAAAAGAAGGCTTGATTCGTGAATTTGAAATGAGTGAAATTCAAGCGAAGGCCGTACTTGAATTAAGACTTCAACGTCTTACTGGTATGGAGATTGATAAGATCAAGGCCGAGTTTGAAGAGATCATGAAAATCATTGCTTACCTAAAAGATCTTCTTTCTGATGAAGGAAAAAGATTTGATCTCATAAAAACTGAACTTATTGAGGTTAAAGACAAATTTGGGGATGTAAGAAAAACAGAAATCACGTATCTCGATAACGAGGTAAGCATTGAAGACCTCATTAAAGAAGAGGATGTTGTGATTACCGTTTCTCACTTGGGTTATATCAAGCGTACCCCAGCCGATGAATTCAGGGCACAAAAAAGAGGAGGTCGCGGTTCAATAGGTGGCAAAACAAGAGAGGAAGATTATATTGAACATCTTTTTGTAGCGTCTACGCACCATACCCTGTTGTTCTTCACTGAAAAAGGCAGATGTTATTGGCTTAAAGTGTATGAAATTCCTGATGGAGAAAAACAAGGAAAGGGCAGAGCCATTCAAAATCTCATGCAGCTTCCGCAGGATGATAAGATAAGAGCTATCATAGACGTAAAAAATCTTCAAGATGAAGAATTTGTAAATGGTCACTATATCGTTCTATGTACCAAACAAGGAATCATCAAGAAAACCGATCTGGCAGATTTCAGCAGGCCAAGAGCCAATGGAGTTAACGCCATCACTATTGTTGAAGGCGATCAACTCTTAAATGCAAAATTGACCGATGGAAATAGTGAAATCATGCTGGCTGTAAAATCAGGACGCGCTATTCGATTCCCAGAGGCAAAGGTTAGGTCTACCGGAAGAGGTGCTATCGGTGTATCAGGTATTGAAGTTGATGATACCACAGACGAGGTGGTGGGAATGATTTGTGTAAACGTGGAAGATAAAACCAGAACAGTACTTGTGGTGTCTGAAAAAGGATATGGAAAAAGAACTAATATTGAAGAATACAGGGTAACGAATAGGGGTGGTAAGGGTGTCAAAACCATCAGCGTAACCGAAAAAACTGGTAAATTAGTAGGCATTCTTGATGTAACCGAGAAGGAAGATCTCATGATAACCTGCGTCTCGGGGATTACTATTAGAATGTCTATCGCACAAATCAGTGAGCAAGGCAGGGCTACCCAAGGGGTCAAATTGATTCGATTGGATGATGATGACCAAATAGCAGCAATTACTCAACTTGATGAAGAAGTAGTACCTGAAGAAACCATAGCTAATACCGAACCACCAGCTGCTGAGAACACAGAAATTTGATTATTTTAAATACAACACAATGAGAAAAATTCTTTTCATGTTACTGGCCCTTACAGGTTTCATGACGGCTTCAGCCCAAAACCTGACTAAAATCAAGACTTTCATAACAGACAAAAAGTTTTTGGAAGCCAATACAGCAATTGATGAATTGTTGAAAGTTCCCAAATACCAGAAAAATCATGAGGTCTATTATCTAAAATCAAAAGTTCTCAGCGGTATAGCAAGTGATCCAGCATTGCGAAAGGATTTTCCAAACGTTAGAATGAAAACCATGGATGCTTTTAAGAAAGCAATGGAGATTGAGAAGAATGAAACAATGATGTTGCTAACAATCGATAAATATGAACCGATTGTGACACTCTACACTGGAGGTTTTGAAGAAGCTGCAGATCATTATAACAATTCAAGATATGAAGAGTCTTACAGCACCTTCAAGGAGTCTAGTGCTGCTGGTGAATATATTTTTAGCCAGGGGTGGGGTTTATATAAACTCGATACAACACTGACCCTTTATCTTGGACTATCAGCCTTAAATTCAAAAAAAGAGGAGGAAGCAGTAGGATATTTCAGCAAATTGGCTGACGAGAACATCGGGGGAACACCTGATAGGGCAACGCCGTACAGGTTTCTTGCCAAATATTATTACGATAAGAAAGATGAGGCTAAAGTGAAACAGTATATCGAGTCTGGCCTAAAGCTCTATCCTCAAGATGATTTTTTACCTCAACTTATGATTGAGAGTGTTCGTGATAAGAATGATATGGCGCTGCTACTGAAGACCTTTGAAGATTTGCTTGCGCTAAATCCTGAATCATTTGACTTGATCTTTGAATACGCAGCTGAATTATTTGGTGAAACACATGTCTCGGAATCTTCAAAGAAGGCCGCCAACTACCAAGAACAATGCCTGAAGATAGAGGGTTTATACCAAAAGGCTCTTAGCCTTGAACCAGATTCATACATCACCATGCTGGCGCTTGGCAAACATTTCTATAACCAGATGTTGTTTGTAGAGGAAGACCTTTATAAAATAAAGGGGCAAGGTCCGGATCAAACAAATAAAAGAGCTGAGATTTCAGCGGCAATAGATGCCCTTGGAAGCAAGGCAATACCACACCTTGAATCTGTTTTTAACTATTATGATAAGCAGGGTAAATTAAAAGTAAACGACCGTTCCAATTTCAAATCGGCTTGTACCTTGTTGACGTACTGCTATAACATGAAAAAAGACAAAGCAAAAGCAGACTTCTATCAAAATAAATATGATGAAGCTGATGCTGCACATCAATAAATTATTCTAATTCCTTAACCCAAAGAGAGAAGCTTTCCGCTTTTCTCTTTTTTATTTTAGCAACGATGTCACTTCAATTAGGGAGACAAATATTCGGAGATCCTTCTAACAGAGGGAATGTACTGACAAGGTTAGAGGCAAGGGCACTTTTAAATGACTGGGTCAACAATGATCGGCTAAAACTCCATATGGAACAAGTAGGTGGACTCATGGCGGCCTGGGCTGTGGAAACCCTGGGTCTTGATCAAGAAGAAGTCTGGAAATGGGAAATGGCGGGTTTATTACATGATGCGGATTGGGATCAATGGCCAGATCAGCATTGCAAGAAGATTATCGAATATCTAGAGGAAAAAGCAATTGATCCTGAGATCATTCGGGCAATCGCTTCACATGGGCATCTGCATTTTGGGGTAGAACCAGAAACCACGATGGATAAAATGCTTTATGCGTTCGACGAAATTTCAGGGTTAATCCATGCATATTCATTAATGCGCCCAGGTGGTTATGAAGGCATGGAACTCAAGGGCGTACTCAAAAGACTAAAAGAAAAAACCTTTGCTGCCAATGTGAGCAGAGATGATATCCGAGATGCTTGTGAAAGGGCAGCCATTTCTCTAGAGAATTTGGTCGTGTTCATTATCGATCACCAAGGGAAGAGCAATAGTCAGGCAACTGATTAATGAGCATCAAAATCCCCTTAATTCTATTTAACATAATATAAATTATAAGTAGAATTATACGATCATTCCATCTGTAAGGAAACCAGATGCGAATACAATCCATTGCTAACCAACAACTCATCATGGGTACCCGATTCTTTCACAACACCTTTGTCTAGCACAAAAATCTTATCGGCATTGCGAACGGTAGATAAACGATGAGCAATCACAATCGAAGTTCGGTTCTTCATTAGGTTGTCTAAAGCCGATTGAACAAGCTGTTCACTAGCAGAATCCAATGAACTGGTTGCTTCATCTAAAATCAAAATTACCGGGTTTCTAAGTATGGCCCTGGCTATGGCAATCCGCTGCCGCTGTCCACCTGATAACTTTACACCTCGCTCGCCAACAACAGTCTCGTATTTCTCAGGAAAAGCCTCTACAAATTCTGAAGCAAAGGCCTTTTCTGCAGCTTCTCTAATTTCCTCATCCGTAGCATCAATCTTACCATAAGCAATGTTTTCCCTAATTGTACCACCGAAAAGCAGGATATCTTGGGGCACGTAGGCCATCTTGGTTCTTAAATCATTGATAGACAAATCATTAATAGACACCCCATCAAAACTCAGACTTCCCTGATCAGGCTTAAAAAAACCGAGTATCATAGACGCAATCGTTGATTTTCCTGCACCACTCGGTCCAACCAAAGCCACCTGAGTGCCTGCTTTGATATCCATCGTCACAGAATCCAATACGGTTACATCGGATCTTGAGGGATAAGAAAAACCTACATCTTTAAATGAGATATCACCACTTAATCTACTGATAACCTGTTTACTAGATGATATCAATATGGTTGATTCTGAAGTTTCATTCAGTAGCTCACGAACCCTTTGGGTGGCACCAAGGGTCTTTTGGAAGCTGCTATATATATCTGCAAATCCAGCCATGCTTCCTCCAATAAAAGAGGTGTACACAACAAAAGCTGTAAGATCCCCAAAAGTCAATTCCCCAATTTGGAGCAAGCCAACGCCATACCAAACAACCAACACGATTGCACCAAATAAACTGAAAATCATGATGGAGATGAAAAGTCCTCTCGTTTTACCATTGGCAACCGACAGGGCAACAACCTTATCTAGACTTTTACGGTATCGGTTTGTTTCAAAAATCTCGTTGGTAAAAGCCTTTACACTGGCAATACCAGAAAGTGTTTCTTGTACTATTATGTTAGAATCAGCCAGATTATCCTGCGCCTTGCGGGAAAGCTTGCGAATATACCTGCCAAATATTACGGCGGTAACCACCACGATCGGGATTACGGAAAGCATGATCAAAGTAAGCTTAACCGATATAAACAGGATTAGCCCTATTCCAATAACCAGGGTGAGCACCCCTCGGATCAGATCAGCCAATATGGAGGTGACTGCATCTTGAATCTGAGACAGATCAGAAGAGATTCTACTCGACAATTCCCCAACCCTTCGCTCTGAAAAAAACTGCATTGGCAATCGAATCAAATGTCCATATAGGTCGTATCTGAGATCTGCCAATGCCTTCTCACCCACCTGGGTAAATAAATAAACCCGAAAAAAGGATACAATCATCTGAATAAGAAGCACACCAATCATGATTAGTGACAAGTTGGAGGGACTTTCCCAAGTTGATGCAGCAGATTGATCCAACTGGGCTGAATCGATTAGTTTCTTGAGAAAAAAGGGGAAAGATAGTATTGTAATACTGGAAAGTGCAATTGCGACAAGTCCACCAAAAAAAACATAGCGATATGGTCTAACATATTTGAGTAGGCCAAGTGCATGAGACCAACTTTCACGACTCACCTTAACCTTTTCCAATTCATGTTCATCAGAATTAAATTTACCCCTTCGCGCCATATGTTTCAGCTTTTATAATTAAATTGAGAAGGTAAATTTAACCTATAATTTACACAGTTGAAGCAGACGCCACAAGCACCTGCTCAAATAACTGAAAGCCAACAGAAAACTAGCGCATGCCACTCGAACTTGAAGTAATATCTTTTGACCTCCTGTCCTGTCAGCTTGCACAACAACATGGTGCAGATAGGATAGAGTTATGTGCAAACCCACATGAGGGCGGCACTACCCCATCGGTGGGCATGATATCCGCAGCAAGAAAGATAAGCTACATCCAACTCTTCCCGATCATTAGACCCCGGGGAGGAGATTTTCTATACTCAGATGATGAGTTTTATGCGATGCAAGAAGATATCAAGGCCTGCAAAGAAATTGGTTGTGATGGTGTGGTGATTGGTATGCTGAATGCCGATGGAAGCATTGACATGGAAAGATCAGCAGTGCTCAAACAACTGGCAGGATCCATGCAGGTGACTTTTCACCGAGCATTTGACAGGGTAAATGATCCATTTGTTGCACTTGAACACATCATTAAACTGGGTTGCCATAGAATTTTAACGAGTGGATTAAAACCCACTGCAATCGAAGGAGCTGAGCTATTAAAAAAATTGGTTGAACAAGCAGCCGATAGAATCATCATCATGCCCGGCTCTGGAATCAGATCTGAAAACATCGAATCGCTTGCAAGCATGACTGGAGCAAAAGCTTTTCATAGTTCAGCTAGACATCAATTGAATTCAGCAATGATGTTCATTAACCAAGAAATGAATGAGCGCTTAGAGCAAGTTTCACTAGACGGAAAAGAAGTTTTGGCAATTCGAAAAAATTTAGACCATTATTCTAGTAATAAATAATACCTCATCACAATAAAAGATTTGAAGATCATGTCATCACTCATAAAATCCAAACTGTTTCTGACCCTTGCAGGGCTATCAATTACAGCTACGATCTATCTGGTTTTTTTCACCAGCGATCCAATTGATTACAGCGAACAGGTAAAACCCATCATCAACCAGAAATGCATCTCCTGTCATGGTGGAGTTAAGAAAAAAGGTGGATTCAGCTTGCTGTTTAGAGAAGAGGCATTGGCACCTACTGAATCAGGAAAACCGGCGATTATTCCCGGTGATGCAGAACATAGTGATATGATAAATAGACTTTATCATGCTGACCTAGAGGAGAGGATGCCTTATCATGAAGAACCACTTACTGAAGAAGAAAAAAATATATTGACTCGATGGATTGACGAAGGCGCAAAATTTGAAACCCATTGGGCCTATCAATCAGTAAAGAAACAGACCATACCCGGATCAGGATTTTTCTCATTCTTAAATAAAAAAGATGGTAATGATATTGACCGCTTTATAGATGACAAACTCGACAACCTGGGTTTATCAAGATCTAAAGAGGCTGAGAAAAGGGTACTGTTAAGACGAGTGAGTTTGGACATCATAGGCATTCCTGCACCAGACAGCATAGCAACTCAGTATTTAAATAACAATTCGCCAAATGCCTACGAAGAATTGGTGGATGCTTTATTGGCTTCAAAACATTATGGAGAAAAGTGGACTTCCATGTGGCTTGACCTTGCCAGGTATGCAGACACTAGAGGTTATGAAAAAGATGATGGAAGATCGATATGGCGCTATCGCGATTGGTTGATTAAGGCATTCAACCAAGATAAGCCTTATGATCAATTCTTAACTGAACAATTGGCTGGAGATCTTATGCCAAATGCTACTGACGAACAATACATCGCAACTGCATTTCATCGTAATACGATGACCAACGATGAGGGGGGAACCGACAGCGAAGAATTTAGAACAGCGGCTACACTAGACAGAACAAATACAACATGGGAAGCTTTGATGGGAACAAGTTTTGCCTGTGTACAATGCCATAGCCACCCCTATGACCCATTTCGTCATGAAGATTATTACAAGTTCATGGCGTATTTCAACAACTCAAGAGATGAGGATACCTATAGTGAATATCCGTTGCTTAGAGAGTTTCGAAACAACAGCAAATTACAGTATGACTCAATTTTAACTTGGTTGAAGAAAACTGGAAGTCCTAATGATGCTGAGTACTTTAATACCTTGATAAAAACCGGACAGCAGCCGATAAATTCTTTTATTGCTGATTCACTGATTAACGCAACCTTGCACGGTTCGATGTATTTGCAATTGCGAAAAACCTCTTACGCACGAATTAAGTCGGTCAGCCTCACCGGAAAATCAACTTTCATGATGCGTCACCAATCCGAAATCAGCAACGGAAAAGTATATTTCTCACTTGACTCCCCTACTGCAAAACCATTTCTGACCGTTGATGTAGAAAAAGTTGCCAATGGATGGGGCATACAAGAATTACCTCTTCCTGCAATGATTGATGGAAAACATGACCTGTATCTCCATTATGAAAACGCAAGCCTTAAGTCTAAGGATGACAATGGAATTATTTTTGATTGGATTGCTTTCACTCCGGAATTTCCGGGAAAAGAGGCTTTCGGATATGCCCAATACAAAAAAATATTCTATCAACTAATCAATGATCCTGATGCAGAACTAACGCCTATTATGATGGATAATCCTGCAGACATGAAAAGAATGACGCATGTCTTTGAAAGAGGAAACTGGAAAACTAAGACTGCGTTGGTAGAGCCAGGACTACCAGAAATATTTCAGTATGTATCAGACGTAAAACTTAAAAACAGGTTTGGCTTGGCCCAATGGATGACCAATAAAAACAACCCTCTCACTTCTAGGACGATGATGAACAGGTTATGGGAACAGTTATTTGGACAGGGGCTGGTTGAAACACTTGAAGACCTTGGCTCACAGGGTATGGCGCCTTCCCACATGGAGCTGCTGGATCACCTTTCTTATACCTTCATGCATGAAGACAATTGGAGTATTAAGAAATCTCTTAAACGTTTGGTCATGTCGGCTACCTATAAACAAACATCACAAACAACCAAAGAGTCTCTTGAAAAAGATGCATTCAATCGCTTTTATTCTCATGCCCCTCGGGTAAGGTTATCTGCCGAACAAATTCGCGATCAGGCCTTGACTGTGTGTGGAATCATGAGTACAAAAATGTTTGGTCCAAGTGTCATGCCATACCAACCAGAAGGGATTTGGGCATCTCCTTACGACAGCAGAAAATGGGTAAAAAGTGAAGGCGAAAATCAATACCGAAGAGCGGTTTATACCTATTGGAGAAGATCAAGTCCATACCCAAGCATGATTAATTTTGATGGTGTCACCCGAGATGTATGTATGTCCAGGCGGATAAGAACAAATACCCCGCTACAAGCACTTACCATATTGAACGACTCCACGTATTGGGACATATCAGTTCAGCTGGCAAAAAAACTCATTACAGAGAATAAGTCGAGCACCAACGACAAGATCAGTAAAGCATATGAATTGGCAACGGGTTTACCCATCACAAAAAACAAGCTTCAGCTGCTGGATAATCTTTACAATACCACCTATCAAAAAATTAAATCAGACGATAAAAGAGTTTCTTCCATGTTATCGGATACCACAAAAGGTAAACAAGACCATAACCTGGCTGCACTTGCTGTAGTAACCAACGCTATTTTTAATCTGGATGAAGTATTAACTAAAAATTAGTTTATGAAATTCAACAACATAAAAGAAGAAGCAAGACATTCTGCTCTTACGTTTCAAACGAGAAGACATTTTCTTGGAAAGTGTAAAACGGGTATGGGTATGATGGCATTGGGATCAATCATGGATGGCTGCAATTTTTTTGACGAAAAAAATGCAGTTGGTCAACTCAACAACAACCCACTCCAACCCAAAGCCCCCCACTTTCCGGGAAAAGCAAAGTCAGTTATCTTCCTGCACATGGCCGGTGCGCCATCACAGTTGGAGATGTTTGACTACAAACCAGAATTGCAAAAGATGAACGGACAAGATTGTCCGGATTCTTTCATCCAAGGAAAAAAATTCGCATTCATCAGAGGTGTTCCTAAATTATTAGGTCCGCAAACTAATTTCAAACAATATGGAGAAGGTGGCATATGGCTATCCGATAACCTTCCCCATTTTCGCCAGGTGGTGGATGATGTATCCATACTGAAAGCGGTCAATACAGATCAGTTCAATCATGCCCCAGCGCAATTGTTAATGCATTGTGGTTCGCCAAGACTTGGAAAACCAAGCATGGGATCATGGGTAACGTATGGACTTGGGTCAGAGAATAGCAATCTCCCTGGTTTTGTGGTACTGACATCTGGCGGAAATAATCCAGATGCAGGAAAAAGCGTTTGGGGAAGCGGATTTTTACCCTCCATGTATCAGGGTGTTCAATGTAGATCTAAAGGCGACCCGGTACT
Source organism: Chitinophagaceae bacterium (assembly GCA_044353505.1). Classification (GTDB taxonomy): domain Bacteria; phylum Bacteroidota; class Bacteroidia; order Chitinophagales; family Chitinophagaceae; genus Pollutibacter. Next base: position 1,067 of record JBILBU010000030.1, on the reverse strand, counting down.
CTTTCTAAAAGACCCTAATGGATTTGATAGGGATATGAGAAAATCCTCTATCGAAGCCATCAATAAAGTAAATGAACTTGCCTATTCAGAATATAAAGATCCTGAAATTCTCTCAAGGATCTCACAGTATGAGATGGCTTTTAAAATGCAAATCGCGGTGCCTGATGTAATGAATATATCAGACGAGCCACAATACATCCATGATATGTATGGCACCAAGCCCGGTGAAGAATCCTTTGCAAACAATGCTTTGCTTGCAAGAAAGCTTGTAGAGAAAGGAGTTCGTTTTGTACAGCTTTTCGATTGGGGTTGGGACAGCCATGGTGATGGTCCAGTTAATTCGCTAGTTGATGGCTTTAGAACCAAATGTATGCAGACGGATAAAGTAGTCAGTGCATTGTTGATGGACCTGAAGCAAAGGGGACTTCTTGAAGAAACCCTAGTTGTATGGGGTGGAGAATTTGGAAGAACGCCAATGCAAGAAAACCGAGACGGCATTGAGAATGCGCATCCAGGTAGAGATCATCATGCAGAAGCATTTTCGATGTGGATGGCAGGTGGTGGGATCAAAGGTGGATTTAGCTACGGCGAAACTGACCCTATTGGATACAATCCGATCGAAGGAAAGGTTTCAGTATATGATGTACAGGCGACAGTACTAAAGCAACTCGGTTTTGATCATGAAAAACTCAACTTTGAATTCCAAGGTCGTCAGTTTAGACTAACAGATGTATACGGAAAAGCCATTGATCAAATTATTGCTTAACACATCATGACAACAAGAAGAAAATTTATCACGTACACCTCTGCTGCATCCGCAGCACTAATATTACCCTCCATGGAATCATATGCCTCTCCGATATCTACAAGTGCAAAAACAGACCTAAGTATTTTCGCAACCAACTGGGGTTATGCAGGTGACATTTTTCAATTTTGCGAGTCGGCTTCAAAAGCTGGATACGATGGAATTGAAGTGTGGGTGCCTGGAAATGAAAATGACTTGGTGCCACTGACCAAGGCCGTAAAACAATATGGTCTAAAACTTGGATTACTTGCCGGTGGCGGTG
>JBILBU010000028.1:0-32200 GCA_044353505.1 Chitinophagaceae bacterium | reverse complement strand
TTTTTGTTTCTTTATGGGTTACTAATCATAAACGTGGGGTATTAAAAAAAGTATTGTGACCAATAACTACCAGAACCAAGAAATATTAAGGGGCATTGGGAGGAATGACAAACATGCAATTGAGTCTGTGTACAAAGAAAATTACGGCCTGATTCAGCATTTTGTCATCAGCAACAACGGCACCGAAGATGACGCCAGGGATATTTTTCAGGAAGCCATGATGGTGCTTTATGAAAAATCGAGGAATGAGGATTTTGAGCTCACTTGTCAGATTAAAACCTATCTCTATTCCGTTTGTAGAAGACTGTGGCTCAAGAAGTTACAGTACGCGAGGAGGATGGAAAGTCAGGTTGAAAATTTCGACAATTTAGTTCAGGTAGAAGAAGATGTGGAACTCCATGAAAAACTATCGCTGCAATATCAGACCATGAGAACTGCAATGGGAAAGATTGGAGAGCCCTGCAAAAGCCTTATCGAAGCATTTTACGTTCACCGCAAAAACATGCACGAAATTGCAGGCTTTTTCGGGTACACAAACGCAGACAACGCAAAGAACCAGAAATATAAATGTCTTGTTAGACTTAAAAAACTCTTCTTTGCCCAATATAAGAACACATAGATTTTTTTAATAATATGATTATGGATCAGGAGCAATTACCAGAAAATGTGGAGAGGTACCTAAAAGGTGAAATGAATGACGCCGAAAAGCAATCATTTGAAGAAATGAGAAAAAATAGCCCTGAATTGGATCAGGCAGTTGTTGAATATCATTACTTTTTGGATGAAATGCAACGATATGGCGAGGTCCGCAGGTTTAAATCCAACCTCTATGACACCCACCACACGCTTCAAGAAAACGGACAGATCAGAGACCTTCAACTAAAAGCCGGAACCCGTATTGTGAACATGTGGAATAAATACCGCAAGGTAATCACCGTTGCTGCTTCCATTGCAGGAATAACTGCCCTGTTTATTAGTGGTATGATGTCCATCTTCACACCCAAAACCCCGTATAGGGATATAGAAGAGTTAAGACGTAAAGTTAGCAACCTCGAAAAACAATCAACCAATCAACTTGCAGAGATCAATAACTTTAAATCGAAGATAGAGCCAGGTGCAGACGTTCGGTTTGGAGGCACTAGTTTTATGATTGACCCAAGGGGCTATTTGGTTACAAGTGCGCACGTTCTAAAAGGAGCAAAAAAAATCTACGTTCAAAGCATTCAAGGCCAAGACCTACTGGCTGAAATCGTTTACGAGGACATGGTCTCCGACATTGCAATGATCAAAATTACAGACATTGATTTCACTCCTTCCAAACAACTTCCTTACGGATTTCGTCTCGCACCAACCGATCTTTCAGAATCAATATATACATTGGGCTATCCAAAAAATGAAATCGTATACAACGAGGGTTACCTTAGTGCCAAAAGCGGTCTGGATGGAGATACCATGTCTTACCAGATTTCAATAGCTGCCAACCCTGGAAACAGTGGAGGCCCTGTGTTCAATAGAAATGGGGAGGTAATTGGAATTGTTAATGCAAGACAGGCCTCTGCTAGTGGCGTTGTATTTGCAACCAAGTCAAAAAATATTTTTCAAGTTGTGCATAAACTTGAAGAAGAAGATAATGATTTGAACATCAACGTCAGCAATATCTCCTCCATCAAAAACATGAGCAGAGCCCAACAGGTTAAAAAGGTTCAGCGCCATGTATACATGGTAAAAGTTGTTCTTGGATAATTTTATATAAACCCGACAGTATTATTTCCATAGACCAATTGGGTAATCCCCATCGGCAAGCAATTTGTTAATCCCTTCCCGCACTGCTGGCGCATCTTCCTTGTAGGTAACACCAAACCAAACAGAAGAAGTAGGAATGACCTCTACCCTGTGTGCGAGATCTTCTTTGATGAACGTATCTGCTACCAGTGGGATAAAAAATTCAGACTTTGCTTCCTCTCCATGGGCAATAAGAAACTCATGAAATAGTTTTTCAGTGTAGGAAAATACACCCGGACTAAAACACCAAAAATTCATAGATACAATCGTATTGGGATCAAGAAACTCGGGCATCATCCCATCGGCACAATGAACAACGCCATCAGCCTTAGAAATATTCAGTCGCTCTACCACGCCAACCAGATTTCCAGTGTTGCTTATACTGCATACCCCGCGGTTGACTGTTCCATGCTCAGACAAGGTTTGTTTTAATTGATAGCCTATGATTGCGTGATGCGTATCAGAACATTCTGTCATTAAAAAATCATAGGCCTTTACAAAAGCGTCACCCCCATAGAAATCATCTGCGTTAATGACTGCAAAGGGTTCATGAATAACCTCTCTAGCACAAAGTACGGCATGTGCTGTACCCCATGGCTTGGCGCGTCCGACTGGAAGAGCGTACTCACCAAGGTGAGCATCGATATGTTGATATACATACGCTACATCAATCCGCCCTTTTAATTTTGGCTCAAAAATTAACTTGAATTGTTCAGCAAAATCTTCTCTAATTACAAAAACTATTTTCCCAAAACCTGCGCGAATGGCATCAAAGATTGAGAAATCCATGATGGTCTCACCATCCGGACCAAAAGCCTCAATTTGCTTCATCCCACCATACCTAGAGGCCATACCAGCAGCAAGAATTAATAAAGTTGGTTTCATAGTTAAATTATTGTCCGAAAATATGATGAATTTAGAAGGAATCAAAATGCGAACTTTGCAATCATCATGTTAGACAAAAGTTTAATACAGCCATTTGAGGATGAAACTACAATTTCACATGAACTCTACTGTAGTTTTTTACGACTAGATTTACTTCATCCAGTAGTTTCAGGGAATAAACTATTTAAACTCAAATACTATCTAGAAGAAGCACAATCAAATCATCAAAAAGGAATTGTCACACTTGGCGGACCCCACTCAAACCACTTGGTTGCAAGCGCATATGCTGCCAAAGAATCGAAACTTGAGTCAATCGGACTAGTCAGGGGCGAGCAGCCAGTAATCTTGTCAGAGACCCTAAGAGATTGCCAAGCCTATGGGATGGAGCTTACGTTTACCAGCAGAGAAATATTTGATGCAACTACAACTAACATGTTGCAAGAACGATACCCCGCGCACCTTGTAATTCAACAAGGGGGGTATGGAAAAACCGGCATGCGAGGCGCTATGGAAATCCTGAAAATAAAAGGAACAGAAGAGTTCGATTACATCCTTGCTGCTTGCGGAAGCGGCACCACAGGAGCTGGGCTCATCCGTGCAGCGCATCCAAATCAGCGGGTTGTATTGCTATCCGTGCTAAAAAACAACTTTTCAATTCTTGATGAGATTAATGCCCTAGTGGAATCAACAGAAAAAAACTACCCAGACTTTGACATGTTATTTGATTTTCATTTAGGAGGTTATGCAAAAAAAAATACAGCACTATTTAAAACAATGATCTCATTTCAAAGTAAACATCAAATACCTACTGATTTTGTCTACACAGGAAAATTAGTGCACGGATTTTATCAACTCGCCAACGCTTCTTTTTTCCAAAAGAAATCAAAAATTTTGTTGATCCACAGTGGTGGGCTGCAAGGAAATAGATCACTTACAAAGAATGAACTCATTTATTAATGAATGAGGTTTAACTTCGCAACCAATGAGAGTACGATTTTTACAAACATATATATTGGCCATGGTTTTGTGCTGCTGCACAACTGCAGAACTCAATGCACAGGATAGCTTGCCTGCATTTGAGTTGCAAGAAAGAAACGGCATGGTCATCATTGGATGGGTTAACCCCTACCCAGAACTTACCCAAATGGTTATCCAACGGTCATATGATTCATCAAACGGTTTTAAATCAATCATGTCGATGCCTGATCCTTCATCAAGATCTAATGGATATGTAGACAAAGCACTTAATGCCAGCAAGCAGTACTACAGACTTTTTTATGTGCAGCCAGGAGGTAGATATTTTTTCACTGCATCCGCAAAACCCAAGAAAGAAATTTTACAGCTGAAAAAAGAAAACATTAATTCTACCAGTTCTGCTGAAAGCGATGCAAACGAAGCTGGAGAGGCACTTGCAAACACACAACACAATTCCATCATCAACATTCTTATAACAAGGGATAAGCTTACCGGAGCCGCTTCGGTCACTACACTTGACAGAGTGCTTCCTGAAAACATCTTTACTCCATCAGCACTAATTTTTAGCAACAAGGAGGGGGATTTGGTGATTGTACTGCCAAACACTCCACAGAAAAAATATCTACTGAAAGTATTTAAAGAAGATGGATCACTTGTATTCTCGATGAAAGACATCAAAGACCCTCAGCTGCTTGTTGATAGATCCAACTTTTTTCATAGCGGTTGGTTTAGGTATGATTTGTTCGAGGGAGATAAACTAAAAGAAAAGAATAAATTCTTTATCCCTCCTGTTAACTGACCAATTGACAATGAAATACTTTCTCAAAATTCTTTTTAATCACCTGCTTGACTTCTTCCATATCCACTTCCCTGCCCAATTCCTTTTGCAAAGAAGTTACTTGTTTATCAGGTATGCCACATGGAACTATTAAACTAAAGTATTCAAGATCAGTGTTTACATTTAACGCAAATCCATGCATGGTTACCCATCGGCTGCACCTCACACCCATAGCGCAAATCTTTCTAGCCTTCATTTTCACATCAGGATCAATCCAAACACCCGTTTCACCCTTACTCCGTGCCCCTTCAATTCCATAATCATGCAATGTCAGAATGATTACATCCTCAAGATGTCGTAGATATTTTCCAATATCAGTAAAAAAACGTTCAAGGTCGATTATTGGATATCCCACAACCTGCCCCGGCCCATGAAAGGTAATATCACCTCCACGGTTGGTTGGGTAATAGGCGATGTTGCGCTTTGCCAACTCATCCTGACTAATCAACACATGCTCTTTCTTGCCACTTTTTCCAAGGGTATATACAGCAGGGTGCTCACAGAAAAGCAAATGGTGATTCGTTTCACCTGAGTCCTCGCCTTTTGCTACCCTGATCTTCAATGAAGTGTTTTGCAACAGCAATTCCTCCTGAAGCTTCCAGGCTTCGCCATACTCGATGACGCCCAAATCCTTAAAAAAAATCCGTTCTACCATAATCTATAGATTCACTGCGGAAAGGCATTAACTTTGCAAAAATAGGATTTATGCCGGTTGTGAAGGGAATAGAAATACAGAACGAAGAGATTAACGAAGAAGTTTCGGATGAGCTATATGAGCGTTTGACCATCATTGTGGATAAGGGGCAAGAACCGCTGAGGATAGATAAATTCATTTTGCAGCGGATCGTAAATACCTCAAGAAATAAAATTCAGCGGGCCATTGACAATGGCATGGTGCTTGTGAACAACCAAAAAATCAAGTCAAATTACAAAACTAAGCCAGGGGATCAAATCATCTATTACTCAGATACGGATCCTGTTACCTATGAAATATTACCTGAAAAACTTCCACTCAATATTGTTTATGAAGATGATCACATCTTAGTCATCAACAAGCCAGCTGGAATGGTCGTACATCCAGGAGCAGGAAATTTCAGTGGCACCCTCATTAACGGTGTGGCCTGGCACCTCAAGGAACAACAGCCCGACCTTGACGAAAACAAACTTCCGAGATTTGGCATGGTGCATAGAATTGATAAAAATACAAGCGGACTCATTGTTCTTGCAAAATCAGATCTGGCTGCCGTTCATCTTGCAAAACAGTTTTTCGATCATACCGTACAAAGAAGATACATCGCCCTTGTCTGGGGAAACTTTGACATTCAATCGGGAACAATCACCGGGCATATAGGAAGGCATCAACGTTTTAGAAAATTAATGGACGTATTTCCTGATGGAGAATATGGCAAAGAAGCAACCACACATTTTACTGTGCTTGAAGACCTTAAATATGTTAGTCTGATTGAATGCAAACTCGAGACTGGAAGAACACATCAAATTCGTGTGCATATGCAACACATTGGGCATCCTCTCTTTAATGATGATGTATACGGGGGCAATAGGATTATTAAAGGAACAGTTTTCACCAAATACAAACAATACGTCGACAATTGTTTTGAGCTGTGTAAGCGTCAAGCATTGCATGCAAAAACATTAGGATTCACTCACCCCTTCACTGGAGAACCTATGCTTTTTGAAAGCGAATTAGCTGAAGATATTAAAGAGTTGATTGAGAAATGGAGGGCATATACAGGCAACAATCAATTTGTGAAATCATAAAATGGTTCCTAGGTATCACCTTGTGATTCCTAGAGAAATGTTGCCATCTCATCTGCATAAGATTTTGCTTTTGCGCCGGCTACTTCTGCAAAATCGTTTCCCGAGGAAGCAAAAATTATATCTCGACTCACATTCACCAATAATCCGACATCCTTATTCATTGCCTTTTTTGAAATTTCAGAAAGACTTCCCCCTTGTGCTCCAACACCTGGTACCAAGAAAAAGTGATCAGGGGAAATCTTACGCAGGTTAATAAATTCGTCAGCCCGTGTTGCCCCCACAACAAACATCAGGTTATCAGTGGTACCCCATCCAGACACAGAAGAAATTACTTTCTCGTAAAGTTTTGGTGATGCTGACTGATTGAGCTCATTGAGTTCGAAATCCGCCGCCCCTGGATTAGAGGTTAGTGCAAGTACAATTGCCCACTTCCCTTCAAACTGAAGAAATGGCTTAACACTATCTTCTCCCATATAAGGAGCTACAGTGATGGCATCAAAAGGAAGGTTTTTTAAAAAAGCAATTGCATATTGAGTTGACGTATTTCCTATATCCCCTCTCTTAGCATCTGCAATCTTGAAATGAGTATCGGGAATATACTTGACGGTTTTCTCCATCGCCGCCCAGCCCTTCAATCCTTGTGCCTCATAAAAAGCAGTATTCAGCTTGTATGAAACACAGTATGGAAGCGTTGCATCGATGATGGACTTATTAAAAGAGAAAATAGGATCTTCTTCATCCTTTAAAAAATCAGGAATCTTTGAAAGGTCTGTATCAAGGCCTACGCAGAGGTAGGAATTTTTAAGACGAATTTGCTCAACGAGTTGTTTCTTGGTCATGGTTGAAACATTATAAAAATTAAATAATCAAATTATTGTTACCACTCACTAATTCACATCAGATCGTTCCTGTTCTTCCACCATCTACAGGAAGACTAACGCCATTGACATAAGAGGCTGCAGGAGAAGCGAGGAAAGCTGCGACTGCAGCAATCTCTGACGGCAAACCAAACCGCTTTGCGGGAACTGAAAGCTTCATGCGAGACTCCATCACTGTTTTGTCTACCTGCTCTCTTGCTGCAAAACTAGCTGCCACAGCATCCAGTCTTGATGTAGCAATAAAACCTGGAAGCAAACTATTAACTGTAATTCCAAATTCTGCCAATTCATTCGACATGGTCTTTGACCAAGAAGCAACAGCAGCTCTTACCGTGTTGGAGACCCCAAGATAATCAAGCGGTACACGAACAGACGTAGAGATAATATTAATAATTCGTCCCCATTGATTTTTTTTCATAGACGGAACAACTGCCTGTGTTAAGACATGGTTGCAAATCAAGTGCTGCTGGAAAGCGGCTTCAAAAGCTTTAGGCTCAGCAGATGAAATTAACCCCGCAGCCGGACCTCCCGTATTATTGATCAAAATATCAATCGTGTTTCTATTGCAAATTTCATCAGCAACCCTACCTAGAGAGCTAACATCCAAGAAATCTACCACTACATAACTATGTTGCTGAAATTTATCGACCGCTAGCTCGCTAACCGCTAGCTTGAGCTTCTCTTCAGTTCTTGCCAACAAAATACAAGTAGCACCTAGGGCAGCCAACTCAATGGCTATGGCCTTCCCTATACCTTGTGAGCTGCCGCAAACAAGTGCTGTCTTCCCTTCTAGTGAAATTTCCATGAAGTATTATTGATCCTCTTCCATTTCGCTCCTGATCTGATCAGAAACTTTTACCAATACCTTATCAATCCTATGACTGTCCATATCAATGATTTCGAAACTGAATCCTTTCCAGTCAAATCGATCTCCTGTTGATGGAATACGTTCAAGAGAATGTAAAATAAAGCCTGCTAACGTATCAAATTCCTGCTCACCTTCATTCATCCAATCAGCCTTTTCAAACCTTGTAAGGAAGTCATAAAACGGAATCTGTGCATCAACAAGAAAAGAACCATCCTCGCGTTCGATAATTTCATAATCCTGAAGATCGTGCTGCGGAAGATCACCAACGATGGCCTCCAGAAGATCATTTAGCGTAACCAATCCGAGTAGTGTGCCATATTCATCCACCACAAAACTGGTGTGAATTTTGGTCTCTTTAAATTTTTCTAGCAATTGGTATGGACTGATATTTTCAGGTACGAAGAGCGGATGTTTCATGACATCCCTGAAAGAGATATCGTCTGCAGTCACATACATGTCTTTTATGGAGACTATCCCTGAAATATTATCAATGCTCTTGTCGCATATCGGATAAACCGAATGGGGCTCCTTCATGATCTTTTCCCTAATTGTCACTTCATTGTCATTCAGGTCAAACCAGATAATATCACTTCTGTGCGTCATTAATGAGGTGATGTTTCTATCGCCCAAATGAAATACCCGTTGTATAATTTCCTGCTCGGTAGCTTCAATGGCACCATGCTCAGTTCCCTCGTTAATAATTGCTTTTATCTCTTCCTCCGTAACCTGACTCTCATCCATTTTGATGCGAAAAAGGCGCATAATCAATCCTGTCGTATTCATCAATAACCATACAAACGGAAAAGTCATGGCAGTAATCACGCGCATTGGGGAGGCAACGCTTTTTGCGATCTTCTCCGGATTGGAAAGTCCGAGTCGCTTTGGTACCAATTCTCCAAACACAAGAGAGAAAAACGTAATAACCACTACAACAAAGACAGTAGCAATACCAGTACTGTACTCAGCGAAAACTGGAATGGCAGATAAAAAAACGGCAACGTCATCTATGATTTTATCACCCGAATAGATACCCGTTAGGATACCGATGGTTGTAATGCCAATTTGAACTGTAGAAAGAAAAGAATCTGGCTTCTGCGCTAGTGCTAAAGCATATTTTGCCCTAAGATCACCTTTGCTGGCTTGCCCCTCTAACCTGGCCTTTCTTGCAGAAACCAATGCGATCTCAGCCATGGAAAAAAATCCGTTAAGGATAATCAAAAAGAATAAAATCATCAACTCGTTCATAACCTGTATTGGTGTAAAGATAGCGACTGGCGAACTATTCGAGCATAAAGCCAACCAAAAAGGCTGCCAAGCAAGGCCCCGGCGATGACATCAGAGGGGTAATGAACACCTACATATACCTGAGAATAGGCAATTAAGCCCGCCCACAAAAAAAGCAGCTTGAACCAAGGGGAAAAACTCCTTAATGTTAGAAAAACATAGGTAGCAAAGGCGAAATGGTTAACAGCGTGCGATGAGGTAAAGCTTCCGTTTCCACCACAATACTTTGCCAATAACCTTATATTTCCTGCCATAAATGGATCCCTGCATGGTCGCGGCCGATTAAAGAATTCTTTAATGAAATGACTGCTGACAAAATCACAAAACCCAATCAGGGCAACACCGGCTATCAGCCACCAAATCGCCTTTTTGCCATAGACCTCAAAAGCATAGAGAATAACAAAAACATATATGGGAATATGAAATACGGATTCTCGCATGAAAAGTGAAATATTATCCATGTAAGGATGAATAAAAACCCTGTTAATGAATAACATCAGCTGATAATCAAGGTGCAATGCTTGCTGAAAAAATGAATACTCCATTGCTTGTAACATAAACATGGTGCAAAAATAAGCCCTTAGCTTGTCACTAACGCAGAAAGAAAAACTAATAAAAGATAGAATGCAAGCAGAAATGCTGTGTAAAGTGCTTATAATCGAAAGAACTGCCTTTTTTTTGTAACTTTCCAACCTTAAAACTCATTGAAATTGGCACTGATTAAAAGCATTTCTGGCATTAGAGGTACAATAGGGGGGAAACCCGGGGAATCGCTTTCACCACTGGATATTGTGCGGTATGCATCTGCCTTTGGACAATGGGCAATGTCTGGCAACAACAAAAAAATTATTATCGGCAGAGACGGCAGAATCAGTGGCCCAATGATTTCTGAACTGGTTGCCCAAACCCTTGCTTCACTCGGCGCAGAAGTGATCGACTTGGGCCTATCAACTACACCAACCGTAGAATTTGAAGTAGTGGCCGAAAAAGCTGCCGGAGGCATCATCATCACTGCCAGCCACAATCCAAAAGAATGGAATGCACTCAAACTGCTCAATGAAAAAGGAGAGTTCATCAGTGCTGAAGTTGGGGCAACAATACTCAACAAAGCAGATACCAGCGATGTCCAATTCGCATCAGTTGACAAAATCGGAACCATCACAAGAATAGAAAGTCATCTAGATAGACACTTGGATGCCGTTGTCAATCACCCTCTTGTGAACAAAGAACTGATTGCCAAAAAGAAACTAAAAATTGTTGTAGATGCCATCAACAGTACCGGAGCAATTTTTGTACCCGCACTGCTTAAAAAGCTCGGCATCCCGACGGAAAATATTATCCTACTCAATGGTGAAGTAAATGGGAAGTTTTCACACAACCCCGAGCCTCTACCTCAACACCTTACACAGCTCTCAGCGGAAGTTGTATTACATAAGGCAGACCTTGGAATATCTGTAGATCCAGATGTAGACAGGCTTGTATTGGTTTGCGAAGATGGCTCCATGTTTGGCGAAGAGTATACCCTTGTTTCTATTGCGGACTATGTGTTGGGAATAAAAAAAGGAAATACAGTAAGTAATCTTTCTTCGTCTAGGGCATTAAAAGACATAACAGAAAAACATGGAGGAATTTATTATCCGGCAGCAGTAGGAGAAGTCAATGTTGTAGAAAAAATGAAGGAGGTTAATGCAGTAATTGGTGGTGAAGGAAACGGAGGAATCATAGTTCCTGATTTTCATTACGGAAGAGATGCACTCATTGGAATAGCCATGTTTCTGACCCATCTTGCACAAAATGGTAAAACAGTTAAGCAGCTCCGCAACAGCTATCCCGATTATTTTATCAGCAAGAATAAGATAGAACTTGACGAAAGCGTTAACCTGAATGCAGTATTTGATAAGCTAAAAGAAAAATATAAGTCCAACCCCCTCAACACCATCGATGGACTGAGAATAGAATTTGATACAGACTGGGTTCACTTGAGGGCAAGCAATACCGAGCCCATTATTCGCATCATTGCAGAAAGCATGTTTGAAACGACCGCCAATAATATTGCAACTAAATTGATTCGCGACATTCAGGAATCCATTTAACGTTCTAATCAGTATCTTTACCGGCTTGAAGGCTACTGATTATGACACCCAGAATTTATTTTGACAATGCCGCTACAACCCCAATTCTACCTGAGGTCATAGATGCGATGATGCCCTACCTCAAAGAACATTTTGGAAACCCCTCATCAATTTACTCTTATGGAAGAGAATCAAGGCTCGCCATAGAAAAAGCTAGAAAGTCAGTCGCCTCCATCCTTAACGCCCATCCTTCTGAGATATTTTTCACCAGCGGGGGTACAGAAAGCAGCAACACGGCAATTTGGGGAGCAGTAAGAGATCTGGGTTGCCAACGCATTATCACATCCCCAATAGAACACCACGCTACACTCCATACCTGCGATTTTATTTCAAAAACAGCGAATATTGGACTGTCATTTGTGAAGCTGCTGGCGAATGGACATATTGACCTTGAAGACCTTGAGGCCAATTTATCCTCATCACCAAAACGCGCCTTGGTATCCATCATGCATGCCAACAATGAGATTGGCAACATCAGCTGCATGGAGACTATTGGAAAAATATGCCAAAAGCATGACGCAATATTTCATGCAGATACTGTGCAAACAGTTGGGCACTACCCAATTGATCTCTCGCGTATTTCAGTTGATTTCATTACAGGATCTGGTCATAAATTTCACGGCCCTAAAGGAACAGGCATCTTGTACATCAACTCCAGAAATAAAATATCCCCCTTTATACATGGCGGTGGGCAAGAAAGAAATATGCGTGCAGGCACTGAAAATATTTATGGTATCGTAGGATTTTCAAAGGCCTTGGAGCTGGCAACCTTGAACCATGATTCAGACAGGAAGCATATTGAATTACTAAAGTCTTACATGCATGCATCATTGGTTGATCAAATTGATACCGTAAGATTCAATGGCGACTACAACGGGGAGAGCCTTTACGCAGTACTCAGTGTAGGCTTTCCAAAAACAGCGCGCTCCGAAATGCTGCTTTACAATCTTGATATCAGAAATATATGCATCTCAGGCGGAAGTGCCTGTACCAGTGGTGCAGACCAAGATTCACATGTCATAGAGGCCTTACATAAAGAGGAACAGGCTACCATCAGATTCTCTTTCAATAAATTCAATACAAGAGCGGAAATTGACACTGTTATCAATCACCTAAAAGAATTGATTTAGCATAGTGATGCACAGAAAAAATTAGCTTAATTTTTTTTTGATTTCGCTAAGAACCACCAAGGCTTCTACTGGAGTAAGTGTATTGATATCCATGGCCTCCAACATTTTTCGCATGTCTGCAAATACTTCAGTGTGTGCATCAAAAATAGACAATTGAACATTTGCCAAATCGTGGGCATCAGGAATAGAAAATGATGTGCCCTGCTTTTTTTCCAACTCACGAAGAATATCGCCCGCCCGCTTTACCAAGGCCAATGGCATACCCGCCATTCTTGCCACATGAATCCCAAAGCTATGGGTACTCCCTCCAGGAGCAAGCTTCCTGAGGAATATGATTTTATTTTCAATCTCTTTGTGGGTGATGTGAAAGTTTTTTATGCGCTCAAACCTATTCTCCAATTCATTCATCTCATGGTAATGGGTAGCAAAAAGCGTTTGTGGACGCTTCGGAGAATCATGCAAGAATTCTGCTATGCTGCAAGCAATTGAAATGCCGTCGTAGGTGGAAGTACCTCTTCCAATTTCATCGAGTATGACCAAACTTTTGGATGAAATATTATTGATGATACTAGCCGTCTCATTCATTTCAACCATAAATGTTGACTCTCCCCCACTCAGGTTATCTGAAGCGCCAACACGTGTAAAAATCTTGTCGGTAACAGGAACCTTTGCCGCGATTGCAGGAACATAACTTCCCATATGTGCCATCAACGTGATAATTGCAGTTTGTCTTAGCAGAGCACTCTTCCCACTCATGTTAGGGCCTGTTAGTATAATAACCTGACATTCCTCTTTATTAAGCCGAATATCATTTGCAACATAATTTTCACCAGGAGGTAAAAGATGTTCGATTACAGGATGTCTTGCACCTTCAATAAAAAGTTCATCATCATCATGCAATAAAGGCTTACAATACTTGTTTTGAATAGCTTGAACAGAAAAACTCGCAACACAATCAAGCACTGCAATAACCTGTGCATTTTGCTGCATAGGAAGAATAAATTCCTGAAGTTCACTTAGGATTCGATCATAGATGACCGACTCCAGTTGAAAAATCTTATCCTCAGCTCCCATAATTTTCTCTTCGTATTCCTTAAGCTCTGCGGTAATATACCTTTCCCCGCTGGTTAGCGTCTGCTTGCGAATCCAATCAGAAGGCACTTTTTGCTTATGCGTATTGCTCACTTCAAGGTAATAGCCAAATACATTATTGAACCCTATCTTGAGAGAGCTGATGCCTGTATTGACAGCTTCGCGCTGCTGAATATCAATGAGCACATTTTTACCACCAGTGGACAGATCCCGGTATTGGTCCAATTCCTCACTTACTCCTTTAGCAATATATCCACCCTTCTGTATCAGTGCTGGCGGCTCTTCAGCAATCTCCCGAAATATTTTTTCCTGAATATAAGCACAGGCGTTTAGCCTATCGGACAATCTTGTCAGATATGGACTTGCAAACTCTGTACAATATGATTTAATAATATTCACTTGCTCAAGTCCTCTTGCCAACTGAAGAAGCTCCCGGGGTCCGATTTTCTTTGCCGGCAATTTACCCACCAACCGCTCAATGTCACCACAGCTCTTTATGGCCATTGTAAGGCGCTCACGCCAATCTTCGTTGCTGATCATATCAGCTACAAGGTCAAGCCGCTCTTCAATCTTTGATCTATCCACCAACGGCATAAGCACCCACCGCTTCATCAACCTTGCACCCATTGGAGACACGGTACGGTCGATTGTCTTCAGCAACGTAGCTCCGCCCTCTACAGGAGAATAGACCAACTCGAGGTTCCTGATGGTAAACTGATCCATCCAAAGGTATTCATCCCTATTGATGCGATGAATACTGGTAATGTGATTGCTATTGGGATGAGCCGTATCCGTTAGATAGTGAAGGATGGCGCCTGCGGAGATTATGCCCGCAGTAAGGTTCTCGATTCCAAAGCCTTTTAGTGAATGGGTACCAAACTGCCTTAATAAACCTTCCTCTGCATAACGCTGATCAAAAATCCATGAATCTAGACAATACGTATAAAAACGCTTACCAAAGCGGTCGGCAAAATCAGCTTGTTTCCCTTTTTGAAAAATAACCTCTGCCGGCTGAAATGTTTGAAGTAATTTTTCTGTGTATTCATTATCTCCCTCCGCAACAAAAAACTCTCCGGTTGAAATATCCAGAAATGATATCCCATTTAAATGATCTCCAAAATGAATGCCCGCTAAAAAGTTATTGCTACTATGCTCGAGCAATTTATCATGTGTGGCCAATCCAGGGGTAACCATTTCAGTAACCCCGCGCTTGACCAAGCCCTTGGCCAGCTTGGGATCCTCTAATTGATCGCAAATGGCAACCCGATATCCAGCCTTTACCAATTTATGCAAATAGGTATCAAGCGAATGATGCGGAAAGCCAGCAAGGTCAAGTGAGGCGGCAGCTCCGTTATTCCTTTTTGTGAGGGTAATCCCCAGCACTGCAGAAGACTTCACAGCATCATCCCCAAATGTCTCATAAAAGTCACCTACCCTGAAAAGAAGTATTGCATCGGGGTACTTTTGCTTAATCGCCCGGTGTTGCTGCATCAAGGGGGTATCGTTCACGTTTTTCATCATCTGCCTTTCTTCTGAGAATATGCTCGAAAGTACGAAAGCAAATGAAGAGAATCCAACAATTGGCTACACCACAGGTCATATTTTTTGAATAATTTTACAACAGACAACCATCTTAAGGATCTGGACAAAGACCTTCAATCATCAATCCCTTATCAAATTCACTGAATTGCATGATTGAAATCACCCTGAATCCTATTGACATAAAATAGTTTTCTAAAAATTAATATGTCTTCCCGAACTAGAATTAAAACATCATACACGTTCAACAATAAGCCAGCACTGATTCGGGGGGGTAAGGAATATTTTTCAATCATGGAGGACATGATCGAAAAGGCCCAGCAGTCTATTCAATTGCAGGTATACATTTTTGAGCAGGATAGTACCGGAGAGTCTGTTGCCAATAAACTCATAGAGGCATCACTAAGAGGGGTAAAAGTTCAGCTGCTGTTGGATGGCTATGCGTCAAGAGCACTTACCACCAATTTTAAAAACAAGCTCCGCACCAGCGGCATTCAACTCAGGCTTTTTGAACCCATTCTAAAAGGTGGCAATTTTTATTTTGGAAGAAGACTTCACCACAAAATACTGGTAACTGATGCGAGCACAACACTTGTTGGAGGAATTAACATCTCGGATAAATACAACGACATCCCTGGTGAGCCAGGATGGCTTGACTGGGCGATCAAGGTAGAGGGAGAAGCAGCATATGAATTGTACAAACTATGCAATCACTTGTATGCAAAAAAACCAATTGATAACATTACCATAGATAGAAAAAATATAATTCGTCTATCGAAAGAAGAACTTCATTGTCCAATTAGAATTAGAAGAAATGATTGGGTAATGAACAAAAATCAAATTTCAGCAAGCTATATGGAAATATTTAAGCATGCACAAAAAGAAATCGTCATCATGTCTAGCTATTTTATTCCAAGTGCATTTTTCAAACACAATATTATAAAAGCGCTAAAGCGAGGAGTAAAGATTAGGCTTATACTGGCTGGTATTTCAGATATTGGAATTGCAAAGTATGCAGAGCGCTACCTCTACAGATGGGCAGTTCGACATGGTATAGAAATTTATGAATACAAGCATAATATACTTCATGGAAAAGTAGCGATAAGCGACAGCCGTATTGTAACGATTGGATCATACAATATCAATGATATCAGTGCATTAGCAAGCATAGAACTCAACTTGGATGTTGAAGACCCCGTTTTTGCATCACTTGTTTACAATACCTTCAATTCAATTATCCAAAACGACTGTGTGAGGGTATTGCCCTTGACCGTAATTAGGTCATTCAGTGCAATTGAACGACTGGCCCAGTGGGTCTCTTACGAAACCGTTCGCCTTTTGTTTACCCTTTTCACCTTTTACTTTACCAAGCAAAAAAGAACAAGTTCATCTTGAGAATGGCAGCCCCGAAAAAAAATATCAAAAAACAAGATCTACCTCAAAAGCTATGCAAGTTTTGCGGAAGAACTTTTTCCTGGAGAAAGAAATGGGAACGATGCTGGGAGGAAGTACTCTACTGTAGCGACAAGTGCAGGTCAAAGAAACAATAATCATCAAATAAACTGACCTGCATCATCCAGCATACCTAAACTCATGGCTAGATTCACTAAACAAAAGTGATCTATGACAGGAGAACTCAACGAACACGAAATCAATAATGTACTATCAAGTCAGGCTATTGGACATCTTGCATGTTGCTCCAAAAACCACCCTTATGTTGTTCCCGTTATTTATACCTATGACGGCGAAAATATATATGGGCAATCTTTTGAAGGGAAAAAAATCGAGCTGATGCGAGACAACCCCAATGTCTGCTTTCAGGTAGACATCACCAACAACACTTCAACTTGGCAGAGCGTATTAATATTTGGACAATTTGAAGAGCAGATTGGTGAGTCAGAAAAGATGGCCCGTGAAATGATGACCAATAAAATACTACCCTTCATGACAAACTCCGCGATTCACCAACACGAGCATGATGAGGGCGAAGGCCATGAGCTATCTGATGAACAAAGAATAAAACCAATCATGTTCGTGATCAAAATCAATGAAAAAAGCGGCAGGTTCCAAAAAATCTAGTCATGGACAATGGAACATCACCCGTTTTCGATGATGAAATACCATTTGAAAATAGAGAAGAAGCCGGAATGCGATTGGCTGCTGAGATCAACCATAAAAAAATAAAAGCCGACTTCGTCATAGCATTACCTCGCGGTGGAGTTCCTGTTGGTAATATGATTGCAAAAGAACTAAACATTCCACTCAGACTCTGTTTTGTTAGAAAAATTGGGCACCCGGCAAATGAAGAATATGCTATTGGCGCAGTAAGTGAGTATGATGAAATAATTAGCGAGGAGGGACAGGTATCAGAGAAATATCTTCAAGAAAAAATAAGTACCGCACAGTTGAGAATTAAAGAAATGAAAAAGAAGTTTGGCCATGAATACAAGGAAACTGAATTGAAAAATAAAGTTGTTGTACTTGTAGACGATGGTGTAGCAACAGGATCCTGCCTCAAGCTTGCAGCAAAAGAGATGAGGAGTTATGCAGTGAAACAAATAATTATTGCCACTCCAGTATGTCCATCGAACACAGTTCAAGCAATGAGAGAAATATCGGACCACTTCATCTGTATAGTCGAACCTATTCATTTCATAGGGATAGGAGGATACTACAACGACTTTAAACAGCTGAGTGACAACGAAGTAGCAGCAATGCTTTCCTAAAAAGCAAATGAAAGCCCAACTCTCTAACAGAATGCATAGATTTGTCATCCTAAAAATCCATTACTGCACAATCAATTGCGCAAAAACCAAGAACTGACAAATTAACAAACTATGGTATTTAAAAGATTGAATAACATGACAGGCAAAGATCCTGTAATGAACAGAAGGATTGCATCGATTTTTTTAAATGACTTTGAAGCCTTCAAAGAATTATTTCAATCCATCACATTGCCCAACCAAATGGGACAAGTCCAATTCATGCTGCATAAAATAAAGCCCAGCCTTGTGATATTTGAGATGGATGAGTTACTAGAACAATATGAAGAAATGTTAGCTAAAGTGAAATCAGGCATTGCCATTTCGGAGGATAATGAGGAACTAGTCGCACTCATTAAAGAATCAAATAATCAGATTGCTAGGGTGAGAAACTTTTTGAGCTCTTTATAAATGATGAAAAGATGTCATCATTCATTACTTCCATAATATTTATTATAGGCCTCTACCCGATTGTTAATATGAAGCTTTTTATAGACATTGTAGACATGCTTTCGAACGGTTTCCTGTGATATTTCGAGTGCCGTTGCAATCTCTTTATACAGTCTCCCCCTCACCAATAACTCAAGAATCTCATATTCTCTGGTCGATAATTTTTCAATGAGCTGATCCCTGGTTTCTTCTTTTTTCCTAAAACTAGCTACAACCTTATGGGCAATCTGACTTGTCATTGGTGCCCCGCCCTCATATAGATCTTTAATTGCAGCAATCATGTCGACAGGCTTGGTTTTCTTTAAAATATAGCCACTTGAGCCTGCAGCAAGAGCTTCAAATATTTTTTCATCATCCTCATAAATGGTACACATCAAAAAAAGAATTTCGGGACAACGCAATTTTAATATCCTTACAGCCTCAATGCCATTCATTTTCCCCATGTTGATGTCCATAAGAACAACATCAGGCCTTGCCAAGGGCATTTTTTCTACCGCCTCTTCCGCCGAGGCATATAGACCGACTATAACACAGCCCATAGCCCCTTGAATGACTTGCTCCAATGCTGTTCGAATGAAATGATTATCCTCTACTACACTTACCTTGATGTCGTTTTCCATGTATTGTGATCCCATATTAGATTAAACAGATGTGAATAGAGAAAGTTCTAAGGAATTGGGAGGATTTAATGCGTTTTGGCATTTTATTAGATAGGGACATAGATGATGTATTTCTGCTCAAAATAAAGCTCTGGAAACAAGGAGTAAATATCCTGCACATAAGGCCTTAGCAAAGAATCCGCTATTTCTAAAGTCAGGTCCCCCCCCTTTAGACAAATCAAGCCATTTTTCAAATCCTCCATTTTCTTTTCATTTCTAAGAAGGGGCTTGCTCCAACGCCAAAGGTCTTTTAAAGGAGCGACAGCCCTGGATACAGCAAAGTCGAACTTTCGACCCTTGATGTCTTCTGCCCTAGTGTGCGCGGTTGTGACATTTTTTAGTCCGATTTCCTCCGCAACCGCCTCAACCACTTTTATCTTTTTTGCAATTGAATCAACCAGATGAAACTCCACTTCAGGAAAAAATATAGCCAAGGGAATGCCTGGGAACCCCCCTCCTGTGCCGATATCTACCACTTGAATTCCATCTGCAAACGAATATTGGGCAGCAATTGAGAGAGAATGAAGCACATGCTTTTCATACAAGGAATCGATGTCCTTACGGGAGACTACATTGATTTTTTCATTCCAAACATGGTATAGCTCTTCAAGCTGAGCTAACTGGCCCAACTGCTTCTGTGAGAAATCACCAAAATACTTCTGAATCAGTTCCATTGAGCCTTGGGTTTTTTCCATAGAGAAGAAACAAAAATGAAATAATAAAAAAACATCCAGATATCCCAAATCCAGTAAAAAGGCAGCAAATCAGATTCGCCCAACTTTTTCATGGAGCGCCCAAACACAATGCCCTGGGTTAGCATCTTGCAAAAGAAAATTGCCAATACCCAGCGCCAATCAAAAGTAAGAAGAGCTGCGACAAAAACAGGATAATACAAAAAATGAGAGACAACATAGCAACCCAAACGCCAGCGATCCTTCCCCTTATAAAACTTGCCGGCTGTATTGTGCCTTTCCTTCTGAATAACCCACTCATTCCATGATGACGGTGCGGAGGAATAGGTAAATGCATCAGGGTCTATAACAACTGCTGTATTGGTTCGAGTGGAAGCCCCGTTAATAAAAAGATCATCATCGCCCCCAGAAAAATGGCGGTGCGTGGCAAAACCCTTGTGCCTAAAGAAAAGCTCTTTTTTATACGCTAAATTTCTTCCCACCCCCATGTAAGGCTTACCTCCAAGCGCTGACGACAAATATTGAATAGCGGTATGAAAAGCATCAAAGCGCACGAGTAGATTAAGAATTCCCTTTTTCTTTTTATACGCACCATATCCAAGCACAATCTCAATGCCAGGAACAAACGCATCCTGCATTTTCTTTAGCCAATGTTCAGAAGCTGGAACACAGTCTGCATCCGTCAACAAAAGCAATTCATACTTTGCTGCCTTAATACCCATTGATAGGGGGAATTTTTTTCCTGGAATATGTACAGCCTCTTGCTTCAGTTCTAGAATGTGGAGTTGCTTGAATTGTTTATACAGGCCATCTAAAAGATATTTTGTGTCATCATGAGAATTATCATTCACCACAACTATTTCATGGGTACTCCGATAGGATTGAACCAGAATCCCTGGAAGATTAACTTCTATCTCATCTGCCTCGTCTCTAGCACAAACAATTACACTAACAGCATGCTCCATTTGAGCATCAATAGCCTTGTTTTTATAAAAAGCAAGAAGCCTAAAATACCTAATGTAATAATAAAGCTGAATAATCGTTAAAAGAGAAAATAACGATATGGGAACACACAATAACATACTCATGTGAACAAAGATAAACAAGGCAAGGTGAACCAGCCCTGCTATAAAGGATATTTTATCCATCGGTTTTTAACAAAAAGACATCGATATCTTTGTATCATGAATTATGCAGAATGCCTAGAATACCTCTACACCAAACTGCCCATGTTTAGTAAAATTGGACATGCAGCCCTGAAAAATGACCTAAGCAATACAATTGCGATCTGTAGTGCATTGGGCAATCCAGAAAAAGGATTTCCTTCAATTCATATTGCTGGCACAAATGGCAAGGGTTCAGTTAGTCATATGGTAGCCGCAATATTTCAGACTGCTGGCTATAAAACTGGCCTATACACATCCCCGCATCTTAGCGACTTCAGAGAACGCATCAAAATTGATGGAGTGATGATATCAGAGGAAAAAATTATTCAGTTTACTAAGAATATGTCCGCAATCATAGAAGAAATTGAACCCTCTTTTTTTGAAGTAACCGTAGGTATGGCTTTTCAATATTTTGCTCAAGAGCATGTAGACATCGCAATTATCGAAACAGGATTGGGTGGGCGGCTAGACAGCACCAATGTCATTATGCCGGTATTGTCAATCATTACGAACATTGGATACGACCACCAGCAAATATTGGGCGATACCCTTGAAAAAATAGCACAAGAAAAAGCAGGAATCATAAAACACAAGGTGCCTGTAGTCATTGGCCGAAGCACACCTGAAACAAAAAAGGTCTTTCTCAAAAAGGCAGAAAAAGAAGATGCCCCCATCTGCTTTGCAGAACAAGAATGGGATGCCGTAGTCATAGAAAGCAACCTTGATGACCTACATGTAAAGCTTGTAAAAAATACAGGGGGGAGTACAATAGAAATAGTGAGCGATTTGGCCGGACTATACCAATGCGAAAACATAAGAACAGTAATAACAGCGATGAACTTGCTCCACAATAGCGGGTGGGAGATTGAAGAAAAGACGATCATTGATGGAATTAAACATGCAAAAAAAATAACAGGATTAGGGGGAAGGTGGGAAATGCTGATGCGGAAACCAATGTTAATATTGGATGTGGCGCACAATGAAGACGGAATTCGAAATGTGGTAGACCAAATCAATTCGATTAAACACGATCGTCTCTATCTGATCCTGGGAATGTCAAAGGAGAAAGATGTAAAAAAGGCAATTGCCTTAATGCCCCTTAATGCTCAGTATTGTTTTACCAAGGCAGATATCCCTAGGGCGCTGGAAATTGATGCTTTGCAAAAAATAGCTGAGGAGGCTGGGCTTCAAGGAAGATCTTTTGAGAATGTAAATGTTGCTATTCAATCATGCATCGCAGAGGCAGGGAAAAATGACCTTATTGTAGTTTGCGGGAGCATATTTGTAGTTGGGGAAGTAGACAAAAATATATTCCTTAATAATGAAGTGCGCCCAACTTATCCAGCGCGTAAAAAAGGGCAGTAGAATGCATGCTCTGGTATATCTGATTGCTTTTTAATAACTCCTTCACCTCGTCGATGCCAAGTAAACACACTTCAATTTCTTCGTTTTCATCAAGGGATTGTGCTGATACTTTTTTCCCGCCCCTTGCAAGATAAAAATACATCCAATTGTTATTGGTTGAAGGATTGGCTGAAGTTCTACCAAGACATTCTAAAGATGAGAACTCATAACCTGTCTCCTCTTTAAGCTCCCGGGCAATGGCTTCGTCAAAACTTTCATCCCCATCAACACATCCGCCAGGAATTTCCATCATGGTTAGGCCTATTGCATGGCGGTACTGTCGCTCAAAAATAAACTCTCCCTCCTCGGTCAATGCTACAGCAGTTACCCATGTGGGGAACTCGTAAACATAATAAGGATCTATCCGCTTGCCCTCCTTTGTTTCACAAATATCTTTTCTCACTGTGAACCAGAGATCGTTGAAGAGATACTCAGAATTTAATATTTTCCACTCCATAACCTATGGTTTAATCGCCCTAAGCAGTGCTCTTCGAATATAGGGTGCTTTTAACTTTTTATCGTAATGAAAAATCATGAAACCATAAGAGGGATTGACAGAAAACCCTTTATGAACAAGGAGTTCAGTAAACTCTCTTTCATCATCATGCTGATGATAAGTGCATAAAGCAACCTTGATGTTGCTACTCCTCTCCAATGTTTTTTTGAATCCTTTCAGCAGTTTTCGCTCTCCGCCATCGACATCAATCTTTAAGAAATTCAATTCCCTATTTGCGAAAAATACATCACCTGTACAATGCTGTTGATTATCAATATCCGAAACAAATTTGGCAACTACCTCAACCTTTTCACGCCAGGGTTCAAATGTTTTGTCAAGTGCCTCTATCCATTCTGGATCTGATTCAAAAAGATAGACTTTTTTTACTTTTTCAATAACAGAAAGTGAGAAGTTGCCTTCGGCTGCTCCAAAGTCGGCTACCACATCGCCTGCTGAAACATTGAAGTCGTCTGAAAGATAGCGGTGAGGACTTTTCTCATCTTGCTCCATTGAAAGATCATAGAATGATCTCTGAATGCGCGAAACAGACCACCGCCGTTTGAAATACAAACGTTTGTCATCCATTAGCACGTATTTCAATCCGGATTCCGAATCAACAAATACTTCAACCTTGGACTGATCATATTTACTGGTAAAAGAATATGGGAAAATTTTTACCCCTTGCTGCTTAATAAATTCAACAACCTCTTTTCTTTCTGGATCGTTAATAAAAAGAGGGTCTGCCTCATGAAATTGAGGTATTTTTTTTCTAAGCGAATTAAGAAGAATTGTAGTTCTAACTGGCTTCGGAACCAATACCCTGTAAAGCTGAAAAAGAAACGACATCGAGATTTTTTGATTTATACAAAGCCAAATATATCAAATTGAATCCACCCAATACTTTATTTAGAATCATGGGCTAGGCCTTCAACTGTGAGAGCTGCCACTAATTATTCCAAGAAATTTTCAAGTCGCCATTTGTTGCCTCGCCCAAATTCAAGGCAGCGGCACCAGCACTGCTAATCCTTAGCGCCATTCCCTCACTCTCTTTACCAGCTGGCACAGGAGCCAATACCTTGGCATAAATTTCCTTTCCCGTTTGGGCTGCAACAATCCGAACAGCAGTACCAGGAACAACATTGTTCATCAGAACATAATACTTGCCGTCCTGCCATCCACTTGTGCTTTTGAAGATGCCATATACTGGCTGGTCAAGTTTTTTTATTTCCCCTTCATTAGACTGCGTATTGAAAAGTTGAAAGAACTGACCTGCGCCATTGTCCTTTAATTCAGGTGGGCTTGAGACGGGAGCTGACTGGGCTGTTTTTTCAGCTGCTGGCGTTTCAGTACGCTGAACTACTGAGACAGCATTTGAAATTCTTGCTGGCTCTTTCTCCTGCTTAGGTAAAACAGGAGGAGGGGCAATAACAACAGGGGTTGATTCTACTTTGACTTGATTGACGGTAGGTTGGTCGGCGGACTGAACTTGAGCAACAGCAACTGGCTTGATATACCCAACAATCAACTTAACGCCCACATTAACTTGGTCATTTTTAATACCATTCCACTTTTTTAACAAACTAACATCAACCTGATAGTTGCTAGCCAACCGAAACAAGGCCTCTTTAGGTTGCACAATATGCACCACAGGAACACCATCTTCTGCAGCATCAATCAACTGAGAGAAGTTTGATTTTGTCAAGGGAATTTCTAATACCTGACCAATCCCTAGCCCTTTGTCAATGGATAGTCCATTGAAAGAAGCAATCTCTCGCGGACTAATCATATATATCCTACCAACGCTGTACCAGTTTTCTTTAGGTAGCACTTTATGCTCGATCAATATAACAGTTCCTGATCGCTTTATCACAAAAGGTGGATGTTGGGCATACACGGAAAAAGCAAGGAAACAAAGAACTAGTGAAAAAAGGAGCCTCATATAAAATGCGTTATGGTACAAAATAATCTATAATTTTTCATAAAAAAGCAAGCAAAGAATAAATGAAGTACGCCGATCACAAAAATTAACATTTAGTTCAGCCTCTCATCAGTATCCTCCAAGGCATTGGATAGTGGTTCTTAAGCCTACCCTGTACAACTTTAACCCATCCCAACACAACCCCCTTATGCTGCACTAAGTTCCACCCAGGAGAAGGCATTTCGGTCTCTATTTGATCACGACGCAGAAACTTCAACGCAGTGGGGCAATCCAATTCAATCTTCGTCAACTGAGCGGAAAGTGATGTGCTCATTGCAAGTTCATGATCAGGAATCAATTCATTTCTAATCAATTCACCTATGCGCATTCCAGAGCGTCTCAACCTCAGCACTTCCTTCATTACGATCAAATCCTGAATGCTATTTTCCTGACAGACAAAGACCTCATTCTCCTTTTGATAAAATGCAAGTCCCTCGAAACTGCTTAGCCAGGGCTTGAGCGAATTGGTATCTTTTACAAAAGTAAGTGCACTTGACCCTGGCCTAAATTCACTGGCAACATCTGTTGTGATTTTTTTAAGTATTGCACAAAAAAATCCTTCTCCCTGCAGCCGATCTGGATAAAACCTATACCCATACCCATCATGCTGGTCTGAAATAGACTCAACAATACCCCACTCGGCCAACAAATCAACCCTGACTGACTCATACATTCCAGAACCGATCAGAAAGTCAACAATATCCTCATTCTCCTCTTTGGAGAATGAGCAGGTTGAATACACCAAATAACCGCCTTCCTTGATCACCTTGGATGCACTTTCCATGATCCGTTTTTGCCGGCTGGAACAATGAGTAACACTGGCCTCAGACCACTCATGTTGTGCATTTTCATCTTTTCTAAATAGGCCACTTCCACTGCAAGGAGCATCAACCAAAGCCACATCAAACATATCCCCCAAGCGCTCAAGGTCTCGTGGGTCGTTGTTTGAAACAAAGACATGATGAGCCCCCCACTTTACAATATTTTCAATAAGTGCGGATACGCGAGATTGTATAATCTCATTTGCAAGAATCATTTGAAAGTGGGGAAGGGATGCCAACAAAGTAGTTTTACCTCCGGGGGCAGCACAAAGATCAAGTGCTTTTAGATTGCGGCTATTACCCAGTAAGCTGGTAAGTGCATGATAAATAAACATACTGGAGGCCTCCTGAACATAATAAGCCCCAGCATGAATCAAGGGGTCCAGCGTAAAAGAAGGTCTTTGATTGAGATAGAAAGCATCTTCACACCACGGAACTGCTCGACCTTTGATTTCAGGAGAAAATAGAATATCAGAAGATGACAGCTTCAACTTATTCAACCTTACAGAAACCGTTGGTGAAGATTGATGTGCTGCTACAAAATCCTCTCTGCAAAACCCTGTGCAGTCTCGCAAAGATGACAAGAAAATTTCTGAAAGAATCATATGTAAAGTTCCTGAGAGATGACTGAAGGTCGTCAGATATTCCTAACCTCCGCCAAAAGATCCTGTAAGGCTTTCTTCGCGTCTCCAAAAAGCATTGATGTTTTGGGCTGGAAAAAAAGTTGGTTTTCAATTCCGGCGTAACCAGGTTTCATGCTTCGCTTGTTGACGATGATGAGCTTTGCTTCCTCTACTTCAAGTATAGGCATGCCGTAAATTGGAGAAGCTGGGTCCGTTTTTGCAGCAGGGTTAACCACATCATTTGCTCCAAGCACTAATACTACATCCGTGGTTTTAAATTCTTCATTGGCGAGTTCCATTTCCAACAACTTATCGTAACTCACATCTGCTTCCGCGAGCAACACATTCATGTGTCCGGGCATACGGCCTGCTACAGGATGAATTGCATATTTAACTTCAACACCTTTACTCTCAAGCGTTTTTTCCAATTCATGACAAACGTGCTGAGCCTGGGCAACTGCAAGTCCATATCCTGGCACAATCATCACCTTTGTAGCGTAACTCATGACCATAGCGGCGTCGCTCAAGGAAAGCTCCTTGTAGGTCCCACCCTGTGGGCCCCGTGAAGCTGAAACCGCCTTCTTGCCACCGAAAGACCCTATCAATACATTTTTAAGTGAACGATTCATGGCCTTGCACATCAAAATGGTCAACAAGGTTCCAGCAGCACCTACAAGAATTCCTCCCGTAAGCATAACCTTGTTGTTGTATAAAAAACCACCGCAGGCTGCTGCTACTCCAGTAAATGAATTCAATAATGATATAACTACAGGCATGTCTGCCCCGCCGATTGGCAAAACAAAAAATACACCATATAAAAGGGACAAGAAAATAATCAGATAGAAAAACAATGGGACCGCTGCGGGACCTGCAATCATCAAATATCCGGCAATTGCCAAATTCAACACCAAGATCACGAGGTTGATGATATGTTGTCCTTGAAAAGCAAAATCCTTGACCTTGCCATTCAACTTACCCCAAGCAATCATGCTGCCTGAAAAAGAAACCGAGCCAATAATCAATCCAAGTAGAATAATCAAGAGACTGGTTTGATCAACGCCAACATGAAGCATGTGTCGGAACTCAATCACAGAAATCAGGGCAGCACA
The DNA here is from genome assembly GCA_044353505.1 of Chitinophagaceae bacterium. Taxonomy (GTDB): domain Bacteria; phylum Bacteroidota; class Bacteroidia; order Chitinophagales; family Chitinophagaceae; genus Pollutibacter. The sequence goes on along the minus strand of JBILBU010000028.1, from coordinate 4,858 downwards.
AGCTCCCCCCATCCCATTGAACAAACTAACCATCTCTGGCATGGCAGTCATCTTAACTCTTTTTGCCATAAGGGTTCCAACAATAGAACCAAATATCAAAGCGGAAAAAATCCAACCATAATTACCAAGCCGACTTCCATCTTCTTCGTAAAGAAAAATAGTACCCAAGATTGCAATCCCCATACCTCCAGCAGCAATAAGATTTCCCTTACGTGCTGATGCTGGATTGGAAAGCATTTTCAGACCTACAATGAAAGTAATCGACCCGATTAGATAACAAACTACAAGTATGTTTAATTCCATGAAAACTTAATTAGAATTTCTTTATTATTATTTCTTCTTTTTAAACATCTCCAACATTCTGTCTGTAACAACAAATCCACCAACCACATTCAGCGTGCCAAGTATTACAGCAAGAAACCCTAATATCAGGGCTATTGTATTGCCCTCCTCTGCCTTACCCATCACAATGATGGCTCCGATAATTACTACTCCATGGATTGCATTTGCCCCACTCATTAAGGGTGTATGCAAAACGCTTGGAACCTTGCCGATGATTTCAATTCCCACAAAAATCATCAACACCACGACATAGATCATTTCTTGATGTCCGGCGAACCATGCTAAAACTTGTTCCATATAAACGATTTATTCGTTAACTATACAATTATACTCTTGCGCGTGTTCCTTTTACCAAATCGTCATCAACCTCAATATTCAAGGTGTTTTCCTTGGTGGTAATCAATTGCAGAAAGTTTAAAATATTTTTCCCATACAATTTGCTTGCATCCGAAGGCATGGTTGCCGGAAGATTGCTGTCGCCAATAATTGTAACTCCATTAAAAAGAACAACTTCCCTATCTTTTGTAACAGGCGTGTTACCTCCAGTTGATGCAGCCAGGTCCACAATTACACTTCCCCTTCTCATGCCCTTGATCATTTCTTCAGAAATCAATATGGGTGCTTTCTTGCCTGGTATCTGTGCAGTGGTAATAACGATATCTGCCTTGGCAATGCTTTCTGCAATCTTCAATTCTTGATTTCGCTTATACTCTTCTGTTTGCTCAACTGCATAACCGCCAGCAGATGAAGCATCCGCTGCCCCTGGTATTTCTATAAACTTAGCACCCAAACTTTGCACCTCTTCTTTGACAGCAGGCCTGGTATCAAATACCTCAACAACAGACCCTAGTCGTTTAGCTGTAGCGATGGCTTGTAAACCCGCAACACCAGCGCCCAAGATCAAGACTTTAGCAGGTGGGATACTGCCTGCGGCCGTCATAAACATAGGAAAATATCTTCCATATGCATTTGCGGCTGTAAGCACCGCTTTGTATCCTGCAATATTTGCTTGGCTTGAAAGAACATCCATGCTTTGCGCTCTAGTTGTTCGAGGAAGAAGTTCCATACTATATACAACAACACCTTCTTCTGTCCACTTGCCTATTTGCGCTGGCTGAAACCTCGCCTGATACATGCCAATAAGCACGGCGCCTTTTTTGAAGGTTGCCTTTGGAGGATGAATAGAAAGGATGACATCAGCATGTTGGGCGATTTCCTCTTCACTTTTCACCTCTGCACCTGCAGCGCGATAATCATCATCAGAGCAAAACGCGTTTGATCCTGATCCGCTCTCCGCCCAAACGGTAATTCCTTTTTTAATAAGTTGCGCAACACCTTCTGCAATTAGAGAGACCCTTGTTTCAGGAGCGATTTCTTTTAAAACACCAACAATCATAGGAGCTGAATTGAAGTCACAAATCTAGTCAATTTAAGTATGTCATCCTTAATAAAGAGATTAAAATCGAATCACAAAATCCTGCTTCTGATAAAAACCTGTCTTGAAAAAAACAATGCCGATAAAAAACAAATCAATGGTACATGCAACTGCCTCATTTTCTTGAATTTCTGACCATGCACGCTCCATTCCAGTACTCCAGTGAACATCATCAAAAACAAAAATATCCCCCTCATGAGCCGAAGCCACAGCGGCATTAAAGTATTCCATGGTGGATTCATACTGATGATTGCCATCAAAAAAAATCAACTTCCTTCCCTTTGTCTCGGTGAGTAGGTTAGAAAAATGATCTTTGAAGTCGCCGCAGATCACCCTGATATTCTTACACCCAGCAGCAATGAAAGAATCCGAGGCAAAAGCTGCAATCTCTGGCGCACCCTCGAGGGTAACAACTCCATACTTGGGTTCAGCGAGTGCAAGATACTGTGTGGTTAAACCGAGTGACGTTCCGAGCTCTATAACAGACTCAATATTATAGTAACGGATCATGCGATAAAGCAGCTGAGCGTATTTGGGCGACTTTAAAGCATGCTTTGCAATTCTAGAAACATTTCTTAAAGGCTTGTGTGCATAAGCAGATCCAGCGCCAAGATCTTTTACCATGATAGTGTCTGCTGACTTTAGCAGTCTTTCCCTACTCAGCTCTATTGCGGCAAAAGCTTCATCACTGATGCCTTTATGCCTAAGCAGGTTAACAATAAAATCAAATACAAAGGGAGAATGGGTGCCGTGCCCCTTGCCATTGGATGCATTCAGCAGATAGGAAATGTACTTAAAGAAAATACGGCTAGGTGTATACATCCGTCAACCGTTGGATTCCATATCTTTTATCCTGGTCCATGTTTCAAATGCATAGGGAAAAGCATGCTTTTCGTCAGCAGCAAATTCTATTTTTTCTGATAGCCCAAAATCATCAATACTGATTTCAGGAAAAAAAACATCGGCCTCATTAAAATCAGCATGCACCCGGGTGATGTAAATCTTATCTGCAATCGCCATGGATTGCCTGTATATATCACCGCCACCGATGATGAAGGCTTCCCTGCAATCCGTTGTCTTAGCCTTCTCTATCGCTTCTTCTAAACTACTACATCTCCATACGCCTTCTTGAGCTGGAACGGAATCAATGCTTCTGGTAATCACAATATTAAACCTTCCTGGTAGCGGCTTACCCGCCATAGAAAAAAAGGTTTTTCTCCCCATGATTACTGGCATGCCCCAGGTTAGGTTCTTAAAAAACTTCATGTCATTGGGCAAGCGCCACAAGAGCGCATTATTACCTCCGATGGCATTGGCATTTGAGGCAGCGACAACTAGAGAGATATGCATATGAAGACGAAGTTAAGTTAAACTGCCACAGGTGCTTTGATGCCTGGGTGCGATTGGTATCCTTCCAACACAAAATCCTCAAAACTAAATCCAAAAATATCTTTCACGTCAGGGTTGATCTTCATTTGTGGAAGCGGGAAACTAGTCCGGCTCAACTGCAACTGCGTCTGCTCAATATGATTATTATAGAGATGCACATCACCAAAGCTATGCACAAAATCACCCAGCTTCAAATTGCACACTTGGGCAACCATCATGGTGAATAATGCGTAAGATGCGATGTTGAACGGAACGCCAAGGAACACATCTGCAGATCGCTGATACAACTGACAGGAGAGTTTTCCATCAGCAACATAAAACTGAAACAAGGTATGACAGGGCATCAGCGCCATATGTGGCAAATCGCCCACATTCCATGCACTAACAATTAATCTGCGGCTATCGGGATTCATTTTTATCTGCGCTATCAAGTCGGCAATCTGATCATACACCTTACCATCCGCTGCAGTCCAGGACCTCCACTGCTTTCCATAAACCGGACCAAGCTCGCCGTTTTCATCAGCCCATTCATTCCAAATGCTTACGCCGTTGTCGTTTAGATACTTAACATTTGTTTCTCCTTTTAAGAACCACAGCAATTCATAAATGATGCTTCGAAGGTGAAGCTTTTTTGTTGTGACCATTGGAAAACCATCTTGCAGATTGAACCTCATTTGATAGCCGAATACGCTTTTGGTTCCCGTTCCTGTACGATCGCTTTTTTCGGTGCCTGTTTCTAAAATATGCTTTAGCAAGTCAAGATACTGTTGCATAATACGTATTGCTTTTAAATTATCGAATAACCTCCCCAATCACTGAGCCAACATTACCGCTCGGCATTTGAATTTTTAACAATGCCGCTAACGTTGCTGCGATGTCACTCATATAAACCGTGCGGTGTGAAGTTCCTTGTTTTATCCCCCATCCCATCCATAGGAGCGGAATATGAGAATCATAAGCATACAGGGTTCCATGAGTAGCGCCTACCAGAGAGCTGGTAAAGAAGTTTCCTGATTGATAGACTACCTGTATATCACCAGCAAGTTTATAATTAAAGCCTTTTTGAAACATCTCACGGTATTCCTGAGGTAAATTGACATCATTGATACGTGCATTATCAAATGCCATTAATAGATCTTCATTTTTATTTAACTCCTGAACATAAAATGCTTTTACCGCACCAAAGTCGGCACCTGCTGAATCAATGGCAGCCCTGTCTAGATAAAGCTGGTAATTCGCAGTGGCCTTAACCAGCCCCTTCAATCCAAATTGTTTTTTTGTGGCCAGCTCCGCTTTGTCGCTAGCCTTCATCGCCTTTGCCGGCAACTGATGATCCATCATAAAGCCTGGCGAATGAGAAACTGCATGATCAGCAGTTAAGAAAAGCAAATACTTCCCCTTGCCCACCTTCTTGTCGAGGTATTCAAAAAAAGCAGCTAACTCTCTATCAAGTTTCAGAAAATTATCTTCCACTTCAACGGAATTCGGACCAAACGCGTGCCCTATATAATCAGGAGAGGAAAGGCTGATTGCCAAAAAATCAGGGATGCTATCTGCACCCAACATCTCCCCCTCAATTGCAGCCTTTGAAAAAGCAAGGGTTAGTGTATTTCCTGAAGGCGTTGAGGCGATTTTTCCATAATCCTTAGCCACAAAGCCTTCGAGCTTTCTTGGAAAAGGGCTGTTGACATA
>JBILBU010000094.1:0-3282 GCA_044353505.1 Chitinophagaceae bacterium | reverse complement strand
AAAAATGGAAATGCCAGACTCTTGTATGATGAGGAAATAGATCTGATCATGGTAGAACACCTTATTTCAGAAACAAATGAACCTGGAAAGAAGTATACTTATATCCCTGATGGAGACTACGAAGGATTTATGTGGATTAAGGGCAAGTGGCAACACATTGAAAAAGTCTTCAATTTTAAACTTGAAGATGGACAAGCTCCTGCAGAGATCCCGTTAAATAAGGGTGATTAGTATGCTAGATCGTTGAATTACTTTATCATTACTCATCCAACTTAAGCACTGCTAAAAAGGCTTCCTGTGGAACTTCAACATTCCCTATCTGGCGCATTCTTTTCTTTCCCTCTTTTTGCTTTTCAAGTAGTTTTCTTTTACGGCTTATATCACCACCATAACATTTGGCTGTAACATCTTTTCTCATTGCCGATATATTTTCCCTTGCAACAACCTTTGCGCCAATTGCAGCTTGTATTGCAATTTGGAATTGCTGCCTGGGCAATAGCTCTTTAAGTTTTTCGCAGAGCTTTCTTCCAAAATCCTGTGATCGTGCTCTATGAATTAATGCAGACAAGGCATCGACCTTTTCAGCATTCAATAGGATATCCATTTTTACGATATCACTCACTCTATACCCAATTGGGTTATAATCAAAAGAGGCATATCCCCTTGTTTGACTTTTGAGTTTATCGTAGAAATCAAATACAATTTCGGTGAGGGGCATTTCAAATACCAGTTCAACGCGGGTTTGCGTCAGGTAGCTTTGGTTTAAGAGTATTCCTCTTTTACCAAGACAGAGCGTCATGATATTGCCTATATACTCAGGCTTCGAAATGATTTGTGCCTTAATGAAGGGCTCCTCGATGCGGTCCATTTGAGTTGGATCAGGCATTTCACTAGGGTTGTTCACCTGAGTGATTTGACCATTTGTGCCGTAGGCAATAAAACTCACGTTTGGAACGGTGGTGATTACGGTCTGATTGAATTCACGCTCTAGTCTTTCTTGAATAATCTCCATGTGAAGCATACCAAGAAAACCACACCTGAATCCAAATCCTAGCGCTTGTGAGGTTTCAAGCTCGTAGGTAAGTGAAGCGTCATTGAGTTGAAGTTTATCCATGCATTCCCTCAGCTCTTCAAAGTCGTCAGTTTCAACTGGAAAGATGCCTGCGAAAACCATAGGTTTTACTTCTTCAAAACCTCTGATGGCGGGGGCTGGATTTACGGCATTGACTATGGTGTCTCCAACTTTTACTTCTTTTGCGTTTTTAATACCAGTAATCAGATAGCCAACATCACCGCATTTAACCTCTTTTTGTTCTTGCATTGTTAGCTTCAGAATACCCACCTCATCTGCTCCATAGTCTAGGTTCGTCGAAACAAATTTGATCTTCTCCCCTTTCTTTATACTGCCGTTTAGGATTCTGTAGTAAACAATAATTCCCCTAAATGAATTAAAAACACTGTCAAATACCAATGCTTGTAGTGGCGCATCCGGATTACCCTTGGGTGAAGGAATTCGTTCTATAATCGCCTCAAGCACTGATTCTACACCAATTCCTGTTTTACCACTTGCTAATAAAATATCCTCAGGCTTACAACCAATCAACTCTATGATTTGGTCTTTTACTTCCTCAATCATTGCACCGTCCATGTCAATCTTATTGATTACAGGGATGATTTCCAAGTTATTTTCAACTGCCAGATACAAATTTGAGATTGTTTGTGCCTGAATCCCCTGCGTGGCATCAACCAATAACAGCGCCCCTTCACAAGCCGCAAGGGCCCTGCTTACCTCGTAGCTAAAATCAACGTGACCAGGGGTGTCAATGAGGTTTAGTATGTATTCATCACCTTTTGGACTCGTGTAGTTGATTTGTATAGCATGACTTTTTATGGTAATTCCTTTTTCACGCTCTAAGTCCATGTCATCTAAGACCTGATCCATCATATCTCTTTCACTGATCGTGTTGGTTGCCTGTAATAACCTGTCTGCAAGTGTAGATTTTCCATGGTCGATGTGGGCAATGATGCAGAAGTTTCTGATATTTTTCATGAATGGGTATCAGGGAATTGAAAAAGAAAAAAAGTTATTAGACAAATACAAAGCTAATCATTTTAGGCTGAAAGAGTTGATTTTAACAGTTTTGAATATGTGAATAAAAGCTTTTTTGGAAGGCCATAAAACATGTATTTTTGCCATACACTATGGACAATATCAAGATTTTATTTGATGCAGCAGTAAGCGAAGTTGAATCCCTAAGGAATAGGCCCAGCAATGAAACATTGCTGATGCTGTATTCACTTTTTAAGCAGGGAACTGAAGGGGATAACACGAAAGAGGCCCCTGAGAATCCGTATGACTTTGTCGCAAAGGCTAAATATGAAGCTTGGTCTGCTCTAAAGGGCAAATCCACTGATCAAGCTATGCAAGAATACATCGAGCTTGTTGAAAAGCTGAAGAGCTAATTTTTTCCAATCTGCCCTTCAGCTTTATTAATTTTTATTTAAGTGCATTGATGATTTGAACAAATTCTGAAGGGATCAATGACGCACCACCAACTAATCCGCCATCTACATCAGGCTGACTGAACAGCTCAACAGCATTTGAACCCTTCACACTCCCTCCGTATAAAATAGAGATATTGTTGGCAATATCTGATCCGTATTGTTTAGCCAAAACATTCCTCAGATGTGCATGCATCTCCTGAGCTTGTTCCGATGAGGCAGTTTTTCCTGTTCCAATTGCCCAAATTGGCTCGTAGGCAATCACAATTTTCTGAATATCTTCTTTATTGAGATGAAACAGCGATTCATTCAATTGATTTTCGACGTAGTCATTTTGGGTTCCTGCCTCTCTAATTGAAAGTGCTTCGCCACAACAAAAAATTGGCGTTAACCCTTTTGCTAAACACAGATTTAATTTTTCGGCTATAACCTGATTTGATTCATGGAACAATTCTCTCCTCTCGCTATGACCAATAATGCAATACGTAATACCTATCGAGTCAAGCATATCAACTGATACTTCTCCAGTGTATGCGCCAGCAGTTTTATGATGACAGTTTTGTGCAGCGATATGGATATTTGCCCTGCCCTTAATCACGTCGCTTGATATCGTTAGATATGGAAAAGGGACAGCAAAAATAACTTTCTGCGTAGTGTTCGGATCTATGTCTGAAGATAGAATATCATGTAGCAATTGTGTTCCTTCTTGAAGGGTTTTGTTCATTTTCCAGTTTGCTGCAGCAATTTGAGTTCTCATGATGTTTTGATTGTTTTGTACAA
>JBILBU010000093.1:0-3283 GCA_044353505.1 Chitinophagaceae bacterium | reverse complement strand
CTGTTTTTGTTTCTGTTCCATGTCATTTTTGTTTTAATTGTTAATGATGGAAACGCTCTACTAATTTAGACCTTTTTTAGTCCACTTTATGCTGACGATTTACACACTCCACGGTGGTAAAATGATGAGGACTTACAGGTCAAAATAAAATGTAACTCTTCCTTCTTTTTTCTTGGTGTGATTCAAATCTCAAAGCATTCATACTATGGAGTCAATTCAAGACCAAAGTACAGCGCTTAATGTCTGGCACATCAAGGATGACCAAACTATTGGCATTAATTGGGTAAAGGGCAATATTCATCAATGGACAGAACCAGTGTATTTAATGAGAAAGCAGCATATTCTTTGGAGAGATCATAAGCTTGAGATCGATGGAGCTGTGGAACGAATTGAATATGGTGCCACTGTAACATTATGGATAAAGCACGATGGTAAAAGATATTTCCATTGTTTTACCAAGTATAAATGGCTGGGAGGGACCCATGGAGATTCACTTCCTGTCATAAAAACGGGTAGTCACCGTTTATATATTAGGCCATATATTACCGGGGTGACCCTTTCTGACATGCCGTTATATGAACAAGCTATCGGCACAACGGATTCATTTTATATTCTGAATAGAGTTGAAAATTAAAATATCAGACATGGGTAAATCATTTTTTGATCATGGTATTCCAGAGCATTTACCAATCAGGGATATGGTTTGGACCTATTGTAAGCTAGAAATAAATCATAAAGGCCTTGATACTATTTTTGAGCAGCTTCAGACAATCTATGCTGAAAGGAGAGCAAATTTGCAGCCAACTTACGCTCAGTTTTGTTCTATTCGTCTATATTTAAGATATCAATATTTCAAGAAAAAGATCTTGGAATTGCCGAATTGGTCAGAAAAAGAAATTAAATACTGGCAACAAAATGAAACATTCAAACAAAAATAATTATGAGTAAAGAAATAGAACGAAAATTTATTGTCAAAAAGGACATTTGGGAGAAATTTCAAAAACCTGCTCCCACGTTTATTCGCCAAGGCTACCTGTTGATAACGGATGAAACGACTATTCGGGTGCGGTTCACTGAAACAAAAGGCACCATGACGATAAAGGGAAAACAGCAGGGTATCAGCAGGGATGAATATGAATACGAGATACCTCTTGATGAAGCCAAAGAAATATTCGAAACTCATTGTCAAAAAACGCTCTCAAAAAATAGGTACAAAATCCCAGTAGGATCAGTGATCTGGGAGGTAGACGAGTATATCAATAATTTGTCGGGTCTAATTATTGCTGAGGTTGAATTGGTATACGAAAATCAAACAATTGATGTTTTACCAGAATGGATTGGTGAGGAGGTAACAATGGATATCAAATTCAGCAATGCCTTTTTAGCTGGGATTGTTTAAAAATATTGTACAAATAATTCTTTTTAAAAGGGGTTATCCAAGTATATTAAAAACAGAGATTCTCCATTTTTCAAATCATTAAAAACAATTGAATATGCCATTATATTTTGCCTATGGATCAAATATGAATCAGGACCAGATGCGTGATCGTTGTCCAGATTCTAAACTGCTTGGTAAAGCCGTATTACCAGATCATAAACTTGCTTTTACACGATTTTCCTCCACTTGGGATAGTGCTGTTGCGGATATTCTGGTTTTTCCCGGTCATAGTGTTTGGGGGATGCTTTATGAAATTTCAAAAGAAGATCTTGAGATGCTTGACCGGAAGGAAGGACATCCAAGGATTTATCAGCGGAAGCGACTGACTGTTAACAGGTTAGTAAATGAGATGTTCCTTGCCGAAGATCCATTGTTGGATCATAAGGAATTTGAACCCTGTGAGGCTGAGGTATATGAAGTAGTTCGAAAGGAGCTTGGGCTGATGCCAAAACTCAATTATCTAAGGCCCATGCTAGATGCTGCTTTTTATAACGGATTTCCTGCCAATTACCAGAGAGGGTTACATGAATTCGGTGATGACGATTATCATCAAAAGCTTGGTAGGACGCTTGATTTTTTTATTTCATTGGAAGATCTAATAAAGAAAAGTAAGTTTCCAGATGAAGTTAAAAAGCAAAAAGAATGGGGCGGGGCTAATCTAGTTATAACCGGAAGCAAAGTCCGAAAGGAGCAGTTGAACCGTGACTACCCTCATGAGCTGGTTGTACTTACCAAACACTGGAGGGAGCTCAGTTGGCTATTGGAGAAAATTTACAACAATGAGCATATCATATGGCAGATTGATGCAGACAATAAATATCATTTGCTATCAGAGATGGGTCAGGCTACTATTGATCATATGCTTAAATATTCAAATGAAACTTCACCATTTGGGATCTGTCTTTCCTTGCTTCATGCCGGCTACAGGGTAGTAACAAGTGATTTTTATAAGGAATATTAAACTCATTAGGACTCCTCCTACTCAAGACTCAACCCATTCTTCAATAATTCCCATACCGCATTTTAGCAATACGCGAGTTCTTTGTTATGGTGAGTGAAAAGAAGGCGTCTTGGCTATGCAATTTTTTATCCTCGGTATTTCCCAACAATGAGAAATGGTAGGCATCTTCTTCCTTCGACCAAAAAGTATTGACCGGTTCCGGTTGCAGAGAGCCGGTAACGGTGGTGTCTGTCGTGGGAGGTGTATACAGTTTACATAGACTGTCCAGGTACCGAAAGGTTTTATCGCTGGGGAGGGATTTGAATTTGAGAACGGCTTCGGTGGTGAACTCGAAGTCAAACTGACTGATATGGCTAATCTTAGAGCTCTCGACGGTGAATTCGGGTATGCTGATGCCGGTGATCGATTCTATTCGCGCCCTGTTTTCATAGACTGAAGCATAGTCATCGTGTACATCGGAGGGTTCCGGGAAGTAGGCCTGTGAAATGCCCCATATGAATAATAGAAATACGCTGAAGATGAGGGAGAGAAGGGAAGCCAAAAGACCTATCCATCTATTGCCTATGATGTGAATGATGGCAGCTGGGATGAAGTAGACAAAGCTCAGAAAGATAATCCAGCCATTGTACGTATAGAAGAAAAGGGCGGCAAGGATCAGTGCCATGAGCACGGTGGCCCAAGATCTTTGGAAGAGATAGTTGAAGGTGGTGTTGATGAATGATTTCACGGTTTGAAGGTTTGCGTGAAATTATCATACCATGAACGACTAGATTGTTAAAGGCATCCTTATTGTGATTTTGTTTGGTGTTTAGGTGGTCTTTAGTATATAGAAAATCTAAGTTTAAATCAATCAATCGTTAATTCTTCGAGAACTATCATTTAGG
>JBILBU010000027.1:0-32617 GCA_044353505.1 Chitinophagaceae bacterium | reverse complement strand
TTTAGCTTTGCGCTACTGAAATTGCTATATTTCAGTCTGTTATAACTACTTTAAAGCTCAATTATCCAGTTTTCGGCCCTACAATGAAACATCTCGCTTCACTACATATCTATTTTTGGAAGTACAGATGGCGACTCTCCCTTGGCGTTCTCTTTATCATTTTATCGAACTATGTTGGTGTTCTCGCCCCTCAGGTTACTGGGTTTGTTGTAGATGAAGTCCAACGATCCTTTAATCCAGCCACACTCCCTGCGGAAAAGGTTTTTTTTGACCCTCTTGTAAATTGGTGGATTCAGTACTTTAAATCAATGAATCTTGGTTTCTCCACTTTAGTCATGTTTTGTGGTATCATGTTACTCTCCATTGCTCTTCTCCGAGGCTTCTTCATGTTTCTTATGCGTCAGACCATTATTGTTACCAGCAGGCATATTGAATTCGACCAGAAAAACGAGGTCTATGCCCACTATCAACAACTTGATCTGCAGTTTTACAAAGAACACAGTACCGGAGACCTTATGAGCAGGATGTCTGAGGACGTATCTAGGGTTAGAATGTTCACTGGACCTGCTTTTATGTACCTCGTCAATCTAACCACCCTGATTGCTATTAGCCTTTTCTATATGTTTAGAAAAGATCCTCAACTTGCTGCTTATGTTTTGACCCCATTGCCTTTTCTTGCTGTTGGGATGTATTACGTAAACACGTATATCAACAAAAAAGGTGAGATGATTCAGGAGCAGTTGAGTGGAATTACTACAATAGCCCAAGAATCCTATTCTGGCATCCGTGTAATAAAATCATACAGTCAGGAAAAAGCATCACTTGGCTTTTTCGAAAAAGAAAGTGAAGCATACCGTAAGAGTGGCATGGCACTCTCAACCGTTGAATCCATTTATTTCCCAGCAATTGGTTTATTGATCGGACTAAGCACTTTGCTGACGATTTATATTGGAAGTATCTATCAGCTGGAACATCGTATATCTGCAGGAACTATTGCAGAGTTTGTTGTGTATATCAACATGCTTACTTTCCCAGTTTCTGCGATCGGTTGGGTTGCGAGTAATATGCAACGGGCAGCAGCTTCTCAAAAACGACTGAACGATTTTTTGCACACCAAGCCAATCATTCAAATTCATCCACTGGCTGCTCACATCAACTCAATCAACGAAATATCTTTTAATGCGCTTGATTTCACCTATCCGCACACCGGTATTCATGCTGTTAAAGGGTTTAATCTTCATGTTTCAAAGGGACAAAAAATTGCACTTATTGGCAAGACAGGATGTGGTAAGTCTACCATCGCCCAATTGTTACTGAGGATGTATGATCCCAGTTCAGGATCATTAACCGTTAATGGACATGAGATCAGTACAATTAACCTTCATGACCTCCGCTCATTGATCAGCTATGTTCCGCAAGATGTTTTTCTTTTTAGCGACTCAATTAAGCACAACATCAACTTTGGTTCTGGTGAAGATCATATCGACAAAGCACGACTTGCTGCTGAACAGGCTGTCATTTTGAAAGAAATTGATGCATTGTCTCAAGGGTTTGACACAATAATCGGAGAGCGGGGTGTTACTTTGTCTGGTGGACAAAAACAACGTATTTCAATTGCTCGTGCTTTATCAAAAGAAAATGATCTGTTGATTTTTGATGATTGTCTAAGTGCAGTTGACGCAAAAACAGAACATGCAATCGCCGATTTACTCAACAAATATTTGATCAATAAAACAGCGATTATCATTACACATCGAATATTTCCTTCGTTCTCTTTTGATCAAATTATTGTAATGGACGATGGTCGCATTATCGAACAGGGAACCCATCAAGAGTTGGTTCTGCTAGGTGGATATTACGCCCGGCTTTTAAAAACACAGGATGGTAATTCTGCAAGTAGTTGATTTATAATAACTTATAATTTTATTGTTGCCATTATAAATACGGCAACAAATTTTGACAATTCAAAAACAATGCTATCTTTATAAGGATCAAACTACTGTTTTAACCAAAATCATAAATTGTGGCTTACGACAACACAGAAAAAAGAATGGATAGCGTTTACAGCAAGCGCATCCGGGCAGGGAAGAGAAGAACTTATTTCTTCGATGTCAGAACAACTCGCGGTAATGATTACTATCTAACCATCACAGAAAGTAGAAAACGTTTCAATGACGATGGATATGATCGCCACAAAATATTTTTATACAAAGAAGATTTTAATAAGTTTATCAAAGCACTCGGTGAAGCAGTAGATCACGTTAAAACCGAATTGATGCCTGATTTTGATTTTGATGCCTTCAACCATGAATATGATGAAGAAGGTGGTGAAGGCAACGAAGGTAGAGATGGAGGATATGGTGGCGGATATAGCCATGCTCCTGCTGCTCAAACTGAAGTACCTTCTATCGAAGCCTCAATCGAACCGGTAGATGAAGTTCCAGCCCCTTCAACCCCTTCAGCTTCCTCACCCTTACCGGGAGATAACGGAGCAGACGAGCAGGTTGACAAGTGGTAATCTAAGATAATAGGGTAGACGCAAGTCTTCTTTTATAACTAAAAAGGGTGGAAATTTCCACCCTTTTTTACATAGCTTTCTTTAATAATTCTGTTCTAGTCTCTATTTCTCAGGACTTTATATGCGTTAATCAATCCATTGGTTGAGCTATCATGACCCACAATTTGTTCATCAGCCTCTAACTCTGGCAATATCTTATTGGCCAACTGCTTTCCCAACTCAACACCCCATTGATCGAAGCTGTAAATATTCCAGATTACCCCTTGCACAAATATTTTGTGTTCATACGCAGCAATTAGTTTTCCGAGTTCAAATGGATCAATCTTCTTAACCAAGAAAGAGTTTGTGGGTCTGTTTCCTTCGAAAACTTTGAAAGGCACCAAAGCATTTCTTTGTTCTTCAGGCAGTGTTGAAAGTTCAGCTGCAACCTCTTCTGCTGTTTTCCCATTCATCAGTGCTTCTGTTTGGGCAAAGAAGTTGGACATCAATTTTACATGATGATCGCCAATTGGGTTATGGCTATTGGCAGGCGCTATAAAATCACATGGAATCAGTGGCGTTCCCTGATGCATCAGTTGATAAAAAGCATGTTGTCCGTTTGTTCCCGGCTCACCCCAAATAACAGGCCCCGACGCATAAGAAATCCTTTCGCCGTTTCTGTCAATACGCTTTCCATTGCTCTCCATATTACCCTGCTGAAAATAAGCTGCGAATCGGTGCATGTATTGATCGTATGGGAGAATGGCTTCAGACTGTGATCCAAAAAAATTGACATACCAAATTCCGATCAATGCCATCTTTACCGGGATGTTATGCTCAAATTGACTGTCCCGGAAATGTTTATCCATCTCATGAGCACCTTTAAGTAGGGATATGAAGTTTTCGTACCCAATGGTAAGTGCAATTGATAAGCCGATTGCACTCCAGAGACTATATCTTCCGCCAACCCAATCCCAGAATTCAAACATATTCTCTTTAGCAATGCCAAATTCAACGACTGACTTTTCATTGGTAGAAAGTGCAACAAAATGCTTGGCTACATGTGCCTCATCCCCTGATTGGGCGATGAACCAATTTCTTGCCGTATGGGCATTCGTCATGGTTTCTTGTGTGGTAAATGTCTTGGATGCAACTAAAAATAAAGTTTCGTCAGCCGGTATAACTTTCAGACATTCAGCAATATGCGTGCCATCAACATTTGAAACGAAGTGCACCTGCATGCCATCAACCCAATAGGGTTTGAGGGCCTCAGTTACCATTACAGGACCAAGGTCACTGCCACCAATTCCGATATTTACAATGTGCTTGATCTGCTTATTGGTATACCCCCTCCACGTTCCACTGTGTATTTTATTACAGATGTCCTTCATTTGTAAAAGCACTTTCTGTATTCCGGGCATGATATCAGCGCCGTCAGTGATAACTGGCTTTCCTGAAAAATTTCTCAGGGCTGTATGTAATACTGCACGGTTTTCTGTTTTGTTTATCTTTTCTCCGTTAAACATGGCGCTGATCGCCTCGTCGAGTTTACAGTCTTTAGCCAATTGATACATCAGGGCAAGGGTCTCCGCGTTGATGATATTTTTTGAGTAATCAAAAAGCAGATTGCCTTCTTTTTGAGAAAAAGAGGCAAACCGCTGCTTATCCTTGCCAAAAAGCTCACGCATATGAACGTTGCCCATTGCCTTTGCGTGATGTTCAAGTTGTTTCCAGGTTGCTGTAGCTGTGGGATTGATAGCGGGGAATGACATATTTAAAATTGCTTTAGTGTATCTTCTATTTTATTAATCATCGCAGCGGTGATGTCTAGATGCGTAACCATTCTAAACCGGTTAGGGGATAAGGACAGAAACAATATTCCTTCGCTGCTCATCTTTTGTATGAAATTATTCAAATCAAAATCAGGTGCAACCTCTGCAATCACGATATTGGTTTCCACTTCAAAGATTCCCGTGATGAAAGATTTTCCCCTAAGCATTCCCTGGATGGCTTTGGCATGATCATGGTCAATGTTGAGTCTATCGATATTGTTTTCAAGAGCATAAATGCCACCAGCAGCAAGAATCCCTGCTTGGCGCATGCCACCACCAAAAACTTTTCTGATTCTGCGTGCTTTTTTTATGAATTCTGCTTTTCCCAACAGTAAACTTCCTACTGGTGCACCAAGCCCCTTGCTCAGGCAGATTGAAATGCTGTCAAAGGCAGTACCATAGGATAGGGCTTCTTCATTTTTAGCAATCAAGGCATTAAAAAGTCTTGCGCCATCCAAATGAAAACCAAGTCCCTTTTCTTTGCATACTAATCCAATTTCCAAGATATCCTTCCACGCATAACAACTGCCGCCACCTCTGTTGCCGGTATTTTCAAGAACTACCAGTCTTGAAACTGCTTTATGAACATCGTCAGGATTATTTATAGATTCACGAACGAGTTTGCTGTTAAGTCTGCCTCTATCTCCCTGAAGCAGTCGTACCGAAGCACCGGCATTGAAAGAAATTCCTCCGCCTTCGTACTGATAAACATGCGAGAGCTCATCACAAATCACCTCATCACCGGGTTGGGTATGCACTTTAATGGCAATCTGGTTGGTCATGGTGCCACTTGGACAAAAAATTGCTTTTTCCATGCCAAAAAGGGAGGCTGAAAGGGCCTCTAACTTGTTAATTGTAGGGTCTTCACCGAAAACATCATCTCCCACAGGTGTGGAAACCATGAATTCCAGCATCTCCTTGGTGGGTTTCGTGACTGTATCTGACCTTAAATCGATTAACATTCAGCAAAAATACTTTAACAAATGCTCAAAAAATGTATTTTTTCAACTAAACATGCACATTTTGAATGCTTATTGACCTTTAACCCCTTTTTTTAAATAATTTACTATGATTTGTGAGAAATGAATTTTATTTTTGCAAGAGTAAAAAGTTAGGGAACTAGATTATTTCACATCCTTTTCAGCTAAGTTTTAACCGGAAAGACAACTACACACTACAAGAATATGAGGCAGTTAAAGATAGCTACACAGATTACGAACAGGGATTCTCAGGCGGTAGAAAAATACCTTCAGGAAATTTCAAAGATTTCTATGATTACTCCTGAGGAGGAAACCATACTTGCGCAACGAATCAAAATGAACGACCAACGTTCTCTGGATAAGTTGGTTCAAGCAAACTTGCGCTTTGTTGTATCTGTTGCAAAACAATATCAACACCAAGGCCTTTCCCTCAGTGATCTGATCAATGAAGGTAATCTGGGTTTAATTAAGGCGGCACAACGTTTTGACGAAACCAAAGGTTTCAAATTTATCTCTTACGCAGTGTGGTGGATTCGTCAGTCAATTCTTCAGGCTCTTGCCGAGCAAGGTCGTCTTGTTCGTCTACCTCAAAATAAAATTGGTACCTACAATAAAGCAAACAAAGCCTATATGGCTTTTGAACAAGAGCACGAGCGTGAACCTTCTACGGAAGAGTTGGCTGAGATTTTGGAGATGAGCGAAACCGAAATCAATAACATTTTCCAAAGCAATACCAGGCATACTTCTCTTGACGCCCCTGTACACGAGGCTGAGGATGTAGCTATGGGTGACTTGTTGGAAGGTGGTGATGATACCGACGAAGATGTAATGAAAGATTCATTGCGCGCTGAAATTCGCAGGGTCTTAAAATCATTGAGTCCACGTGAAGCTGAAATTGTCAATGCCTATTTTGGACTTGATGGTGAGAATGGTGTTACAATTGAGCAAATTGGACAAAAATATGATCTTACAAAAGAGCGTATCCGTCAAATCAAGGAAAGAGCAATCAAACGTCTACAAAAAGCCAGATACAGCAACGCGCTGAAAGCATATTTAGGTTAATAAGTCAACCTTAGCCCTGCAACACCTGCGGGGCTTTTTTTTGAACTCTTTTGATTGATTGTTGTTTGTAATTTAATTATCCATCCAAACTTTTTTAATCTGTACACTGCTGTTTTAAGAATCATTTTTCTATGGTCATTAACATGAGGTATGTCATCCTAGTAATTTTTTTATTTGTTTCTTTTTCCTGCGAGAAGGACATCAACTTCAAGCTTGATGCCAGTGATCCCAAACTTGTTATTGATGCCACTATTGAAAATGATCGCCATCCAATTGTTTATCTTTCTCAAAGTCTTGATTATTTCAGCAGCATTACTCCCGAGGTTCTTTCATCCGCCTTTATTCATGATGCTAAAATCACTGTTGACGATGGAAACAGGAAAATTGAACTAAAAGAGTATACCATCATTAATGATTTGGGGCTCTCCCTTTCATATTATACAATCAGTCCACTCGACTCTTCTTTTATGGGTAAGTTAAATCAATCATACACAATGATTGTTGAGGTGGGCGGACAAACTTATCAGGCAACTACAACAATTCCCAATATCACCAGACAAATTGATTCGCTTTGGTGGGAGCCTGTACCGTTAAGCAAGGATAAGGACGATAGCAATATTTTTCTCAGAGCTACAGATCGCCCGGGTTTGGGTGACTATATTCGATATTTTACAAAGGTTAACAGCAAGCCTTATTTCCCTGGGTTTAATAGCGTATTTGACGATCAAGTGATTGATGGAACAAGCTATATCATCCCAATTGATAAAGGGTTTGACAAGAATGAGGCGTTTAGTGATAGTACTGCCTTTTTCAAAAGAGGGGACACGGTGATGATTAAACTGTGTAATATCGACAAACAGACCTACGACTTCTGGAGAACTTTTGAATTTAGTTTTCAGAGTATCGGCAACCCTTTTTCTAGTCCGACCCGTATTCTTTCCAATTTCAACAACGAAGCCCTTGGATATTTTGGAGGTTACGCTGCACAATACCGCAAGTTCATTATTCCGAAATAGACCCTTCGTCTCCCTCTTGTCAAATCTATACGCTCAAACAACAACCTCAATAGCAATAAAACCTTATTTTCGTAGACAGTAAATCAATAGCATGAATAACGCTTCCATAGAAAAACATAGTTGTCTCATTATAGGATCTGGCCCTGCAGGATACACAGCAGCAATTTATGCCTCAAGAGCTAACCTTAAACCCGTCCTTTACCAAGGTATTCAACCTGGTGGGCAGTTAACAATTACCACAGAAGTTGAAAATTATCCCGGTTATCCAGATGGGGTACAAGGACCAGAAATGATGGTGGATTTTGAAAAACAGGCCAAACGTATGGGTGCTGATATTCGTTTTGGATTGGCTACAAAAGTTGATTTTTCTGCTCGGCCCTTTAAAGTATGGATAGATGAAGAGAAGGAAATTCATGCCGATACAATCATTATTGCTACAGGTGCTGCTGCAAAATGGCTTGGAATTGAAAGTGAACAGCGCTTAAATGGTTATGGTGTTAGTGCCTGTGCTGTCTGTGATGGTTTCTTCTTTAGAGGTAAAGAGGTTGCTATTGTAGGTGCAGGAGATACGGCTGCTGAAGAAGCTCATTACCTGAGTAAACTGTGTACCACTGTTCACATGTTCATCCGTAAGGATCAAATGAGGGCATCAAAAATTATGCAGGATCGTGTTCTGAATACCCCCAACATAAAGATGTATTGGAATACTGATACAGATGAAATCCTTGGTGAAAAAAAGGTTGAAGCCGTTAGAATAAAAAATAACAAAACAGGGGTAACAGAGGAAATTCCAATTTCAGGTTTCTTTGTTGCAATTGGCCACCAGCCGAATTCTACCATTTTTAAGGAGGTGATCGAGTTGGATGAGGCTGGCTACATCAAGACCATTCCGGGTACTTCCAAGACAAATATTGATGGTGTATTTGCTTGTGGTGATGTACAAGACAAAAACTATAGACAAGCAATAACTGCTGCTGGAAGTGGATGTATGGCTGCCATTGATGCGGAGCGTTATTTGGCTGCATCAGGACATTAATCAGTGTATCTACTTGATGAACTACCAGTTCATAGCCAAAAACAACAAGGCTCCTGAGATGTATCCAAGGAATGCCCAAAAGCTTACTTTCTTTACATACCAAAAAAACTCAATGTTGGTTAATCCCATGGCAGCTACTCCAGCTGCTGATCCAATAATGAGGATACTACCTCCTGTGCCAGTACAATAGGCAATAAAAAGCCAGAAAGGATGATCTTGGGGAAATTCAGTTAAGCTGTACATGCCCTGTGTAGCAGCGACCAAGGGCACGTTGTCTATTATTGCAGAGAGTACACCCAGCACAATGACGATAATTTTTTGATTGCCGATCAGCGCTGTTAATTTATCTGAAACAACATTCAATACACCTGAAGATTGAAGTGCGCTGACGCTAATTAATATACCAAGAAAAAACAGAATACTTGGCGTATCAATTTTTCTTATGGCATAATTGACTGATAAGTTATCCTTATCTATCGTGTCTTTTTTACTGTGTATCAATTCAGTAATTAGCCACATTACGCCAAGGGAAAAAAGCATGCCCATAAAAGGAGGCAGGCCAGTTAATGTTTTAAACGCGGGAACAAACAGCAGCGAAAGAAGACCTATCAATAACACCAAATTTCTTTCCTTATCAGATGAGTTTTTTACTGCTTCAATATCTATTTCTGGCTTAGTAAGCTTATCCTTTAGTGTGTATGCTAGTCCAAAAAATGGGATAATTACTGAGATAACGCTCGGGAGAAATACATCCTTCATCACCGCAACAGATGTGATTTGTCCACCAATCCAAAGCATGGTTGTTGTAACGTCACCGATTGGAGACCATGCTCCACCTGCATTTGCTGCAATAACAGTCATTGCCGCGAAAATCAATTTATCTTTATTTTCTTTAACCAATCTTGAAGTAAGAGAGACCAAAACTATGGTTGTAGTTAAATTGTCCAATACAGCCGATAGGAAAAAAGCAATAACTGAAATGATCAACAACATCCTCCTTTTGTCTGTGGTACTAATACTTGAAGAAATTACTTCAAACCCATCATGGGCGTCAATTAATTCAACAATTGTCATTGCCCCTAATAAGAAAAATAAAATCCCAGAAATCTCGCCCATGTGTTCTAGTAGCTCATGATGAATTTGCCCATGTGCTGGTCCACTAAAAACATAGATTGTCCAGGAAAGTACGCCAGTGATCAATGCACTCGAAGCTTTATTGATCTTGATTTGGTGTTCAAATGCAATAGCAAGATATCCAAGGATGAAAACTATACCCAGCATGTAGTGTAATTTTTTAGTCTAAAAATAATTCTTGCTTATTTTTGGGTCTTGACGCGTCAAGCCATTTGAAATTCCTAAGCTCTTTTTTGTCTTCTGGTATTTGATTGTATGGATAAAGTGTACCAGTTACACTATTTATCCAAGTTACCCTTTTTAATTCTTTTTTCTCAAATTTCATGGCAATGACATCTGCCATTGCATAGCTTACTCCAATATAAGCACTATCGTTGTCTTGTAGATAATAAAAGCTCTCACTGTTCCCTTTTGTTCTTAGGTATTCAATTTCTCCGCCCACAAAAAAACCATTCATGCTGTTTCCCTTGAGTTGATTGAACATGCCCTCGGGAGTTCTGTTTATGGAGAATGCATTTTCTTGAATGCTAACATGATCTGGTTTTTTGAATTTTGTGTATAAAAAAATGGTATCGCCGGATAACTGATTCTCCTGAGACCACATGACGGGGGCATTAAAAAACCTGAATACAGAATCAATTCCAGAGTAATACAGGCTATCGCATTTTCCTTGAAGGGAGTCAGAAAACATTCGAACGTTATAGTGTGCTCTAAATAAGCGGGTGGTATCAGATTGTATTAAATCGATAGTAGAATCTCTTTTATCATATTCAGAATAAAGTGTGTCTGCAGCTACAAACAACGTATCTGAACTCTGTTTAATTTTCATTACAGGGTGCTCGTATGCTAAAACTGCTTTTGTTTGGTTGTTGAAAATTGCCAAGCCTGAAACAATAGCCAGACCCTGAGATGAATCTGTATAAAGAACATGTCCAACTGCCTTACCCTGACTGGTTACTTTATTGTATTCAATTATATCTGAGATAACCATTTGCGTGCTGTCTTCTATTGTTGGTCTGTTCTCAAATTGTGCCTTTCCAAATTTTAAATCATAATACCCAGCCCTTGTTTTGATTCTTGACCGATCATCGGTAATGATTGTTGGAGCTAAAAAAGTGGCTATTTCTGTATTCACATTATATAAAAGGGTATCGGTGGTCATGCGATATTCTGGGTCTACCAATTTGACGTTTGTCTTGAAGTATACGTCGCGTGTAATCGCCTCATAGATGCCTTCTTTGCTGGTTAGAACTGATTCTCCGTTAACAACCTTCCCTCCGTTTAAATAGGTGCCCACTCTTGTATTTACATTATAGGATAATGCTTCTGTTGTTAACACACCTTTTCCATCTGTAAGGCGTACTTTCTTTTTAAGCTCTGCCATTTTTGTATCTCCAAGATATTTAAGATACTGTGAATAGGTGTGAACGCTATCGGCATCATTGATGTGTATATTTCCAAAAGCTTCAAACTGATTAGCGGTTTGATTTTGTATGGCACTGTCACAATAAAAGAGTGTGTTGTTTTGCTTTAGCAGCACATTGCCAATTAGCAGATTTAATTCATCTGTGGAGTCTTGTTTTACTCTTCTAAATATGTCTGCCTTAATAATTTGCACAAAACTGCTTGTATCGGTAACACCGGTTGTACTATCACTTGCAATTTGTGCATGGGTTGAAAGTATACTGATGATAAAAAAATGAACAAGCAGCGACAGGGCAAATTTTGGCATATTTCTTATTTAGGCAGGGAGTCGGCCAGTGGTGCCATAAGTGGACCAGACTTGTCTTTTTTGCCAAATACAGATAGCTGAACATAACGCTTAGGGTGCATCCTAAAATCTTGTAGTAATATGTTCAGGCTATTTGCAGTACTGTTCAGGTTTTTATATAACTGATCGTCTGATGTAAGCTTACCCAGTGTTCCTTTTCCTTCTTTAACCCCCTCAAGAATTTGGTTTAAACTTGTTGTTGCAGCATCCAGCGATTGTATTGTTTTTGCTAGGTCTGCTTGAGAAAGGTTTCCGGATACTTTTGCCAAATTATTTACAATCGATGTGATTGAATCATTATTGGCTTTAAGGTTACCCGTAAAGCTACTGATGTTTTCTACAGTAGTTGCTAAACTTCCTTTGCCTGGCTGAAGCATCTTGTTGAGCTGATTTGTAGTAATTGCAAGCTCATTGAGAATCTGTCCAATATCCTGTTTGGCATTTTGATCAAAAACATTTCCGATTTTCCTGATTGCTGAATCCAGACTGAGCAATGTTCTATTTACATTGTCAACAGTTGGAGCAAGTGATTCCTTAATGTCTTCCATCAAACCTTTCGTTGTCATTCCAGTCAAGGTATCTCCATTTTGCAGATAGCTTTTTGAATTGCCTAGCGTGATAACAATCGCAGTAGTCCCAAGTGGTGTTGCTACAATCTTTCCATAAGAGTCGCTTGGGATATTGATTACCCGGGTGAGGTGAAATGCAACAACAACACTAGTCAGGTCTGGATCTTTCTCTTCCAATCCCTCAACTGAACCTACGCGGAGTCCATTTATTTTTATGGCGTCAGCGATGTTTAACCCTTCAACTCGATTGAAAGTAACATACATGCTAGCCTTTTTTTGGAAGATATTCTTTCCTTTCAAAAAATTAAAACCAAGAATTAAAAGGGTTATCGATATCGCTGTTAGCGCACCTACCTTCGTCTCATTTGATATTTTTATCATTGCCATTATTTCAATTTATTAATTTATGCCTAATTTTCTAATGATAGGCATCTCTATTGTGTTTAATTAACCTCCAACAAGGAGAATATACTGTCAGTTATTTCCCATCAATTAATTGCTTATACTTTAGTACGGCATTTGCAATTGCTCTGCTCATTTCAACTTGTCCGACTTCACTATTGAGATAATCCTCCTCCTCTTTGTTGGTTATGAAACCAGTTTCTATAAGTACGGCAGGCATGTTGGTTGCTTGCAATACCCAAATTCCCATGTGATTTCTTTGCAGTACCCCTGTGCTATTTCTGCCAATACTCGCAAATTCAGCTTCAACCAACGATGCTAATCTAACTGAATTTTTAAAGAACTTTTGTGACCAAAGGCGGGCCTTAATTAGGGCCTCTGGACTATTCACATCGGGGATATCCATGAGTTCTGCAGCTGACTCAAAGCGTTCGTCCTCAGCAATACCTTGGGCTTTTTCATCAACTCGGTCAGCAGCCCATACGTAGCTTGATGTGCCGTTAGCAGGATTCGGACTTGTCCGATACACAGGTACTTTTTTGTAATATTTCTTTCTTTTGCTTCCCTTACCCTTGTAGTAGGAGACACTCTTATACCCGGTAATCACTTTTCTTGGGGGGGCTGCATTCACATGGATGCAAACAAAAAGATCCCCATTTTCCTTGTTCGCAAAGCTTGCTTTTTCACGAACATTGTGATAAACATCCTCATTTCTTGTCATCACAATCCTGGTTAAGGGTAATTCTTGTCTCAAAAGGGTATCTACCCGTTTGGCAAGTTGTAGTGTGATCTCAGCCTCGGTTGAGTAGGAACCCCTCGCTCCCGGATCTGATCCGCCGTGTCCGGCATCAACAATGATTGTTTTTATCCTTGGAACCTTTTGGGTGGTCTGTGCAACAACAAAAAATGGAAGAAAGAACAGTAAAAAGCTAAAAAAGGGGTTAAGGACAGATGTTTTGACCATATTTTTCTCAATTATCCTGATGAAGAGGGCTAATAATCTTCACAGTATCTTACGATATAAAATGATTAATTTTGCCTGCCACCTACTATGCTGCAGCCCAAAAGCAAATTTAGTTTAAATTATCTTTTTTTCTTGATTTTGTGCTCAGGAGGGATACCCATTTTAACATTATCAAAGAATCTCACCAAACCACCTCATCCTGCCTACGGGGTAATCAATCAGACTGATACTGTCAAGCCTGAAAAAGCGATTGATACATCCCTCCCCATAAAAAGCTCAGATACCACCAAGCGTCTTTTAAAAGTAGACACTGTTCTTATCAAAGTCTCAAAAGACTCTCTGAATGCACCTCTCGAACATAGCGCAGAGGACTCTATGGTCATGGAAGTGGATACACGGAAAATATTCCTTTATGGAAAAACTGAAGTAAAATATGAGGATGTTGTCCTAAATGCCCCAAAAATAGAGTTTGATCAACAGTCTCAATATGTTACCGCAAAAATGGGTAAAGACACTGCTGGCGTTGTTATGGGAATGGCAAAGCTGAAACAGGCAGAGACTGTTACAGTCAGTGATAGCCTGAATTTTAACCTAAAATCACAAAAAGGGCTAACCTACAGCTCGTTTTTCCAGCAAGAAGATTTTTTCAACTATGCACAGAAAGTAAAAAAAATCAGTCCCGAAATATTTTATGCCTCCAATGGCCGTTTTACAACTTGCAACCTTGATACCCCGCACTTCGCTTTTAGTTTCAAAAAAGCAAAATTTATTAACAAAAAGCTAGTCGTAACAGGTCCCGTTCACCCAGAGTTTGAGGATGTTCCTGTGCCAATATATCTTCCTTTTGGCATTTTCCCAATGAAAAAAGGAAGGCAATCTGGCATTATCCCGCCCCAGTTTACTGTAACTGAAGATTTTGGGGTTGGACTAGAGGGCTTGGGTTATTATCGGGCCATCAATGATTATTTGGATGCCAAGGTTTGGTTTGATCTTTATTCCTACGGAACCTGGCGTGCTAACTTTTCTCCAACCTATCGAAAACGTTACCGTTATAATGGGCGCTTTAACATAAGCTTACAGAACACCAAGTTTGCTTTCAAAGGAGACCCCGATTACAGAAAAAATAAAAGTTTTTTTGTGACCTGGTCACACAGTATGGATAGCAAAGCCTTACCTGGTGTATCTTTTAGTGCAAATGTCAATGCAGGTTCCAGTAAGTATCTATCCTTGGTTCCCAATGCTGCTTTGGTCAATCCTGGTTTTACAGGAAATGCTCAAGGTGGGGGAAGTTATATGCAGCCAATGAACTTCACCAACCAGCTATCGTCTTCAATCTCATATCAAAAAAATTGGCAGGGAACTCCTTTTAACCTTTCTGTAAACCTTAATCACAACCAAAATACTGCCAGAAGAATCGTAAACCTGAATTTACCGGATATCGCTTTTATGATGAATACGATCTACCCATTTCAACCGAAAGAATCGTTTGGTCCCGCGAAGTGGTATGAAAAATTGGGTGTAGGATACAGCGGTAATTATAAAGGGCAAGTTTCTTTTTATGATACGGCCTTTAGGTTTAAGCAACTCATTGATACCTTTCAGTGGGGGGCCAGTCACGATATCCCAATTACCTTGTCTTTGCCTTCCTTAGGTCCTTTTCAAATTGCCCCCAGTATATCTTTTAAAGAACGTTGGTTTGCGCAAAAGTTTAACCGTACCTGGAACTCACAGACCAATAAATTAGATACATCCATTGAAAGAGGGTTTAATGCTGCAAGGGAAATGACGATGGGTATTTCTTTTAACACTGCTTTCTTTGGAAAATTTGAATCCAAAAATAAAGCAGCCAAAATCCAAGCCATACGTCATGTCATGAGGCCGCAATTTGGCATAAATTATAGGCCAGACATGATGAAGCCGTTTTATTATCGGGAAAGGGTAAATGTTCGTGGTGATCAGGTTTTGATGTCAGTTTTTGACGGAGCAATTTTTTCTCCTTTTTCATCAGGTGAAAACGGGGGGATGAGTTTTGGTATTGATAACAATATTGAAATGAAGGCAAGATCAAAAAAGGATACAGGCGATGCTGCGTTAAAGAAAGTTAAACTGATTGATGGTTTTGGGATTAATGGGTCTTATAACTTTTTGGCAGACTCTTTTAAATTATCAACTTTTAATCTCTATGCCCGAAGCAATCTATTTGAAAAAATCAATATCACTGCTAATGCAAATTTAGATCCATATAAGAGAAACCCTGAAAATGGATTCAGGATCAATAAATATGCTTGGGAAGGAACTCGATTTACTCCGGGAACTATTGTAAATGGTAATATTAATATCTCTACCAACATTCAAAGTAAGCGGAAAGATGACAAGGGGGAGAAGGAAAAAGAAAAGATTGCAAATGACGACTTTGATAATGTTTCAAATGACCAAATGCAACAACAGCTTGATTATATAAGAAGAAATCCTGCTGAGTTTACTGATTTCAATATACCCTGGACACTGAATTTTTCTTATTCATTGAGTTTCTCAAAATTATTGCAACGCGACTATACCTATAAAACAGAAATCACTTCCAGTATTAATTTTAATGGAGATTTTAGCCTAACTAAAAAGTGGAAGATTGGGGCTAATGGGTATTATGATATCAAGACAATGAAATTGCAATCGCTTACTACTTATATTACCCGAGATTTGCACTGTTGGCAAATGTCAATCAATGTAACACCAATCGGGCTCTATAGATTTTTCAATATTACCATCAGTCCAAAGTCCGGCATACTCAGGGATTTAAAGATCAATAGAACACGATATTTCTATTCTCAATAGTATAGTAGGTAAGCGCAAGCTTGAATCTGCTTAAAATCTAAATTAATCTGATTGTTGTTTGAAGGAGCTCATTAGAATCGGGATAATTCTTTTTCCATAACCCTGTAGACATGTTCTTTTAGCTCAGAAGCATTTGCAAACTGCTGAGGTTCTATGGGCGGTAAAAATTTAAGTTCAATTTTCCCGGGCCAGAAATAAAATGCTTTGTCGTGTGGCAACAGCTTGTTTGTACCCCTAATGATTCCTGGTATAATAGCCTTTCCTGTTTCGATGGAGAGCTTAAAAGCCCCATCATGAAATGTCTTAAGCGGTTTATTTGTCTTGTTTCTCGTGCCTTCTGGATAGATACACATATGCATCCCCATAGCCAACACTTCCTTCATTTTTGAATAGCTTTCCTTTTTGCTTGAATCGCTTTTGCGATCGACCAGAATCGACCCTCTTTTATAAATAAGGCCAAAAATGGGAATCTTTGACAATTCAATCTTGGCAATTGTTTTGTTTGCGCCGGGTATACCCGGACTTGACAAAAGAATATCTGCAAGTGAATTGTGGTTGCAGGTGACGATATAGTTTTGTCCCCTACTAAAATGTTCTTTCCCAGTTATTTTAACGCGTATACCAGCTAGTGGGAAGAAAATGGACATCCATATACGGCTTATATAAATTAATGTTGCTGTTCTTTTTGGTTCCTTTAAAAACCGAATAGCCCAGACTAAGGGTATGATTAACAGCATGGTGCTTATAAAGACGATGCCCCCATAGACGGTGAATAGTGCTCCAAGTATGTTTTTTATCTTATTGTTCATGTTCATTAATCATCCAATTGATGGGTGTTTTTCCATGGTGAACTAAATACTCATTGGTTAAAGAAAAATGTTTGCACCCAAAGAATCCCTTATCTGCCGAAAATGGTGATGGGTGAGGGGCTTTGAGTACGAGATGTTTTTTATTATCAATAAATTCTCCTTTTTGCTTGGCAAAATTGCCCCAGAGCAAAAATACAAGGTGTTCCGTCCTCTCATTCAGCAAACGAACCACAGCATCAGTGAACTTTTGCCAGCCAATACCGGCATGGCTATTGGGCTCATTTGCCCTCACCGTTAGGGTTGCATTGAGCAGGAGAACTCCTTGATGTGCCCAAGAGGTGAGGTTTCCGAAGGTTCTAGGCATCTTTACGCCAATATCAGATTCAATTTCTTTGTAGATATTTCTTAAGGAAGGTGGGAGTGGGGTTCTGGCGGGTACTGAAAAACTCAATCCATGCGCCTGGCCAGCACCATGATATGGGTCTTGTCCAAGGATAATAACCTTTACTTTATCAAAATCTGTGAGGTTAAATGCGTTAAAAAGATTCTGTCCTAATGGATAAACTATCTGATGACTCTCTTTTTCATTTTTAAGCAATTCCACTAGTTCTTTGAAGTATGGCTTGGCAAATTCCTCCTTTAAGGCCCGTTTCCATCCAGGGGCAATTTTTACTTCCATAGTTTTCTGCTTTACTAGTTGTCTGCAAGCTAAAAAAAATTATCTTTGCAAACCATTTTGTCTTTTGGTCCCGTAGCTCAGTTGGATAGAGCGGCAGCCTTCTAAGCTGTAGGCCATTGGTTCGAATCCAATCGGGATCACTTCTTTTAAGCGGCAATCAAGACCGGAGTATATTTGATGAGTTTGAAACTTTTCAAGTTGCCCCCCATTGGTTGCCCTTTTTTTATTAGCAGATCGACTCATTCCAAATTTTGATAATCAAATTTTTTACTTCTGAAAATATTGTTCTTGGGAATACACATTAAACAATATTCCTTGGCTTTTTATTTGTTGATATGAAGTTGTCAATTAGAATATTGTTCTAAATTAAATCAGATCTATTTACGATGGTAATTTTACTACATTGTACAAGTGAAGTAAATTGATCTGGAGGAAGGATTTGAAAAAATCTATCTTTTGGTTGCTAGTTTACTGAAGGAGAAGACATCAATTAATTTTTATTGACAAAAAACCTGTTAAAAGATAAAAATGAACCGAATCGTTTCAATCCATTACCGAAGTACTCTCATATTAGTTTTGTCATTGATCCTGTTCCAATTTTTGAACAGTATAGTTTATGCACAATCAACAAAGCCTGTATCACTTAGCGGCATTTATCCTTCTCTCGCAATGTTCAATCATGAGGGGGAATGTGGGACCGGGGCTGTTGTTCCTTGGGCTGGAAAGCTTTGGGCAATCACTTATGGTCCACATAAACCCTTTGGGTCATCTGATAAACTGTATGAGATTTCCTCAAGCTTGCAGCAAACGATTCGGCCGGAAAGCGTTGGAGGAACTCCAGCCAATCGAATGATACACCGTGAAAGTAATCAGCTCTTTATCGGTAATTATGCTATTGATGCAAAAGGAAATGTGCGTGTTATTCCTGTTGAACAAATGCCAGGTAGACTCACTGCCATTGCAAGGAGTATTACTGATCCGGCTAATAAACTTGTTTTTGCTACCATGGAGCAAGGTTTTTATGAGGTGGATGTGCATACCCTTGCAATAAAATTGTTGTTTAAAGACGGAAATATCATGCTCAAGGAAGGAGCTACAAGCTATGAAAGTGAGATGTTACTGGGTGTACATGGTAAAGGCTTTTATTCTGGTCAGGGCGTATATGTTTATTCCAACAATGGTGAAGCCGGCGATAGGGCAAGTGTAGATCCTAAAATTGAAGCGGGGTCTTTGTCTGAATGGGATGGACAGACATGGAAATTGATCAGGAGAAATCAGTTTACAGAAGTAACTGGTCCGGGTGGAATCGAAGGAAATCCAAACCCTGCAACGGATCCGATCTGGGCAACAGGTTGGGATTACAAGTCTGTTATTCTTGCTTTGCGGGATAATGGTAAATGGTCTTTCTTCCGACTTCCCAAAGCCTCCAATTCTTATGATGGAGCACATGGTTGGAATACCGAATGGCCTAGAATCCGCAACATTGGTACCGCACAGAAAAAGGATTATCTCATTACCATGCACGGCATGTTTTGGAGATTTCCTGCCACTTTCAATTCGAATGATGCAAAAGGCATCAGGCCCCGTTCTTCTTATTTAAAGGTCATTGGTGATTTTTCACGGTGGAACGACCAGTTGGTTTTTGGTTGTGATGATGCTGCC
Organism: Chitinophagaceae bacterium; assembly: GCA_044353505.1. Lineage (GTDB taxonomy): Bacteria > Bacteroidota > Bacteroidia > Chitinophagales > Chitinophagaceae > Pollutibacter. The sequence continues at coordinate 13,372 of JBILBU010000027.1, read as the reverse complement.
AAGAGTGAGTTTCTCAACAAAAGAAAAGAAAAGGGTGGCATACTGAGTCCGGGTCAATCCAATTCAAATCTTTGGTTTACTTCATTAGGTACACCTGACAGCCTTGGGTCAACGGGCGCACAGGGATCTGTTTGGTACAATGAAAAAGTGCAGGCTGGCGGAATTTCTGAACCTTTCCTCTTCGCAGGATGGGACAAGCGTTCAGCATTGTTGAAAAACCATGGCAACGAAACTGTTTCTTTGTTGTTGGAAGTCGACAAGCTTGGTAATGGCAAATGGGAGCTGCTTCAACAACTGAATATATTAGCAGGTGCTTCGGTCGTTATTCCTTTTGCAAGAGAAGTCGAGGGCGAATGGATTAGGATCAAATCATTGCAATCCTCAACGCTCTCCGCATCTTTTGTTTATGGTGACAATAAAATTCCGCTTCATACACCCTCTGCTATGTTCAATGGCATTAGAAAGTCTGACAACCAAAATGGAGTAGGTGGATTGTTGCTTTCTTTGGGTGATGACAAACGAAAACTGGGTATTCTCTCCAATGTATTAAACGCCAATTCTTTCAGCGAAACCGGTTACTATGAAATGGATAGTGCAATGAACATTGTCTTGAAAAAAGATAATGCCAGTGCTGCCATAATCAGGGATATGGTAGCCATTCCTTCGCAGGTTGTTCAAGTGGATTCATCATCCATTCTGTTGGTTGATGGTGCAGGAAGACGATGGAGACTTCCCCACGGTGGTGAAGCCTACAAAGAATTGATGGAACGACAATCCCTTCGCATTTGCAGGGAAGTGGCAACAGAACGTGATCTTTTCAACTGTGCTGGTACCTTTTACGAGTTGCCATCAGAGAACGCAGATGGTTTTGCAAAAATTAAGCCCATCTCAACCCATGGACTGCAAATCAATGATTACGCATCTTTCATGGGCTTGTTGATTATGACAGGAATTGATCCTAAGGCACTGGGAAATAATAAAAATATCTTTACTTCTGCTGACAGAAAAGCGGCTGTATGGGCTGGAGTGATTGATGATCTTTGGAAGATGGGTAAGCCGATAGGAAAGGGTGGACCTTGGCTGAATACTTCGGTAACTGCTGATATTGCATCCGATCCATATCTTTTTGGTGGATATGATAAACGCACTGTACAATTGTCCCACCAAAATTCTGCAGCGGTAAATTTTACATTGCAACTTGATGCAACCGGAGATGGTGTGTGGTACGACTATACCAGCTTAACCGTTCCAGTTGGGAAAACAATTACTTTTCAATTTCCTGACCAAGTTCAATCCAAGTGGATTCGCGTGGTTGTGGATAAAGATGCAGTGGTCAGTTCATCGTTTGAATACAAATAAAGGGTTAAACCAAATCGTTTTTGATCTCTCCTGAAATCCAATTGAGTACAAACGAAGAAGATTTTTGTCGATCAATTTAGGTATAAGCCATTGAATCAAGGATGCAGGGTTTGCAGGAATTTAAATGTATGAATTGGATGTTTTGAATAACTTTTATTTATTATTCTTCAGTGAAGACCCGCTTTTTACACCGGTGTGCTTTCCATTTTCAATTACAAACTCTCCATTTACCAAAACATATTCAATCCCCTTTGTATACTGATGCGGTGCTTCATATACAGAAAGATCCTGTATGGCATTTTCATCAAAAATAAGGATGTCTGCTTGATTGCCTTCCAGCAACAAGCCCCGATTGTTGATGCTGAATTTGCGGGCAGGTAAGGATGTCATCCTCCTGATGGCTTCTTCTAGTCCAATCACTTTTTCCTCCCTAACATATTTTGAAAGCACCCTTGCATTCGTTCCATATCCACGGGGGTGTGGCATCCCTTTCCCATTGCTTACACCTGCATCAGCAGCAGGCATATTAAAAGGATAACGCATAAAATAGACAAGGTCTTGCTCACTCATGGTATGATAAACCATTTGTGCATTGGATATTGCAAGCATATCCAAAATTGTATTTGCTTCGTTATTGAAATTTCCTTTTCGACCTTTTTCTAAATTGATTTGTGTAATGCTCTTTCCGTTCAATGTTGTATCAGTCTCAAAAAAAGCTACTACTGCAAATGAATAATTTTTGCGTTTGTTTATCCGTTGTGATTGCTTCATCTCGTTAAGTATCTTTTTACGTAAAATCGGATCTTTCATTTTTGTGCGGAGGGAGTCTAGTCCTCCTTCCAGCGACCAATCTGGTAACCGAACTGCGAGGTCGGTGCTGCTGGCTGTGTAAGGATATTGGTCGATAGTTACATCATAGCCTTGCTTGCGTGCCTGTATAATCATATCAAGCGTTTCGTTTGAACGGCCCCAATTGCTGTTTCCAGATAATTTGAAATGTGATATTTGTACTGGAATATTGGCCTCCCTACCTATTGTCAGTGCCTCATCAATTGCCTTAACCACATTCAGTCCCTCGTTTCGCATGTGGGTAGCATAAACTCCACCTTTGGATGCTGCAATTTTTGCGAGAGCTACAATCTCCTCAGTGGGCGCATACATCCCTGGTAAGTAGACCAAACCGGTTGATAAACCTACAGCACCATCATTCATGGCCTTCAAGGTAAGCTCCTCCATCTTTTTCATTTCGGATTCCGTCGCATTTCTATTTTCCAAGCCCATCCCATTTTTTCGGATGGTATTGTGGCCTGCCAGAGTAGCAATATTGATGGAAGTTCCGATGCTATCAATCTTCCTAAAAAAATCAGCAATATCATCTATCCCGATACCACAATTTCCAGTAACAACAGTGGTAACACCATCGAAAACATAATTATTGGCTAGGGGGTTTTCAAAAATATTGTCTTCAATATGTGCATGTACATCAATGAACCCAGGAGAAACAACCATGTTTTTTGCATCAAGGATTTTTACTTGAGGATATTGAATTATCAGGCCCTTGCCTACCTTAATGATTTTATCATTTTTTAATGCAATATCAGCATGAAACCAGCTGTTACCTGTTCCATCTACAATACGCCCATTGGTAATGATAAGATCAGGGATTTCCTGACAAAGGCATGCCATAGGAAGGGCAAATAAGAGAATAAAAAAGTACTTCATTGAATGATTTTACAGTCATAATATACAGAAAAAATTGATTTTAACAACCTAGTGCGAACTGATTATTACAAAACAAATAAAGAGTAATCTAATTGATTAACTTGTATGCAGTTAGATGTTCAAACGTACCATGTATGATGACCTAAGAGTTATGATTTACAGGAACTGTGTTGAAACTGCTGAATATAAAATTCGTATCACCATTTTTAACATTAAAAGCTTGAAAATTTTACTGTGAAATTTAATTTGTTTTAAATTTTTTTTATGAAAATAAGTGGACTATTTTTTTTGCTTTTCTTTTGTCAGTTTGTTCTTGCTCAGAAAATATCAAATGAGTTTTTTGTTTTCCAAAGCATTATTTCTGGAGACCCTAACTATGACAATTTTGACAAACAGGTTAAATTAGTCAAGGATGCAGGGTTTGCGGGCATTGAAATATTTGAACTGGATGATTTCAATCAGAAATTAGCTACAATCCAGAGGCATAATTTTAAAGGCTCTTTTTTGTATGCCAAAGTTGATTTGGATGAACGCGCTTTAGATCCTAGATTACTTGATGCGATAGTTCAACTAAAGGGTTCTGAAACCATTATATGTCCATATATCATCAAAAAAGATGTTGTACCACATCAGTCAGACAAATCAACTAATAAAGCTGCCGTTCAACTGCTAAGAAAGTTGGCGGAAGCGGCTGATCAATCAGGACTGGAAGTGGCCATCTATCCACACCTTAATTTTTATGTAGAAAAAACAGAACATGCAATGCTTATTGCCAAGAAAGTTAACAGAAAAAATCTCGGCCTAACGTTTAATCTCTGTCATTGGTTGGCTACTTCTAGTGATGCAAAAAGAACCACACTAAAAAAACAACTTACAACCCTTGCTCCCTTCCTCAAGATGATGAGTATCAATGGAGCGAATAATATAATCTCAACCAATCCTAATATTTGGGATGATTATATTCTTCCTTTAGGGAAAGGCAATTTTGATACAAAGGGCCTGGTCAGGTTTATTGCGGTCGATTTGGGGCTAACCATACCTATCGGAATTCAATGCTTTAATTTGAAAGGGGATAAAATGCTAGTTGAAAATACAATAGCTGCAGTTAATGATATGAAGTTCGATTAAACGATAGCAGAACTTCATATCATTCATTTGAAAATTGCCAGTGTTAATGATTAAAATTCAGAATATATGTTTTGCCTGCTGTTGTAGCAAAATCATATTCATAAATGTTTTTCAATGCTATTCCTTTCAGCGTTGCTTTTGAGGAAATAAGAGGCTTTCTCACTTCCATCAACTCATAAAATGGATTTTTGTTTAAGCCTTTACTTTCAGTTAACTTGATTGTTTTGTTCTCAGATAGAAGGGGAGTGTGAGAACGTAATCTACAATTCCCGCCTAATGTTGATTTAATAACAAGCTTTGTGAGTTTTCCATCTTTCCAATTCATGTCTATCGTAAATCCTCCGCGTGCCCTCAACCCTTTGATCTCTCCATCTTTCCATTGGTCTGGTATTGCCGGAAGCAAATGAATTGCACCATCGTGAGATTGCATCAGCATTTCAGCAATTCCTGATGTGCATCCAAAATTTCCATCGATTTGAAATGGGGGATGGGCATCGAAAAGATTTGGATAGGTTCCGCCGCCATCCTTGCCAGGTTCAACCAGACTAAGTTGATCTGTGATCAATTTGTATGCATGATTTCCATCGAGCAATCTAGCCCAGCAATTTACCTTCCAGCCCATAGACCAGCCTGTAGATACATCACCACGATATATCAATGTGTTAATTGATGATTCAAATATATCAGGAGTTCTATAAGGCGATATCTGATTTCCAGGGTAAAGTCCCCACAAATGCGAAATATGCCTATGTGTATCCTTGGGGTCATCCCAATCGCCCATCCACTCCTGTAGTTGAGTGTGTTGACCAATTTGCATTGGTGCAAGGTTAACAAGTTTATCTTTTATGCGTTCTGCCAGATCCTGATCAATGCCCAATATATTAGCAGCATTGATCGTATTTGTGAATAACGATAAAATGAGTTGATTGTCCATCGTAGTCCCGGCAGAAGTACTGTACAAGCCATGATGTGCATTCTCAGGAGATGCTGAAGGGGAAACTATCCACCAGCCTGTTGAGGGGTCTTTATAAAGCACATCCAGAAAAAATTCACATGAACCTTTCATAGCAGGATACACTGATGAAAGATATTTCTTATCACCGCTGTAGAGATATTTTTCCCAAAGGTGATGTGATAGCCATGCGCCGCCCGTTGGCCATACACCCCAAGGACCATCAATTGCACCAGTCATCCTCCACAGATCTGTATTGTGGTGTAATACCCATCCTTTGGCACCATATAAAGTTTTTGCTGTTTCTTGTCCACTGACAGAAAGTTCTCTGGTCATTTGAATTAAGGGCTCATGCATTTCTGAAAGGTTTGTAACCTCTGCTGGCCAGTAATTCATTTCCAAATTAATATTGTCGGTGTACTTGCTTCCCCAAGGCGGATTGGTATGTGGGTTCCACATGCCTTGAAGATTTGCTGCTTGTCCACCTGGCTGAGAACAGGAGATAAGCAGATAGCGCCCAAATTGAAAATATAAACTTACCAGTTGAGGGTCATTGGTAGTGGCAAAATCCTTAATTCGTTTGTCTATTGGAAGTTTTATGCTCTCTGACGTACCCAAGTCAAGTGAAACCCTATTGAAATATTGTTGATAAAATTTCTTGTGTTCATTCAAAACAAAATCATAGGGTCTTTTATCAGCCTTTGAAAGAGCCGAACTAGCAAGTGCAACTGGATCATCACTTAAATCTTGATAATTCTTATAGTTGGTTGCCATTGAGATATACAAGGTAACCGCAGTAGCGGCTTTAACTTTGATTGTATTGCCATCATTCATTAAGACTCCATTTTCATGTTTTATTTTAACGAATGCTTGAACGTTAACCTTACCTGGAACACCTTCATGATCTGGACCAGTTGCATTAAGCGCAATGATATTACTGCTGCTTACTTTTATTGCCCCCTTCTGCTCAGTAGACATGCTGGCAGTAAAACTAATTTTACCTGGTTGGTCAGCAGTTATTCTGATGATGATAGCATTATCAACAAACGATGAAAATGCTTCACGTTTATAATGAACCCCATTAGCAGTGTATGTACTAGTAACTAGAGCATCTTGGATATCCAATTCACGACGGAGATTGGTGTAATTTTCATGCGCTTCAAATTTTAGAAAGAGGTCACCTACCGGTTGGTAGGGCATACCATGAACTTTTTGAGCAACAAAATTGTACTGCGCCATATCTTGGGCTTCTTGATATTTCGCTTCAGAGATGAGTCGTTGTACTTTCTGAAGTGTATCACGGCCTGCTGTTGGATTTGCATTGTTATAGGGGCTACCTGCCCAGAATTCATGATGGTTAAGCTGAAGATGTTCTTCGTTTGGATTGCCAAAAATCATCGCTCCAATATGTCCATTTCCAATTGGGAAGCCCTCCTCCCAAATTGTTGAAGGTCTATCGAACCAAATTTTCATTGGGTTAGAAGCTGACTGCTGTCCAAAACCGAAAACTAATGTTGATATAGTTAAAAGGAGGGAAGACAATAAACGAATGATTTGTTTCATCGTAATCTTTTTATTCAAATATTGGTTTAAAAATAATGGAAACAATCAAAAGGCATGGTGCTATCAGTTAATGTATTAAACAAACATAAATAAGTAAAGAAAATAAATTTCTTTTAAGATTAAATATTATGTATTCATCAATCTTTCAAAAAGCTCCTCATACTGCTTTTCGGCAATTGACAAATCGCTTACAACAGATTTATATTTTCTTTCAGTCTCACTAAATTTATTACTATCTGTGTAAATGGTGGAGTCGGACAGATCGTTTTCGATTTTAGATCGAAGCTGTTTAAGTTCCGTTACTTTTTTCTCTACGTCATCAAATTGTTTTTGAATCCTTTTTTGTTCTTTCTGTTTTTCCTTGTCAATGGGCTGAGCAGGTAATTCTTTAACTACCTTTTCAGCTTGTTTTATTTTCTCAGCTGGATTAGATTGCTTTTGTTGTAATGCCTGTTTTTCCATTCTTTCTTTCCAGGCAACCCATTCCTCGTACCCACCTTTAAATTCAACGATCTTGCCATTTACAATCTCCCAGATTTTATTGGCTGTTTTGGAAATAAAATACCTGTCATGGCTAACCAAAATCATACTGCCTTCATACTTATCCAGTGCATCAGCCAGAAGATCAACTGAGTGCATGTCTAGGTGATTTGTTGGTTCATCCAGCATTAGAAAATTAGATTTGCTAATAATCGTTTTTGCCAATGCAACCCGGGCTTTTTCGCCCCCACTTAAGACCCTTATCTTTTTGTCAACATCATCGCCGCTAAACAAAAAACATCCTAAGATTGTCCTTAGCTCCAAATCTGTTTTTTTACTCCCAGCTGTCTGCATTTCCTCTACCAACGTATTGTCCAGTTTCAAATGCTCAAGCTGATGCTGAGCATAAAAGCTTTCTTGAACATTATGTCCCCATATACGCTCACCATCGAACGTTTCACGCTCTGCAATAATTCTTAGCAAAGTTGATTTCCCTTTTCCATTTGCTCCGATTAGTGCAATCTTATCTCCACGATCAATCTCCGCACTGGCACCATCAAGAATTTCAATGCTGCCAAAGTGTTTATTGACTTCTTTCAATGTACAAATAACTTTTCCTGGAACTTTTTCAATGCTGAAATTAATCCTCATATTAGGTCGCTCAATTGATGCCTCTTCAACACGATCAATTTTATCCAATCTTTTTTGTACACTTTGAGCTTGTGCAGCTTTTGATGCCTTTGCCTTGAATCTTTCAATAAACTTTTCTTGTTGACGAATGAAATCTTGTTGATTTTCAAATGCCCGCTGTTGCATCTCTACCCTGATCTCTTTTTCTTGAAGATAATAGCTGTAGTTTCCTGAGTAAATGTGAAGCTTCCTTTGGTATACTTCAACGATCTTATTCACCATTCTATCGAGGAAGTATTTATCATGACTTACAATAATCACAGCACCTTGGTAATGAAGTAGATATTTTTCAAGCCATTCAATGGATGGAAGATCCAAGTGATTTGTTGGTTCGTCCAGCATAAGCAAATCAGGCTGCATGAGTATCATTTTTGCAAGCAGTACCCGCATCCTCCATCCACCACTAAATTCCTTGTAGGGCCTTGAAACATCTTTTTGCTTAAACCCTAATCCATGAAGTACATCCTCTACCTTATGATCAACATTATAACCATCCAGTTCGTCCATTTCGCTCAATAGATCAGTGTAGCGAATCAATTTTGCCTCGTTTTCCTCCAATTCCAGCTCTTTTCCCAACTCATCAATTTCCTTTTGAACCTGCATAACGCGTTCAAATGCGCCCATAGCAACTTGCAAAATTGATTCATTGGTATCAAAACTCAGTAGGTCTTGATGCAGATACCCAATAGTGGTTGTCTTGCTTTTCTCAACTGTTCCTTTGCTTGGCTGATATTCGCCTGCAAAAAGCTTGAGCAAAGTGGATTTACCGGTTCCATTATAGCCAATTAGCCCTATCCTTTCACCAGGATGGATATGCCAAGTGGCATCTTCAACAATTGGACGAGCACCAAATTCAAACGTAAGGTTTTGTAATCCTGCTAACATAAGTTTATTATTGCGCCGCAAAGTTACTATAATATACCTTTGTACCTGAACTTTCATTCTTGCAAAGTGTTAAACTGATACCGTGAGATTTACCCCTTTTTTTATATATTTCCTATTACTATCTCTTCTTGTCTCATCCCAACCCAGGTATACAATCAGTGGTTATATTCGCGATTCACTGAGTCGAGAAACCCTTATTGGGGCTAGTTTACAAGCAAAAGAAGCCACAAGAGGAGTGAGCAGCAATCAGTATGGTTTCTTTTCAATAACCCTTCCAGGGGGTGACTACACCATAACAGTATCCTCTATTGGTTATTTTCCGTTAGAAAAAAAGATATCCTTAAACCAGGATCTTGATCAAGACTTCGCCCTGCTTTCTAAATCCAGCCTCTCGCAGGAAATATTAGTCTCTGCAAAAAAACGTGATGCCAATGTCACAAATGCTCAAATGGGTCAAATTGATCTCAGCATCAACAGGATGAGGTCTGTTCCAGTAATCTTCGGAGAGCTTGATCCTTTAAAAACCTTACAATTATTCCCAGGCGTATCAAACGCGGGTGAGGGCAATAGCGGTTTGTATGTTCGTGGAGGTGGGCCAGATCAAAACTTGATTTTGTTGGATGATGCTGTAGTCTATAATTCTGGGCATTTATTTGGTTTTTTTTCAATTTTTAACGGAGATGCCATAAAAAACACCACGTTAATCAAGGGCGGTATGCCTGCTCAATATGGGGGTAGGTTATCATCTGTACTTGACATCTCAATGAAAGATGGAAATATGGGTAAGTTTCAGGGTGAAGGAGGAATTGGTTCAATCTCCTCAAGGCTATCCATTCAGGGCCCTATTAAGAAGGACAAGGCATCTTTTATTGTATCAGCACGTCGAACCTATATCGACGCACTTGTAAAACCTTTAATCAAGAAAGGAAGCCAATTCTATGGATCTGGTTATTATTTCTATGACCTAAACACAAAATTTAATTATCGCTTTTCTAATAAGGACAGGGTGTATGTAAGTGGATATTTTGGTAGGGATGTGTTTGATTTCAACAACAACCAGCGTCAATTTAATGTAAGTATTCCTTGGGGCAATTCAACTGGAACGATACGGTGGAATCACGTGTTTAACAAAAAACTATTCATGAACACGACCATGGTGTATAATGACTACGATTTTGCCTTAGGGGCATTTCAGAACAATTTTAATTTTTCCCTAAAGAGTGGTATTCGAGACCTAAACTTGAAATCAGACCTTGATTATTATCTTAACCCAGAACATAAGCTGAAATATGGTTTTCAGTATACCATACACCGTTTTTCGCCTTCCATAGTTTCTGGCCAGCAAGACACTGTTGTCTTTAATCCCAATAATGCACAACTTAAATATGCCCGTGAGTCTAGTGCTTATATTCAAGACGACTGGGAGGCGACACAGAAATTAAAAATCAGCTATGGTCTCCGATGGAGCGGATTTCAGCAAGTTGGACCTCTGACAAGGTTTAATACCGATAGTGATGGAAATAAACTTGATAGTCTTGTGTTTAATAAGGGGCAGCATGTCAAATTTTATGGTGGACTAGAACCCAGAACTACGATTAGGTATACGCTCAATCAAGAAACCTCATTAAAGGCATCTGTGTCTAGGAATAGACAGTATATACATTTAGTCAGCAATTCCGGAACAACTTTACCAACCGATGTTTGGGTGCCAAGTACGTTGTTGGTCAAGCCGCAGTTGTCATGGCAATATGCAACAGGCATTTTCAAAAACTTCAAAGAAAACATGTGGGAAACCTCCATTGAGGTGTATTATAAGTCCATGCAAAATCAAATAGAATATAAAGAGGGTTACACCCCATCAATAAAGGATCCTGAAGAAGAATTTGTATTTGGGAAAGGATGGAGCTATGGTGCAGAATTTTTCATTAATAAAACCAAAGGAAAATTCACTGGTTGGATTGGTTATACATTGGCTTGGTCTTGGAGAAAGTTTCCTGACTTAAACAGTGGAAATAAATATCCTGCGAAATTCGACAGAAGACATGACCTTTCTGTTGTGGGCATTTATGAACTTAATCCAACATGGAAGTTTTCTGCTGTATTTGTATACGCAACTGGTAATGCCACATCACTTCCTGAAAAGTTTTACTTGATTGAAGGAGTACTTACACAACAATATAGCAGAATCAATCAATACCGACTTGCTGCATATCACCGGCTGGATTTGTCAGCAACATACTCACCAATACCTAAAAAAGAAAGAAAAATAAAAGGTAGCTGGATCTTTAGTCTTTACAATGCGTACAGCAGAAAAAATCCTTACTTCTATTACTATGACCAAACAGGAAGTGCTTTTCTCGGAACACTTCAGGTTCAGGCAAAACAGGTTTCACTTTTCCCTGTCATACCATCTGTCACGTATAACTTTAAATTTTAGCGTTTCAGTTTAAACCTGACAACGCCACTGGAAAGCTCTGTAGAAGTGATGTTGATTTCGTGTCTATTTGTTGCTGTAGTAACAATCATTAGCGCAGTGTTAGGAGGTATCTTTCCCATACTTTCAGCATACATGATTAAATCATACTTATCCTCATTATCTTTTACATTGATATTGATTGTTATTGGCTGGGCCGTTAGCATTTGAGATGGAAGCAGAAGTTTTTCATTCAAATAAAGGGATATGATATCACCATCTACTTGTCCGTTATCATAAATTTCAATTTTTATTGTCGTTCCTGTAAATTCTATAGTCTGAATGACCTGAAGATCTCGTTTAGATAGTTTTGATAATTCTTGTTCGTTTAAGGGTCTTGCTTTTCCTCCATCAATTGGTAACGCAGGGGTATCAAATTTCTTTTGATCTTGTTGATTGTCTACTGTGTTTTCCTGATTCGGTTTTATTAGTGTTATACCCGATTGATTTGATTGATTTTTATTGGTCAAGGTATCTTGAGTTTTTGCGTTACTTTCCTTTGGTTCGGGTGCTTTTGGTAAAGTTGTTCGTGCAGTTTCGGCATTTTCTTGAATGTTGGACGGCTTTTTTGAAACTTGATTTTTTGAAGTAGATGGATTTTGTACAGTGATTCCAGCAATTGTTTTTCTCTCCACCTCGGTGTTTCCATTTCCGCAGGTACTACCTTTTTCAGAGGGTGACCATTTGCCTATCAGTATTTCCTTATCATTTTTTTTAAAATACGTAAGTTGATGTGATTGAAGGCAGTTTTGGAAGTCTGGTGGGGTATTAGATTTTAAATTTTCAACCTCAACCACTTTTAAAGATTTACTGCCTTTGTCGTACGTGCCCTTTAATTTACAAATCACAAAATATCGTTTTCCCGCCATTGCGAAATAAGTGTATGAATACCCTGTTACTTCTGCGCCATTGACTTCTAGTTCTAGCACAAAGTCTGTTTTGTTGGTAGAAACATTATTGGCAGATGAAAACCCTCCAATCCACTGACCACTGAGCGACTGGGTATACGCATGGGGGAGCGTTGCAAATAAAAAAAATATACCAAAGATTACACTCAATATGGGGGTAATGCTGCTGGTTTTAGAATTAAGGAGTCTTATTGGTAGTATAGTATTCAAAAAATAAATTTACGCACTGACGCAATTTATTGTGAAATCAAGATGGCCTTACCTAATACTTCGTTAAATTTGTAACACTTTAGAAGTTTCATTACACTCCAAAGAATCAAAATACGATGATTAATATAAGTTTTCCTGATGGTGCTGTCAGACCCTACGATTCAGGGATTACCCCCATGGCAATTGCCAAAGGTATTTCTGAAGGTCTAGCCAAAAAAGTTATTGCTGCCTCAATCAATGGTCAAGTTAAGGATGCTTCAACACCCATAACCAACGATTCAGCCCTAAAATTACTGACTTGGGATGATACTGACGGTCGGAACACTTTTTGGCATTCATCTGCTCACTTGTTGGCCGAAGCAGTTGAAGCAACCTTTCCGGGGGTGAAGTTTTGGGTAGGACCTGCGGTAGATCGTGGTTTTTATTATGATATGGACCTGGGAGACAAAACCATATCAGAAACTGATTTATCAGCCCTCGAGAAAAAAATGGACGAACTCGCTAGAAAGAATAGCGTTTTTATTCGCAAAGAAATTTCCAAATCTGATGCTGTTTCCTATTTCTTTGAGAAAGGAGATGAATATAAGTTAGACCTGCTAAAAGGTCTTCACGATGGTGAAATCACCTTTTATTCCCAGGGTGACTTTACTGATCTCTGCCGGGGCCCACATATTCCTCACACCGGTTTAATTAAAGCCATTAAGCTTACCTCTGTTGCAGGTGCATATTGGAAGGGCGACGAAAAAAACAAACAACTTACCCGTGTTTATGGTGTCACTTTCCCCACACAGAAAGAACTTGATGAACACCTGTTGATGTTGGAGGAAGCAAAAAAAAGAGATCACCGTAAACTTGGAAAAGAACTGGGTATTTTCACCTTTGACGACGATATCGGACCTGGTCTCCCTTTGTGGATGCCCAATGGAACAATTATTATTGAAGAGCTTGAAAATTTAGCCAAGCAAACTGAAACTGCTGCTGGTTACAAGCGTGTAGTAACTC
>JBILBU010000026.1:0-33431 GCA_044353505.1 Chitinophagaceae bacterium | reverse complement strand
GCGAATGTCTTGACTACAAAGCGCCGTTGCTTAAATCAATTGATGCACTGAATAAAGCAGCAGTTGATGTCTGCCATTATTTTGATAAAAATGTGGGAAGAGTAACTGCAACATTGGGTTGGGAGCAGGAATATTTCGTAGTTGATGAAGGGCTTGCAAATGCACGCCCGGATCTGGTGATGACAGGCAGAACAGTGTTCGGACACTCACCAGCAAAGGGACAACAATTAGAAGATCACTACTTCGGAGCGATTCCGGAAAGGGTATACACCTTCATGAGGGATTTCGAAAATGAATCATACCGCTTAGGTATTCCATTGCGTACGCGCCACAATGAAGTAGCACCTGCACAATTTGAGTGTGCCCCCATATTTGAGGAACTCAACCTCGCAGTTGATCACAACACCTTATTGATGGATGTGATGACAAGGGTTGCAAAACGCCATAAACTGAAAGTATTGCTTCACGAGAAACCATTTGCCGGCATTAACGGAAGTGGCAAGCACAACAACTGGAGCATGGCAACCGACACGGGAGTAAATCTTCTCGCGCCAGGTAAAACGCCAAAGACCAATTTGATGTTCCTCGCATTTTTCGTGAATACCATCAAAGCTGTTCATGACCACGCAGATCTTCTTCGCGCTGCAATTGCCTCTGCTGGAAACGATCACCGTCTAGGTGCTAACGAAGCGCCACCGGCAATCATCTCTGCTTATATCGGGGGCTATCTTACCAAAGTACTTGATGCTATCGAAACAAGGGTTGGAGACAAGTTTGACGAGCAGGATGAAGTGATGTTGAAGCTTGACATACACAAGAATATTCCTGAACTGCTTCTTGACAATACAGATAGAAATAGAACTTCACCATTTGCATTTACAGGAAATAAATTTGAGTTCCGTGCAGTAGGATCTTCTGCAAACTGCGGCCACAACATGACGGTATTGAATACCATCATGACAGAAACCCTTACTTCATTTAAATCTGAAGTAGACGCGTTGATTGAAAAAGGAGATAAGAAAGAAGTAGCGATTATGCAAATCATCAAGAACTACATCAAGGCTTCAAAGAAAGTGTTGTTCGAAGGCGATGGATACAGTGAGGAGTGGGAGAAAGAAGCAGCGAGACGCGGTTTACCAAACCTCAAAACTACGCCACTTGCACTAGATTCATTGGTGACTGACAAAGCCAAACACCTTTTCCAAAAGCATAAGGTATTGTCTCATGTTGAATTGGAAGCCCGTCACGAAATTGAACTTGAAAAATATATCAAGTATGTTCAAATTGAAGGACGTGTAATTGGCGACCTTTCAGGAAACCACATTATTCCTGCAGCCATCAGGTATCAAAATGTTCTTCTTGCCAATGTAAAGGGCCTAAAAGAAGTTGGATTAAAACCTGAGTTGTTTAAAGCCCAGATGGATATCCTAACTGAAATCTCTGAGCACATCAATAAGGTTCAAGTGCTTTCAGAAGAAATGACTGAAGCTAGAAAATCTGCCAACAACCTCAGCGGTTCAAGAGATAAGGCCATTGCCTATTGCGATAAAGTAAAACCTTATTTTGACCAAATTAGATATCATGTTGACAAGCTTGAACTGCTTGTTGATGATTCTGAGTGGGAACTTCCAAAATACAGGGAAATACTTTTCCTTCGCTAATCAAAACTTTGGCTAACCTATAAAAATAAAAACCCCGCATGCGGGGTTTTTATTTTTATAGGGATTCGTCAAGAATACTATTGCATCTTAAACGTTTCCAAAAACTTAGTGGTAAAGTTCCCTTTGATGAAGTCTTCGTTGCGCATCAGTTGTTGATGAAAAGGTATTGTTGTTTTCACCCCCTCAATCACGTATTCACTTAATGCACGACTCATCGTATTGATTGCTTCTCTACGCGTTCTTGCTACTGCAATGATCTTCGCAATCATCGAATCATAGTAAGGAGGAATTACATAACCTGCATAAACATGAGAATCTATTCTTATGCCATGTCCGCCTGGTTGATGCAAGACTGTTATCTTACCGGGACTTGGCCTGAAATCATTATATGGGTCTTCTGCGTTGATGCGACATTCTATTGCGTGCATATCCGGCGTGTAGTTCATTCCTGAAATAGGCTCGCCCGCTGCAATTTTAATTTGCTCCTTGATGAGATCAAAGTTTGTTACCTCTTCGGTAACACAGTGCTCAACCTGAATCCTTGTATTCATTTCCATGAAATAAAAATCGCGGTTCTTGTCAACCAGGAACTCAATGGTACCTACACTTTCATAGTTGATTGCCTGCGCGGCCTTCACCGCTGCATCTCCCATGCGTTGGCGCAATTCATCTGTCATAAAGGGAGAGGGAGACTCCTCTACAAGTTTTTGATGTCTGCGCTGAATGGAGCAGTCGCGTTCACTCATGTGACACACCTTACCGTAACGGTCACCTGCAACTTGTATCTCGATATGTCGGGGCTCTTCAATAAACTTTTCCATGTATACCCCGTCATTTTTAAACGACGCAAGGGCTTCAGCTTTTGCTGATGTAAATGCTTTTTCAATTTCATCATCAGCCCATACTACACGCATCCCCTTTCCGCCTCCGCCTGCTGTGGCCTTCAGGATTACAGGGTATCCGATTTCTTTGGCGATGACTTTTGCCTCACTTACACTGGCCAACAAACCACCACTACCAGGAACTACAGGAACACCTGCCTTAATCATCGTTTCCTTGGCAGTGATTTTATCGCCCATGGACCTAATTTGATCTGGTGTGGGACCAATGAATTTGACACCATGCTCTCCACAGATCTCAGCAAACTTTGCATTTTCTGCAAGAAAGCCATAACCCGGATGGACAGCGTCTGCGTTGGTAATCTCCATAGCAGCCATCAAATGGGGTATATTAAGGTATGAGTCAGCACTCGAAGGTTTTCCAATACAAACTGCCTCATCGGCGAATTTAACATGAAGACTATCCTTGTCTGCTGTGGAATACACCGCAACAGTTTTGATTCCCATTTCCCTGCAGGTTCTAATCACCCGAAGAGCGATCTCCCCCCTATTTGCGATTAATATCTTTTTAAAACTATGCCTAGAGTCTTTTGTCATGAAGCCTTTTTAAATGATAATTACAATGCCAGTAGCATCAGATTAAATCGGTTCTACTAGGAACAAAGGCTGATCGTATTCAACAGGAGTTGAATCTTCTACCAACACTTTTACTATCCTTCCGCTTACTTCGCTCTCTATCTCATTGAACAGCTTCATAGCCTCAATGATGCACACTACGGTACCAGACCTAACTTCGGCGCCTTCCTCTACAAAATCAGATTTACCTGGAGCTGGACGGCGGTAGAAGGTGCCAATCATCGGACTTTTAATGGTTATCAAGTTCTCGGTGCTCTTGGCCTCTGGCTTTGCAGCCTGATTCGCAGCAGTTGTAGCTGACTGTGACACAGGAAGAGCTTGAACTTGAGGCATAGCTGCAGCAGTAACATACTTGTCTTCTTTCTGCCTAATGGTAATTTTAATTTCTTTCTCCTCGATGGTTAGTTCGCTGATATTAGATTTATTAACCATTTTAACGAGATCCTGTATTTGCTTCAGGTCCATATTCATATTATTTTAATGTTAAGAACGGGGGGTAAAGGTGGAGCGAAATTTTGTTTTGTCCAAATTAAATTTTATTCAATTTTTAATAAAAAAACCCTGATTTTGAGTAAAATCAGGGCATAAAGTATTAAAAATGGCCAAAAATGAGCAGAAATTAATCTTTTACTCGTTCCACATATTCGCCTGTTTTTGTATTAACTCTTATGCTGTCACCCTCGTTAACAAACAAGGGTACCATAACGGTTGCTCCGGTTTCAACAGTAGCCGCTTTGAGGGTTCTTGTGGCAGTATCTCCTCGGAGGCCGGGCTCTGAATAAGTAACCTTGGAGACAACCTTATCAGGCAGCTCAACGCTCATTGGGAGTTCGGTTTCTGTGTTGATGAGTACTGAAACCTCTTGGCCATCACTCAGGAACTGAGGCGCGTCAACCATGGTTTCAGCAACTGTAACCTGCTCAAATGTTTCGGAGTCCATAAAACTATATCCAGTATCGTCTTTATAGAGGTATTGATAGGCTTTACGCTCAACCCTAACAGGATAAACAGTATCTCCACTGTTCCATGTTTTTTCTATAGAACGGTTGTTGTCAACCCCTTTAAGCTTTGCCCATACTTTAGCAGCAGCCCTGGCGGTCTTGTTTTCACCAAACTCCACCACCGTGTATAAACTACCATCGAGCTTGAGAATCATACCCCTTGAAATATCTGATGTATTTGCCATATCAATGTTTTGAGGGGCTAAAGGTAGTCCAATTTGGCAAATTACATCATACCTTTGCGCCGCAAACAATCATTCACCCAAATAAATAAAATAAAGATGAAAGTAACTGTAATTGGAGCAGGCGCAGTAGGTGCTACATGTGCTGACAATATTGCTCGCGCTGGTGTATGCACTGAACTGGTTTTATTGGATATCAAAGAAGGACTTGCGGAAGGCAAGGCACAAGACATGCAACAAACGGCAGCCCTATTGGGATTTGATACAATAATCACAGGATCTACGAATGATTATTCAAAAACAGCGAACAGCGAAGTGGTGGTTATTACTTCAGGAATTCCAAGAAAACCTGGTATGACAAGAGAAGAGCTCATTGGCACCAACGCAGGGATTGTAAAAACTGTTTGTGAAAGCGTACTCAAATTCTCTCCCAACACCATCATTGTTGTCATTAGCAATCCGATGGACACCATGACCTACCTCGCATTGAAATCTACCGGATTGCCCAAAAATAGGATTATTGGAATGGGTGGCACACTAGACAGCAGCCGTTTTAAATATCAACTATCACAGCACCTTGGATGCAGTGCAAGCGACCTCAGCGCAATTGTAATTGGCGGACACGGTGATACTACAATGATACCTCTTATCAGCAAAGCAACATGGAACAGCGTACCAGTAACTTCGCTTCTGTCTGAAGATCAGCAAAAACAAATTGTTGCAGATACCATGGTGGGTGGAGCTACACTTACTAAACTTATTGGAACATCCGCATGGTATGCTCCAGGAGCTGCAGGATCAGCACTGGTAAAAAGCATCTTGAGAGATGAGAAAAAATTATTCACTTGCTGTGTTGCCCTCGAAGGTGAATATGGACAAAAAGATATTTGCCTTGGTGTACCTGTAACCATCGGAAAAAATGGTTGGGAAAAGATTCTTCCTCTTGAATTGAGTGCTTCAGAAAAAGAAGCCTTCGAAAAAAGTGCCGCTGCAGTTAGATCGATGAATGAGGTGTTGGGGTAAAAGACAAGGAAATACAAGGGACGAGGGACGAGGCAAAGAAAAAATAAAAAAGGGGCAAGTGTACAACAGCCCCTTTTTTTTATGAACTTGCATTTCGCAATTTCTTGTCCCTTGTCCCTTGTCCCTTGTCCCTTGTCCCTTGTCCCTTGTCCCTTGTCCCTCGTCCCTTGTCCCTCGTCCCTTGTATTTCCTTGTCCCTGGCTGTTTTATCTCTCCACAAAATCAAGATCTTTATGAAAGGTCTCCTCGGTAAAAAGTAGTGCAATAAAAGATATGATCATTACAATTGATCCGGTAACGATTGCACTGTTTATTAATGTCCATTCAAGCGTTCCCTGGAAATAATCCTTGAACAAGAGATTCATCAAAGGCAATGCCCCGCGAACCATATTAGGAATGGTTGTAGCAGCAGTGGCACGTAAGTTAGTGCCGAAGTGCTCAGCTCCCATGGTAACAAAAATAGCCCAGAACCCTGTTGAGAAACCAAGGTATAAGGAAATGGCATACATGGTGGTATCAGAATTATTCAGCGGACTGAAGAAAAAAACTGCGCCAATAAAAGTCATTGCATAAAAAATATAAAGGGCTTTTTTTCTGCTCTTATAATATTGACTTACCAGTCCGACGGAAATATCACCTAGCGCAATTCCTATATACCCATACATGATTGATGTACCAGAATCAACCGAGTTAATTCCATACAATTCATGTGCGAACCTGTTACTCAGATTAAGCATGATCCCAATGACAAACCATGTTGGCAATCCAATCAAGATGGCCAGCATATAGCGCTTGAACCTTTTCGAGTCATTGAAAAACATCAACATATTCCCCTTTGAAACATGTCCCTTGTTTTCAATGCTTTTAAACATGCCGCTCTCAGATATTTTAATTCGAAGAAATAGCAGGAAGATTCCTAACACACCACCAATCTTATAGCAGAGTCTCCAATCGTTGGTAGCCTTGTAAATGAAATAGGCAAATACTGCACCAAATAATCCAATACCGGCAACAAATGATGTCATCACACCCCTATTCTTTTTAGGCATCAGCTCACTAACCAAGGTAATCCCTGCTCCGAGCTCTCCGGCCAATCCAATTCCTGCCACAAACCGAAGCCATGCGTATTGATCAACTGTTTGCACGTAGCCCGTTGCGAAATTGGCGATAGAATAGAGCAAAATAGACCCAAAAAGGACACTTAGTCGCCCTCGCTTATCGCCCATCACTCCCCATAGTACGCCCCCAATAAGTAAGCCGACCATCTGAAAATTAATAATATGGGTACTTGCAGTTAGCATTTCTGCATCAGGCACGTTAATTCCCATCAAACTTGGCTCTCTGACAATCGTAAAAAGAAGTAAGTCGTAAATATCCACGAAGTACCCTAAAGCAGCAACAATGACGGCCAAGTTCAAAAACTGATTTTTTAATTTCATCTCGGCCATAAAAAAGTTGTTGGGGTTTAGGATTTCTTTTTCCGGCTACTGGCAATTAGCTTGATGGCTACTGGAGCCGTAGTAATTAAAACAATTACAAGAATAATTACTTCAAGATGCTCCTTTAAGTTAAAGTCAAAGTTTACCAAGAAAAATTTGTAGAGGTAGTGCCCACCAAACATCATACTAAGTACCCAGGCAACACAACCCATAATATTATAAAATGAAAACCTGTGGCGGTCCATACGAACGATACCCGCGATGATTGGCGCAAAGGTTCTGATGATTGGCAGAAACCTAGCAAACACAATTGCCCCTCCCCCATATTTATCATAAAACTCCTTGGCGGCAAAGAGGTGTTTCTTTTTAAACAGGAAACTGTCTTCTTTCTTAAATAGATAAGGGCCGCTGGCAGCTCCAAACCAATACCCAACGGTATTGCCAATGATGCCAGAGAAAATTATGAGTACGCTGATGATGAGCAAGTTGAGAAAGTCATTGTTTAGCGTAAATATTTCGGCTGCCAATTCGTTGCTATAAATTCCTGCAACAAATAGCAACGAATCACCTGGAAGAAAAAATCCTGCAAATAATCCTGTCTCTGCAAAAATGATAAAAAGGATCAGCCACAGACCACCATTTTGGATGTAAAACTCCGGATTCAAAAAATCTTTCCACTGAATTACCAACTCAATCATATTCTATTTTTTTGAAATTTATTACACAATTTCTGAAGTGGCAGCAGGTCCTAACTCACCTTCCCACTTGCTTACAGCTGTTGTAGCCAATGCGTTACCTACTACATTGGTCATTGTTCTGAACATATCGCAAAAGTGATCGATCGGAATGATGAGTGCTATACCCTCAGGAGGAATATTAAACATCGCACAAGTTGCCGTAACCACCACCAAGGAAGCCCTTGGAACACCTGCAATGCCCTTACTCGTTAACATCAGTACGATAAGCATCGTGAGCTGAGTGCCAAGATCAAGATGAATGCCATAGGCTTGTGCGATGGCCAGGCTAGCAAAGGTCATGTACATCATGCTGCCATCCAGATTAAAACTATAACCAAGCGGCAGGATGAAAGACACAATCTTGTCCTTGCATCCAAATTTTTCCAATTCCGTAGTAAGTTTAGGAAAAACTGCTTCGCTACTTGTTGTACTGAAAGCAATCAGCAAAGGCTGAGATATTGCTTTTAGCAATTCGAACAATCTCTTACCCAAAACCAGATATCCGACAGAGAGTAACAGCACCCATAAACAAGCAATGCCAATTAGAAATGCAAAAAGATACTGCCCATAAAAGGAAAATACTTCAAGTCCCTTTGTTGCAATAACCGCTGCAATGGCCCCAAATACGCCAAGTGGAGCGAAGTTCATAACATAGCCAACCATTTTTAATATGATGTGAGCTGCAGCGTCGAGTGCCTTCACAATGATTAGCCCTCGCTCTCCCAAGGCGGTAGTTCCTACCCCAAAAAATATGCTAAAAACAACAAGCTGAAGAATTTCATTAGTAGCCATGGCCTCAAACACACTTTTAGGAAAAACATGTTCGATGAAATTCTGCAAGGAAAAATGCTGGGTTTTCCCAATGAGTTCTTTTGCGCTTTCAATATCCGCTGAGTCAAGACTAATCGCAGCACCGGGCTTAAAGAAATTAACCAACGCCATGCCAATCAGCAAGCTTGCCAAAGAAGCTGTTATAAACCAAAGCAAGGCCTTGCCGCCAACACGGCCAACCGACCCAAGGTCGCCTAATTTTGCAATGCCAACCACGAGTGTTGTAAAAACCAAGGGAGCAATGACCATCTGAACAAGCCTTAGAAAAATAGTCGTTAACAGCTTCACATTAACTGAAAAAGACTTGATTGTCTCAGGGGAAGCCCGCAGATGAACAACGTATCCCACCCCTATTCCTAGGACCATGGCAATGAGGATGAATACGGTTAATCTTCCTGATGACGAGCGTTTCATGAATGCTGTTTTTATTTGCTTTAAGGTGCGTAAAATAATTGATTTACATCGATTTGGGAATTTTATTTAAGGTGGGGTAAATAAAAAAAGTGAAAAGAAATAAATGGTTATATTAGAATTTCAAAAACTATCATCCAAAACAATTGCTATGGGCTTATTTAGAACAAAATCACTTGAGGCTATGCTATCGCAAGCTGAAGATTCAGATAAAGGTCTCAAGCGCACCCTTGGAGCCGGCAACCTGGTTGCATTGGGTGTAGGAGCAATCATCGGCGCTGGGCTTTTTGTCAGAACTGCAGCTGCTGCAGGTCAAGCAGCTGGACCGGGAGTAACCCTCTCTTTTATCATTGCTGCAATAGGCTGTGCATTTGCCGGACTTTGTTACGCAGAGTTTGCTGCTATGATTCCTATTGCTGGTAGTGCATATGCATACTCTTATGTAACAATGGGAGAACTCGTTGCATGGATTATCGGATGGGCACTCATCATGGAATATGCACTAGGGGCAGCAACTGTTTCGATTGCATGGAGCGAATACTTAAACACCTTGTTGGGGGGCGGTATACCTTATGAATGGTGCCACTCTCCATTTGAAAGTTTCACTGACTCTTCAGGCATTCTTCATCAGGGCATGATTAATGCTCCTGCACTGGTCATATTACTTCTGTTAACTTTATTGCTCATTAGAGGTACCCAAGAATCCGCTTTTGTAAACGCAATTATCGTTTTTATTAAAGTTGCTGTTGTGCTTATTTTCACCGCAGTTGGATGGCAGTTTATCAACCCTGCAAATCTAGAGCCCTACCTCATTCCAGAGGGAACACCTGCAGTAGTTGACCAAGCGGGGAAAGTTATTGCAGACTATAGCGCATGGAACAAACATGGATGGGGTGGAATACTTGGTGGCGCGGGTATTGTATTTTTTGCCTTCATCGGTTTTGACGCTGTGTCTACTGCAGCACAAGAAGCAAAGAACCCTAAAAGAGATATGCCTATAGGGATACTTGGCTCACTCGTTATCTGTACAATTCTTTATATTTTATTTGGTCATGTGCTTACTGGAGTTGCAAATTGGAAAGACTTCGTTGATCCAGAAAAAGGCAGAGAAGCTTCTGTTGCCTACGCTATTTCAACGTATATGACTGGATACAGTTGGCTTGCCACTGCAGTGACTGTTGCCATTCTCGCAGGATTCTCATCAGTAATTCTAGTGATGCTTATGGGACAAAGCAGGATATTTTTTACCATGAGTAACGATGGGTTAATTCCAAAAGTATTTGGAACGCTGCACCCTAAATTCAAAACACCATACAAATCAAATTGGATACTTTTCGTTTTTGTTGGTGCATTTGCAGCGTTTGTCCCTGGACATGTCGCCGGCGACCTGACCAGCTTCGGAACACTCTTTGCATTCGTATTAGTGAGCATTGGCGTATGGATCCTCAGGGTAAAATCCCCAAATATTGAAAGGCCTTTCAGAGTGCCAATCGCCCCAGTTGTTAGCGTACTTGGTGCAGTGATTTGCATAGCCATGATTTACGGGCTAGACAGCCTAACGCTCTCCGTGGCAGTAGCCTGGATGGTAATTGGACTAGTGGTCTATTTCCTATATAGCAAAAAACACAGTAAGCTAAATAAGTAGTCCTATATAGCCCTTAAAACAGCTTCCCGGAGTCGGCTCGACTCCGGGATTTTTTTTACACCATACTTATACCTTAATTTTACATCCCCTCTAATCATTCGCTCACATCATTAATAACCTACTATGGGAAGGATCTTCGAAGTTCGTAAATCAACCATGTTTGCCCGTTGGGACAAAATGGCAAAGCAGTTTAGCCGGATTGGAAAAGAAATTGCCATTGCAGTAAAAGCAGGCGGACCAGATTCAGGCACCAACCCAGCGCTACGCAGGTGCTTTCAAAATGCCAAAAGCGTCAACATGCCCAAAGACAGAATTGAGGCTGCGGTAAAAAGAGCGATGGGGAAAGAAATGGAAAATTTTGAGGAGATCCTATATGAAGGATATGCACCTCATGGGGTTGCCGTACTTGTGGAAACAGCAACTGACAATCATGTTAGAACGGTAGCGAATATAAAGTCGCATTTCAACAAAGGAAATGGCGCAATGGGAACGAGCGGAAGCGTAAGTTTCCAGTTTAAAAAAATGGGCGTTTTCAAACTAAAAAATGACGGCATCAGCCTAGAAGACCTTGAGCTTGAATTGATTGACTTTGGACTGGAAGAATTAGGCGAAAGCACCAATGAAGAGGGCGAAGATATATTGGTAATACGCTGCGCATTTAACGATTTTGGCAATATGCAAAAAGCACTTGAGGAAAAAAACATAAGCACCCTAAGTGCAGAAGTAGAGTGGATTCCGACAACAGTTGTTGAGTTGAATGAAGAACAGGCCCAAGACGTACTTAAACTTGTAGACCGTCTTGAACAAGACGAAGATGTTCAAAAAGTATTTTATAACCTCAAGTAAAAGAGAGAAGATCATTCCAACATCATTAACACAATATAATCCAATAGTATTTTATGATGGGGATTGCTTGTTGTGTAGCAGCACTATTCAATTCTTGCTAAAAAAAGATACACGGAACATACTTCATTATGCTTCGCAGCAGGGAGAGACCTTCAAGCATTTCACGTTAGATAAAATAACAGCAGCAGAATCTTCCGTCATCTTCTTAAAAGATGGCGCGGTTTACACGAAGTCAGCCGCAGCATTGGCCATCGTAAAAGAACTCCCCTATCCGTGGAGACTACTCTATGCATTCATCATCGTTCCCGGATTCATAAGAAATGCGCTGTACGACCTCATTGCAAGAAACAGAAAAAAATGGTTTGGAAAAACAGACAGTTGCTATCTTGGAAGCAAGGAATATGCAAGTCAATTCATAGACTAATACACTACTCAGCCATCATCTCTCTAACCAGCCTGACAATATCTTCAACATTGGGCTTAGAAAAATAATCGCCATCGCTGCCGTAAGCAGGTCGATGCGGCTGGGCGCATAATATTTTAGGGGCTGCATCTAACCATTGATATCCACCCTGCTTATCAATGACCTCCGTAAACATAAATGAAGTACCACCACCCGGTACATCTTCATCCACAAATAAAATCCTGTTGGTCTTCTTAAGTGACTCAACGATGATGTGATGGATATCAAATGGCATCATGGTTTGCACATCAAGCACCTCTGCATCAACACCAAAAGCCCTTAATGATTCTGCAGCCTCAATCACAATCCTTAAAGTTGAGCCATAAGAAACAATTGTAATATCATTTCCTTCCTTCATTACTTCGGGAATACCCAACGGCAGTTCGTAGGCCAACAAATTATTTGGAACTTTTTCTTTCAGTCTATACCCATTCAAACACTCAATCACAATACCGGGATCTTTTCCAGCAAGCAAGGTGTTGTAAAATCCTGCGGCTTGAACCATGCTTCTTGGCACACACACATTGATTCCCTTCAGTGAATTAATCATCAGCCCCATGGGAGAACCGCTATGCCAAATTCCTTCTAGCCGATGTCCGCGGGTCCTTACAATCAATGGGGCAATTTGGGTTCCAGCTGATCTGTAATGCAGCGTTGCAACATCATCACTCAGCACTTGTAAACCATAAAGCAGATAATCGAGATATTGAATTTCAGCGATTGGCCGCAGGCCACGCATCGACATGCCAACTCCCTGCCCTATTATACTCAATTCCCTTATTCCAGTGTCAAAAATTCGATCTACCCCATATTTCTGCTGAAGCCCAGCAAAGCCCTGGTTCACATCACCAATTTTTCCAAGGTCTTCACCGAAAGCAAGTACCCGAGGATCTGAGGCAAAGAGTTCGTCAAAATACCTATTGACCACTTCGTACCCGTTCACTATCGGAGCGTTCTCGGCAAAGTCTAATGTAGGGAGATTGCGCGGAGGCTCAACCTTTGGTTTTTTTGAAAAAAGATGGCTATTGTACAAGCCCTTGTTTTCCTCAATCAATTGGTTATAATATGCAGTGATTTCCGTTGTTGGTGAAGAACCAGCTGCGTGAATTGTTGTGTTGTAGAGTGCGCTGACAACATCCCTTCTAAATGGCAATGTATTTGAATCCAACCCTTGATGAATTTCTTGGATTTTGTCTGATGGAAATTGTTGAAGCAATTCTTCGATGAGCTGAAGTGCTTTTACCTTCTGCAGTTGGATTGGTTCGTCGTAAGACTTCCAGGCCTGAATTCTTGAATCGTTTGCATAGACTTTTGCCTCCCCTTCAATTTCCATAATCTCTTGTTCTGAAGCAAGTGCATTTTCGAGTACCCAGGCACGCATCTTCGTTAAACAATCCCAATCCTTTTCCCATTGAATACGTTCCTTGGTTTTGTAACGTTCGTGACTTCCGGAGGTTGAATGCCCTTGTTGTTGAGTAAGCTCCTCAACATGGAATAAAACAGGGACATGTTCATTTCTGGCAATAGTTATCCCCTCCTCAAACGCTTCACAAAGTTGTGCATAATCCCATCCCTTAACTTTATAAATAAGCATCCCATTGGTGCCCTTTGTTTTTTCAAAACCAGAGAGTGCTTCTGAAATCGAGGATTTTACGGTTTGAATTTCTTTTGGAACAGAAATTCCGTATCCATCATCCCAAACAAATACAACCAAGGGAACCTGGGTTACTGCAGCCGCATTCATGCTCTCCCAAAAATGGCCCTCACTGGTGGAAGCATCTCCAATGGTGCAGAAGCAAACTTCGTTACCCTCATTGGAAAATGTTGATATATGATCAAGCACCCTGGAACTCCTATATACCTTAGAAGCATAAGCCAATCCCAATGCTCTGGGCAAGTGACCGGCAGTTGGAGCGATCCCGGAAGAAAAGTTTTTATGCTGACTTAGGTTAATGAATTCACCTTCTTCATCTACAAATCGGGTACTAAAATGACAATTCATCTGACGACCTGCACTATGTGGATCATGGGCTGGATCAGGATCTGCATATAATTGAGAGAAAAATTCGGTAAGTGTTGCGTTTCCAGTTGCAAAAGCAAATGTTTGATCGCGATAATACCCTGCATAATAATCGCCAGGCATGAAGAATTTTGCCATGGCCACCTGTGGCACTTCCTTGCCATCGCCAAATATGCCAAACTTCGCCTTCCCTGTCAGTACTTCTTTTCGTCCTAATAGGCTTGCTTGGCGGCTCTGAAAAGCGATGCCATAGTCATTCAGCACCGTCTTTCTGAACGCCTCAAACGAAAGCTGACTAGCAAGTTCGGATTCGGGGGTCTCAAAAGGCTCCATGCAACAAAACTAGCCTTTTTTATCAATAAAAATATACTGGGAAAAACGCAGAATAAGAATGGCAGGAAGCAAAAAAAAGGGCCTGTAAACAGGCCCTTTCGGTTATTTTTGATTTTGTTTGTCGTATGCCTCAGCCGAGAGCACTTCACCGGCAATTTTGAGTTCATAACGAGCGTCTATCCCTTTTAGCTTAACAAAAATAGTTTTCTCGAATGGCCCAGCTGCAGCAGCGTTAAAACCAGCCTTGATTTTTTCTGTCTTGGACTTCATCACAGGTTGTTGAGGCCAAACCGGCGTGGTACAGCCACAAGATGCAGTAGCATTCTCAATAACAACGGGCTCACTGGCGATGTTTGTAAAGTCAAAATCATGGGTTACAGGAACTCCCTGCTTGATTTTTCCAAAATTGTGACGAATCTCTTTGAATTTGACAAGATCTTCCACTTTGGGAGCGGAGGCTTGTGAAAACCCTGAAAAGCCAGCAGCAACGACTAATAAAGATAAAATCAACCTTTTCATACTGTATGTTTTAAATTGGTGTTATAATTCAGTTTAGGAAACGATTTGTTTCACAAAAGTAGTCTTTGTTTCCATTTTCCATATACACGACTCCAATTTTTGAAAAGATTTTAACTTCTTTAGATATTTCTGCTTTCAGAAAGTAAACTTGCGATTCAAAATCAATTATTTTTGCAGAATGCTCCATCCCTCAAAGAGAGGCGAATTAATGCCCTCATCACCCATAAGAAAATTGGCACCCTTTGCTGAAGAAGCAACCAAAAGGGGCTTAAAGGTTTATCATCTTAATATTGGACAACCCGATCTTGAAACACCTCCTATGGCGCTGCAAGCGGTTAAGGATGCAGATATCAAAACACTGGGCTATAGCCATAGTGCGGGAAATGAATCCTACAGGAAAAAACTTGTTCAATACTATCACAAGTCAAACATTGAAGTAACCCAAGACCAGATTCTTGTTACCACAGGAGGGAGCGAAGGCCTGGTGTTTGCGATGATGGCCTGCCTCGACCCAGGAGATGAAGTCATCATCCCTGAGCCTTTCTACGCAAACTACAATGGATTTGCGGTTATGGCTGGAGTGAATATTGTTCCGATCAGCTCATACATTGAAAACGGATTTGCTCTCCCGCCCATACCAGAATTTGAAAAATTAATTTCCCCTAAAACAAAGGGAATCATGATTTGCAATCCCAATAATCCAACGGGATACCTATACAGCAAAGAAGAGATGGAGCAGCTGGAAGATATTTGCCTGCGACACAACCTCTATCTTTTTTCTGATGAGGCGTATAGGGAGTTTTGCTATGATGGAGAATACACCAGCGCGCTGCACCTAAAAAAAATTCCGGAGCATGTAGTACTCATAGACACCATATCCAAGCGGTACTCCGCATGTGGCGCAAGGATTGGCGCATTGATTACAAGAAACAAAAAAGTATACGACTCTGTAATGAAGTTTGCACAAGCAAGGCTTAGTCCACCCGGACTTGCCCAAATACTTGCTGAAGCTGCGCTTGATTTACCCAGCACCTACTTTGACATACCAAGGGCTGCCTATATTTCACGGAGAAATTTATTGGTAAAAAGATTGAATGAAATGCCTGGCGTGTTTTGTCCAACTCCCGGCGGAGCTTTTTATGTAATGGCCAGACTACCCATCGATGATTGTGATAAATTTTGTCAGTGGCTTCTTGAATCCTTTTCACACAATGGACAAACCCTCATGCTTGCACCTGCAAGTGGCTTCTACGAAACTCAATCCCTTGGAAAAGACCAAGTGCGCTTTGCTTACGTAATCAAGAACGAGGATATTGATGCTGCGATGGATTGCTTGGAAGCAGCGTTGAAGATCTATCCGGGAAGGACAAATTAAGCATGCTATTTTAATAAGGGTTGAAGCGAGGTTAGATTGACAAGGTGAGTAGAACTAGAGCTCAATCAGCGCTTTAATTGTTTTTTGGCCTGGATCTGTCAATGACGAAAAACGCTCAGCTACAGCATTGAAGGCCAATCGATGAGTAATCATTTTCTTAGGCGCTACTTTTCCCTCTTTCACAACTTGAATAACGAGCGCAAAATCCTCCCTTGTTGCATTTCTGCTGCTCATCAATGTAGCTTCCCGCTTGTGAAACTCAGGATGACTAAAAGAAATATCATTTAGCTGCAATCCAACCAATACATACCGTGCCCCATGAGCCATATATGCAAAAGAGGTATTGATTGCCTTTAGGTTTCCTGTAGCATCCATGACAACAGAGGGCATGTCACCATCTGTCATTTCCCTCAACTTATTGATGGGATCAACCTCTAAAGGATTAACCAAGTGAATATTTTTAAAGTATTCCTTACAAAAGCTGAGCCGATCCTTATTGGTATCCATGACTATAACCTTCGCACCCCTATGAATCGCAAACTCAACTATCCCAATTCCGATAGGGCCAGCTCCAACAATGAGTACCGTATCTGTTGACTGAACGTCTGCCCTAGATATGGCATGGGCGCCAATAGCGAGTGGTTCTATTAGAGCCAACTCATCGAGCGATAGTCCTTCGCCCTTAACAAGCGAAGATGACGGAACCAATAAAAATTCAGTCATTCCCCCATCAATATGAACACCACAAACCTGTATGGCGCTGCAACAATTAGGCTTTTTATTCCGGCAAGCCAGGCATGAGCTACAATTAAAGTAAGGCAACACGGTTAGGAGCTCCCCTTCCTGAAATCCCTGGGCATCACCTGCAACAAATTCAGCCGCCAATTCATGACCCAACACACGTGGGTAACTGAAAAACGGCTGCGTTCCATCAAAGGCATGAAGGTCAGTTCCACAAACACCAACCCTTTTTATGCAGATTACTGAATAGCCAGGCTTAATTGAGGGCAATTCGGTGTCGATATATTTAAAATTTCCTGGGGAGTCACAAACAAGGGTTTTCATATCATCATAATATCCTTAAAATTAAGCATTCCATTTTTATAATGACTATTAGAGATACTTTGAATGTGCTAATCAACCCCTTCTTTACAACGGAATAAAGGCATCTAATTCGCTCAAGCAAAGTCATAAATCGATTTAAGCAAAATAATCAGATGCAATATGATACTTAACAGGATAATTCTCTATATTAAAGCTTGAAAAAATCTCAGAAAACTAAAACCATGTCTCTAAAAATAAAAATTGCAATTTGCCTATTTTTAATCTCAGCTGGAACAATTGGGTTTTTGATTCCAACCAAACCAGCACCTTTTGAAATTCACAAAAATATCAAGATCTCTTTGATAGGAGGGAACCTTGGATCGAGGATGATCAATTTTGATTATTTCGAAACTGAAATGCATTTGCGTTATCCCGACAGCCTAATCAGCATGAGAAACTTATGTGATGGCGGCGATACCCCAGGATTCAGGCCACATCCATCAAGGCCAACCCCATGGACTTTTCCAGGTGCAGAACTATTCCAATCTGAATTTGCAAACAATACGGGCAGCGAGGGTCATTTTGAATCAAATGATCAATGGCTAAAGCGTCTTCAAACAGATGTGATCATTACTTTCTTTGGATTCAGCGAATCATTTGGAGGCCCTTCTAAACTTCAAATCTACAAAGCGGAATTGGAAGCATTCGTAAAACATACACTGGCTCAACAATACAACGGCCATTCAGCACCAAAGTTAGCGCTGGTATCGCCCATTGCCTATGAAGATCTTTCTGATTCATTGGATGTGCCAAACGGGATTAATGAAAATAAAAATTTGCTGCTCTATAGCCAAGCAATGAAAGAAATTGCGGCCAAACATAACTTGTTGTTCATTGATGCATTCACTGCTTCTAAAAGCTGGTACGCTGAAACAAATGAACCACTAACTATTGATGGGATTCAATTAAATAAAGAAGGATACAAAAAACTTTCATCACTATTGGCTGATGAAGTATTTAAAAAAGAACCCCCGTCTATTGAGCGTTACCGAGATATGGTGCAACAAGCAGTTGATGAAAAAAACTGGATGTGGCAAATGGACTTCAAGATTCCCAACGGGGTACATGTGTATGGACGCCGTTATGCACCTTTTGGTCCTGACAACTACCCAGCGGAAGTTGAGAAAATTCGTGAGATGACCGCAATTCGCGAAGAGGCAATTAGGGCAGCAACAAAAGGGATCAAGATGGATGTAGCAGAAGCCGATAAGCGAACAAGAAAACTTCCAGAAATCACCACCAACTACAACCCAGATAACAATGGCAGTTTAAGATATTTATATGGTGATGAAGCCTTGAATTCAATCAAGGTTGCACCAGGGTATAAAATTGAATTGTTCGCTTCAGAAAAAGAATTTTCAAATTTAGCTAACCCTGTACAAATGACTTTTGATAACAAGGGGCGCTTGTGGGTTGCATGCATGCCTAGCTATCCTCATTATCAACCAGGGGACGCTAAGCCAGATGATAAAATCATTATCCTCGAAGACACCGACAATGATGGAAAGGCAGATAAAGAAACAATTTTTGCAGATCATTTGCATGTACCAGTTGGTATGGAAATAACCAATGAGGGCGTGTATGTAAGTCAGGGTACCAATTTGATACTGCTCAAAGACACTGATGGCGATGATCGCGCAGACTCAAGAGAAGTTGTACTTAGCGGCTTTGACGACCATGATACCCACCACGCGATAAGTGCTTTTGTGACCGATGAATCGGGAGCAATCTACATGGGAGAGGGTGTATTCTTGCATTCAAATGTAGAAACGGCTTACGGAACTGTGAGAGCGACTAATGGTGGTTTTTTTCGATATGCCCCACAACGAAAACACCTAGAACGCACTGCTCAACTGCATATTCCAAATCCATGGGGTATTGCATTTGACCAATGGGGTCAACATTTTTTCCTGGAAACGTCCGGACCTGATGCACGCTGGATGATGCCAGGAACCAATCTCACACGCTATGGCCAAGGGAATCACAGCTCGCCGTCACTGATTGAAGAAAAACATAAGGTTAGGCCTACATCTGGACTGGAATTTGTTTCTAGCAGACATTTTCCGGATGAGGTTCAAGGTGATATGTTAATTAATAACACTATAGGATTTCTCGGAACAAAACAACACAGCCTTAAAGACAGTGGAACTGGTTATGTATCAAAACACAGAATGGATCTTGTTGTTGGAGAAGATAAAAATTTCAGGCCAGTAGACATGGAGTTTGCCCCCGACGGTTCATTGTATTTTATTGATTGGCACAATGTGTTAATAGGTCACATGCAACACAATTCCCGTGATCCACTTCGTGATCATGTACATGGCCGCGTCTACCGAATCACCTATCCATCCAGGCCATTGGTCCAGCCCGCAAAGGTTTTTGGTGCCTCAATTGATGAACTCTTAAACAATCTAAAACTACCAGAATATAGAACAAGGTATCGTGTTAAACGTGAGTTGAGAGGACGAAATGCCACTGAGGTGTTGCCAAAAGTTACTGCCTGGGTAGCTAATCTTGATAAAACTGATCTGCAGTATGAACACCATGTATTAGAGGCCCTTTGGGTAACATGGGGACTAGATAAAGTTGATCAGGTGTTGCTCAATAGATTATTGAAATCGCCCGACTACCACATTCGTGCCGCCGCGGTTCGGGTATTGCGCTATACTGGACATCAAGTAAAAAATCAAGCAGCACTATTAACACAAGCTGCACTAGATAAACATGGCCGTGTTAGACTAGAAGCAATCATGGCAGCATCCTGGCTACCAAGAGAAAAATCATTGCCCATTCTAGCAGCTGCCAAAACAAAACCATTGGATGCTTGGATGCAGAGGCCATATGAAATAGCACTGGCCCATGTAAATGGAAAAAACTTTGTTGAGAAAAAAATCATACCTGAGCCAATTTCAGGATTAAAAGGCAAGGATTCAGTGCTGTTCATTGAAGGAAAAAAACTTTATGCAAAAGAAGGCTATTGCAATACATGTCATCAATCCAATGGCAAGGGACTTACAGCATCAGGTTTCCCTCCGTTGGTGAATTCAAAATGGGTGACAGGCAGCCAGGAACGCTTGATTAAGCTCGTCTTAAAGGGATTGATGGGGCCTATTGAAGTTAATGGTGTAAAGTATCCAGGACAGGTTCCAATGACACCATTTGGCGGATTGATGAATGATAGAGAAATTGCAGCTGTACTCACTTATGTTCGCAATTCATTTGGCAACAAAGCAAGTGCCGTTGATCAGGTTAAGGTAAAGGCAGTTAGGGCATCAATTGCCACAAAAAAGAATCTATATGATGCTGCACAATTATTAAAAGAACATCCACTAGAAAAATAAATCAATAATCATGAAAAGAATTATCAGTATCTTCTTACTCGCAATATTATTTGCCTGGCCTGCCAAATCAGCCGTTGCATATGAACCAACACCACCTAAAAAGAAACCGCTAATCGTTTTTGTATGTGGAGATCATGAATATTCTGGGGAGCAGACCCTTCCCCTATTGGCCGCTGAGCTGGAGAAAAGGTATGGATTCAGGACTAAAGTTATTAAATCTTCTCCCGACCAAAACTCAGAAGCTAATATACCAGGATTAGAAGCATTGGCGGAGGCAGACTTGGCAGTATTCTATCTCAGGTGGAGGTTGCTGCCTGCAGATCAAATAGCACATATTGATGCTTATCTTAAATCAGGAAAACCTATTATGGGATTTCGGACAAGCACCCACTCATTCAAATACCCTGCAGGAGATCCACTTGAAGACTATAATGCATTCCCAGAAAAAGCTTTTGGCTCACCTCCAGGTTGGGACGGACCTGCAAAACATTACCACTATGGCCATCAATCAAGCACAGATGCTTCAATCATTCCTGCAATGGCAAAACACCCAATTCTTACCGGCGTAAACCCTTCCTTTCACGTTAGATCTTGGCTCTACAAGGTACTGCCTGACTATCCTGTAAAAGGAACAGAATGGTTGATGATGGGCAAGGCTGTAGATGCTGACAAGTCCGCAGTAGAACAGCCCATTGCATGGACCTGGGAGAACAATTACAAAGCAAGGGTATTTTTTACAACCATGGGGCATCCTGAAGACTTTACAGTAGAACCATTTCAGCGTATGGTTGTCAATGCAATTCATTGGGAACTCGGACTTAAGGTTCCTTCAACATGGAGCGGAAAACTAGACATCAATGTACCTTATCGAGG
This sequence comes from Chitinophagaceae bacterium, assembly GCA_044353505.1. Classification (GTDB taxonomy): domain Bacteria; phylum Bacteroidota; class Bacteroidia; order Chitinophagales; family Chitinophagaceae; genus Pollutibacter. The sequence continues at coordinate 12,152 of JBILBU010000026.1, read as the reverse complement.
AATGGTAAACTCTAAATAATTATAGGACAATTAAATATCCAATTGCGATGCATGAACCAACACCGCCTAAAAAGAAACCGCTAATCGTTTTTGTATGTGGGGATCATGAATATTCTGGAGAGCAGACCCTTTCCCTCTTAGCTGCTGAGCTTGAAAAGAAGTATGGATTCAGAACTAAAGTCATTAAATCTTCTCCCGACCAAAACTCAGAAGCTAATATACCAGGATTAGAAGCATTGGCGGAGGCAGACTTGGCAGTATTCTATCTTAGGTGGAGGTTGCTGCCTGCAGATCAAATAGCACATATCGATGCTTACCTCAAGTCAGGAAAACCTATCATGGGATTTCGGACAAGCACCCACTCATTCAAATATCCTGCAGGAGATCCACTTGAAGGCTATAATGCATTCCCAGAAAAAGCTTTTGGCTCACCTCCAGGTTGGGACGGACCTGCAAAACATTACCACTATGGCTATCAATCAAGCACAGATGCTTCAATCATTCCTGCAATGGCAAAACACCCAATTCTTACCGGCGTAGACCCTTCCTTCCACGTTAGATCTTGGCTCTACAAGGTACTGCCTGACTATCCTGTAAAAGGAACAGAATGGTTGATGATGGGTGAGGCTGTAGATGCTGATAAGTCTGTAGTGGAACAGCCCATTGCATGGACCTGGGAGAACAATTACAAAGCAAGGGTATTTTTTACAACCATGGGACACCCTGAAGACTTTACAGTAGAATCATTTCAGCGTATGGTTGTCAATGCAATTCATTGGGAACTCGGACTTAAGGTTCCTTCAACATGGAGCGGAAAACTAGACATCAATGTGCCTTATCGAGGTATAGTAAACTCTAAATAATAATAGAACGATGAAATATCCAATTGCGATGAATACGCTGGTGTACGGACCAGACATGAACGAATCAATCATCAAGCATTTAGCCTATATCAAAGAAGTGGGGTATGATGGAATTGAAGTTCCAATATTTGTAACCGACCTGCCTTACTGGAAACCATGGAAAGAAGAGATTAACCGCCTGGGTCTCACCGTTTTCACTGTTACCTTCTTAGGGGCTGACATGAATACAATTTCTGCTGACCCAAGTGTTAGGCAAAAAGGAATTGACTTTTTAAAAAAGGCAGTTGACATCAGCGCTTACCTTGGCGCAGCCTATCTTTCCGGACCCTTCCATTCGGCCTTGAGTGTTTTTTCGGGGGCAGCTCCAACCCAACAAGAACTTGATTGGTCTAAAGAAAGTATGTTGGCAGTGGCAGAACATGCAGCAACAAAAAATGTAATACTTGGACTAGAATACTTAAATAGATTTGAAAATTATGTAGTGAGCAATGCAGACCAAATGCATGCCCTCGTAAAAGCAATCAATCATCCGAATGTCAAAATCATGTTTGACACTTTCCATGCGCACATTGAAGAATTCAACACTGGAGATGCGATGGTGAGAATTGCGGATGAAGTTGGACATATTCAATTATCAGAAAATACAAGAGCCACCTTGGGCGAAGGACAGGTTAATTGGCCTAATGTGTTTGAAGGCTTGGAGCGAATGAATTATAAAGGATGGCTGGTGGTAGAGGCTTTCACACCTCTTCTCCCTGCAGCCTGCATATGGAAAAAAAGCTATTCAACTGAAGCTGAATTAATTTTAAAAAGCTACCAGCACATACAGAAATATTTACGAGACTAATAAATTTTCATTTTCAGTTTCTCTACTTATTAATCAACCCTTTTGAGCAGTGGAGGAACTATGTTATTTCTAAACTAATAATTCTATGATGAGGAACCTACTGAATACTATTGCGGCACTATTCATTCTTGCAACTTCTTCGGCACAAGTAAACAGGCTACCCGCCTACCCCCTGATAACTCATGATCCGTATTTTAGTATCTGGTCTTTTAGCGACAAGCTGAATGAATCAATAACAAAACATTGGACAGGTGTTGATCAATCAATCATAGGATTGATTCGTGTTGACAACAAAACATATAAGTTCATGGGGGATGTGAATCAACCATCCAATACCCTTGTGCCTGTAGGCGAGGGCCGTCCTGTTGAATGTCGATTCACAGAAACTGAACCAGCAAAGAATTGGATGACTGAATCTTTTGATGATAAAAATTGGCAGACAGGAAAGATGCCATTGGGGAATGGATGGGGCAACAACCAAGCCACAAACTGGGAGTCGAAAGAAATTTGGGTTAGAAGGGTTGTTGATTTAGAAAAGACCAATATTGAACAACTCATCCTTCAACTCAGACACGATGATGATGTGGAAGTATATATCAATGGGATACCCGCATACTCTTGTAAAGAATGCTATATTGGGGCAATCAAAGAATACAAACTCTCCGAAGAAGTAAAAAAGGGATTACGAAAAGGGAAAAATATCATTGCACTTCACTGTATTAATCCTGCAGGAGATGCATGGCTTGATGTTGGCATTGCAGAACAAGAAAATAAAAAACAAATTCTTAATGCTGAACAACTCTCTTTGGAAGTAACAGCAACAAAAACAAACTATCGTTTTATATGCGGACCTGTTGAGTTGGAGCTCGACTTTCTATCTCCACTGCTTGCTTCGGACCTCGACTTACTGTCTAGGCCAGTTAGCTTTGTAAATTTTAAAACCAAAAGTCTGGATGGCAATAATCATAAAACTGAAATACAGTTTAACGTATCAACAGCCATTGCTGCAAATGATGCTACACAAAAAGTTGAATTGTCTAAAGGAGAAAGCGGAGCGTTGCATTATATAAAAGCAGGTATTGATAAGCAAGATATACTTGGCAAAAAGGGGGATGACATCAGAATTGATTGGGGCTACGCTTACATGGCTTCAAGCAATCCCCAATTCGCGATATCGGCATCCTCAACAGAAATGATCAGCCAATTTGCAAGGTCAGGAAAAATTCGCGCAGGTGATTACCAAGCACCTAAGGCATTTCTTTCCGCACACACTGCTATAGAAACAAAGGCGGGAGAAACAACAGATCAGCACCTGCTGCTCGCCTATGACGACCTTTACTCCATTCAATATTTTGGCAAAAACCTAGCCCCATGGTGGAAGAAAAATCATGGATCGATTGAGCAACTGCTTAAAACATCTGAATCTGAATACAACTCGATTGTAACTGCATGCGAAGCCTTTGATAAAAAAATGTATGCCGATGCATTTGAATGCGGAGGGAAAGAATATGCTGCACTCTGCATTGGAGCATACCGACAATCACTCGCTGCCCATAAGCTTGTGAGAGGAGAACATGATGAAGTATTGTTTCCGCAAAAAGAAAACTTTAGCAATGGGTCAATATGGACAGTAGATGTTACTTATCCTTCTGCACCACTGACACTTCTTTACAATCCTATTTTACTCAGGGGAATGATAGAGCCTTTGTTGTATTATAGTGAGAGTGGGAAATGGACAAAACCATTCCCTGCTCATGATCTTGGAACCTATCCCATCGCCAATGGACAAACGTATCCAGAGGACATGCCGGTTGAGGAAGCAGGGAATATGATTCTTTTGGCAGCAGCAATATGCAGGGCTGAAAAAAATCCAACCTTCGCAATAAAATATTGGAAGACCCTTTCCCAATGGGTTGACTTCCTTGTCAAAGATGGATTTGATCCTGCGAATCAACTTTGTACCGATGATTTTGCAGGACATCTTGCGCGCAATGTGAATCTGTCTATGAAAGCTATTGTTGGGATTGGTGCATACGCTCAAATGGCAGAGGCCATTGGCGATAAAAAGAGTGCTGAAAGATTCAGGTCTGTTGCTAAGAAATATGCAACTGATTGGATGAAAATGGCTGAAGATGGCGACCATTACTCCTTGACATTTGATAAAAAAAATACCTGGAGCCAGAAATACAATTTGGTTTGGGACAAGCTGCTTGGACTGGAGCTATTTCCTGAAACAGTATATGAGAAGGAAGTGAAATATTATATCAGCATACAAAACGAATACGGACTTCCCCTAGACAGTAGAAAAACATATACCAAGAGTGATTGGGTGATGTGGACGGCCACACTCGCCAACAATGAAAAAGATTTCAATTCATTAATGCACCCTATTTATAAATACATGAACGAAACACCAACAAGGGTTCCACTTGGAGATTGGCATGAAACCACAAATGGAAAACATGTTGCCATGCAAGCACGCAGTGTTGTAGGCGGATACTTCATCAAGCTCCTTGAATACTATTGGTTAAAAAATCCTGCCACTCAATCATCGACAAATAAATAAAAAAACTTCATGGAATACCGCAGGTTAGGAAAGACCAATATGAATGTTTCTATTTTAGGCTTTGGCGCCTCTCCGCTCGGAAACACATTTGATGTCTGTGATGAAGGAGAAGGTATAAGAGCAGTGCATTATGCCATTGACTATGGCATTAACTTTATTGATGTTGCACCATTCTATGGAATTACGCTGGCAGAAACCAGGCTAGGAAAGGCAATAGAGGGCAAAAGAAAGGATATCATCCTTGCCACCAAGTGTGGCCGGTATGGTGTGCGAGACTTTGATTTTTCGTATGACAGGATTATTAAAAGTGCAGATGAATCTCTTAAGCGTCTCAAGACGGACTATGTAGATCTCATGCAACTGCACGATATAGAATTTGAGTCCAAAGAAAAAGTGCTCAATGAAGCAGTTCCTGCCATCCTAAAAATCAAAGAGTCGGGTAAGGCCAGATTTATTGGAATTACCGGGTTGCCAGTAGCCTACCTCGCTGACATTGCAAGAATCGTGGATGTAGACACTGTTCTTTCCTGGGCGCATTATAATTTACTTGCTGATGGCATCAATGACGAACTGGTTCCCCTTTCAAAAGAAAAAGGTTTTGGGCTGATGAATGCAGCACCCTTGGTGCAAAGAATATTGTCTGATGCCCCTTTACCTGAATGGCACAATGCCCCTCAAAAAGTTAAGGATACACAACCAAAGTTATTGGCACTATGCGCAAAATATGGTGTCAAACTTAGTGACGTTGCCATTAAGTATGCCGTCGACCACCCAGCTATTGCCAGCACCATTGTGGGCATGTGGGAATTGGAGAATGTCAAGCAAAATATTGCGGCAGTTGACTTTAATATTCCCGAAGGGTTACTTGAAGAGATCCATACGCTGGTAGCGCCTGTAAAAAACTGTATGTGGTTTGAAGGTAAAGCTGAAAATAATATCCAAAGAAAATAAAGAGATGAAAGCATTGTTTTTAACAGCCATTGGCAAAACAGAAGTAAGGGAAATTAAAAAACCAATACCGGGTGCTAATGAAGTGTTGGTTCGTATAGGGATGGTTGGCTTTTGTGGAGGCGACCTAAACGGATTCAAGGGATTATTTGAACTGCAGGAATATCCCAATGTATTGGGTCATGAGGTTGGAGGCACGATTGAAGAAGTTGGTGCTGACGTTCCAACGCTTTTCAAGGCAGGGATGAACGTGACCATATATCCTTATTTAAACTGTGGCACCTGCATCTCTTGCAGAAAGGGAAGAAAGAATGCCTGTCAGGATAATAAAACTATGGGCGTCAGACGCCCTGGCGCCATGACCAGATATATTGCTATTGCTTGGCAAGATCTGTTTAGCTCTGAAATATTATCCTTGCAAGAGTTAGCGCTAGCAGAACCATTAACAGTTGGATTTCATGCAGCCGCCAGAGGCAGGGTCATCGCCAAAGAAAAAGTAGCGGTGATTGGATGCGGCATAGTTGGAATGGGTGCAATTGCTTCTGCCGTAAACAGGGGAGCAGAGGTTATTGCGATTGATATCGACGATGCCAAAATGGAGATTGCAAAAAAGATTGGAGCTACTCACACCATCAATACCAGTAATGTTGATTTGCATGAAGCATTAAGCAACATCACAAACGGCGATGGTCCGGATGTGATCATTGAAGCAGTTGGAAGTCCATTTACATATCGGGCTGCAGTAGAGGAAGTAGCTTACACCGGACGGGTGGTTTGTATTGGATATGCTAAGGCACCTGTTGAATTCAACACAGGAATTTTTGTAAGGAAGGAGATTGAAATTCTCGGCTCCCGCAATTGCACTGATGAGTTCCCAGAAGTAATCCGATATTTGGAACAAGGGAAATTTCCAGTTTCTGATGTGATCAGCAAAATAGTTTCAATAGATGAAGCTGGAAAAGCGCTATCGGATTGGGCCGAGAACCCAAAAGGAATAACCAAAATAATGGTAGATTTTGACCAATAACATGTTATGATAAAATCCTGCGTTACTATAGCCCTGGTGCCTGAAATAAAAACAGGACCGTGGATTTACTGGAAGGATCTGGAAGCTAGCATTTCAAAAGCTTCAGCTCTTGGATTCGATGCAATAGAACTTTTCACACCATCTGCAGATGCATTAGATGTTGAGAAACTTAAGTCATTACTCGAAAGACATCATCTCGACTTGGGAGCTGTGGGAACTGGTGCAGGAAAAGTAATTCAGGGGCTCACACTCACTGACCAGAATGAACAAGTGCGTAAGAAAGCTATTGAATTCATTAAAGAGATGGTCAAGTTTGGAGCCCAGCTAGGAGCGCCTGCGATCATCGGGTCGATGCAAGGAAATGTAGTTTCGGGAACTGACCGTGCCATAGTGATGAATTGGCTTAGTGACTCCCTTAATGAACTGGGTGCATATGCAGAAGAACAAGGAACTTTTCTAATCTATGAGCCACTGAATCGGTATGAAACCAATATCGTCAACACCATAGAAGCAGGGGCAGAACTAATTGATAGCTTAAAAACATCAAATGTAAAATTACTCGCTGATTTGTTTCACATGAACATTGAGGAAAGCAATTTGGAAGATTGCATTAGCAAATACATCAACTACATTGGTCATGTGCATTTTGCAGATAGCAACAGAAGACCAGTTGGATTTGGACATACAGACATGAGCAAAGCCATGGATACCCTAAAGCATTCAGGCTTCATGGGCTATGTTTCAGCAGAGGCTTTCCCTTGGCCTAACCCAGATGCCGCAGCAACACAAACCATGATTGCCTTTAAGCAGTTTTTTAAATAACATCTTGTTTCAAAAAAGATAAACCCAAAAATATGCAACGATTTTGTCTGGCACTTGACTTGATAGATAATCCTGAGTTAATCAATGAGTACGAGCAATATCATGCGCCTGGAAATGCTTGGCCAGAGGTTACGCAGCATGATATAGATGCCGGAGTGACGAATATTGAAATATTCAGAACTGGCAACAGGATGTTCATGATTTTAGAAACAAATGACGAGTTTACATTTGAAAAGAAAGCAGCATTTGATGCTACCAATCCCAAAATTGCAGCATGGGAAAAGTTAATGTGGAAATTTCAGCTACCATTACCTTGGGCTAAGTCGGGAGAAAAGTGGATACTGATGGACCGCATTTTTAAATCTTAATACAATTTTAGGCACATATTGATTGGCCGACTATAGCACAACAACTTAATTGCCCATATTTCTGAATTTTATGGTAATAGGTGATTTATATCACCTTTTTTTATCCGCCGATACAGCAAATTTGTTCTGTTAGCTAGATATCATTTATCAAAAACCAACATATGAAAATAGAGCAGATTTACACTGGCTGTTTAGCGCAGGGAGCTTACTACATCGAGAGCGAGGGAGAGGCAGCAATTATTGATCCGCTTCGAGAAGTTGAACCCTATATTAAAAAGGCAGCATCGAACAATGCCCGAATAAAATACGTATTAGAGACCCATTTTCATGCAGATTTTGTGTCAGGCCATCTGGATCTTGCAAGCAAGACCGGTGCCGAAATTGTATTTGGCCCAACTGCAGAGCCATCCTTCCCTATTCATTCTGCAAAAGATGGAGAAGTACTGTCGCTCGGAAATGTAAAAATCAAAGTGCTGCATACTCCTGGACACACGATGGAAAGCACCTGTTATCTGTTGATTGATGAAGAGGGAAAAGAAACAGCACTCTTCAGCGGAGACACGTTGTTCATTGGTGATGTTGGCAGACCAGATCTGGCTCAAAAAGTAAAGGCAGAATTGACTGAAGATATTCTAGCAGGTCACTTGTTCGACTCGCTAAGAAATAAAATCATGCCCCTAGCTGATGACATAATTGTATACCCCGCACATGGTGCAGGATCTGCTTGTGGCAAAAAGATGAGTGAAGAAAAGTCGGATACCTTAGGACATCAAAAGAATACAAACTATGCATTGAACCCAAAACTCTCAAAAGAGAAATTCAAATCATTAGTGCTCGAGGGACTTATGCCACCCCCTGGTTATTTCCCACTAAATGTATTGATGAACATACAAGGGTATGACAGCATTGACAAAGTACTCGAAAGAGGAAAACATGCGTTAAGTCCTGCTGCTTTTGAAGCCGCAGCCAACGAAACCAGCGCATTGATTTTGGACACCCGACATGCACAGGATTTCGGAAAAGGATTTATTCCCAATTCAATCAATATCGGCATTGATGGAAACTTCGCACCATGGGTGGGCATCATGATACCAGACATCAAACAAGAGATTTTATTGGTTACGGATGAAGGCAGAGAAGAAGAAGCAGTAATTAGGCTAGCAAGAGTAGGATATGATTTTACGATTGGATATTTGAAAGGAGGGTTTAAGGCTTGGGAAGAAGCAGAAAAAGAAATTGACCACATTGAATCGATTACAGCAGAAGAGTTGGCAGCAATTGTTGAAACCGATCCACATACCCATATATTGGATGTAAGAAAAAAATCCGAACACATCAGTCACCATCTGCTCCATGTTCAAAATACTCCACTTGATAACATCAATGAGAGTATGGCCATGATTGACAAGAGTCGAAAACATTATGTTCATTGTGCCGCTGGCTATAGGTCAATGATTTTTATCTCAACCCTAAAAGCAAGGGGCTTTAATAACCTGGTTGACATCAAGGGTGGTTTTACTGCAATTAAAGAAAGTGGCAAGTTTACCCTTTCTGAATTTGCAAGTCCAACTACCATGCTATAAGACAGTTACTTCAACAGAAAACAGATAATACCACAACACAAAAATGTTGTGGTATTTTTTATGGTATTAGGCAGAATTTTATACCCCTTGCCGTGGCTAAATAGTACATTTGCATAATAAATAAGCCACTTTGCAATCACCCATTTTCCTGATAACACCCCCCTTCACACAACTAAACACCCCCTATCCGGCTACTGCGTATTTGAAAGGATTTTTCAATACCAAAAATATATCGGCAGCCCAAGCCGACCTTGGAATCGAAGTAATATTGGCTGTTTTTTGCAAAGAGGGATTGAGGAATTTATTTAATGAGATAGAAAATAAGCAAAAGAACTCTTCCCTAAACATAAAGCGGATCATCGCGATGAGGGAAGATTATATCCGAACGATTGATGATGTAGTCATGTTTCTTCAAGGAAAGCAAAACACCCTGGCACACTTAATTTGTAGGCGAACATTTTTACCAGAAGCCGATAGGTTTGCACAGGCCGAAGACCTAACATGGGCCTTCGGGACCATGGGAATACAGGATAGGGCAAAGTATTTAGCCACCATGTATCTTGAAGACCTTAGTGACCTGATCAAAGAGATGGTAGATGAACACTTTGGGTTTAGTAGATATGCGGAGAGCCTTGGAAGATCCGCAAATAGTTTTGATGAATTGTACGCCGCCTTGCAAAAACCATACACCTACCTAGATGCCATACTGATTGATCTGTTGAAACAAAAAATGGAATTGATCAAGCCAAGTATACTTGCAATTTCTGTGCCTTTCCCTGGCAACCTATACACTTCATTACGATGTGGACAATGGGTCAAACAACAGTACCCTAACATTAAAGTAGCCATGGGCGGAGGCTTTGCAAATACTGAACTCAGATCATTGAGCGACCCCAGGGTTTTTGAATTTTATGATTTCATTACCCTTGATGATGGAGAAGCCCCATTGGAGATTTTGTGGGACCATATCAATGGGAAAAAACAAGTCCAGGAACTAAAAAGAACTTTCACGTTGGTCAACGACAAAGTTGAATACATCAACAACACGAGTTGTTCGGATTACAAACAGGGACAAGTTGGAACGCCCGACTATAGCGACCTGCTTTTAGATCAATATATTTCTGTTATTGAAGTAGCCAATCCTATGCACAGCCTTTGGAGTGATGGAAGATGGAACAAGCTTACCATGGCTCATGGTTGCTATTGGGGCAAATGTACATTCTGTGACATATCACTTGATTACATAAAAAACTACGAGCCAATTGCGGCGTCTTTGCTGGTGGATCGCATGGAGGAAATGATTGCGCAAACAGGGCAAAATGGTTTCCATTTTGTGGATGAAGCAGCGCCTCCTGCCTTAATGAAATCGCTGGCAATTGAAATCATCAGGCGAAAGCTGGTGGTAAGTTGGTGGACCAATGTACGTTTTGAAAAAAGTTTCACACGAGACCTTTGTCATTTATTGAGTGCGTCTGGATGCATTGCGGTGAGCGGTGGACTTGAAGTGGCCTCTGATCGCTTACTCAAACTGATAGACAAAGGCATTACGATCAATCAAGTGGCAAAGGTGTGCAGAAATTTTACGGAATCGGGCATCATGGCACACGCTTATCTCATGTATGGGTTTCCAACCCAAACCGAACAGGAAACAATTGATTCATTGGACATTGTTCGTCAGTTATTTGAAACAGGCGTATTGCAATCAGCTTTTTGGCACCTGTTCACCATGACGGCTCATAGCCCGGTTGGGTTGGATCCTGAGAAGTTTAAAGTGGTTAAGCAAACAAATGAAATTGGAACATTTGCCAACAACGATATTCAGCATCTTGATCCTAGCGGTGCCGACCATGAAAGTTTTGGATTTGGCTTAAAGAAAGCCCTACTAAACTATATGCATGGCGCTTGTTTTGACTTCCCCCTTCAAAAATGGTTTGAGTTCAAAGTTCCTAAAACAACCATGGCATCAAATATCATCCGAGAGGCGATTGAAGAAATTGAAATACCGCAGTCAAGCAATAGCAAAATAATCTGGCTAGGTAAATTGCCAGACAGTGAGATTGTTGAAAAATCTAAAAAGGGCAGCAAGTGGGAAGTCATGTCAATGAGTTTTCAATCCGCTAAAGGAAGCTTTAACATTAATGCAGAACCTGCCAAAGGAAAATGGTTATTGTCGATGCTACCAAAACTCAATGTCACAAATCCACATCAGCATACAATTCAAGAAGTAAAATCAGACTACGAAAAAGCAGGACTAGAAGATTTTGAATTGTTTTGGGATAATAAACCAATCAGTGGTTTATACAAGGTTGGATTGCTAAGGGTATAAAAAATCCCCGGCAAAATACAGGGATTTTTTATTGATACAATCAGAAAAATTGCACACCAGTTATTTGATCATTTACATTTTTGTAAAACGAGTTGAATAGTACTTTCCATGCTGCACAACCTGAACTATATAATTCCCAATGATTAGATTTTTTAATTGCAATGAAACCAAGTGAAGTCCAGTTTTCAATGCTACTTTTTGTGTCAGCAGAAGCTTCCCGCTCAAATCTAGTAAACGAATTTCAGCTTCACCTACATCAAAACCATTGAGTTCTAAACCAACATCACCTCTTGTAGGATTTGGATAAGCCAATATATTTATACCAGGAACAAGACTAAAAATATTTGATGGACAAGAATTTCCGATTGAATTCACCCCTCTAAGCATTATTGTCGACTTGCCTAAAGGCAAGTCGTATATAACCATAGGGCTTACATTAGCACCAGATGACAATGTTATCCAGTTGGATCCTCGATCAATTGAATATTCATAATTGATGATTTGGGGTGCAAAAGCAGAAGCAGTATTGCTAAATGTAACTTTTGTACCCTCATTTCTGGCATCAATAGAAACAATAACTGGAGCATCCACGACTACACTATAACTACTGGTCATCACTTGATTACCCCCTTCGCCAAAACCTACAGCTACAAAAATTCCATTACCATAGGTTACACTTTGCCAAGAATTATCCACTGCCGAGGCCCTGCTCGTCCAGTTAATACCATCCGGACTCGTCATCACACGATTACCCATCCCGTCAGCGGATACAGCCACAAAAAGACCATTTCCATAGGTTACA
>JBILBU010000025.1:0-33471 GCA_044353505.1 Chitinophagaceae bacterium | reverse complement strand
TCTCCCCCTCAATTGCAGCCTTTGAAAAAGCAAGGGTTAGTGTATTTCCTGAAGGCGTTGAGGCGATTTTTCCATAATCCTTAGCCACAAAGCCTTCGAGCTTTCTTGGAAAAGGGCTGTTGACATACCGGTCACTGGTGATGTCACTTTGCGCGTAAGAGGCGAATGGATAACTAAGGTTCCAATTCTGTCGATACAGAGAGTCCACTACCTTGCGTTGGTTGAATGCATCAGCCCATGGACTTAATTGTTTCATGTACCAGGTGCTGGAAACAAAATTGCCAGTGGCGCCATCATACCAATAAGCACCATCAGCCGAGTGCCCTGCAGGAAGAATACTCCCTCGGTCTTTAATGGCAACGCCTATGACCTTAGACCTAAAATTTGTTGCGAGCTCAAGCTCATCGGTAATGGTGGTGGTCTTAAGGTTTTTGGGAGACATTGGGTCACCCTTACCACCTCCGACGATGGCTACTGCAGTGTCTTCTGTGCAGTATACATATTTGTTTAGTGATCGATCATACCAATTATTGCCCATGATGCCATTGATTGAAGGAACAGATCCGGTATAGACTGATGCGTGTCCTGCAGCAGTAACCGTTTGAGCATATAGGATAAGGGTGTTCTCGCAAGAAAACCCCTCTCTAAGTATCCTCTTGAAACCATGCTCACTAAACCTACTTTGAAACCTATAGAGGTAATCCCATCGCATTTGGTCCACCATAATACCAATAACCAGCTTTGGGGATGATGATTGCTTTACCAATTGCTGGGTATACCCGACAACAGATAAAAGCAGGTAAAAAGTAGTATAAAGCAATATTTTTTTCATGGTAATTCGTATTAAATCCAGAACTATACAAAGTTATGGGAATGGCGCCCTTTATTGCCGTCATTTTATGAACATCTCATTGTTCAATGTTAATATGAAAAAATTATCTTTGCACCGTGCAAATCACCCAAAACCATGAACTATGGCAGACATTTTTGAAAGGTTAATTAGTAATTATGGTCCTTTAGGTCAACACCGTGAGCGCGCCCATGGATATTTTGCTTTTCCTAAACTCGAGGGCGAGATAGGCAACAGAATGAAATTTAGAGGAAAGGAAAAGATTGTTTGGAGCCTGAACAATTACTTGGGATTGGCCAACCACCCAGAAGTTCGTAAAGCAGATGCCGATGCAGCCGCAACATATGGACTTGCAACACCCATGGGTGCAAGAATGATGAGTGGAAATACGAACCAACATGAACAATTAGAAAGAGAGCTGGCTGCATTTGAGATGAAGGAAGATTCCATACTGCTGAACTTCGGATACCAAGGAATTATGAGTGTGATTGATGCACTATGCAACAGGCATGATGTGATTGTCTACGACGCTGAGTGCCATGCCTGTATTATAGATGGATTAAGGCTACATCCTGGACATCGTTTTGTATTCAAACACAACGATGTTGCTGATTGCGAAAAACAACTAGAACGTGCGACTGCATTAATCGAAAAGCAAAAATCTGGTGGCATCTTGCTCATCACTGAAGGTGTTTTTGGGATGGCAGGAGACCAAGGAAAACTAAAAGAACTTGCTGCCTTAAGACCAAAATATGCTTTTCGGCTCTTGGTTGACGATGCACATGGCTTCGGCACACTGGGCAAAACTGGTGCTGGGGCTGGAGAAGAACAGGGGATTCAAGATGAGATAGACCTCTATTTTTCAACTTTTGCAAAGTCAATGGCTTCTATAGGAGCATTTATTGCAGGTCCGAAAAACATCATGGATTACATTAGATACAACATCAGAAGCCAGATTTTTGCCAAATCACTTCCAATGCCGATCGTCATAGGGAACCTGAAAAGATTAGAGCTCCTTAAAACAGTGCCTAGACTCAAAGCAACATTATGGGAAAACGCACTCAAATTGCAAAAAGGCCTTAAGGCAAAAGGATTTGACATTGGAAAAACAGATTCAGTAGTTACCCCTGTGTATATGAAAGGTGGGGTTGAAGAAGCAACCCATATGGTAACGGACTTGAGAGAAAACTATAATATATTCTGCTCTATTGTCGTCTACCCCGTTATCCCAAAGGGGCATATCATCTATCGCCTTATCCCTACAGCAGTGCATACGGATGAGGATATCCAGCTGACCCTTAAAGCATTTGAAGAGACCAAGAAAAAACTTGATGAAGGCGCCTATAAAAGTGAGGCAATAGCACAAATGGCTGAAGCCTAAGGATATAGATCCCTGCCAGCTGGCGGGGATTTTTTTAATAAAGAGGGCCGGATAGAAATCCAGCCCGAATTAAATCCAATATCCTTTGAAAAACCATAGTATTAACGTGATTTTGATTGAGTTATTGCCACCATGGAAAGAAAATTTGCTGCTGGCTTTTTCTAAACAGCCCTAACCTTTTCCAATAACTATTGTTAATCGATTTAATATCTGAGCGTATGAGAAAAATAGTGGTTGCGATTACTGGTGCTAGCGGATCGATTTATGCACAATTATTAATAGCCAAACTGAAACAATTGAAGGCGCAGTGGGAAGAAGTTTCCATTGTTTTTTCAGACAATGCAAAAGAAGTTTGGGAAACAGAGCTGAGTAATAAAAAACACAACGACCTAGACCTTCCCATCTACGGTAAGCATGATTTTAATGCCCCCTTCGCCTCTGGTTCAGGCAAATACGACACCATGATTATTATCCCATGCTCCATGGGTACACTTGCGCGCATTGCATCTGGAACCTCAAACGATTTGATTACAAGAGCTGCTGATGTGGTTTTGAAAGAGAGAAGAAAGTTGATTTGTGTTGTCAGGGAAACCCCCTACAACCTGATTCACATTCGAAACATGGAAACCCTCACCCTGGCTGGAGGTATTATTTGTCCTGCTACCCCATCATTTTACAGCAACCCTACGACCATTGAAGAAGTAGCATTAACTGTGGTTGACCGAGTGCTTGACCTCGCTGGTTTTGACATTAGCACATTTCGGTGGGGGAAATAATTGCTCAGCGCAAGTCTATAACTTCTACACCGGGATATTTCTTTGGATTAAAAGAAAACCCTTCATCAGGCAAGACAGCTGTTGTCGACATCGAATTGATTGCATATAAATACCTGTTGCCATTTTTTTCAAATACCTGAGTAGACATAATTGTTTTTGTTGACTTATCAACTTCTACAAGCACCTTAAAAAATGGCTTGGTTTTATCAATGGGTGTGAGCTCTATGACTTGAAATGTTTTTCCAGCCCGCTTAATTTCCGGATTCAACATAAACAAAAAGTCTTTGTCGTAAAAATTCGTAAATAACTTTTGGGGGGTGATTGAACCACTGCTGTTGTCAAGCGTACTCACCTGCACTTCATTTGCACCAACATCAAAGCTCCAAATCGTTGACCCATCACAAAAAATTTCTTGGCCTGTGATAGAAACCCGATACTTCACTCCTTTCATCATCACCGTACCGGTCTTTGTTCCTTGAACTTTTCCTGCTGCATTTTCAATTTTAAGTGAAAAGTTAGCCTTGACAGTTTTGAAGGTCTTGAACTTTTCACTCACAGCATCCAACACTTTTTTTGCTTCCGGGTCACTCTTCCCAATTCCCTTTGAAGATTGTCCAAATGAGAGAAGAGATGAAAAAACCGAAACCAAGAACAGGATGGAAATTCTACTAAGCATGATAACGTTGGTTTTAGAGTCAGGGTTAATCTACAATGTGCTGCAAAGAAAAGACTATTAGATTGAATTCAAATACTGATCAAGTTCGTATTCTGTTTTGTACAATACCTCCCGCACCTTACTGCCCTTGCTTGGTCCTACAATTCCAGCGGCCTCAAGCTGATCCATAACCCTGCCAGCACGGTTATATCCCAGTTTTAGTCTCCTTTGAATCAAGGAGGTTGAGCCCATCTGACTTTGTACGATAAGACGAGCGGCATCATTAAAGAGTGGGTCTTTGCTCAGCAAATCAAGCTCACGATCATCCATATCCTTTTCATCAACTACCTCAGGAAGTTCAAATGCAGATGCATAGCCTTGCTGCTGACCAATAAAATCAACCACCTTCTCCACTTCAGGCGTATCTACAAAAGCACACTGCACTCTTGTAACCTCACCCATATACGAAACAAGCATATCTCCTCTTCCAATCAATTGCTCAGCACCACCAATATCAAGAATAGTTCGACTATCCACTTTGGAGGAAACCTTAAAAGCGATACGGGCAGGGAAGTTCGCTTTAATCGTACCTGTGATGATATTTACTGAAGGGCGCTGCGTTGCTACAATCAAGTGAATGCCCACGGCTCTGGCAAGTTGTGCCAACCTGGCAATTGGCGTTTCAATCTCTTTTCCTGCAGTCATAATCAAGTCTGCAAACTCATCAATGACCAACACAATGAAAGGAAGAAACTTATGCCCCTTTTCCGGACTAAGCCTTCTTTCAGCAAATTTGGCATTGTATTCACGAATATTTCTGCACCCTGCTTCTTTTAGCAGATCATACCTTTCGTCCATTTCTATACACAATGCATTGAGTGTATTTACAACTTTGCGGGTATCGGTGATAATGGCATCATCTTCACCAGGAAGCTTTGCCAGAAAATGTTTCTCAATAATTCTATACAGACTCAGCTCTACTTTTTTAGGATCAACAAGTACAAACTTAAGTTGAGAGGGATGCTTTTTGTAGAGCAAGGACACCAAGATGGCGTTCAGTCCGACTGATTTACCCTGGCCTGTTGCTCCTGCCATCAAGAGGTGGGGCATTGCGGCTAGATCAACTATGAAATTTTCGTTATCGATCTTTTTTCCCAATGCAATTGGCAGTGCAAAGTCGTTTTTTTGAAATTTATCAGAGGAAAGAAGTGCACGCATTCCAACAATACTTTTTTTCACATTGGGAACTTCAATCCCTATGGTTCCCTTGCCTGGAATTGGTGCAATAATCCTGATGCCAAGTGCTGATAAACTCAACGCAATATCATCCTCAAGATTCTTAATGCGTGATATCCTTACCCCTGCAGCAGGAACGATTTCGTATAGTGTTACCGTTGGACCAACTGTTGCAAATATCTTTTGAATATCAATGTCATAGTTCTTTAGGGTTTTCATGATCTGCGTCTTATTCGCCTCGAGTTCTGTTTGGTCCATGACAATTTTCTCTCCTGAGTATTGCGCTAGCAAATCCAAAGACGGATACTTATACCCCTTCAGGTCAGCGATGGGATCAAATTTTGCAGAGGCCAATACTGCTGCGGCTTTCGGAGAGAGCCCTGCATCTTTTTGTAAGGGCTTAATCTCAAGTGGCAACTCTTCGACTGGGCCTGGAGCTTCCAGTTCCGTAACTTCTTTGGTTTCTAGACTTTCATCTTCCAAAATCAATTCAGGCAGTTGGTCGTTGGCAATAAGTTCGGCGAGCGGCTCTGCATGAACTGGATGATTAATAGCAAGAGGCACGCTTCCTTTTTTCAACAGGTTCCCTTCAGTCAGGTCTAAACGTGGTTGAATCTCTTCCGGATCTGGCTCAACGCCAAGTGAAGTAGACTCAAGATGGTCAGTCAAAGGCGTAGCTATTCCCTTACCAAAAACAGGCCAATTGAATACAGGATTGAACCTCCATATAACATAAGAAAAAAGTGAGATGGAAATCAATGCCAAGGTGCCTAAGTGGCCAATCACGGCAGTCAGCCAGCCAGCAGCATACTTGCCAAAAGCCCCACCCCAATTAAAAGAGGCGGTAGGTGTAAAAAAAGAGGCGCTAACACTAATCACCAACAACCCCATCACCAGATAACGCAGGTTTCTCCATACAGAAAAAACAACCCTATCAAAAAGCAGATTTATACCCATCACAAAAAACAGAGAACAAAATAGATAGGATGCTATACCAAATCCGTATTCGAAAAACAGAAAAGACACATAAGCTCCAAAGCTTCCAAGCTGATTGCTTATCTCAAGCTCATTAGGCATTAATATTGAGGCGCCAGTATTTCTTACCTTATCCTGATCTTCCATCCAGGTAAAAAGGTATGATGTGAAAGCAACAAATAAAAAGAAACAGATAAAGATCAGCAGGGATCCTAGAATCTTTTGGGTTCGCTCGTCCTTGACCAGCGACTTGATTTCAACCGCCTCTTCCTTATCGTCCACAAGTACTTCAGGATCTACTTCCGGCTTGGGAGATTTTAATCGGTTGCCCATGTGCTATTGATCAGATTTATTATTGTTTGAATGCTTAAGAACCTCCTTCAAAAATACAGCTATTTCAGCTGAAATGAAAGAGAAAGAGCTTGATGACACCCATAATAGGTTAAGCTTCTTCATTGGGGGTTTTAGGAAGATTCTTTTTTTTGGGTATTGAACTAAGAATAAAAACCCAGCCAAGTGTAAAAAGAATACCCCCCACAGGAGCAAACATAATGACAATCCGTCCCCAATCCAATTGCAGATAATTAAACAACAACCTCAGATAAATTGAACCCGAAAAAAACAGAATGCCCAACATAAAACAATACCCAGCCCAGATAAGCCTTCTGCCACTGTAGAAGCGATAAATTATACCTGCAATAAAAATCCCTACTGCATGAGTCATCTGATAGTCAACTGCTGTGTGGTAACCGGTGAGATCATCAGCAGATAAATGCCTTTTTAGAAGGTGCGCTCCAAAGGCACCAAATATTACAGCTACTGCAGCAAAGATTGATGCAGCTTTAAAAAATAACTTATGCATTGTTGATTTTATTAATAATTTCTTCTATCGGAGTTTCTGAATTGGTAATCTGTAGGTTGGCCATGGCGTAGTACTGTTCCCTGATGCTCAATTGGGTGTCAATATATTTATCAAATTCCTCTCCAGATAATCCTGCAATCAGTGGCCTTTTTGCCTTCTCCAAAACCAAGCGCTGTTTAAGCACCTCAGACGAAGGATTAATCCAAATCGTTAGTCCGTGCTGATTCATCCAATCCATATTATCATGAAAACAAGGAGTACCTCCTCCACATGCTATTAAAGCAAAAAAATTATCCGCATCGATAGCAGAACCAGACTTTTCATTGAATGATGCTACCCGCTGCCTCAACAAAGAAGCCTCTAAGCGCCTGAACTCAACTTCCCCTTTTGTGGCAAAAATTTCACTGACAGAAATACCTTCTTGTCGCTCCAACTCGACATCAAGATCTATGAAGGGAATCTTCATCATTGCTGCTATTTTTTCAGCATAAAAAGATTTACCAGCCCCCATAAACCCTAACAAGAAAATGATCATAAAATAAATAGTAAGAAGGATGATCTGAGAACCTGCGCTGACTGGCCTACACTTCTCAAAGGTAAGAAAGTTGTGGCTCACAGAAGAAGTTCTGATCAAAGCATAAGTTAATATGGCAGGGTTAAAAACTATGATTAATTTAGCCGAAATAACTTGAACGATGAACCAGGTTGTAAACAACCTTGAAATTCAGGAAGAATTCGACAGCATCCTCCAATCAGGGGACAAGATGCGTATGCATGAATTTCTGAACAACCTGAACATCAGCGATGTATCGGTACTCATCGAGGAAAATGAAGACAAGGCAACTGAGATTATCGACTCATTATCCGTTCACAGGGCCGCCAGTACATTCAAAATAATGGAACTGGGCACTCAAAAGACGATCATCCAAGAGCTTCAGCCCCTAAAAACTGCGGCACTCCTAAACGAACTTCCTGCAGATGACCGCACAGCATTCCTTGAGGAACTTCCAACTGAAGCGGTAAGGGAACTTATTAAACTCTTAAATCCTGAGGAGAGAAAAATCACGCTTTCCCTGCTAGGATACCCAGAAAGCAGTGTGGGTCGACTCATGACCCCAGACTATATAGCGGTTCAGCCGGAATGGACAACCAGCGAAGTATTAGACCATATAAGAAAAAATGGAAAGGCGAGTGAAACGATTGATGTAATCTATGTTGTCAATCAGCAAGGTCAACTGGTGGATGACGTAAGAATAAGAGAGTTTCTCCTGGCCCCTCCAGATAGGGCGGTATCTGCACTTACAGATGGCAGGTACATTGCACTCAATGTCAATGACGACCAAGAACTGGCAAACCAAGTGTTCAAAATGAACAACAGGGTGGCATTGCCTGTAGTAGACAATAACAACATTATGCTCGGCATCGTAACGATTGATGACGTGCTCTGGGTAGCCAATGAAGAGTTTAGTGAGGATATGCAAAAAATGGGGGGTACCGAGGCCCTTGAAGAACCCTATCTGGAAATCTCCATTTTCAGACTCTTCAAAAAACGTGTTGGATGGTTGATTGTTCTCTTTCTCGGTGAAATGCTCACCGCCACCGCAATGGCATCCTATGAACTTGCACTTGAAAAAGCACTCGTACTATCACTTTTTATCCCTCTAATTATTTCTAGTGGAGGCAATACCGGATCACAGGCATCGTCGTTGATTATTCAGGCACTCACCGTGGGTGAAGTAACACTGGCTGACTGGTGGAATGTGATGAAAAGAGAAATCATTTCAGGCCTTATGCTTGGTGCGGTACTGGGCATCATTGGATTTGTTCGCGTGGCGCTCTGGTCGCAGATATTCCCTGAAGTCTACGGCCCACACTACCTGCTCATTGCTTCGGTAGTAGGAATTTCACTCATTGGCGTGGTTATGTTTGGCACCATCACAGGATCAATGCTCCCCATAGTACTGAAGCGTCTTGGGGCTGACCCTGCTGTTTCCTCTGCACCTTTCGTGGCAACACTCGTAGATGTTACTGGCGTGATCATCTACTTCAACTGCGCCTATTTCTTTTTGCGTGGCGTCATGCTTTGATGATGTTATATTGCCTGGTGGTTGAATGGCTGTAATACCATCTCACTCACTACTCCTCCTGCAGGCTGTTGACACAAAAACCAAATTGCCCTGGCAGCTTCCTCCTCACGGATCATTTTTTCTTTTTGGACCTTAAGGTCGATGCTATCCCAAAATGGAGAATCAACACCACCAAGAAATAAATTGGTAATTCTTATTTCGGTTCGTTTCAACTCCTCTCGTATGCTTTGCATCATGCCCACAATGCCGTACTTACTCGCTGAATAAGCAGCTGCACCTGCCATTGGCACTTTTCCCAACACTCCAGGGATATTAATGATAAGGCCTTTTTTCACCTCTTTCATCCCCGGTAGAAATGCCTTGACCAACAGAAAAGACCCTATGAGGTTTGTTTGTAAAGATTGGGTGAAGTCTTCAATACTGAGCTGATCAATTGATTTAATGATTCCTATGCCTGCCGCATTGATTAATATGTCAGGAGTTCCAATTGCCGCAAAGGCAGCTTCAGACATTGCTTGAACAGCCGCGGGATCGGCAATGTCTGCGGCGAAGATTTGTGTGGATGGTATACCCATTGAAGTTGCAATCGCTGCTAGCTTTTCATGATTTCTACCTGTAAGAAAAAGCTCTGCTCCACTTTGGTGCAATAATTTACAGAGTTGAGATCCTATTCCGCCGGTAGCCCCAGCAATAACTATTTTCTTTCCAATGAGTTTTTCCATCTTCTTTTTTTATAAAACATTTAAAAGGGAAATTTGTTTTGATTCTTGATGAGAGCAGCAACATTAGTTTTTCCACACCAGCTATTCGAAAACCATCCAGCTATTGAGAGCGGCAGGCCGGTGTATTTGATTGAAGAGTACCTATTCTTTAAGCAATACAAATTTCACAAGCAAAAAATTGTACTGCACCGATCAAGCATGAAGTCTTTTGAGCAGTTATTGACCCAAAATGGTCATGAGGTGTCCTATGTGGAGTCACTTGAATCAATATCCGCCATAGAAAGACTGATTGATGCACTTGAACAAAAAGGAGTAAAGACAATTCATTTTTGCGACCCAACAGACTATCTACTCAAAAGAAGAATTAATTCGTCACTATCAAAAACAGGACTCACTTCAGTAGTATATCCAAATCCGAATTTCTTAACTGCATTAGATACTGGAACTGACTTCTTCAAAGACAAAAAACATTTTCATCAGACCGACTTCTACATCGCGCAGAGAAAAAGATTAAACCTGATGTTGGATGAAAAAGGCGGACCAGTTGGTGGTAAATGGAGCTTCGATGCAGAAAATAGAAAAAAGCTACCTCCTAAAACGGTCCTTCCTTCTATTGAGTTTCCTGCATCAGATGCATTCGTGACGGAGGCCATCCACTATACCGAAAAATACTTTGGCAATAACCCTGGATACATTAAGCCAGCATCTGGCACCTATCCCTGGGCATGGAATTCAACAGCAAGCATCACGCTGCTGAATAACTTTTTAAAAATGAGATTCCCCGATTTTGGAACTTATGAAGATGCTATGGTTGCTAAAGAGAAATTCCTCTTCCATAGCATCCTCTCCCCAATGATGAACAATGGCTTAATCAATCCAGGATTCATAGTAGATCAAGCCATTGAGCATGCACAAAAAAATAATATACCCATCAATTCACTTGAAGGATTTATTAGACAGGTCGTAGGCTGGCGCGAATTTATCAGAATCATCTATGAAATGCGGGGAAGCAAACAAAGAACAACCAACTACTGGGGCTTTAACAGAAAGATTCCGCCCTCCTTTTACAATGGCACAACAGGAATCCTGCCAATCGACGATACAATAAAGAAAATACTAGATACTGGATATGCACATCATATTGAACGACTGATGATTCTTGGTAATTTTTTCTTGCTGTGCGAGTTTGATCCGAACGAAGTACACAGATGGTTTATGGAATTATTTATTGATGCATACGATTGGGTTATGGTGCCAAATGTATACGGCATGACACAGTTTGCTGATGGTGGCCTCATGGCAACAAAGCCCTACATCAGTGGAAGTAATTATATTTTTAAAATGAGTGACTACAAAAAAACATCAGTTCCTGCAGCAGAGGTTGGCTGGGATATGATATGGGACGGATTGTTTTGGCAGTTCATGCATAAGCATAGCGACTTCTTCCTATCAAACCCTAGACTTGGGATGCTGGTAAGAACCTACGAAAAAATGAGTGAAGCAAAAAAAGCAGCTCACCTGGCAAATGCACAATTATTCCTAAATAAAATTGACAGAGAAAATGAAAAGACCATGGAACAGGGTTGATCTGCCAATATACAGCATAAGCTCCCGAAGCAAAGACGAGTCCAACATGCATATCTGCACTTATGTTTCGGCAGTAAGCATGGAGCCTAAAAGAATGATGGTTGCCATATACAAGGGCACGAAAACACTGGAGCTTGTGCAGAAAAATCCCCACTTCGTATTGCAGCTTCTTTCCAACAATCAGTCTAATCTAATCAAACTGTTAGGTCAGTCATCCGGACTCAAGATTGATAAAATAAGTAGATTAATGAAACGTAAACTTTTGTCACAATGGAAAGAGTTTAATGTGCTCAAAGACGCACTTGCTTATATGGAGTTGAAAACAATAAATACATTGGATGCTGGCGACCACATCATCCACCTGTGCGATGTGATAAGTTTTTCAAATAATCTAGAGGGCGAAGCATTAACTTTGGACTTAATCAGAGAAAAAGGCATCATTAGGGGCTAATATCGCAACCTAAAAGCAGATCACATGAATCCCAAAAAAGCATCAGAAACAAAAGTCATCATGGCAGAAATGGTATTCCCCAATGATACTAATTTTTATGGAAACCTCATGGGCGGTAGACTGATGTATTGGATGGACACAGCGGCTGCGATGGCTGCGGGGAAACACTGTAAACTACCTGCTGCTACCGTATCGGTTGACAATCTTTCATTCGACGCGCCAATTAAACTGGGAAATGTTGTGCATATTGAAGCAAACGTAACAAGGGCATTCAACACCTCAATGGAGATTCATATCAACGTTTGGGGAGAAGATCTGACACAAGAATATAAGTACAAAAGCAATGAGGCCTACTTCACCTTTGTGGCGTTAGACCCCAATGGAAGACCCCGCAAGGTGCCCGAACTAATTCCCGAAACACAAGAGGATGTAAAACTATATGATAGCGCACTTAGAAGAAGACAACTAAGGCTTGTGTTGGCAAAAAAAATGAAGCCAGAAGAAGCAACAGAATTAAGGGCTCTCTTCGTAAAGTAACTTGGTGCATTATGCACTGCGAACAGCATGGTGGCTGCTCAGGAGCATAAACTGCTTGCTTTGTTCGATCGCATTCATGATATGCTCTAAAATCACTTCCACACTTTCATTATAGTCAATTTCAAGAGGTGGCTTGAATTGAACACTCAGCAGGGTTCCTTTCTTTTTAAACGATAGGCCCTTTCTATTGAAGGCTCTCCAAAAGCCACTGATCACTACAGGAATCACAATAGGCCTCATTTCTTTTATTATATATGCGGTTCCTTTACGGCCAGGCGCAAATGGTTTTGTTGTTCCTTGTGGAAAGGTAATCACCCACCGCTTTTTTAATGCTTCATAAATTTTACCGTAATCAGCAGAATCAACTTCTCGCTTGATATCTTGTCCACCAGCACGCCATGTTCTCTTGATGGTGATTGCACCTGCAAGCTTAAAAAGTCTGGTGAGCAGATTATCTTTCATGGTTTCTTCCGCAGCAACAAAATTGACGCTAGCAAAAGGATTCAAAAGATAATACGGAATACCCAATCTATTTTGCTTCCTCCACTTAACTGCGCAGAAAATATGAAGGAAAGCCATTACATCTGCAAAATACGTCTGGTGATTACTCACAAACAAGACATTTCGCTTGGGTAATCCCTTGAGGTATTCTGTGCCAGTAACTTTAATCCTGTTTACCATCGCAAGGCCAGGGTAAGTTAACAACCCGACAATGGCATAGAATAATTTCCTTACCAACTTGACATCCTTCAGCTTTTCGGTAATCATAGGTTTCAAGATAAGAATTATTCATGCATTACAATCAGAACTTTAACACAAACAGGAGTTGACATCAATTCAAATCAAGAAATGTATTATCCCCTAACTTTGCAGCTATAAACCAACTGAAAAGATGAGAATTACGACTGCAATATTTGACATGGACGGATTATTGATAGATTCAGAGCCCCTGTGGTATGAATCTGCACTTGAGAGCATGAAGAGATTCGGGGTGCACATAAACCAAGATGAATATTATCAAACAACAGGGCTGAGAACAAAAGAGTTTCTTCAGCATTGGTTTTCTGTTTTCAATATCGATCATATTCACATTAGCGAGACTGAACTTGATATTACCCAGAGAGTAATTGAAAAGGTTGGTACACGTGGGGTGTCAATGGATGGTGTAGCCGAAGCGATAGCACTTGTTCAACAAATGGGATTAAAAATTGGTCTGGCCAGCTCTTCCCCCATGGCACTCATCGAAGCAGTACTAGAGAAAATTAATCTCAAAGATTTTTTTACTGCTTCCACTTCAGCAGAATTTTTGCCATTTGGGAAACCTCATCCGCAAGTATTTATAGACTGTGCAAATGCATTACAAAGTAAACCCATTGAATGCATTTGCTTTGAAGATTCATTCAATGGATTGATTGCAGCAAAAGCTGCACGGATGAAATGTATATTAGTTCCACACCCTGAACAGTTCAGTGAAGACAAATGGAATATCGCTGATTTAAAACTCAGCTCACTGTTATCATTAAACCAAGACTCACTCCAAAAACTTATATCATAAAAAAAGGTCCTGCACATTGCTGTACAGGACCTTTTATCTATTGGCATGGCAAGATTAGCTAGGCTCTTCTCCGCCTTCCATTTTCTTTTTGAGTTCAGCAAGAACACCTAGATCTCCAAGTGTGGTTTTTTCAACCTTTCCTTGAATATCCTTCACAGCTTTTTTAGTTTTGGCTGCGTCGGCTTTCTTTTCCTTATTTGCTGCGTCTTTCTCATCCACGATTACTTGCTCCCAGATGCGTGCATGACTCAACACAATCCTCTTTTCATTGCGATCGAATTCGATCACCATAAATTGGGCAGTTTCGTCAGCGCCAACTGTTTTTCCATCTTCTTTTGCAAGATGACGGGCAGGTGTAAAACCTTCAAGACCATATGGCAACTGTACAACAGCACCTTTATCGTCTTTCTTCACTACAGTTCCTTCGTGGATTGAACCGATTGCAAATGTTTCTTGAAGAGAGTTCCAAGGATCTTCCTCAAGTTGCTTATGGCCCAATTGAAGTTTCCTGTTTTCCTTATCAATATTTAGGATGATGACATCAATATGACTTCCTGATTTTGTAAACTCAGTAGGGTGATTGAATCTCTTCAACCAACTCAAATCACTGATGTGAATCATACCGCCAATACCCGGCTCAAGCTCAACAAATACTCCGTAAGGGGTAATGTTTTTTACTAGTCCGTTATGGCGACTTCCCACAGGGAATTTATCTTCGATAATATCCCAAGGATCTGAAGTCAATTGTTTAATAGAGAGACTCATCTTTCTACTATCCTTATCAAGTGTTACCACTTTGGCTTCATAATCATCTGCCAATTTGAAGAACTCTTTTGCATTCACTGGAGTATTAGCCCAAGTGATTTCACTAACGTGAACAAGTCCCTCTACACCAGGTGTGATTTCAAGGAACGCGCCATAGTCTTCAATATTTACCACCTTACCCTTTACAGTAGCACCTTCTACAATATCTGCAGAAAGTGTATCCCAAGGATGTGGAGTAAGTTGTTTAAGGCCTAAACTTATCCTGCGTTTCTCATCATCGAAGTCAAGTACAACGACATTGAGCTTTTGGTCAAGCTTAAGTACCTCAGATGGGTGATTGATTCTGCCCCAGCTGATATCAGTGATATAAAGAAGTCCATCTACACCACCAAGATCAAGGAATGCCCCGAAGTCAGTAATGTTCTTGATGGTACCCTCAAGTACTTGTCCTTTTTCCAATTTACCCATGATCTCAGCACGCTGAGCTTCGATATCGCTTTCAATAAGTGCTTTGTGTGATACAACCGCATTTTTAATTGCTTCGTTGATCTTCACAATTTTAAATTCCATGGATTTGCCAACGAATTGATCGTAGTCTGTAACAGGCTTCACATCAATTTGAGATCCTGGTAAGAATGTTTCCATACCAAGGATGTCAACAATGAGACCACCTTTTGTTTTGCTCGTAACGAGACCAGTAACAACTTCGCCAGTCTTGTGCATGTCCACAATACGCTCCCAAGCTCGTGTAATACGTGCTTGCTTGCGACTGAGATGCAAGTGCCCTTCCCTGTCTTCTTTCTCCACAACCATTACTTCAACCACATCACCTGTCTTAAGACCAGATAGATCCCTGAATTCGTTTAACGAAATAAGACCATCACTCTTAAAACCAATGTTGATAACGACGTCGGTTTTGGTAACTCCAACTACTGTTCCTTGAATCATTTCACCATCGGTGATCTGCTTAAAGGTGCCCTCGTAAACGGCATCGTACTTTAGTTGCTCTTCGTTGTTGTAACGGGCAACGTTGCGCTTGTCAATGCTCCAATCGAAATCATCGTGTGCGGAGACTGTTGACGGACTTGCTAGTGTGTTGTTTTCTTCCACTATTAATTTCCTCCTTTTGTTTGAATTTCAATCTGTTTTGTCAGACTGATTTGGGGACGGCAAAGGTAGCGGAATTATGCTTTCCAGCCTATAATTTACTGGCTTTTTTAGGTGTTTTTTCGGGATTTTCAACCCCTATTAGTGCCCTTGCTGATGGCATTGGCCGCTATCCATCCACTTGACCAAGCGTGCTGAAAATTATAGCCGCCGGTTATTCCGTCAACATCCATCACCTCACCAGCAAAATATAACGCTGAGACCTTTCGACTTTCCATTGTTGCGGGGTCAATTTCGTCTAACCGGATGCCTCCAGCAGTGACAAATTCATCTTTGAATGTTGTTTTTCCCTCAACGTGGTAAAGATCAGTGCAAAGCGACTTGGATAAAGAAACCAATGAAGTGTTTGTGATGTTGGCCCATGTTAATTCTGCTGAAATATTAGACTTTAAGAGCAAGTAGGTCCACAGCCGAGCAATGAGCTCAAAGGGATTCTTGGAGTGTACCAACTGTTTGGGAGAAACAACTTTAAAGCTTTTTAGCTTCTCAAGCATTGCGCTTTCATGAAATGCTGGCATCCAGCTAACAATGATTTCATACCGGTAGTTTAGGTCATAAAGATCTTTTGCAGCCCTCGAAGATAACTTCAATACCGCTGGACCGCTCATTCCCCAATGCGTAATGAGTAGCGGTCCGCGTTCTTGCATTTTTAGTGCCGGGATTTTAACAAGCGTATCCTTGTTGGCAACACCCATCAGTTGGTGCAATACTTTATCGGGAATATTGAATGTAAATAGAGATGGAACAGGAGATGAAACATGATGGCCAATACTTTTTAACCAATCAAATCCAGACTCCTTTGGGTAGCCCCCAACGGACACACAAATAAAATCAGACCGCTCAATCTCAGTGGCTTTGTGTAGATCAGATAGGGTTAATTCAAAAAAGTCATTCTTCTTGGATATGGAAATAACTTCAGACTGCAACCGGATCTTAACCCCGAACTTTTCAGCTTCCGCCAATAAGCACTGAATAATGGTCTCTGACTGATCTGAAACAGGAAACATTCGGCCGTCTGGCTCAGCTTTTATGGCTACCCCTCGTTCATTAAACCAAGACAGGGTATCGAGTGCCGAGAACTGATGAAAGGTTTTTTTTACAAAATTTTTTCCCCTGGGGTATGCGTCAATCATGTCTTCTACCAGCTCCGACTGATGGGTTACATTGCACCTTCCACCCCCACTAATCCTTACTTTGGATAGCAACTTTGATGTTTTCTCAAGAATGATTACATCAAGACTAGGCGAGATCCGAGCGGCATTGACAGCACAGAAAAAACCTGCTGCACCGCCGCCAATAACAATTAATTTTTTTCTTTTGTCCATGTTAATAATCTCAAGGCCGAATAAAGATAGGCCTAAGACAGACATTTCAATACAACATCAATATCCGCTTAGCAATGCGGAATTGGAAGATTCACTTTCGGTTATTTTTTCAAAGCTGGAGAGTATGTCAGCTTTGCTTCTTTTAATACAAACGTCATGCTCATAGTGTGCAGAAAACTTGCCATCCTTTGTTCTAACAGTCCACCCATCGGAATCATAAACAACATCCTTAGTGCCCAGGTTAATCATGGGTTCAATTGCAATAACCATATTCTCACGCAGTTTAGGTCCGCTCCCTTTTTTTCCATAGTTCGGAACCTGGGGGTCTTCATGCAAATTTTTTCCCAGACCATGGCCCACCAATTCTCTGACTACACCAAAATGATGTTGTCTCTCGCAATAATCCTGAATGGCGAAGGCAATATCTCCAATCCTATTTCCAGCAATCGCTTTTTCAATTCCCAGTAGCAAAGAATCACGTGTAACTTTCATTAATAGTTGGTGCTCATCAAGCACGGGTAGAACACCGAATGTATATGCGCTATCGCCATGAAATCCATTTTTGTATACCCCTACGTCAATAGACACGAGGTCGCCTTCCAAGATTTCTTTTTTATTGGGAAATCCATGAACGACAGCATCGTTAACAGATATGCAAGTGGCAAATGGATATCCCCGATAGTGTTTAAAAGATGGAATTGCTCCGTTGTCGAGTATAAATTCCTCTGCCCTTTTATCAAGAAATTCAGTGGTAACTCCAGCTTTGACAATACAAGCCAATTCAGCAAGTGTATTGCTTACAAGAAGAGCACTTTCGCGGATAAGTTCTACCTCCGCGTTCGTTTTTATATGGATCATACTAGATCTGGGAAGTTGCAGTCTGTCTTCCTTGGATACGACCACCCGTCATTAGCCCATCATATTGGCGCATGAGGAGGTGCGTTTCGATCTGTTGCAATGTATCAAGTATAACACCCACCATAATCAACAAGGAGGTACCTCCGAAGAATGATGCGAATGATTGTGTTACTCCAAGATGTTGTGCAACACCAGGCAATATACCAATGAGAGCAAGAAATACTGCACCAGGTAAGGTAATTCTATCCATCACTTGACCGATATAATCCGCAGTAGGTTGACCCGGCTTTACACCTGGAATAAACCCATTATTCTGCTTGAGGTTATCGGCCATTTGCTTAGGATTAAAGATCAAGGCGGTGTATAGGAAGGTAAAGGCAATTACCATGATTACGTATATGAGCATATACCACACGTTACTAGGATCATTAAAAATTCTTGAAATTCCTTTTCCCGATTCAATATTTGTGAAAGAAAACAAGGTTGGGAGGAACATGATGGCTTGTGCAAATATAATTGGCATTACGCCAGAGGCGTTTACCTTAAGTGGTAAAAACTGTCTTGCTCCTGTTATGGCCCTATTGCCAACAAGTTGTTTAGCGTAGCTTAAAGGAACTTTTCGAACTCCCTGAACAAGAAGAATTAGTCCGAGTATGATAATAATTAAAAAAGCAATCTCAATGAGAAACAACAAAAGACCGCCACCACCTCGCGTTTGCTTGGCTCCAAATTCACCAATAAAAGATTGTGGAAGTCGTGCAAGAATACCCACCATGATGATGATAGATGTGCCATTTCCCAATCCCTTATCCTGTATTTTTTCACCCAGCCACATTACAAAAAGCGTACCTGCGGTCAATACCACAACAGTTGAGATCCAGAAGAAAGGTTGGTAAGCATCAATTAAAGCATCCTTACTAACATTATTCAAGTAAGCAACATAGGCTGCAGCTTGAAATATCGTTACAATGGCGGTCAGGTAACGGGTCCACTGATTTATTTTTTTTCTTCCGCTATCCCCTTCTTTTTGAACTTTCTGCATTTGTGGAACCAAGATGGTCATCAGTTGCATGAAAATTGAGGCGGATATATAAGGCATAATTCCGAGTGCGAAAATAGATGCACTAGAAAAAGAACCTCCAGCAAAGGTATCGAACAGTCCGAGTAATCCTTTTTTAGCACTTTGAAGATCGAGCTTATTAGGGTCTATACCGGGCAATGCAACATGTGAGCCAAAGCGGTAAACCAGTACCAGCAGAAGCGTTATTGCAATTTTGTTTCTGAGTTCGTCAATAACCCAGATGTTCTTTAAGGTTTGAATGAATTTCTTCACTGGAAAATATTTAGTCCGTTATAATGAATGCGACCTTGCACATTAAATATCGGAAATTATTTAATGATTTCAACGGTACCGCCAGCTGCCTCAATAATAGACTTAGCCTTTTCACTTGCAGCAGTTACTTTAAAAGTAACCTTTGTTGTGATAGCACCATTACCCAATATTTTCACTTTATCTGTTCTGCTAATCAATCCATTGATGTATAATGTCTCCATACCGAAGTCAGGCAGGTTGTACTTCTCAACAAGGGATTCAACCTGTCCAAGATTGAACACTTTAAATTCAACTCTGTTGAAGTTTTTAAATCCGACCTTTGGAATACGGCGTTGAATAGGCATCTGGCCACCTTCGTGTCCTCTTCTGCTTTTATAGCCGGTGCGAGATTGAGCACCTTTATTACCTTGGGTTGATGTTCCGCCATGTCCGGAAGCTTCACCACGACCAATTCTTTTCTCTTTCTTTGTGGCGCCTTTAGCGGGCCTTAATGTATGCAGTTTCATGTCAAAAATTTTACTCAGCGCAGTCCCCTGAGACCACTCGTATGTTTAAATATGAATAAAGGCTAACAGGGATTGCCTTTAGATTTCTTCTACCTTGATAAGATGATTAACTTTTCTAACCATACCAAGTATTTGTGGAGTTGCCTCTACTTCTACTGTGGCGTTAAGTTTTCCTAGGCCAAGAGCCTCCATGGTGCGCTTTTGACGTTCAGGACGATCGATAACACTCTTTACTTTCGTTATTTTCAGCTTTTTCATATTGAAACCCCTGGGGGATTTAATTTGATCAAATAATCGGTGAGCTATTGCTTACCCGTTAAAAACTTTTTTTAGTCCGATGGTCCTTGTTTTTGCAACATGGATAGGTTCGCGCAACAAAGCGAGTGCTTTGAAAGTTGCCTTTACCACGTTGTGCGGATTGGCTGAACCAAGTGATTTCGCAAGAACGTCAGTTAAACCGACACTCTCAAGAACGGCACGCATACTGCCTCCAGCAAGAACACCAGTACCGTGAGCAGCAGGCTTTATAAGTACTTTCGCTGCGCCTTCTTTTGCAAGTTGGTCATGCGGGATAGTACCCTTCATCACAGGAACTTTAATCAGGTTCTTTTTTGCATCTTCTATACCCTTTGTGATGGCTTCTTGTACCTCTTTAGCTTTTCCCAGTCCGTGACCAACAACACCTTCTCCGTTACCAACAACTACCAGCGCGGAGAAACTGAATGCTCTACCACCCTTGGTTGTTTTAACAACACGGTTGATGGAAACAACTTTCTCTTTCAACTCAAGGTCTCCGGCTTTGACTTTGGTATAAATTACTTGTGACATGTATTGAAATATTGATTTAAATAAATGAGTGATTAGAATTTAAGGCCCCCTTCACGTGCACCTTCTGCCACAGCCTTAACCCTTCCGTGATATAGAAAACCTCCACGATCAAAAACACAGGTTGCCATACCAAGTTCAACTGCTTTTTTCGCAATTGCTTGTCCAACGAGCTTGCTTTTATCGGTCTTGTTCCCTTTTTGCGCCTTGATATCTTTATCGCGAGATGAAGCCGAGGCAAGGGTGTTGCCATTGACATCGTCAATCATCTGAGCATAAATTTCTGTATTGCTTCTGAATACACTGAGCCTAGGCAAAGTAGCGGTGCCCGATATTTTTTTACGGATCGTATACTTGATCCTTTGTCTTCTTAGTGATTTTACGTTCATCTTATTAAATTTTTTCCTGATACTGCCAGGAGCGGTTAACGATTATTATTTACCTGCTGATTTACCAGCTTTACGACGGATGTATTCTCCTTTGTACTTCACACCCTTTCCTTTGTATGGTTCAGGTTTTCTTAGTCCCCTTATTTTTGCAGCCACCTGGCCAAGCAATTGCCTGTCGATGCCTTCAAGAAAAATACGTGGATTGTCACCTTTTTCTTGGGTAGTAGTTACTTTGAGTTCACTAGGAACTTCAAAAACGATGTTGTGGGAATATCCAAGAGCAAGGTCAAGTAAATTACCCTGGCTTGATGCTTTGTAACCCACACCGACAAGTTCCAATTCTTTTTTAAACCCGATCGTTACACCATTCACGAGATTATTCACAAGCGCACGGTATAAACCATGAAGAGCACGGTGTCTGATTTGATCAGTTGGTCTTTTAAACTCAACAACTGTATCAGTTACAACCACGGTGATATCACGGTCAATGGCTTGTTTCAATTCTCCTTTAGGTCCTTTTACGGTAACTGTGTTGTCCGAACCTACTGTTACGGTAACACCCTTTGGGATTTCAATGTTCTTTTTACCTATACGAGACATACTATTTGTTTTTAAGTCCCTGACGATTACTCCTGGCGGTTTCAGTTCCGTATAGAAAACTTAGTACGCGCACCTGGATATCCCGGCAGGGAAGATGTTTAATATATATAGCAAAGCACTTCGCCACCAACGTTCTGAGTTCTAGCTTCCTTATCAGTCATCACTCCTTTAGAAGTGGAAAGGATAGCTATTCCCAAACCGTTTTTGACTCTTTTAAACTCAAGTGGCTTGGCGTATTGCCTCAAGCCTGGGCGACTTACACGCTCAAGTGTCTTGATGGCTGGGGCCTTGCTCATGGCATCGTATTTCAAGGCGATTTTGATTACACCTTGTTTACTGTCGTCCTCAAATTTATACTTGAGAATATAGCCTTGATGGTACAGGATTTCAGTTATGCGCTTCTTTAAGTTAGAAGCTGGAATCTCAACGATTCTGTGTCCTGCCATCTGTGCATTTCTGACCCTTGTCAAAAAATCTGCAATTGGATCTGTAGTCATATTTTAGTCCCTCCTTAGTCCCCTTCGGGATTATTTAGGTTTTTGTTGTTTGTTTATTAATAGAGTTGTTTCGATTACCAGCTCGCTTTTTTTACCCCAGGTATTTTTCCGGCCAAAGCCATATCCCTGAATGTGATCCTTGACAGTCCAAAGAAACGCATGTAGCCTTTTGGACGACCTGTAATTTGACACCTGTTTTTTAGGCGCACCTTAGAGGAGTTTTTAGGCAATTGGTCCAACGCTTGCCAATCACCTGCAGCCTTAAGAGCAGCACGCTTTTCAGCAAACTTAACAACCATTTTCTCTCTTTTTCTTTGTCTGGCTTTTACCGATTCTTTTGCCATAAATTCTGGATTATATTAATCGCGGGCTATGCCCAATTTTAAATTAATTTTCTTTTCTGATGTTTTTAAACGGCATCCCCATTTCTTTCAACAGCTCGTAAGCTTCTTCATTATTTTTTGAAGTGGTTACAAAGGTGATGTCCATTCCTGTTATTTTACTTACTTTATCGATATCAATTTCAGGAAAAATGATTTGCTCGGTAACGCCCATTGTGTAGTTGCCACGACCATCAAAGGCTTTCTCGCTAATTCCCTTGAAATCACGAACCCTTGGCAATGAAGCAGAAACTAGCCTATCAAGAAATTCAAACATCTTAACTCCACGAAGCGTTACACGCGCGCCGATTGGCATGTGCTTACGAAGCTTAAAATTAGAAATATCCTTTTTTGAACGGGTTGATTGGGCTTTTTGACCACTGATTATGGTCATTTCATCAATGGCGATATCGATCAACTTCTTGTCGGTAACGGCACCATTAACGCCTCTGTTCAAACAGATTTTTGTTAGTTTAGGCACTTGCATGACAGAACTGTAACCGAATTTTTTCATCAGTGCTGGTATCACTTCGTTGTGATATTTAGCCTGTAACCTGGGTGTGTATGTAGTTGTGCTCATTATTTAATTACCTCCCCTGACTTTTTAGATATTCTAACTAATTTACCATTCTCCCTAGATCTTGTGATCTTGGTAGCCACTTCTTTCTTTTCATCCCACAGCATTACGTTGCTGATGTGCATAGAAGCTTCTCTTTTTACAAGTCCTCCTTTAGTATTCTGTGCTGAAGGTTTGGTGTGGCGAGTGATAATGTTTGCCCCTTCCACAAGAACACGTGACTTTTCAGGGAATACTTCAAGCACCTTGCGAGGCTTTTTGGTATCCTTGTCATCACCGGAGATTACCACAACGGTATCGCCTTTTTTGATATTGAACTTGGGTTTAAATCTATTGCTCATTGTCTTTATTTTAAGCGTTCTTCACGCAGTTTATACTTTCTATAGCACCTCTGGTGCAAGTGAAATAATCTTCATATACCCCTTATCTCTCAGCTCACGTGCAACTGGGCCGAATATACGAGTACCCCTTGGCTCATCAGCAGCATTAAGCAACACCACCGCGTTATCGTCAAAACGAATATACGAACCATCTTTTCTGCGAAGCTTGTTCTTGGTGCGAACAATTACAGCCTTGGCAACAGTACCCTTTTTGATACCACCTGCAGGAATTGCATCTTTAATGGTAACAACGATCTTGTCGCCGATCTTCGCATAATCCTGTCCGCTATTGCCCAAGACACGGATACAAAGAACTTCTTTGGCACCGCTGTTGTCTGCTACATTCAATCTGGATTCTTGCTGAATCATTTTTTTTCTATTTTATACGGACTATGCCGTATGGTTAAACAATTTGTCTTTGGACAGTGGGTCGAAAGATACTATTTGGCTTTCTCAATAATGTCTACCAATCTCCAGCGTTTTGTCTTGCTGAGGGGCCTGGTTTCCATGATTCTCACCACATCACCTGGTTTGGCTTCGTTTTTTTCATCATGGGCATGGAACTTAGTCGTTTTCTTAACGAACTTTCCATACAAAGGGTGCTTTACTTTTCTTTCAACAGCAACTGTGATGGTTTTTTCCATCTTGTCGCTGCTTACAACACCCGTTTTGGTCTTACGAATTTTTCTATCAACCATTTCTTTTTATTTTAGCCCCGGTCCAAGACCGGATTGGTTTTTAATCTTCCCTTTCGGTTACTAGGCAATTGCCCTTTTCTTTAATTCTGTTTTGAGCCTCGCGATGTCTTTCCTCAAGATCCTAATTGTCATAGGGTTTTCAAGTGGAGTAATTGCGTGGGCAAAATGTAGTTTTTTAAGACGCAATTCATCTTCAATAATCTTTGATTTGATATCAGATTCACTGAGTGATGAAAGGCTTTTCAAAAATTCGATCTTCTGTGACATGTTTCAGTTGTTTAACTTTCAAAATCCTTATACCGCGTAATCCCTGCGTACAATAAACTTAGTTTTAATAGGCAATTTGGCTGCAGCAAGTTCCATTGCTTCACGTGCCACTTCAATAGTGACCCCTTCTACCTCGAAAAGAATCCTTCCTGGCTCAACTACAGCAGCCCAGAATTCAAGGTTACCTTTACCCTTACCCATCCTTACTTCGGCGGGCTTGCGGGTGATTGGTTTATCAGGAAAAATTCTGATCCAAACGTTTCCTTCCCTTTTCATCGCACGGGTCATTGCCTGACGTGCCGCTTCTATTTGCCTGTTGGTCATCCACACTGGCTCCAGCGCTTTTAGTCCGAATGAACCAAAGGAAAGCAATGCCCCTCTTTTGGCCACTTCTCTAATCCTTCCTTTCTGCGCCTTTCTGTGTTTAGTTCTTTTTGGTTGTAACATGTTGAAGTATTTATATTGAATACCCGTTTTAAAAATTATCCTCTACGATCCCTTCCAGCACTTGGTCTTCTATCGCCCGAACCAGGACCGCGTCTGTCATCTCGTCCACCTGATGGTGCACCGCCACGAACATCTCTTCTCTCGGCTCCCTCAGCTTTACCGCCGACGAAGTTTGGATTCAAGTCACGCTTCGCAAGAACCTCACCCTTACAGATCCACACCTTGATTCCAATTTTTCCGTAAACGGTTTGGGCAAACAAAGAGGCGTAATCGATGTCCATTCTGAAAGTATGCAGAGGAACACGACCTTGCTTGATTTCTTCAGAACGGGCAATCTCTGCTCCGCCAATTCGACCACCAACCTTAATCTTGATTCCCTCAGCTCCTAAGCGCATCGTTGAAGCGATAGCCATTTTGATAGCGCGTTTGTAGCTGATGCGGTTTTCAATTTGCTTGGCGATTGTTTCACCAACAATGGTAGCATCCAATTCTGGTCTACGGATTTCGAGGATGTTAATTTGAACATCTTCTTTGCCGGTCAGTTTTTTCAACTCCTCTTTAACCCTATCTACTTCTCCGCCACCCTTTCCGATGATGATACCAGGCTTGGAAGTGTGGATCGTTACAATGAGTTTATTTAACGTACGCTCAATAACAATCTTTGCAATACCACCCTTGTTAATACGAGCATTCAGGTAACTGCGGATTTTTGTATCCTCAATCAATTTGTGCGCGTAATCTTTCTTACTTCCGTACCAGTTGCTCTCCCATCCGCGGATGATGCCTAACCTGTTGCCAATTGGATTCGTTTTTTGACCCATTATAATTCAGTTTGTATGTTCTTAATTGTTTGCGTCAACGATAACAGTTACGTGATTGCTGCGCTTGCGCATGCGATAAGCACGCCCTTGTGGAGCCGGCAACATTCTTTTGATGCTTCTAGCACCATCAACAAATATTGTCTTTACCACCAAGGCTTCTACATTGCCGCCATCATTTTTTTGCTTCCAGTTGCTTACTGCTGAAAGTACAAGCTTGCGCAATGGAATTGCACTATGCTGAGGATGGTGCTCTAGGATGGCTACTGCTTTTTCAACATTCATTCCGCGAATAACATCTGCGAGCAAACGCATTTTGCGGGGTGAAGTTGGATGATTTTTCAATTTTGCTATTGCTTCCATATGTTGTTTTTTCTATTTCCCTGACCGAAGTGTAGGAAAATGATTTATACTTTCTTACTTGAGTGTCCTCTGAAATTTCTTGTAGGTGAAAATTCACCCAACTTGTGACCAACCATAAATTCGGTTACATATACAGGAATAAACTTATTCCCATTGTGTACAGCAAAAGTGTGGCCAACGAAATCCGGAGTGATGGTGCTTCTGCGGCTCCACGTCTTCACAACTGACTTTTTTGATTTGCCATCATTCATTGCTTCAACCTTCTTCTCTAGTTTGGCCGCTACATACGGACCTTTTCTTATTGAACGAGCCATAATATTGGTTTCTTGTTATGTGTTCTTTTCTGTTTAATTATTTTGCAAGCTTGCTGCCGTCCTTACGCTGAAGGATCAACTTATCACTACCCTTTCCACGTGTTCTTGTCTTCTCACCCTTTGCGTACTTACCAGTACGGCTACGTGGATGACCTCCTGAAGCGCGGCCTTCACCACCACCCATTGGGTGATCGACAGGGTTCATCGCTACACCACGGGTACGTGGGCGAATGCCTTTCCAGCGATTTCTTCCCGCTTTACCCATGCTCTCTAGACTATGATCTGAGTTTGAAATAACTCCGACAGTTGCGCAGCAATTAACCAACACCTTTCTCAGTTCACCTGAAGGCATTTTCAATACCGCGTATTTTTCTTCCTTGTTGGTAAGCTGTGCAGATGCGCCGGCGCTACGTGCAATCTTTCCACCCTGACCAGGTTGCATCTCGATGTTGTGAACATTGGTACCCAGTGGCATGTTCTTCAACATCAGCGTGTTTCCAATCTCAGGAGGAACAGCCAACCCACTAATTACAGTCATTCCAACAGTCAATCCCTGCGGAGCAAGAATATAACGTTTTTCACCATCTACGTAGTTAAGAAGAGCGATGAAGGCAGTCCTGTTTGGATCATACTCTATGGTAGCAACTTTGGCAGGTATTTCATGCTTATCACGCTTGAAGTCAATGATACGATACATCTTCTTGTTACCACCACCCATGTAGCGCATGGAACGACGGCCTTGGGAATTTCTACCAGCAGTTGACTTTGTCTTTTCCAACAGCGACTTTTCAGGAGTCATTGTGGTAACCTCTGCGTATGCATTACCGATCCTCCATCTGGTTCCTGCTGTAATTGGTTTGTACTTCTTTAGTGGCATTGTGTTATTTTTTTGCCCTGGGGGCCGCTTTTCTACTCAGTTAAATTGTTGTGTAAAGATCAATGGTATCGCCTTCTCCAACCTGGACAAATGCTTTCTTGAAACCAGGCTTCCTTCCGCTAACAACACCAGCTTTCGTATTGCGACTTTTGCTTTTAGCAGGAGAAACAGCTGTTCTTACGTCTTCTACGGTTACCCCATAAAAATCTTCAACCGCTTTCTTGATTTCAAGCTTGTTTGCCATACGTGCTACCTTGAAGGAATAAACACGTCTTTTCTCTGAAAGCTGATTTGCCTTCTCAGAAAGAATGGGCTTTACCAGAACATCAGCAAGTTTCATATATCTTATTTATATTATTAATCAATTCAATTAAGCCTCAGCACCTTCTTCCTGTTCAGCAAACAATTTTGCTGCTGACTCAGTAATGATCAAAACATCTGCATTCACAACATCATAGGTATTGATGTCAGAGAGTACAGAAGAAAGAACAGAAGGTATATTTCTAGCGCTTACAAATACATTGTCATCTAAATCAGGCATCACGTAAAGCGCCTTTT
Source organism: Chitinophagaceae bacterium (assembly GCA_044353505.1). Taxonomy (GTDB): domain Bacteria; phylum Bacteroidota; class Bacteroidia; order Chitinophagales; family Chitinophagaceae; genus Pollutibacter. Next base: position 5,853 of record JBILBU010000025.1, on the reverse strand, counting down.
TGTTGCTTACATTCAGGCCCTTCAACATGCTAGCGAAAGAACTTGTCTTTGGAGCGTCAAGCTTCAGGTCTTCCACTACAATAATTGCGTTCTCCTTGCCTTTGTGACTGAGTGCACTAATTTTAGCAAGATCTTTCACCCTGCGATTTAACTTAAAATCGTATGCGTGAGGCTTTGGACCAAAAATAGTACCACCACCCTTATACAAAGGGTTACGGATATTGCCCTTACGAGAACCACCGGTTCCCTTTTGACGGTGCAATTTTTTGCTTGAACCTTGAACCTCTGCACGGGTCTTTACCTTGTGTGTACCTTGACGCTGTGCAGCAAGATATTGCTTAACCGCTAGGTATACGACGTGCTTATTCGGCTCAGTGCCAAATATATCTTCCGGCAAATCAATGGTCCTGCCGGTCTTGCTTCCTGTTATTGTTAATACATCTAGTTGCATGATAACTGCGTTGAATTAATTCTGAATATAAACGATAGAACCATTGTGGCCCGGAACAGATCCAGTCACGATGATATAATTCTTCTCAGGGAAAATTTTCACCACCTTAAGCCCTTTCACTTTCACACGGTCGCCGCCCATACGGCCAGCCATGCGCATTCCTTTGAATACCCTTGAGGCATCAGATGAGTTACCAATGGAACCTGGAGCACGCTGACGATCATGCTGACCGTGAGATTGCTGACCAACACCACTGAATCCATGGCGCTTTACAACACCCTGAAAACCTTTACCCTTGGATGTACCAACTACATCAACCTCTTCGCCTTCTGCGAAGATTTCACATGTAATGGCTTCACCAAGACTTTTCTCAAGGCTATAATCCCTGAATTCTTTTACAAAACTTTTTGGAGTAGAAGAGGCTTTTGCAAAATGGCCCCTCTCAGATGCGATTGCTTTTCTTTCAAGCTTTTCGCCAAAAGCAAGCTGTAGCGCTGTATAACCGTCGCCGTCTTTAGTCTTTACCTGTGTTACAACACATGGACCAGCTTCGATGACGGTGCAGGGAGTCTGCTTCCCGTCGGGACCGAAGATGCTGGTCATTCCGATTTTCTTACCGATTATTCCTTTCATTGTTCAATGTTTATACCCTTTTCGGTTAAATGGACAGTGAGGTATTACCTCGCTTCAATCCCAGTTTGCCATCGACCTTTTCCTTTTTTTTCGAAGTTTCGAAAACAGAAGTACCGATGGTAAACAAACCTCGAAGGGCTTGTTTATATTTCCACTCTCATATGAGAGAAAAAAAATTAAATTTCAGCGCTCCTTTTTCTCATGCCAACGGCAATCAATTGGGAGATGAATGAAAAAGAACTGCGGTACCGGATGAACCGATACCTTGCCTCATCAGGCCTTAATTTCAACATCAACACCACTTGGAAGATCGAGCTTACTCAGCGCGTCTACCGTGCGGGAAGATGAAGTATAAATGTCAAGCAACCTCTTGTGCGTACACAATTGGAACTGCTCACGTGCTTTCTTGTTAACGTGTGGCGACTTCAACACTGTGAAAATCCTTTTTTGTGTAGGCAATGGAATAGGGCCGGTAATTACGGCACCTGTACTGCGTACTGTTTTTACGATTTTCTCCGCTGATTTGTCAACCAGGTTATGGTCGTAGGACTGTAGTTTGATTCTAATTCGCTGTGACATAGTTTCTTCGCCATTTTTAAATGGGATGCAAAAGTATGGATTAGTTTTATACTTACAAAAGAAAAAGATGAATTTTTAATCAGATTCAACAGTTTTTTTATAAAAAATGCCCCGGAAGGTTCCGGGGCATAATGTATTAATTTTCAGTTACTTGTACTATTCTTTTGCCTTCCCTTTAACCCTGGCGATCACTTCTTCAGCAATATTATTTGGCGCTGGGCTATAATGAGAGAATTCCATGGTAGAAGAAGCACGGCCAGATGATAGTGAACGAAGCTGTGTAACATACCCAAACATTTCACTCAATGGCACTTTTGCCTTAATCACCTGAGCTCCTGCCCTGCTGTCCATGCCCTCAAGCATTCCTCTTCTTCTGTTCAAGTCACCTGTAACATCTCCCATGTACTGCTCAGGAGTAATCACCTCAATTTTCATGATCGGCTCAAGCAATACTGGTTTGGCCTTACGGGCAGCTTCGCGGAAACCACCTTTAGCACAAAGTTCAAAAGACATTGAATCAGAATCCACCTGGTGGTAGCTTCCGTCGAATATCCTGACTTTCATACTTTCTACAGGATAATTGGCTAAAACACCTGTTGACATAGATTGCTCGAACCCTTTCTGAATGGCAGGGATGAATTCACGTGGGATTGAACCTCCAAAAATATCGTTAACAAACTGCATCGACTTTCCAGCATTTTCAGTCAGCCATTCTTTGTCAGCCGGACCAAACTCAAAAACGATGTCGGCGAATTTACCACGACCACCGGTTTGCTTTTTCAAGGTTTCCCTATGCTGGATTGTAGAATGGAAGGCCTCTTTGTAAGCTACCTGAGGTGCTCCTTGATTAACCTCAACCTTGAATTCTCTGCGCATCCGGTCAACGATAATCTCCAAATGCAATTCACCCATACCACTAAGGATGGTTTGTCCTGTTTCCTCATCTGTTCTAACGCGCAAGGTTGGATCTTCTTCAACAAGCTTGGCGATTGCCATGCCCATTTTATCAACATCCGCCTGTGCTTTAGGCTCAACCGCCACCGATATTACCGGCTCAGGGATAAACATATTTTCAAGTACGATTGGATGATCTTCATCACAAAGTGTATCTCCCGTTTTAATTTCCTTAAATCCAACTGCAGCACCAATATCTCCCGCTTCAATAAAATCGATTGGGTTTTGCTTATTTGCAAACATCTTCATGATACGGCTAATGCGCTCTTTCTTTCCACTTCTTACATTGAGTACATAAGAACCCGCATCAAGATGACCAGAGTACACGCGGAAGAATGCAAGACGCCCAACAAAAGGATCGGTCATGATCTTAAAAGCAAGGGCTGCAAATGGCTCAGAAGCATCAGGCTTGCGTGAAACTATTTCGCCATTGTCTGGGTTAATCCCTTCAACTGCATCAATATCTACGGGCGAAGGAAGGTATCTGCATACTGCATCCAAAGCGGTTTGTACTCCTTTATTTTTAAATGAAGAACCACACATCATAGGCACAATACTCAAGTCAATTGTTGCTTTACGTATGGCCTCGTGCACCTCGTCTTCCGTAATTGAAGTTGGATCTTCAAAAAATTTCTCAAGCAATTTATCGTCGTATTCTGCAACCGCTTCAATAAGATTTTGTCTCCACTCATTCGCTTCTTCCAACATGTCAGCCGGCACCGGAACCTCATCGAAGGTCATTCCCTCAGTTTCCATATGCCAGATAATTCCTTTCATCTTAATCAAATCCACTACACCAACAAAGTTGTCTTCTGCTCCAATAGGAAGCTGGAGTGGGACGGCCTTTGCGCCAAGCATCTCTTTCACCTGCTTTACCACCATGAGAAAGTCGGCTCCGCTACGGTCCATTTTATTAACAAATCCAATACGTGGAACCTTGTAACGATTGGCCTGACGCCAAACGGTTTCAGATTGCGGCTCAACGCCATCAACGGCTGAGAACAAGGCAATGAGCCCGTCCAACACCCGCATTGAACGCTCTACTTCTACCGTGAAATCAACGTGACCCGGAGTATCGATAATGTTAAAATAATAATTATTAGTTGCAGGAGTTACTTTACCAAGTACCGTAGGAAAGTTCCACTGGCAGCTAACTGCAGCGGAAGTAATGGTAATACCACGCTCCTTTTCTTGTTCCATCCAGTCTGTTGTAGCGGCGCCATCATGCACCTCTCCTATCTTATGGATCATTCCTGTGTAGCGAAGGATACGCTCTGTGGTTGTGGTTTTACCAGCATCAATGTGAGCTGCAATACCGAAATTCCTTTGAAATTTTAAGTCTGCCATGACTGATCTTATTGTTTAAATGTTTTGTTTTACTCGCAAATCGATACGCCTACCAGAAACGCCAGTTTTGCGGTTGCAAAGTTAGGAAATAAATATGCCATCTGCTATTTTTTATCAGGGCGGGATAGGCAATTAAATAAAAAAAGGGCTGCTTGTGGGCAGCCCTTTTTTTACACTAACTATAAGGTTATACACGGAAGTGAGCAAATGCCTTGTTGGCCTCTGCCATTCTGTGGGTATCTTCTTTCTTTTTGAATGCTCCACCCTCACCTTTGCTAGCTGCAACAATCTCGTTAGCAAGCTTGTCAGCCATGCTGCGTCCGTTACGCTCTCTAGCAAATCTAACCAACCACTTGATACTGAGAGATATCTTCCTATCTGCACGCACCTCCGCAGGAATCTGGAAAGTAGCTCCACCAATACGGCGACTTCTCACTTCAACAGCTGGGGTGATATTGGTCAATGCCCTTCTCCATACTTCGTATCCATCCTCGCTAGTCATTTTTGACACTTTGTCGAGAGAATCGTAGAAAATGGTTAATGATGCATCTTTTTTTCCTTGCCACATTACGTTGTTAACGAAACGGGTAACCAACGTGTCGTTGAATTTTGGATCTGGGGCTAGGGGTAATTTTTTGGCTCTTGACTTCCTCATCTATATAAATTTCGATGTGTTTGTTTATTTTTTAGCTTTTTCGCGCTTGGTACCATACTTGGAACGACTCTGCTTGCGGTCTTTTACACCAGCAGTATCAAGACTTCCCCTTACAATGTGGTAACGAACACCTGGAAGATCCTTCACACGACCACCCCTGATCAAAACGATCGAGTGCTCCTGGAGGTTGTGACCTTCACCTGGTATGTACGCAATTACCTCAATCTTATTGGTTAGACGCACCTTGGCAACTTTCCTTAATGCTGAGTTTGGCTTCTTTGGCGTGGTAGTGTATACACGTGTGCAAACTCCACGGCGTTGAGGACATGCATCGAGAGCCCTAGACTTGCTTTTGGCCTTGATGATCTCTCTTCCTTTTCTTACGAGCTGTTGAATTGTAGGCATTATACCCTTTTTTTAACGGGACGGCAAAGGTATGGGTAAATTTCCAAAAACCAAAAGCAGTTCCCAATTTTTTATGAGTTTTTAATCAACCGGCAACATGAAGCATCCATCCACGTGGGTCTGGAGCAACGCCATCGCGGATTGTAGTCAAAATCGCCTTGATTTCATTGGCGTTTTCCATTGCCTCAGAATCAAACGACATGGTGAAATCTTTATATTGAAGTTCTGTAATCTTGGAAATCGTAGCAGCCGTACCCGCGCCAAAGGCTTCGGTAAAAGAGCCGTCCTTGTATGCAGCAGCCAACTCATCCACGGAGATTTCCCTTTCCTCCACTATTTTGCCCATGTCTTGCGCAACCTTGATGACACTATCTCTGGTAATTCCCTCCAAAATAGTTCCGCTAGCCAGGCTCGGGGTAATGAGCCGCCCTCCTATCACAAAGAAAACATTCATGGTGCCGCACTCCTGAACGTACTTGTGCTCTACAGCATCCGTCCACAACACCTGGTCAAAACCTCGCTTCTTGGCAACAGCAGTGGGATGAAGCGATGCAGCATAATTTCCTGAGGTCTTGGCATTGCCCACACCTCCAGGAACTGCGCGCACAAATTGTTCCTCTACATGCAAGCGCAAAGGAGCAGGATAAAATGGTCCCACTGGACTGCAAATGATCATAAACTTATACCTGGAAGAGGGCGCCACGCCCAGCTGTTCATCTGTAGCAAACATGAAAGGACGTATATACAAAGCATGGTCATACTCTTTCGGAATCCATTGGCTTTCAACCTCCAACAGCGTTTTCATGCCTTCCATAAATATATGTTCAGG
>JBILBU010000092.1:0-3389 GCA_044353505.1 Chitinophagaceae bacterium | reverse complement strand
CAGCTATCGGTGCTGGAACATACACCCTTGGTGTTAGAGACAACAATGGATGTATCGCTTCTCAAAGCATCGTGATCTCACAACCTACTGCATTAACCATCAGCGCAACAAAAGGAAGCATCACCTGCTTTGGCGGGAAAACCGATGTTACGGTAACTGCTGCCGGCGGAACATCCCCTTATACCGGCACAGGCACATTCAATGTTGCAGCAGGAACCTACAAATACATTGTAAGTGATGCCAAAGGGATAAAAGATAGTGTAACAGTTACACTAACCCAACCTACCATACTTAGTATAGTACCAACAGCAGGCACAATCAACACATCGGGAGGAACCACTTCAATTACCGTAGCGGGCTTGGGAGGCATATGGCCATATACGTTTAACCTAAACAATGGAACATATCAATCTTCTAATCTTTTTTCGAATATAAGTGCAGGAACTTTCATTCTTGGAGTCAAAGACAATAATGGGTGTACAGCAAACAAGAGTATAACAATTGCTGAACCATCCATCACTACTTCAACAGTGACCAAAGAAACTAGAGTGTTCCCAAATCCGAGCAATAGCTTCTTTACTGTAACTTTTTCAAAAACACACAGAAACAGAAATGTCAATTTGAAGGTGGTAGATCTACAAGGAAATATTAAATTCTCTGCGAGTGGGAATACTGATATGAATTTTAAATTCGGATACGCCTTCTCTCCAGGAACATACTTTCTAAAAGTCTATATTAATGGGAAAGGAGAAACCATTACGCTTATAAAATTATAAATCAGACATTCAATTAGTCTTTAGAAGACCATGTTTAGTACATGGTCTTCTTTATTATTAGTAGGCATGATCATTGGCAGTAAAGACTTGATACACGGTTAAAAATAGGATTCTCAGGTCTAGCCAGATATTCCAATGTTCCAAATACCATATATCACTTGCAACCCTTCGCTTAATTTGAATAGGGTCGGTAATCTCCCCGCGGAAACTGTTGATTTGGGCCCAACCAGTAATGCCTGGCTTTAAAAACTGTCTTATCATATAGTGATCAACCATTTTTGAGAAATCAGATGTGTGTTTCACCATATGCGGCCTTGGCCCAACTAAACTCATTTCCCCTCGCAAAACATTCCAAAACTGAGGAAATTCATCCAGACTTGTTTTTCTAAGAAAAGCACCAATTTTGGTTACCCGCGAGTCATTTTTGGTAGCGGACATGGTATCTGACTCAGCATTAATAAACATGCTCCTGAATTTTAAACATCGAAATGGCTTGTTATTTCTACCCGTTCGTGTCTGAGCAAATAATATGGGGCCTTTAGATTCCAACTTTATGATAACGCCTAAGAGTGGAATCAACCAAGAAAGTATGAGAAGAGAAACGGTGGCACTTATTACAACATCAAGTACTCTTTTTTTTATTCGATTGCCTACATCTTCCAATGGATCTCCTCGAAGTGAAAGCACTGGCATATTTTGTATGTAGTCAATGACGACAGGCTTACTAAAAAAGAATGAAAGATCAGGAACAACCTTAAAGCGCATGCATTCGTTTTCAGCATCTGACATAAGCGAATAAATAAACTTGTTCTGCTCAGGTGTTATAGTCGAAATTATTTCATTCACACCCAAGTCGTGAGCAAGGCGAATCGTACTGCCAATATTGCCAAGTATCGGATAATTTGATAACTCAGAGATATTTCGAGTGTCCTCAACAAATCCAAGCAGCTGTGTATTCACACCTTCCTCTTCAAAGTACCTTGCCAGTTTTTTTGCAGTTTCGTTATACCCAAGAATGATAACCTTAGTAACAAGGCTTTTTTGATACCTAATATAATCTTTAAAGCCAAAAAAGAGGAACCGGGTTAACAAAAGTCCAAGTGAGAACCCGAGTATTGAAAAAAGAATAAATATAAGAGAGATTTCGATTTGCTTAGAAACTACCAAGTAGAGCAAAACCATAATTACCCAAGCAATATATACTTGTACAGTTCTTTTGGCAAAAAACTCAAACTTCAATATGATTGAATCTCCATATGCGCCAAATAAAAGCGAGGCTATAATCCAGTATAGGTTTAAATAAATACAGTACGTTGTATATGAAGCTGGGAGCTTGAAAACTGAGTACTCCGTATAGGCTAATAATAAAATGCCGAGGGACAAATTAAGAACGAGCAGATCGAAAATAAAAAGTGAAAATTGTAAATAATATCTTAATTGTCTACGCATATAAAAAAGATCAAAGAATGAATTAACTCTGCTGTATTTAGTAGTATTTAGAGATCATGATATCGACGATGCGTTCTGCGCTCCTTCCATCCCATCGTTCCGGGATTGTTGCCGTCTTCCAATTGCCATCAATGATATCAATAACTTTTTTTTGAAGATTGCTTAAATCATTCCCTACCAGTACATTTGTACCATAAGTAATGGTCTCAGGTCTTTCGGTAGTTTCCCTCATGGTAATGCAAGGGATATTTAGCACCGTTGCTTCTTCCGTAATTCCTCCTGAGTCAGTGATAATACCCTTTGAAGAGTTAACCAAGTATATGAATTCCAGATAAGATTGTGGTTCAACTAAAATCAGATTAGATATTTCGATACCAAGCCCGTCAAGTATTGTCTTTGTCCGGGGATGAGCAGGAAAGATTATAAAATAGTCTTTTAGCATGCAAGCTATTGAGAGTAATATTTCTTTAAGTTTTATTGGGTCATCAACATTTGAAGGCCGATGAAGGGTTAGTATAAAATAGTGTTGCGCTTTTAACTGAAGATCATCCCAAAAAGAGGGCTTTTTTAGTTTTCCTAGATTTTGCATCAATGTATCAATCATTGTATTGCCAACGAAATGTATTCGATGTGCTGGTATTTTTTGGGAAGTTAGAAATGCATTTGCCAGAGTAGTAGTGGTAAAGAATTCATCACATATCGAATCAGTGACAATTCGATTGATCTCTTCGGGCATGGTCATGTCACCAGAACGAATACCCGCTTCAACATGTACACATGGGATGCACATTTTTTTTGTCGTAATTGCACAAGCCATTGTAGAGGTTACATCTCCTACTACCAATACAACCTCTGGCCGATGTTGATTCAGCTCCAGTTCAAATCCTTTCATAATGGACCCCGTCTGCTCGGCTTGCGTTCCGCCACCGCAAGCAAGATTGATGTCAGGATTAGGTATACCCAATTGATCAAAGAAGACAGTACTCATTTTACTATCAAAATGTTGTCCCGTATGCACTAGCCGGTATTGAAGATTAGGATACGAAGACTGTGCAATCTTAAGCGACTTAATAATCGGAGCTATTTTCATGAAGTTTGGACGCGCGCCAGCAACAATAGTGATAAGCATAAACGGTAATGGTTCATTAGGTGATAGAAGACAGA
>JBILBU010000091.1:0-3401 GCA_044353505.1 Chitinophagaceae bacterium | reverse complement strand
ATTGAAGTTCTCAAATCGCGAACTGTTATTGATACCGTAGTAAAAAAGTTGCACCTGTATGCGCCAGTTTACAAAAAGGGGAAGGTCAGGGACATGCCGCTGTATAGTAATTCGCCTTTACAGGTAGAAGCCCTTAATTTAGACTCGATCCCAATCAATGAAGAAAAATTCTTTTTTAGGGTAGATAAAAATTCTGGTGTTGTAAGAATAAACGATACGATGATTTTTGCTATTGGGGAATGGGTGGATACCAAATACGGAAAATTAAAATTTACTCCCTCTATATATTATATCGACGTAGAGCCCGATAAACCATATTATTTTTTGTTGCTCGACAAAAAAAGGACGACAGAAAATATACTTGATAATCTAAAGGTTACTGCAACAAACAAATTATCCAGTGTCATCGATCTTCGTTACCGAGACAAACTCCCTACATTATCCGAAGACATACTAAATGAGATTATTACGGCATACAATAACGTATTAATAAGTGAGAAAAATGCATTGGCGAAAACTACACTTGCCTTTATTGAATCCAGGTTAGCTATTGTTGGATCTGACCTTGATTTGATAGAATCAAAAATACAGCAATACAAGGGAAGTAGTGGAGCTGTAGATATCGGGGCACAGGGCCAAATATTTTTGCAGAATGTTGGTACAAACGATCAACGGATTAGTGATCTAGAGATGCAATTGTCTGTAATTGATTTGCTTGAATTTCAAATAAGTCAAGATGATAACAATACAGGAATTCTTCCGGCTTCCTTGGGTGTTTCTGACCCTACTTTATCTCAGTTGGTAAACAGCTTACATGCTTCACAACTTGAGCGGGAAAAGCTTAAAAAAACAGTTGCCGAAAACAATCCAATTTTAGTATCTGTAAACGATCAGATTGCTGTAACAAAAAGACGAATCATTGAAAATATTGAGAGCTATCGGCGAGGTATTGAATCTAGTAAACAATCACTAGATCAGGCTAATAGCACCTATAGGAGTATGCTTCATAGTATTCCTATGAAGGAACGAGAGTTGCTTGAAATCAGTAGGGATAAGTCGATAAAAAGTGATATCTATTCTTTTCTTCTTCAAAAACGCGAAGAAAGCGAGCTGTCATATGCTTCTAAAATTACGGATAGCAGAGTGGTAAATTATGCACAGGCCTTTGATCTGCCGGTTAGTCCAAATCGAATGCTTGTCTTTTCTGCACTTTTTGTTGCCATTTTTGCATTTCCAATTGGCTTGGTAGGGGCTAGAGAGACTTTGAATACTACAATTTTGTTTCGGCAAGACATTGAATCACTAACTGCTATTCCAATTATTGGCGAGCTCATGTTTAATAAATCCGGTAAGCCCTTGGTTGTAGAATCCGGTAAGCGCTCATACAGCGCAGAGGAGTTTAGAAAGATCAGATATGCCCTAAATCATCGCGGTATTGGTCATAACCGGAAAACCGTGTTGATTACTTCAAGTATTTCTGGCGAAGGCAAAAGCTATGTAGCTGCAAATTTGGCAATCAGTTTCTCTTTAACCGGTAAGCGTGTGGTTTTGGTTGATCTTGATTTACACAACTCCTCACTGGGTGAAATATTTTCATTTGCCGGCGGCAAGGGAGTGACAGACTACCTCACCGGTGATGCAGACCTTTCGACTACCATCACTCCCATAACGGGATACGAAAATCTTTTTTTCTTAAATGCAGGCACGTTAAGGAGCGATCCATCTGAGTTGCTGGCAAATGGAAAAATTGAAAACCTAATTCAGAAACTTGAGAATCAGTTTGATGTAGTTGTCATTGATACTGCACCAGCTATTCTTGTAACAGATGCACATATGTTATCACAGTTGTGCAGCTTAACTGTCTATGTTGTGCGACATGACTATTCGCCAAAATCGCTATTGAAGCGGATTGATATCAATAGCAAAACAACTCCTTTAAAGGATCCTGTTATTATATTTAATGGTATTAAAACCAGGGGGTATCTGAACACTAGCTATGGCTTTGGCTATAGCTATGGTTATGTATACGGCGATGCGTATAACCTAAAGAATGCTAGTAATCGTCCAGTTTTAGCAAGTTAAATGAGTGATGATTTTTAAGGTGCTTGGCCTGTGTAGGCCAGCGTGGCGGAGCCATTTTTGACCAGGTAAAAATTAAAACGACTGTAATATAATTACAATATATAAATGAATTGACATGGATATGAAATGGTATGTATTGTATACAAGATCTCGTTGTGAGAAAAAAATTGCAGCTCAATTGACTAAACGCGGCATTGAAAATTACTGTCCTTTAAATCGAGTAGTAAGGCAATGGTCAGATAGGCGCAAGATTGTCCATGAGCCATTATTCAGCTCCTATGTCTTTGTAAAAGCGCATGCCTCTAATTTCAATACCATTAAACAAACAACAAGCGACATTGTAAATTTTGTTTATTGGCTGGGGCAGCCAGCGGTTGTAAGGAATGACGAGATAGAATCTATTCGACTATTTATGGGGGAGCATTCAAATGTGAAACTTGAAAAAATAACAGTAAATGTAAATGATCGTGTCAGGGTAATTAGCGGGCCGCTTGTAAATAGTCATGGGCAAATAACAGATATCCATAACAACAAGGTTAAACTTCATCTGCCTTCATTGGGCTATTCAGTTATGGCCGAACTGAATATTTCAAATATTGAAGTGGTCGACTATCCCTATAGAGCAAAGAATACAATCTCTTAGCGCTTCTGTTATTTCACATTTTTATTTAATTGCCGTTCAGATTAATTTATGCAAAAAAGTATCAGAAATCTACTGGCCTATTGCTTTGCAGTTCTCTTATTCACATTTGGTTTTGTGCGACGTGCCAGAAAGAGGATATTCAGGGATAAGTTGATTCTTTCAATATTTTTTCACGATCCTTCCAGGCATCTATTTCTTTCATGTGTCAAATGGTTGCAACGAAATGGGTTTTATTTTATATCACTAGAAGAATTGCAGCAGTTTGCCTTAGGTGAAATAAGTTTACCTGAAGGCGCAGTGATATTAACTGTTGATGATGGATGGAGAAATAACTTGGATAATATCGTAGATGTGGCTGACGACCTCCACATACCAGTAACTATATTCGTTTCTACTGATCCAATAGAGCATGGGGGCGGGTATTGGTGGTCTTATGTTTCAAAAGCAAAAAAATTAGGAATCTCTCAGTGGGCAGTTGAACCCCTCAAGAAGCAGAATAACGATTATCGTATAAAAATGCTGTCTACCATCCGGTCTTGTATTTTTCTAGAACGCGAGGCGATGACGAAAGAAGAGTTGATTTCAATTTCAGCATCAAAATATATTACTATCGGCAGCCACTCAGTAACACATCCTATTTTGCCCCGATGTTCCGAGGAAGTTGCTTTTTATGAAA
>JBILBU010000090.1:0-3448 GCA_044353505.1 Chitinophagaceae bacterium | reverse complement strand
CTAAACCCTTTGTTTGGTGCACTTGGAATCGGCGTGTTTTCTTCTGTAATGATTGCCCTACTGTATATCGATGCTAAGATATTCAGCTATATTTTCTATCTGCTCATCGCAGCATTGCTCCTCATCCTGGTGGTGATCTTTGGCGATAAGTCGCTCTCTCCACTAGACAAGAAAAAAGTAGGCGTAATTTTTATACTCTCTTTTTTCGTGATCTTTTTTTGGAGCGCGTTTGAACAAGCAGGAGCATCCCTGACCTTTTTTGCGGATGAACAAACACAACGCAACCTGGGTTTTTATACCGTACCTGCAAGCTTTTTCCAATCATTGAACTCCATTTTTGTGATCGTCTTTGCCCCACTCTTTGCCTGGATATGGATCAAACTAGGCAAGCATGACCTTGCTTCCCCCACCAAGATGGCATTGGGATTGTTTCTTCTATCAATAGGCTATCTCTGGATTGCCATAGGTGTAAAAGATGTTCAACCGGGCATAAAAGTTAGCATGATGTGGCTGATCGGAATGTATGCGCTGCACACTTGGGGGGAACTTTGTCTTTCGCCAATCGGACTTTCATTGGTCAACAAACTTGCTCCACTTAAAATAGCTTCACTGCTCATGGCGGTATGGTTTCTTGCCAATGCCTTTGCCAATAAACTTGCCGGACAGCTCAGCGCCCTTTATCCTGAAAAAGGAACAACAAGTTTTTTGGGATATGAAATGAACAACATGTACGATTTTTTTATACTGTTTGTAGTGCTATCAGGACTCGCCTCGCTCATTCTTTTTCTGTTGACTAGATGGCTTCAAAAAATGATGAATAATCCAGAGCTGAAATAACAAAATCTAAAGCCCAATTTTATGTCAGAAAAGAAATTCTACCCTTTTGTATCTCCCGAAACTGCGATGAAAGAGTTCACGCTAAAGGCAGTCATTACTGGATCTTTTTTTGGCATCATTTTTGGAGCTGCTACAGTTTACCTTGCTTTAAAAGCCGGACTCACCGTATCTGCATCAATTCCGATTGCAGTAATGTCTATTGCAATGAGTAAGCTATTTCTTAAAACAACTATTCTGGAAAACAACATCATCCAAACCACTGGGTCTGCAGGCGAAAGCATTGCAGCAGGTGTTGTGTTCACTTTACCTGGGTTCCTTTTTTTAAGCGAAAGCAACAGCGCTGACTATTTCAATTACCTCACCATTTTGATTCTTGCCATCTTTGGCGGCATGCTTGGAACCATGATGATGATTCCATTGAGAAGCGCGCTGATTGTAAAAGAGCACAACACACTCCCCTATCCTGAAGGAACTGCCTGTGCTTCAGTGTTAAAGGCAGGAGAAAAAGGAGGAAACTTTGCAAAGACAGCCTTCACAGGACTTGGCGTTGCAACCGCATATGCCTTTTTACAAAAAATATTACACCTGATTGCTGATACCCCTTCTTATATCACATCACAAGCTAACAAGTACCTTCCTTCAGCCAAGGTGAGTGGAGAGATAACACCTGAATACCTGGGTGTTGGATATATTATTGGTCCAAAAATTGCAGGCGTACTCGTTGCAGGAAGTGTGCTCACTTGGTTCGTTTTCAACCCACTACTCGCTACGATAGTACCCGAAGATGTAATTGCCAATCAACTGATCAAATTGGGGTATCTGAAAGATATTGCCACACCAGGAGGACCAGGAGGTTGGGATCCGGTAACACATCAATTCAGCGATTATGCTGTTGCAATCTATAGGGCATTCGTCAGACAGATTGGAGCTGGCGCAGTTGCTGCAGGGGGCTTCATCACCCTAATCAAAACCATTCCAACCATCATATCATCTTTTAAGGGAAGCATTGGAAGTATGCGCTCAGGAAATGAAGAGACAAAGAAAGTACTCAGAACAGAAAGAGACCTCTCCCTAAAGTTTGTTCTTTGGGGTAGCTTGGGATTGATCTTGCTGATGACCATCATGCCTCAGGTGCCTGGCGAAGGGATCTTAAGCAAATTGATATTGGGCATACTTGTTGTTTTTTTCGGTGCTTTTTTTGTAACCGTATCATCGAGAATTGTTGGATTGATTGGATCCTCAAACAATCCCATATCTGGCATGACCATCGCCACCATCATGGGCACTTGTCTTGTTTTCATTGCTATCGGATGGACAGGCAAGGTGTATGAACCCATGGCACTTGTAGTGGGGGGAATCATCTGCATTGCTGCAGCAAATGCCGGAGCTACATCCCAAGACCTAAAAACAGGATATATTCTTGGAGCAACGCCGCGTGCACAACAAATCGCCTTGTTCATCGGTGCCATTGTTTCTTCAATTGCGATTGGATTTACAATCAAAGTACTTGATACCCCAACACAGGAAATGATTTCATCTGGAATTTATCATGCCATTGGCACAGACCAATATGCAGCGCCACAAGCAACATTGATGGCAACATTAATCAAGGGAATCCTGTCGTTCAACCTCGATTGGCAGTTTGTATTGGTGGGCGTAGCAATAGCTGTAGTCATGGAACTCTGTGGCATAAAGGCACTAAGTTTTGCAATTGGTATTTATCTGCCATTGTCAACCACACTGCCCATCTTCATCGGTGGTGCAATACGGGGACTGGTTGATGCGAAGAAGAATAAAAAGAAGCAGATTGACGAAGAGGAAGACTTAAGAAAAGGCAACTTATTTGCAACAGGATTGGTTGCAGGAGGGGCGATTGCCGGAGTGATTATAGCATTCCTCTCAGCCAATGAAACCATTGCGAAAAATTTAAACTACCTAAGCCTTGAATCGTCCCTCACAACAATATTGGGAGAACATGGTTATTATCTATTGGGAACATTGTTATTTTTTTCAATGGCATTTCTATTGTACAGAATAGCAATAAAAGAGGAGAAAACTGAATAACAACATAAATCCATGATCATGCGTATTCGAGCCTTAAAGTTTGCAGCCCCTATTAGCATCTATGTGCTGTCTTATTTTGCCTTCACCCAAACAGGTTGGGCAATTGCATGGCCTTTGCTTTACGTATGGGCTTTTATTCCTTTCATAGAATTGCTGGTTTCGCCCAAAACAGAAAACCTTGATGCTGCAGAAGAACAGGTGGCTAAAGAAGACAGGATATATGATATTTGGCTTTACATGATGGTACCGCTTCAGTATGGTGCATTGGCCATGTTCTTGTTTTCTGTTCAAGATTCATCGCTCAGTAGCATGGAGCTGATTGGAAGAATTTTAGTCATGGGCCTTCTCTGTGGCACATTTGGCATCAACGTTGGTCATGAGCTTGGCCATAGAAAACATCTCTACGAGCGAAATATGGCAAAGGCCTTACTGCTCACATCCCTGTACATGCATTTTTACATAGAACACAACAAGGGGCATCACAAAAATGTATCTACAAAAGAAGATCCCAGCAGTGCAAGAAGAGGAGAATCGGTTTATCGATTTT
>JBILBU010000089.1:0-3463 GCA_044353505.1 Chitinophagaceae bacterium | reverse complement strand
ACCTTTGACGACGATATCGGACCTGGTCTCCCTTTGTGGATGCCCAATGGAACAATTATTATTGAAGAGCTTGAAAATTTAGCCAAGCAAACTGAAACTGCTGCTGGTTACAAGCGTGTAGTAACTCCTCACATTGCAAAGGAAAGTTTGTATCTCACTAGTGGTCATTTGCCATATTACCAAGAAAGTATGTATCCCCCAATGGAACTAGAGGGAGTCAAATACTATCTCAAGGCAATGAATTGCCCGCACCACCACAAGATTTTTAGTGCAGAAAGCAGAAGCTACAAGGATTTACCCCTTAGGCTTGCCGAATATGGAACATGCTATCGGTATGAACAAAGTGGAGAATTATTCGGACTCATGAGGGTGCGGTGTTTGCACATGAACGATGCACATATATACTGCTCAAAAGACGATTTTGCCAAGGAATTTAGGGCTGTAAACGAAATGTATATCAAATATTTCAAGATTTTTGGAATCGAAAAATATGTGATGCGCCTGAGTTTGCATGATCCCGCAAAACTCGGTCAGAAATATATTGATGAACCAGCATTGTGGATAGAAACTGAAAACATGGTTCGTAAAGTTCTGATTGAATCAAATATCCCGTTTGTTGAAGTTCCTGATGAAGGCGCTTTTTACGGACCCAAAATAGACGTTCAAATCTGGAGTGCGATCGGGAGAGAATTCACGCTTGCCACCAATCAGGTAGATTTTGCCCAGGGTAAACGATTTGGCCTCGAATACACAAATAAAGACAACCATGCTGAAACTCCTTTAATCATTCATCGCGCACCATTGGGAACCCATGAACGTTTTATTGGTTTTCTCCTTGAACACTATGCAGGAAAATTTCCCTTGTGGCTTTCACCCGTTCAAGTCAAATTACTTCCCATCAGTGACAAATTTAATGACTATGCTTTATCTGTGAATAAACAGCTTCTAGAAGCTGGAATCCGTTCAGAGGTTGATGATAGAGGAGAAAAAATCGGAAAGAAAATTCGGGATACTGAACTGATGAAAGTTCCATATATGCTGATTATTGGGGAGAAAGAGGTTACCGATGGATCAGTTTCAGTCAGAAGACAAGGTAAAGGTGATGCTGGTCAATGTTCAGTATCAGAAATATTGTCTACCTTAACCGCGGAAATTATTAATCGGCAATCCAATTAAATAAAACAAGAAAACGGACGCCCCCTGTTGCCGTCAGGAAATCCGAAACAAACTATGGCATTATCTAATAGACCTTTCAATCGCCCAGGTTCAGGTGGACCAAGAGGAAGATTCATCCCAAGAAAAGAAGCAGAGCACCGCATCAATCATTTTATTAGAGTTGCACAGGTTCGCCTCGTTGGTGAAAATGTAACCATGGGTGTTTATCCTACCCAGGATGCTTTAAAAATGGCCCAGCAACTAGAGCTCGATCTGGTTGAAATATCTCCGCAAGCAGATCCTCCCGTATGTAAAATCATCGATTACAATAAGTTTTTGTACGACAAAAAGCGTAAGGAAAAAGACATGAAGGCCAAAAGTAAATCGGCTGAATTGAAGGAAATCCGTTTTACGCCTGGAACCGATGACCACGACTTTGATTTCAAAGCTAGGCATGCGGAAAACTTCCTGAAAGAAGGAAATAAGGTGAAAGCCTATGTTCAATTTAAAGGTCGTGCAATCATGTTCAAAGAAAGGGGTGAACTTGTACTCCTGAAATTCGCTGAGCGTTTAGCAGAAGTTGGTCAGGTAGAAGGATTGCCTAAGCTTGAAGGGAAGAGAATGCTCATGATTATTGCACCTAAAACAGCAAAAAAGAAGGTTGCAAATACTCCCGCACCACCTTCTGAATAGATAAATGATAAAATTCCTGAAGTAAATTAATAATGACGTCCATCAAGACGTCTTTATTGTTTGTGTGAAAACCGATCTGGGTTAGATACTTCTACTCTTAAGATTATTCCAGCGTCCACTTTTTAGATAAGCAAATGAAAATATAAAAATTGTTGACCAATACACCCACTCTGATGCCCAACCCCAGGCCAGAGAAAGATTATATACTTCCATAACAAAATAGACATAAAGGCAGTAAACTATTATTGTAAATGCCTCT
This sequence comes from Chitinophagaceae bacterium, assembly GCA_044353505.1. Lineage (GTDB taxonomy): Bacteria > Bacteroidota > Bacteroidia > Chitinophagales > Chitinophagaceae > Pollutibacter. The sequence goes on along the minus strand of JBILBU010000089.1, from coordinate 1,356 downwards.
ATCAGCAGATTAATTTGGGTATTCCCGGTGCCGGTGACCGAATTTAGACATACGCTGGAAACAGACATCATCAAGATAGCGCCTGAAACAATTCTAAGTACAGGTGTTGCTGCACTTATAAAAATAGGGTCTGAACTAATCAGCGATAGAATTTCCTTTGTAAATAGTTGTGCAGGAATGAAAATAACCAATGTTGATCCTGCACTTAAAATAACAATTCGTTTTATCAGTGTTAGAACCTGTGATTGTAATCCTTGTCCAATAATATTTGACACCATGGTATTTGCGGTGGCAGCAAATGCCCAAATAAAGATTCCATAAAAGCCGAATATTAGCCTCATAAGCTGACTGATATCCAATTCCATTCTGCCATCATGTGAAATGAGTATGAAAAAAAACTCCCAACTAATTATGCTGATGGCATACTGAAGGATAAGCGGTGAAGATTGGATAAGAATTGTTTTACAATGATTCCAATCAAACTTGAAAGACTTAAATAACAAAAAACGCTCATTCATTCCCTTAGCTCTGATGATTAAAAATACAACAACCATTCCTATAATTTCAGCTGCAACACTCGCATAGGCAGCACCATTAAAGCCAAGTTTAGGCATACCAAGATTTCCGAAAATAAGTCCATAGTCAAGTACTATATTGGATATGGTTTCAGAAAGCGTACCCCAAATGAGCAGCTTACTTTGGTTTGTTCCAACCAATAAGGCGTTTCTCATTTGATACAGATACAAGAACGGGAGGCCAATAATTCTAATGTTAAGGAATCCGGTGGCCTGACTAGATAACGCCTTGTCGGTAAAACTATCAAAGAGTATTGGTGAAAACACATAGGTGATGATCATTCCAAAAGCTGCGATGGCTAGAATGATGTATATACTTTGCATGAAAAGGGCACCTATTTCGGTGCTTCTATCCTGTCCGGCTCTTCGTGAAATTAGTGCTTGAAGGCCATTATTGAGTCCAAAACCTATAACTGAAAATATTAGGTAATAAACTCCCGTAATTCCGGCTGCACCAAGATAACCTGGGCCTAGTTGGGACAGAAAAAAACTGTTTATTAAAAAATTAAACTGGGGTACCAAAATTGCAAAACTAATTGGTAGCGACATTTGCAGTATTTGCTTGTAACTGATGTTGAGCTTTAAATTTTCGTTCATTGAATGTAGTTGTTATGAAGAAAATCAGTCGCTTAGTTGAGCATTTGATCCCTTATCCCCAATGGTTTATGGTGCAAAACTACACCATTATTGACTTTTCTGATATTGTGTTTTGAACAAGTAAATACATTAATTTTGTTTCTATGCTATTGGACATCATTAGGCCCATTTTTACTTACCACAA